>DATLJR010000001.1:0-12384 GCA_035538755.1 Pseudolabrys sp.
ACAGTAAGCGCAATCCAAATCCCGCCGGTAACAAAACCTGCAACGCAGGAAACTATTATGTTTCGATGGCCATAGTCGTGAAAGCGAAAGAAAACGGCAGAAAAAAGCATCACGAGTAGAAACATAGAGGCCCAAGCATCGGGAAATTGTTTGTCTCCACCAGTGAGGTCATTCGTCATTTGCTTCCACGTTTTTGTAAGCAATGCTCGCATTTTCCACCCAGATTTTCGCCCGGTTCAGCCGCAATGCCGCGCCAACGCAATGATGCGCGGCCCGCCATGGCCGTTACACCGAGGGCACTGCATGTCACGGAGCGCGACACGAATAGAGGCCTCCGGGTCACGCGGCTTCACGCGCAAGTCTAAGTCAACCACGGTGCCGCAACTATCGCAGGCGATAATCAACCAGTGATGTTTTGAAGTCAGCGCGGCGGCAATCTTGGGCCAGAACCAAACATAGCCTTTAGCAGAAAGCGTTGCGTTGAACCGCCGCACGGTTGCTAACGCACCGCGTTGCGCTTCCCATTCGCGCCGCACCCGCGTGATGTTGTCGCGGATTTCATCGTTGCGTGCGTTGTAGCCCATCGGCCAATAATAGGCCGCACAGCGACCGGCGTATGCAATTTGTTCGGTTACTCGCGTTATAGATGGGACGTTTTGAGCATGGGGGCGAACGCCATTTAGTTGATAGAGTTCCACCCGCCGTTTACAGTAAAGCTCCGACCACACGGGGCGCTAAGGAATGTGGGACGCTGTCGGACATGTGACCACCGGTCTCACGTTGGTAGCCTTTATAGCGGCGCAAACTTGGACCCAATTTTGATGACATTGCCCCAAGGTCCAACTTAAAAGCCTCGGCGTGACGTGAGAATTTCTTCCATACCGAGGAGACCACGAGCGGTTATTGTGGCAAGCAACGCCGCTCTCCACATGGCGATGTGACGGGCATTTCAAATGACACAGGTAGGATGGGCACCGGAGCGCCAGCTCATTAATCCAAATGAAGATTACGAACTGCGGTACTGGTCCGAACGCTTCGATGTGCCAACTGATGAAATTGTAGCGGCGATAAAAAGGGTCGGCACTCACGTTGAAGACGTTGCCCGCGACCTCAACCGTAATGGGTACGGCGCGGCGACCCTTGTGCCAATTTAGGTCCGGCAGTCGCTTGCAAGCGGTGAAGTTTTTCCAGTCGCTGCGCCAGGGACATTCGCCTGATTACCGAGCGACGACGAGTTTTAGCAGGGGGAGGTGTGCCTGCATCTAACGTCTCATTTTTGAGCCAAACACGCCGACAAGCAATTTTGTTACGCACGGCAGAACTCCGCAGACCGCTGCCAAATCGCGAGAGACATAAAGGTTCCTGGAGTTACTAGGAACGCCGAGTTGTGGCCGTGGTTAATTTTCGCCTCATGTCGCGTCCATGTCGCGTGGAGTAGCCGCGAGCGATTGGAAATCGTTGGAATTAAAGGAGAACAGGTTGCAACACGTGCAACATGAAAAATCAGCAGCGCACAACGTAAGCCGTTGATTTTTTTGAAAGTGCGTCTGATTTCGACGCGAGTAGTCGCGGACTATAGGGACGCGCCTGTCATGACGCAACCTTTGCCCCCGGTTCATTGGAACGACGTTTCTCGTCACAGCTTCGCAAAGATTTCTCAATATAGCCCCGCGATAGTAAATTGACTGGCGTGCGTCGGGGAGCTTCGCAAAGTTGAAAAAGACTATAATCCGCGGCGGGCTGGACACGCTCTACTTCAGTGGCATGCACCATTGGATGCGTCCGCTTGTCGGCGGGGTCGGTGCGATCCTGACGCTACGTCATGTGCGACCCCAGCGCTCCTCGGCGTTTCAGCCGAACCGACACTTGGAAGTCACCCCCGAATTTCTCGAACGCCTTTTACGGCGTCTTGCGCGCGCGCGCCTCGATGTCATTTCCCCGGATGAGATGCATCGGCGTTTCATCGAGGATGATTTCAAGCGGCGCTTCGTCTGCCTGACATTTGAAGATGGCTACAAAGATTTCCTGCGCTGGGCTTATCCTTTGCTTCGTAAATATGAATTGCCGTTCGCGATGTATGTCGCGACCAGTTTTCCGGATCGCCTCGGCGAATTGTGGTGGATCGCGCTGGAAACGGTGATCGCGCAGAATAGTCGCGTCGGCATGGTGGTCAACGGCAAAGACCAGTATTTCGAAAGTGCGACGATCGGCGAGAAGAAAGAACTCTATGACGCGGTATACAACTATCTGCTCAGTATGAAGACGGACGAAGAGCTAAGGCGCGCGGTGCGCGATCTTTGCGCGACCTACAGCCTCGACCTCGCGGACTTGTGCCGTGACCTGTGCATGGACTGGTCGGAGCTTGCCGAGCTTGCCGCCGACCCGCTCTGCACGATCGGCGCGCACACCGTCAATCACATGATCTTGAAGAAAGTGCCGAGCGAGAAAACCGTGCGCGCGGAAATGGAAATGAGCCGGGCCGTTATCGAGGCGGCACTGGGAAAGCGGCCGGAACATCTGGCTTATCCCATGGTTGATCCGGCCTCTGCCGGCCCGCGCGAATTTCGCATTGCCGCTGAACTTGGCTTCAAGACGGCCGTAACGACGCGACCCGGCGTACTCTTCAAGGCGCATCTCGATCATCTGACTGCGTTGCCGAGGATCCCCGTGAACGGCGAATTCCAGCAGCAGCGTTACCTGAAGGTGCTGATGTCGGGGGCAGGGACCGCCTTCACGAATCGGTTCCGGCGCGTCAACGCGGCCTAAGTTCCCGGGCTATCCGGGCGCGCCATCCAGCTGATCAGGGGCATCGCTGGCAGGACCCAGCCAAGGCCCGCCACAATATAATAGAGCGTTGCCACGAACCCGTTGATGTTGGTCAGCACCGATTGGGCAAGGGCCATCGCAAGCAAGCCCCATAGGGACACGAGAACAAGCAGTGCGATCGTGCCGACGAATTTGCGCGCGCGTATGGACATTGACCTTCGTCGCCGTCAATTGCGGATGCAGGCCCATAACTATAAGGTCCGCGCCAAACCCTGCAAGCTGACACTTATGCGCGAGCCGGCCAAAGCGTCCGAAATCCAACTGCATCGAGTGCGGCTGTGGCTACTTGTGGCAGCCGCAATGATCTTTCTCACTTTGATCGTCGGCGGGGCGACGCGGTTGACGGAATCCGGCATGTCGATTGTGGAGTGGAAACCGATCACCGGCGTGCTGCCTCCATTTTCCGAAAACGAATGGCGCTCCGAATTCGGCAAATACCAGACCATTCCGCAATACCGGGAGCTCAACCGCGGCATGAGCCTCGAGGCCTTTAAGACGATCTACTGGTGGGAGTGGTCGCACCGGCTGTTGGCGCGACTGACCGGCGCGGTCTTCCTCTTGCCATTTCTCCTGTTCCTGGTGCGCGGCACAATTCCACAAGGCCTGCGCATCCGGTTATGGGGCATTTTTGCCGCGGGCGCAGCACTTGGGGCGGTTGGCTGGTGGATGGTGTCCTCGGGGCTTACGCAAGGCGTGAGTGTCTCGCAATATCGCCTGGCATTTCACTTGACGCTTGCGACCGCGATCTATGGGGCGATCGTCTGGACCGCGCAGCAACTGGTAACGCGGGAGGCGGTCGAGGTGGCCGCTCGCCTGCGCTTTGCCGCGCTGACGATCGCGATGTTATTGCTGTTTCAGATTTATCTTGGCGCCTTGGTTGCGGGGCTGGACGCTGGTCTCGTCTACAACACCTGGCCGACGATCGATGGCGCCTTCGTGCCGTCGGCAGAACGGCTGTGGTTCATTGAACCGGCCTGGCGCAATCTTTTCGAAAACACGCTCACGGTGCAGTTTCAACACCGCATGGTCGCTTATCTCATCTGGCTTCTGGCGATATTGCACGCCTGCGATGCCTGGCGCAGAAAGCGCGCATTTGCCAGCGCTGCGGTGCTTGCAGGCGCGGTGACCGTGCAGGCCGGCCTGGGCATTGTCACGCTTCTCCATCAGGCGCCACTTCCTCTGGCGCTCGCGCATCAGATACTGGCAATCATCGTTTTTACGATCGCGGTGGCGCATGCTGAAGGTCTATCGCACCGGCTGACGTTTCAGTTGCCGCGATCAAGACCGGTGGAGCAGGGCGCATGATCAAAAGCGATACCGTCGACGGAATTGCCGTGCTGACGCTGAACCACGGCAAAGCCAATGCGCTCGACATCGAGTTTTGCGATGCGCTGGCCGCGCGCTTTGCGGAACTGCGCAAGTCAGGCGAAAAGGCCGTCATTCTCACTGCTCAAGGCAAGATATTCAGCGCGGGCGTCGACCTGAAACGATTGAGCAGTGGCGGCGCCGACTATGTTCGCCAATTCCTGCCCGCGCTTCATCGTCTCTATGAGGCGATTTTCTTTCATCCAAAGCCGGTGGTCGCCGCCATCAATGGTCATGCCATCGCGGGCGGTTGTTTGCTGGCATGTTGTGCCGATCGGCGTATCATGGCTCGCGAAGGGGGCCGCATCGGCGTGACGGAAATTCTGGTCGGCGTCCCATTCCCGGCATTGGCTTTCGAAATCGTGCGCTCCGCTGTTCCGCCCAGATATCTGCCGGAGTTCACGCTGTCAGGCGCGACCTATACGACGGATGAAGCCTTGAAACGTGGTTGGGTCGACGAATTGGCCGAGCCTGCAGACCTCATGGACGATGCAATGGCGGTCGCGGAAGAACTGTCGTTACTCTCACCAGCTGCTTTTGCGCAGACGAAAATGCAAATTCGCCAGCCTGCGGTTGAGCGCCTGCAAAAAAGTGGCAAGACGACTGACGACGCGGTGATCGAGATCTGGGCCGCGCCGGCGACGCTCGCCTATATTCGTGACTATGTGACCCGAACGCTCAGCAAAGCCTGAACATTTCATTTCGCTTTCAGGCCGAGCTCGAGGTCGGCGATGATGTCGTCCGGATCTTCGAGACCCACCGACAGCCGCACAACATCCGGGCCGGCGCCGGCTTGTACTTTTTGCGCGTCGGACAATTGGCGATGCGTCGTTGAGGCCGGGTGAATGATCAGCGAGCGCGTATCGCCGATGTTTGCCAGGTGCGAGAAAAGCTTGACGTTGGAGACAAGCTTCACGCCCGCGTCATAGCCGCCTTTAAGGCCGAAGGTGAAAACCGCTCCGGCGCCTTTCGGCGAATATTTCTTCGCGAGCTTGTGATACTTGTCGCCAGGCAGTCCCGGATAACTGACCCAGGCGACCTCGGGCCGTTTCGAAAGCCATTCGGCGACGACCAGCGTGTTGTCGCAATGCCGTTGCATCCGCAATGGCAAAGTCTCGATGCCGGTGATAACCAAGAAGGCATTGAAGGGCGACAGCGCCGGACCAAGGTCGCGCAGCCCGAGCACGCGGCAGGCGATCGCGAAGGCGAAGTTGCCGAAGGTCTCGTGCAGGATGATGCCCTGATATTCAGGTCGCGGCTCGGAAAGCATCGGATATTTTTTGTCGCGCGACCAATTGAAGGTGCCGCCATCGACGATCAGTCCACCGATCGAGTTGCCGTGACCACCGAGAAACTTGGTCAGCGAATGTACGATGATGTCGGCGCCGTATTCGATCGGCTTGCATAGATAGGGTGTCGCCAGGGTGTTATCGACGATGAGCGGCACACCGGCCTTGCGCGCGATTTTCGCAATGGCCTCGATATCGGTAATCACACCACCCGGGTTGGCGATCGACTCGATGAAGATGCATTTGGTTTTCGGCGAAACGGCTTTCTCGAACGAGCTGAGGTCATCGGGATCAGCCCAGACGACGTTCCAGCCGAAATTCTTGTACGAGTGATTGAACTGGTTGATCGAACCGCCATAAAGTTTTTTCGATGCGACGAGCTCGTCGCCCGGCGTCATCAGCGCGTGCATCACGATCACCTGCGCCGCGTGCCCGGAGGCGACGGCAAGGCCGGCTGTACCGCCCTCCAGCGCCGCCACGCGCTCTTCAAGCACTGCGCAGGTCGGATTGCCGATGCGAGTATAGATGTTACCGAAGGTCTGCAGGCCGAACAGGGCGGCGGCATGATCGACGTCGTCGAATACGAAGGACGTCGTCTGATAGATCGGCGTGACGCGCGCGCCGGTGGTTGGATCGGGCTTGGCGCCAGCATGGATCGACAGCGTTGCAAACCCCGGAGTGCGTTCGGCGTCTGGCATAGGTCCCCCGAATATCAAAAGCGGGCATTTGATGCCCGCGCCTAGGTTGTGATGATTAGAGAGGGCCTATAGAGGCGCCGTCAAGGCGCAGCGGATGCTCTAATGGTCGCCCTTTTTATTTGTTGCACCAAGACCCATGCGCTGGACGCCGGTGCCCAGGTTTTGGGCGCGCCTTGAGGACAGCGTCCGCGAATTCACCCCCATCCAGGAAATTTCCGACGACAGGCGGCCGTATTCGATTTTCGGACAGCGGTCCATGACTACTTTCAACCCGGCTGCCTCGGCGAGCCGGGCGGCTTCGTCGTTTCGTATCGTAAGCTGCATCCAGATGACCTGCGGCGTCGGCCTGAGCGTCAGAGCCTCTTCGACGACGGGCAGGACGTATTCGGAAGCACGAAAAATATCGACCATATCGACCGGCTCGGGAATATCGGACAGTTTCGCGTAGACTGCCTGGTTAAGGATCGACTTGCCGGCCTGCCCCGGATTGACCGGGATCATGTGGTAACCGCGCTCGAGCAGATATTTGAACGCGAAAAAGCTAGGCCTGTTCTCTTTCGGTGAAATACCGACCATGGCGATGGTCTTCACCGTATTGAGAATGCCGCGGATGTAATTGTCCGGATAGCTGTCGTGGTTCATTCAGGCGGCGATGCCGGTTGTTTGGCGAGGGCAGCGCGCAGACGTGCGTTTTCCGTCTCCAGTTCCGCGATCTTGTCTCGCACCGCGACAAAGGCCTCCTCGATCTCTTCTTCCGTAAAACGAGTCACAATGTGCGCAGAACAGTTCACGTCCCAGGCCTCGACCGTGAACAGGATAACGCGTTCGGGACGCGCCTTATAGCCTTGGTCGAACAGGCGCTCGATCAGGGCGGGGTCGTTTTCGACCATGCGGGCCCGCGCCCAGATCTTGATGCGCTGACGTCGCGCGGGGTCGAGAAGGAACAAGAAGGCGCGGTCGTTCTCGGAGAGGTTGGCGAGCGTGATGTACTGCCGGTTGCCGCGGTAGTCGGCAAATCCGAGCGTTTTGTCGTCAACGACCTTGATGAAGCCTTTCGGGCCGCCGCGATGCTGAACATACGGCGCGCCGTTAGCGGTTGCGGTGGCGATAAAGGCGGTATCCTGTTCGGCGATAAACTTCGCGAGCTCTGCCGTGATACGATCGGGGAAGCCCTCAGCTATGCGCCGCTCGTATGCCTTCGACGATCCGCGCTCGACCTGTGCCTGCTGCACAGCCGGCGTGAAGACTCGCGTTGCGTTGTTCATCGACGTCGGCTCCGGAACAAAGATAGCCTCTCGCTGTTGCTCACGGTAGGGCCGCGTTTGATTTGGGCAGGATTGCGGTGGCAGTCGACATAAGAAGGTCATGCTGCTTTGCTGCGATCCACAGAGCTGAGGGGCGCCGCCTAGGTTGTGCACAAACAGGAGGCGTTCTATGTGTGACTACAGTCTTCACGACGTAGCGTCCCGGCCAGCGAAGGTCGGTGACAAACTGGTTTCGACCCAATTCCCCAATGCCATCACGCGCGGCTTCGCAGACCCCAGTCAGCCGCGCGTTGCCGTGTGTCTCCTTCCCGGGACAGAGCTTGCATTCGAAAAAGAGGTCGAGTGCGATGCCTCGTTCCGTTTCTTGCCCACCCGGAAATCAGCTCACAAGGTCGCCCGCTTTCGGCAGGTCAACATGAACCGTCCGGCGGCGCATCACGATGCGCTGGAGTTCCCGGATGGAAAGATCGTGCTGGTGACCGATCTCTGTGAGGGCCAACAGGCCACCGTGCTGCAATTGCCAAGCAGCGGGCGGCCCGCGGAGGCGCCAGGCGAAACCGAAGTTCGCGAAAACGCATCGCTTATCGCCTGACGCGGCAGCTTAGGCTGCGGCCAAGAGCAAGATGAATAATAAGAGAGCCATCGGACACCGATGGCTCTCACTTAAACTCTGATATTGACCGATTTAGCGGTCTTCCCACTTGGGTTGGCGTTTGTCGATGAAGGCTTTCAGGCCTTCCTCCGCGTCGCGTGCCATCAGATTTTCGACCATCACTTCGGATACATATTCGTAGGCGCGCGCCAGGCTCATTTCCGCCTGCCGGTAGAAACCCTCTTTGCCTATTTTGACGGTGTGACTCGATTTGCTGGCGATTTTGCGAGCGAAAGCCAGCGCTTCCTCACGCTCTTTGCCGGATGGAACAACGCGATTGACGAGGCCCATGCGATAGGCGTCCTCGGCGGAAGCGGCGTCTCCGGTCAGGAGCATCTCCATGGCATGCTTGCGCGAGACGTTGCGCGAGAGGGCAACCATCGGGGTTGAACAGAACAGGCCGATGTCGACGCCGGGCGTTGCAAATCTCGCCTCGACGGAGGCAACCGCCAGGTCGCAGCTCGCCACGAGCTGACATCCGGCCGCAGTCGCCACGCCCTGCACGGCGGCAATGACCGGCTGCGGCAGATTGACGATCTGCTGCATCATCGCGCTGCACATCGTCATGATGTAACGAAAATAAGCGCGGCCGCCGTCGGCGTCGCGGCGGCGGCTCGTGAGTTCTTTGAGATCGTGGCCTGCGGAAAATGCCGGGCCATTTGCCGCCAGCACGACGGCCCGCACACTTCTGTTGCCCGCTATTTCGGTCAATGCCTCGGACAGCGCGGTCAGCATTTCCTCGGTAAGGCTGTTGCGCGACTGCGGCCGGTTCAGCACGAGGATCGCGATGTCCTTATCGCGCTCGCGCAATAGGGCAGGCGTACCGGTCGTTACGCTGGTTTTCGGAACATTCATAGGGCTTTCCAGGTCAGTTCAGATCAAACCTTAATCCTAAGTGGAGCCCATGCAAGGCTCGGAACGGAGCCCACTTGGTGCGCGTTACGCGGAAGCAATGGCCAAACGATGCTCGAGATCGAAGCGGGCCAAGCGGAGCGGCAAGCGCTGGTCGGCACGCGTGACACGCGAGAGCGATGCACTCACACTTGAAGGTGGTGTCTTCACGAAATCGAGCCCACGCAAAATTGCCGTCTCCCTGAAACGGTCGGCGGACGCAAGTCGGCGCCGCAAATCCAATTCGTATCGCTCAGCGATGTCCATGCTGACCTTCTTCATCAATCGTGCCGGAAGAGGGCTTTCAAAGAGCCGCAAGCAGGAACTGGAACAGGCGAAAAAAGAACTCCGCGCGCTTTACGGCAGGGGTTGAACTGCCAGGTTGACGTCGTGACGGCGCCGTCTAAGACCAAGGCGCCGGATCAACCGGCAGGGAGGCCCCTATGCCGGCTCCGGCGATGAATGCCGACGAGATCGCGAAACTGCTGCGCGATGAATTTCCTCAGTTCTTTCATCCCGGCCGTGGCCTCTCAATCGAGCGCGTGGACTACGGAAATATCCGTGTGAAGCGGCGCTTTCAGGAGGATTCCATCCGCCCCGGCGGCACCATTTCCGGGCCGACCATGATGGAGCTTGCCGATTTCGCAATGTATGTCGCGGTCTTTTCCGTGGCCGGCCCTCTCCCGATGGCGGTCACGACCAATCTCAACATCAACTTCCTGCGCAAGCCGGGACGGGGCGATCTGGTCGCCGATGCCAAGCTGTTGAAGGTGGGAAAGCGGCTGGTCGTTGGCGAGGTCGCCATTTATTCGGACGGCGAGGGCGATCCGGTCGCCCACGTCACTTCAACCTATTCCATCCCATAGAATTTAGCTGCGGGTACAAAATTACCAATAATACAAGTATATGATATAAAAGAAGTATTATTGATACAAGAGCGTTGACCGCAGCGAACCGCGTCGGCTACATAACGGGCGGTTTCGCGGCTAGGACCCGCGCGATTTCTTAGGGAAAGCTCATGAACACTTACTCGGCCAAGGCTGCCGACATCGAAAAGAAATGGGTGACCATCGACGCCACCGGGCTCGTGGTTGGTCGCCTTGCGTCCATTGTGGCGCTACGCCTGCGTGGAAAGCACAAGGCATCGTATACGCCGCATGTCGATGACGGGGACAACGTCATCGTCATCAATGCCGCCAAGGCCGTACTGACCGGGCGCAAGCGCGACAAGAAAGTCTATCACCACCACACCGGCTTCATCGGCGGCATCAAGGACCGGACGGCGAAATCGATCATGGACGGGCGTTTCCCCGAGCGCATCGTCGAAAAGGCGGTCGAGCGCATGCTGCCGCGCGGACCGCTCGGCCGCGTTCAGCTTGGAAACTTGCGGGTCTATCCGGGCTCGGAACATCCGCACGAGGCGCAGAAGCCGGAAAAGCTCGATGTAGCAGCGATGAATCGCAAGAACGTGAGGAGTGTCTGACCGTGGCTGAGACGATGCAATCGCTTGAAGGTTTGGCGACCCTCAAACCGGCCGCTCCGGAAGCGCCGAAATACGAAAAGAAAGTCGATGCGCAGGGCCGCGCTTATGCAACCGGCAAGCGCAAAAACGCCGTGGCTCGGGTCTGGATAAATCCCGGCTCGGGAAAGATCCTCATCAACACCAAGGCGGTGGAAGTGTTCTTTGCGCGGCCGGTGCTGCGCATGCTGATCCAACAGCCGCTGATCGCCACCAACCGGGGCGGACAATACGACGTCACCTGCACAGTCTCCGGTGGCGGCCTTTCCGGCCAGGCCGGAGCCGTGCGTCACGGCCTGGCAAAGGCGCTGACATATTTCGAGCCTGAATTGCGCGGGCCGCTCAAGCGGGGCGGGTTCCTGACCCGCGACCCGCGCGTCGTCGAACGTAAAAAGTACGGCCGGGCAAAGGCGCGGCGCTCGTTCCAGTTCTCCAAGCGCTAATCGCGCACATTCTGCATTGTATAAGGCGCGCCACGGCGCGCCTTTTAGTTTGCCGCACCGATCATCTGACCGGGTTGCTCAACCGGCGCGCCTTCTTTGAAAACGCGCACGCGTTGTGCGCGCTGCAAGCCAAGCACAACCGGTGGCGATACTCTGAGAAAGTCGGCCTCGGCGACCGACTCACAGCAATCGCAACTACTCATTTACTCAGTGGGCGTTACCATGCGCCCATGTGGCGTTCTCAGATTCATCCGGATCCACTCTCGCTTGAGGTCTGCGCCGAGCGGGCAGGCGCGGCATGGGCCTGCGAGCACGCAAATTCGGCCGAATTTGACGCGGCTCTGATCGCCGCCCGCCGTGCCGCTGGCGTTTACGGGCCGAAACGGCATCGTCGACAGATGCTGCTCATCGCCGTGGGAATCGCCGCCGGACTGGTCGTCGTTGCCTTGCTGATCGTCTGACCACTTCCTGGCGAGAAAAAGGGCGCCCTTGTTGGGCGCCCTAAGTTGCATCGCAAAACCTAAGTCGCGCGATGGCTGGGAGGAATTACTTACGCCGAGTAGTACATTTCGAACTCAACCGGATGCGGAGTGTGCTCGAACCGGATGATTTCCGTCATCTTGAGGTCGATATATGAGTCGATGAAGTCATCATCGAACACGCCCCCGGATTTAAGGAACGCCCTGTCCTTGTCGAGGTAACCGAGCGCTTCGCGGAGACTACCGCATACGGTCGGTATTTCCTTGAGTTCAGCCGGCGGCAAATCATAGAGGTCCTTGTCGACTGCATTGCCCGGATCGAGCTTGTTCTTGATGCCGTCGAGGCCGGCCATCAGCATCGCTGCGAAGGCGAGATATGGATTGGCGAGCGGATCGGGGAAGCGCACCTCGACACGCTTGGCCTTCGGGTTTGTCGTGTAGGGAATGCGGCACGACGCCGAGCGGTTGCGCTGCGAATAGGCGAGCAGCACCGGCGCCTCGAATCCCGGGACCAGCCGCTTGTAGGAATTTGTGGTCGGGTTGGTGAATGCGTTAATTGCGCGAGCATGTTTGAGAACGCCGGCGATGTAAGAGAGGCAAATCTCCGAAAGATCGGCATACTTATTCCCGGCGAAAGCGGGTTTGCCTCCCTTCCAGATCGATTGGTGGCAATGCATGCCGGAGCCGTTGTCGCCATAGATCGGTTTTGGCATGAACGTCGCGGTCTTGCCGTAGATCTGCGCAACTTGCTGAATGCAGTATTTATAGATCATCAGTTGGTCGGCCATCTGCGTCAGCGGCGAGAACTTCATGCCCAGTTCGTGCTGCGCCGAGCCAACTTCGTGATGATGCTTCTCGACTTTCACATTCATCTTGGCCATCGCCGCAAGCATCTCGCTACGCATGTCCTGTGCAGTGTCTTGCGGCGGTACCGGGAAGTAACCCTTCTTCGTGCCG
>DATLJR010000002.1:0-1647 GCA_035538755.1 Pseudolabrys sp.
AACTCAAGCCGCTCGACACGACGCAATGGTATCCGATGCTGGTGCGCAAGGAGTACAAGGTTGCGCTCAACGTCACCGAAACCGCGGTCGACGATCCCGACCCCGCATTCTACGAAAATTACGTGTGCGGCGCGCAGCGTAATTATACGGGCTACTGCAATTACGAGGTCGACAGGCTGGTTGACCAGCAATCGGCGGAGTCCGACATCAATAAGCGCAAGCAACTGGTATGGCAGATCGAACGCAAGCTGGCCGAGGACGACGCAAGGCCGATCCTGTTTTACCCAGCCGCCGCGTATTGCCGGAAGCCAGAGTTCAAGGGGTTTGTTGTGATGGTCAACAGCATCTACAATAACTCGCGCTTCGAGGACCTCTGGCTCGACAGATAACCGCTCTTTTTGGCCGGCTCCGAGCGGTTAAGGGACTGCGTCGAAAGACCAAGGGGGCACGAGACTGGATTGACCGGCTACGCCGAGTAAAGCCAACGCTCTTCGCCCACCGGCAGCTCTGTCATGGAAACGGCCGAACATTGGGAGCCGTATGAATCGAGAGGTTTACGGACGGATTTGGGAGCGCCCGGAGGTGAGAGTCCTCTGGGCGACTCGACAATTCCCTCATTCGCACTCTGGAGGCAATGCCGTGCTTTCATTGATTCTGGCTGCGCTATTCTTCATTGGAATTCATCTTGGCATCGCCGGTACTGCGATACGCGACCGTGCGATTGGGAAATTGGGCGAAAACGGTTATAGGGCTGTCTTCGCGGTGGCCTCTGTAATCGGGCTTGCGTGGCTCGTGGCGGCTTACAATCGCGCCCCCTACCTTGTCACCTGGGGAATGCTCGAGTGGTGGAAGCCGATCGCGATCATTCTGATGCTTCCAGCCGCTCTGCTGGTCGTCATCGGTTTGACGACGCCAAATCCGACCTCGGTCGCGCAGGAAGGGCGCGTCGGGCAGCCGCCGCAGGGGATCGTCCGGATCACGCGTCACCCATTCCTGACCGGGGTCGGGCTCTGGGCGCTGGTGCATCTGATCAGCAATGGTGATATAGCGTCCCTGGTCTTCTTCGCGACTTGGGCGATCGTGGCTCTCGCTGGCACCGTATCGATCGATGCCAAGCGTCGACGTCTGTTAGGCGCCGCCTGGGAGCCATTTGCGGCGCAGACCTCGATTGTTCCATTCGCAGCCATCGCTGCTGGGCGAAACCGATTCACCCCTCGTGAGATCGGGCTCTGGCGCTGGGCCGTCGCGCTGCTCGCCTACGCCCTGATGCTCGGTGGACACGCGCCGGTCGTCGGTGTATCGCCATTCCCCGTGTAGACTTCTTTACGCTAGATACATGCAGCAGCGGCACTGCTTGCGCGGTCGTCATGACGATATGGGTGCTATCAGGGGTGACGGCTTTCTGGTTCGTGAGCCTCGTCAAACCGAACTTCGGAATCTAGCTTACGAGCTGTCCGATTTTGGAAGTCAGAGGTTCCGTAGAAGCGCGCTCGGTAGCATTTTGGGGGTGCCAAATTGCGGCGAGCCCGGTGCGGGGGGGTCAGCGATGAGCCAATCGGAGCGAGCGCCTTCCGCCGGTCGCGACCAGCGATATGTGTTGACCACAGGAGTGGTCGAACGCCCGGTCGCCGAGCGGCCGACGAACGA
>DATLJR010000003.1:0-2862 GCA_035538755.1 Pseudolabrys sp.
GTGTCACCGACAACGATGTAGGCCGAATCGTCGGTCATCTCGTTGAGATTGTACAGCACGCGCAGCGTGGCGCGCATAAAGCCAAAGTGCTTTGAGGTCGACACTCGCCGGTTGAAGATCGACACGCCAATGGTCTCGATATACTTCCACGGCTGATGGAAGGCGGAAACGTCGAGGAACGTGTCGACGTTGGCGCCGTACCACCGAAAGAAGATCATCGTGCGTTCGTTCTCCTTTGCGCGTTCATCGAGTTGGCGGACAAGATCGACATCTTTCGCAGCCTGGATCAGGCGCGTCACCTCATCCCGTTGGGCGGTCGGCAGGTCCCCAAGCCGATAGACGCCCCTGTTGATGTAAGGCAGCGAGATAAGGTCCAGGAAAACATTGATTGGCGACAGCGCCCAGGTCGGAAAACCATTACCTAAGAAGTAGCGGCGCAGGGTTGTCACGTTCACGCGATTGCGGCTGACATCGTAGAGGCCGCAGATCGCGTAGAATATCGCCATTTTCGGAAAGACGTAAGCAAGCACTACCAGTACGCACGGCTGTGCCACGCGCCGCAGAAGGAATTTCACGATCCATTTTACGCGCTGCTTTTCGCGCCAAGCCTCAACCAGCGTGATACTCATAGGACGCCACCCCCGTCGTGGCTTCGAGTTACGGATGGCTCGAAAACCTGTATCGCGATGCTCCTCGATCAAAGGGCTTACGCAGCAAGCGGCCACACGGCCGCCGCACGGCCGAGCAGCGTGATGAACGCGCGGCGCTTCATCTTCGCGCTCATTCGATCACCTGGTCGGCACGGGCCAGCAGCGTCGGCGGCACCGTGAGACCGATCGTTTTCGCCGTTTGCAGGTTGATGATGAATTCGAACTTGGTTGGCTGCACGACCGGTAGATCCGCTGGCTTCGCGCCTTTCAGGATCCGCCCGGTATCGACGCCAGCTTGGCGATGCGCGTCCGCAAGCTTTGTTCCGTAGCTCATCAGGCCGCCAGCTTCGGCATCGGGGCGCAAGGGATAGATCACTGGCACGGCGTGGCGCGCGGCCAGCGTGATGAGTTGTACGCGACGGTTGATGAAGAGGTTGTCGGGATGGACCACAAGTGCATCGGTCCGCCTTTGCACAAGGCTCGCAAAGGCCGTGTCGATCTCGGCTTCCGTGCTGGCGGTGAAGAACTCGATTTGCGGACCAATGGCCGTCGCCGCGGCCTCCACATCTTTCTTCAGCGATTCAGTAGTCGGATTTTGCGGATTGACGAGCACCCCAAGGCGCGTGGCTGTCGGCAACAGCTCGTGCGATAGCCCGAGCCGCTTGGCTACCAGCTCGTTGCTCATGGAGTTGACACCGGTGATGTTGCCGCCCGGTCGGCTGAGGCTCTCGACAAGGCCGAGTTGGACCGGGTCCAAGCCGAGGCTGAAGACGATCGGAATCGTCGTGGTTGCGGCTTTGGCCGCGAGCGTCGCGGCCGAGCTGCCCGGTGTGGCGATGACAGCCACCCGACGGTGGACGAGATCGGCCACCAATTCCGGAATTCGGGAAAGGTCGTTCTCTGCCCAGCGGTATTCAATTGCCACATCTTGACTCTCGACGTAGCCGGTTTCCCTCAGTCCTTCGCGGAACGCTGCCAACAGACCCACCACAGTTTGCGGCGAATCAGAATGGAGATATCCGACGATTGGAATGGTTGGCTGTTGCGCCGCGCGCACCTCGAGCGGCCACGCGGCCGCCGCGCCGCCGAGCAGGGTGATGAACTCGCGCTTGTTCATTCGATCACCTCGTCGGCGCGAGCGAGCAGCGTGTCCGGCACCGTTAGGCCGAGCGCCTTCGCGGTTTTCAGGTTGATCACCAGTTCGAACTTGACCGGAGCCTGAACTGGAAGCTCGCTCGGCTTGGCGCCACGTAGGATACGGTCGACATAAGCCGCTGAACGCCGATAATTATCGACGGACTCATTCCCATACGAAGCGAGGCCACCAATCTCGGCGAAAACACGATAAAAATAGATGGCAGGCAGACGGTAGCGGGCAGCCAGCGCTGTGACTTCCACGCGATGGCCGACTAAGAACGCATCCGGCATCACGATAAGCCCCGCATTTGGCTGGCGCGCATGTGTGGCAATTACAGCATCGAGGTCGGACTCGACGTGAATGGGGGTAGCGGTCACCTCCATCCCAAACGCTTTGGCGGCGGCTTCGAGCGAAGCCAAGTAATACGCGCCACCACGGGGTGCTGTTGCCGGATTGAACACGGCGGCAATGCTGGAGACGCGCGGCGCAATCTCCTTCAGCAACTCCAGCCACTTACCAGCTAGCGATGCTTCAAAAAGCATGAAACCCGTAGCGTTACCGCCCGGTCGAGACAGACTTGCTGCAAGGCCGCTGCCAACCGGATCGACGATGTTAGCGAAAATGACAGGGATGCTTTGCGTTTCTTCCAGCAGCGATACAGTGGTCGGTGAGCTTGACGAGAGGATAACGTCGGGCTGCAGTGCAATCAGTTCTCTGGCGAACCGTCGCATCACCTCTGGATCGAGTGCTGCCCAGCGATAGTCGAACTGGACGTTACGGTCTTCAGTCCAGCCGAACTTCTGGAGCTCCTCGCGGAATGCCGCAAGATGGCTCTGATATTCCCGATCATTTTCGGCATATGCCATTAGGACGCCGATGCGTCGCTTCCGCCCCGCCTGCTGCGCGCGCGCCGCGAGCGGCCACGCCGCTGCCGCGCTGCCGAGCAGCGCGATGAAGTCCCGCCGTTTCATTCGATCACCTCGTCGGCGCGGGCGAGCAGCGTGGGGCCTTTTCATTCAATCACTGGCCTTGATCGCCTCTGGTCTTGGTTGGTTGGCCTTCGTGACCTGAAGA
>DATLJR010000004.1:0-1818 GCA_035538755.1 Pseudolabrys sp.
ATGCGGGATTGCGAGCGCGTTGGCGGTAAAGTCGTTGATCACGCGGAGGCGCTTGAGGCCGACATAACGACGGAGGGCTTCAATCGAGAACGTCCATGCATGGTTTGTGAGTGTGACCTGGTCGCCCGTTATCGGCGCGGCGACCGCCAATACGGCGTGTCCCGGCCTCGCAGGTGGCGACTCCTCAGCCAAATATGCGTCAATCGCATCGGAAAGAGACGGGAAGTCGTTCAATGCGTATACCCGAGGAGGGGTCGTGGTGCCATCCGGTTGGACCAGCGCGAAACGTGCGTTCGTGGCGCCGATATCTCCGATCAGGCCGACCTCTGGCATGTTCATCGAATGGCCTCCGACCGCGGCGAGGTTTACTGAGGTTTTTGCCCTGATGGCGTTGAACTGCGCGCCGAACCCTGGTTTCGAAGTCGATCTGAGTCAATGAATCGCAGCGCGCTGTAGGCAACGTCACCTTTCACGACGTTTCAATGTGAGAACAGGCAACAGATCGGACTTTGCGCCAACAGCTCGCGCGTCACTCCGCCGAAAACCCATTCGCCTAATCGCGAATGTCCATAGGCGCCACTTACAATCAAATCGATGTTTTCATCATGGATTAACTGCAGCAACGACTCCGTCACCGCGACTTCAGCAGGCCTTACGCGCTGCGCGACGGCGTTGATCCGGTGCCGGGTTAAGTAGGTAGTGACGTCCTCGAGGTGATGTGAAGCTTGGTTCGCCTCATTTGTCTGAGCTACCCTCGACGATTATGATGCTGTCGGCCTGCAGCAAAAACGGCAGCGCATCCTGCACAGCTCGACGCGCTTCCCGCACGTCTTTCCATGCGATCGCAATGCGCTTTGGGGACAGTGAGGTCACGGAGGTCGGCACGACCAAGACCGGACGACCAGCTTTCAGAAGGAAACTGCTGGGGTCGAGAGCGCGGAACGGATCACGATTCTCGCGCTCGTTGCCAATGATGACCAGATCGGCTGCTCGGGCTTCGCGCGCTAGCACCTCGGTCGGAAAATCCAGCACGGATCGCCATTCCGCCTGACGGCAACCCTCCTTGGCGACAGCGGCGCAAAACTGTTTTCCCTTTAAATCAAGAAGACTCTTCATGCTCTGCAACTCAGGCACGTTCGACGCGGTGTCGACCAAGGCCTCGTTAGCAAGAAAGACCGACATGGGAGCCCAGCCCGCAACGCCAATCAGGTGGGCGCGGAAGCGCTCCGCCAAGTCGGCGGCAATGTTGACACGCCCGCTCAGTTCGCTGTCAACATCGACATGCACCATGAGACTGGCGTATGACATAATTGCTACTCTCCTATAGTTTTAATACTGCCAACGATCGTCTGCCCATGGTTTGACGTAGATCAACAATCACCGCGACGCGGCCTGCGAGGTGAAGCGCACTCGCTTTCTCTCAGAGAATGGAACATAAGGGCGTTGTGGCTTCGGGCGTTGGGACATTGACAGGCAGATGACGCGGTTTCTTTGTGCCAGGGACGTACGCGCCATACCCTTCAGCGGCAGGCGTTAGAGGTCACAGTGCATGCACGCAAGGAACGGCCTGCCAATTCGTGCAGTCCTGTTCGATAAGGACGGCACGCTCGTCGATTTCGATCGCACCTGGGGACCCGCGGTTCAAGCCGTCCTGCGACATTTGGCAGGCGGGAATGCCGCCCTTTACCGCAAGCTTTCCGCAGAAAGCGGTCTTGTCGACGGCGCGCACTTTCGGCCCGACTCTCCGCTGATCGATGAGCCGACGAGCATCTTTGCGGCGCGCTGGGCGACGTTGTTGGGACGACCTGCCGATCCGGC
>DATLJR010000005.1:0-2096 GCA_035538755.1 Pseudolabrys sp.
AGAGCGCCGGCATCTTCAGAACATTGGCTGAGCCGAACCTGACCGCGATTTCCGGTGAATCGGCGACCTTCATTGCCGGCGGCGAGTTTCCCATTCCGGCGGGCTACTCCTGCGATCCGACCACGCATGTCTGTACGACCCAGATCACCTACAAGAAGTTTGGCATCTCCCTCAACTTTACGCCGGTCGTGCTGAGCGAAGGCCGCATCAGCCTGCGAGTCATGACCGAAGTGTCGGAGTTGTCCAACGACAACGCGATTACCGTGTCGCAGGCGCTTACCTCCACCACGACGAACTCCATCACCATACCATCGATCAGGACCCGCCGCGCCGAGACCACGCTGGAAATCCCCTCCGGAGGCTCCATGGCGATGGCCGGCCTGATCCAGCAGCAGACCAAGCAGGCGATCAATGGACTGCCAGGCCTCGATCAAGTGCCGATTCTTGGCCAGCTCTTTCGAAGCCAGGACTATGTCAACAACGAAACCGAGTTGATGGTGCTGGTGACGCCCTACGTCGTTCGTGCGGTGTCGCAGAGCGAGTTGTCCCGACCTGACGATGGGTTCGCTCCCGCCTCAGATTCTCAATCGGCGCTGCTCGCCCGTATCAATCGGCTCTACGGCGTTGCCGCCCGCATCGAGCCGGTCGGAAGTTATCAGGGCAATTTTGGTTTCATCCTTGACTGAGGCCCCAGGGCGCAATCGCGCGACGAGGACAGAACGATGACAAATGGACAAGCGCTCGATTGCCGCCGCGCCCTGCGCCTGCCGACACTGCTCGTGGGGCTCTCCATCGTGCTCGGAGCCTGCAGCTACGCGCCCGAGGCGGTCATCACGGGGGGCGTTCCTGACGATTACCGCTTGCGTCATCCTATCGCGATCCAGGAGGCCAACCGTTCCGTCGTCATCTTCGTCGGTCACGCCCGCGGCGGCCTTACTGTCGCACAGCGCGCCGACGTGTTCGGGTTGGCTCGTACCTGGGTCCAGGAAGGGACCGGCGCAATCGTCGCCGAGGTGCCCGTCGACACGACGAACGCCCGGGCAGCCGCGGCCACGTATCAAGAGGTCCGCTCGCTTCTGCTCGCAGGTGGCGTGCCCTCACGCGGGATCACGCTGCACCACTATCATCCCGACGATCCCAGGACGTTGCCGACGATCAAGCTGAGCTACACGAGAATTGCGGCAGTCGCAGGTCCCTGCGGTTTATGGCCGGAGGATCTTGGTCCATCGATCAATAATCCCACCTATAATGAGAACAAGCCGTACTTCAATCTGGGCTGCGCGACCCAGCGCAACCTCGCCGCCATGATCGATGAGCCGTCGGACCTAGTCCAGCCGCGAGCGGAGACACCGCCCTATACGAAGCGTCGCAGCGAGGCTTTCGAGAAGTATCGCAAGGGCGAGACGACCACGACAATCTATCCGGAAGCCGACAAGGCCAAACTCAGCGACGTAGGCAAATGACCAGCGCCCCCTCTCAAACCCCACAAGAGCTGTCCGACAAACCGCAGCCGTCGGCAAACGACTACATCGCGGCGGCTCCCCGTATTTCGGTCCAGGCCTTTTGCGAGACCGCGGAAACCGCGGCCGCCGTGCGTTCGGCGGGCCAGGACCGCCGCATGGCCAAGGCCCATCTGACGGTCAAGCTTGGCGGCATGGCGGCTGCCATCGCGGCCTATCATAACGCGCCTACTCCCAACGTCATCGTGCTGGAAAGCGAGGGCAGCAGCGATATCCTTACGGGTCTCGACGAACTTGCATCCGTATGCGACCCCGGAACACGGGTTATCGTGATCGGTTGTGAGCAGGACGAGGTCCCCTATCGCGACTTGGTGCGACGCGGCGTCAACGACTACGTGGTCGGCCCGGTCGCCCCGATCGACGTGGTCCGCTCGATCTGCAGTCTCTTCTCGGCGTCGGAAGCCATAACTGTCGGCAGGGTCATCGCCGTGGTCGGCGCCAAGGGGGGCGCCGGGGCCTCCACCGTCGCGCACAATGTGGCCTGGGCGATTGCGCGCGATCTCAAGCTGGACTCCGTCGTCATCGACCTCGACCTGGCGTTCGGCACCGCCGGCCTCGACTACAATCAGGATCCCA
>DATLJR010000006.1:0-2873 GCA_035538755.1 Pseudolabrys sp.
CTCGAAGAAGCGCCTTTAGCGCAGGGTCTCTGTCTCTTATCACCCATCGGCACACAAATACCTTGGCATCATAGAGGCTTGCTATTCGGACAGTTTGGCTGGCGCCGGGTAAGTTGGCATCGAAATAATCCGTTTGCGGAAAAGACATATGCTTGCTCTCTGGCGATTCTTTGACTTATGAGCCAACGGTCCATTAGTCGCAATGAGATCATCGCGAATGATCCCCGCTATTATCGCATGCAGGGTCAAATCGCAACGCTAAGGGTTCCCGGTAAATGTTTATTACAGCTATTGGAGGAGCGTAATCGCACGGCGGGATAACTAAACGCCTGGTCGGCTTCGAACAACAACGATATTGTTCGCGGCCTTTGGTCGACTAGCGGCTAGAGTTCCGTTTTCAGTTGGCTTTCGAGCGCCACGCGCTCGTGCGGCTCGTTGACGCTCTTTATTCGATATTCAAATTCACCGTCGCGCTCCGGCAATCTCTTGGTGACGACATACGCTCCGCCCGGCACGGCTAAAGAACGTTCAAGATATACAGTCTGGCCGATTTTGAATTTGTGCATAGCACGTCCGCACAAGGGAACTCAGGAGAGCAATTATATCGCTTCTGGGTCGGCAAGCACACTAGGCGTAAAGAGCGGGAGCCGATGCGTCGTGGGATCTGCATGAGAAAGAAGATAGCTCGTATGGGGAAAGTGCTGCGACAACGTGATTAGCGCTCGGTATCGCCGCGCGCGGCCTGCTTGATGGCGGCGACGATGCCGGCGTAGCCGGTGCAGCGGCACAGATGCCCGCTCAACACGTCGCGAATTTCGCTCTCGGATGGATGTGGATGGCGGGAAAGATAGTCGGTGAACGACATCAAAATGCCCGGCGTGCAGAAGCCGCATTGCAAAGCGTGATTGTCGCGAAACGCCTGCTGTAGCGGATTGAGCTTGCCGTCGGCGCCTGCGAGCGACTCCACGGTCTTGACCTCACGGCCTTCGGCCTGGATCGCGAGCGTGAGGCATGAGCGCGTCGCGACGCCGTCGATCAGCACGGTGCAGGCGCCGCAGATGCCATGCTCGCAACCGACATGGGTGCCGGTCGCGCCGAGCGCCTGGCGGAGAAAGTCGCAGAGGAGCGTGCGCGGCTCCGCTTCGGCGGCAAGCTTGCGGCCGTTGAGCGTGAAGCCAACGCGCACGCGCTCGTTGCGGTTCACGCGGCGCATCGGATCGCCTCCTTCACCGTAAGCGGAGCCAGATTGCGGAACAGGTCGCGCCGCATCGCACGGCTAAAAGTTCGGCCGATTAGTGCTGCTCGGCCTAGACGAGATATCCATAGATCGTCTCTTCGCCCAATGCCTTGCACGCTTCGAGGCGATGCAAACCGTGTACGAGAACCAAGTCGTAATCAACCTGCCAATCTTATTCAGCGAACGGCGCTCATTCTTCGACGAAGGATTTGATAGTTGGCCATAAGGTTGTTAATCGTCTCAAGTAGTTTTAGAGCGCGCTCGGCTTCGCGACCTTTCGATTTATCTTTCTACGACTCTATGAGTACGGTTGTGTGACCGAGATGGATATCGTGCAGCTAATCTATCGTCCGAACGAGCCCCAAGGCGCGCTAAAGGATTTCGCAAACAAACTACGGCTTGTCGTGCCGAACAACCGCAAACATTTCCAGTTCGGCCGCTCGACCATGGAGGAGCGATGGCAGCAAAGGCTCTCCGACGCCCGGACGACTTTGCGCGCCTCTCCATGGGGCTGCGGCAAGCGGATTGTCCCGTCTTGGAGCGATGCTGTAAAATGGCCTGCGTTTTCAAATGAGTCTCCTGCGAAAGGAGGGCTTGCAATGAAACGCAAAGCAAAGCTCCCGTTCGATCCCAAAGTGTTTCTCTCGAAAGTGAACGGTGGACGAGCCATTGCCGATTATCGGAAGGATCAAAATGTCTACACCCAGGGCGACTCCGCTGACGATGAGCGTAATGGCTTATATGACTGCGATGCTTCCAGCACACTTCAACACCTATAAAGACGTAGCTCACAACTATCCGATGGATTAGTCCGCTGTCCCTTCCGAAAATCATATCCGCGCGTAGCGATGAAGGGCGGCACAGGTCTAGGACTGGCAATCTCCAAGCGGATCATTGAGATGCACGGCGGTCGGATTTGGGTCGAGTCTCAGCCTGGCCAAGGCTCGACGTTTGCCTTCACGCTTCCGGTCGTCGTCGAGCGGCAGGTGGAGACGGTATGAGCAAGCGTATCCTGGTCGTGGAGGATCAGCCGGATGGTCGTCAGATTATCCGCGATATGCTTGCCGGGACCGATTACGAAATCACCGAGGCTGAGAATGGTGAAGAGGCATTGACGGCTATTGCGAAACAGCGCCCCGACCTGATCCTAATGGACATTCAACTGCCGATTATGGACGGCTACACAGCCACCAAGCAAATCAAGGCTGATCCCGCCTTGCGATCGATCCCGATCATCGCGGTCACCTCTTATGCGCTCGCTGGCGAAGAAAAGAAGGCTTGGGCGGCGGGCTGCGACGACTATGTGACCAAACCCTTTAGCCCGCGCCAACTGCTGGCGAAAATTCGGCAATACCTGTCCTAAGTCTGGCATCGATCGCTGCAGTGATGAGTCCGCTTGGCACTCGGCGGACATGCGAGCGCACTCAACTACTGTTGATCCAAAATGTGATATTCTTTTCGTTACCCGATGGTGTCCTCGGCGCGGGCGAAGCCATGAGGCGACGGGAATTTTTCGCATTTGTCGGTGGCGCCGCCGCGGCGTGGTCGCTCAACGCGGGCGCGCAGGGTTCAGTGGCGATTGTCGGGTTCGCGGCGTCAGGATCGCGCGCGGTCCTCCACGATCCGATCGCCGGGT
>DATLJR010000007.1:0-2080 GCA_035538755.1 Pseudolabrys sp.
GGTGGCCCAGAGCTGGTCTCGGAAATCTGGACAGGACGATAGGTGGAGTTTCTGCCTGACGGCGGGCACGCTGTGCCTGCGAATCAGGAGAGACCATGCCAAGACGACCACGCCGGAACCACGCACCGGGCTTCAAGGCGAAGGTGGCGCTTGCTGCCATCAAGGGCGATCGAACACTGGCAGAGCTTGCGGAGCAGTTCGACGTCCATGCCAATCAGATTGCGTCATGGAAGGCGCAGCTCGAGGATGGGGCCGCTGATGTTTTTGGTCCGGACGGCGGCGCGGCACAGCCGGCCGTCGACGTGAAGTTACTCCATGCCAAGATCGGAGAGCTGACGCTGGAGAATGATTCCTAAGAAACGGCGATGCCCGGTATCGGCTCTATGGGCTGGAGCGCGAAGCCGAAGGCCTTTGCGCGCCGATGCAGATTGTCTATGACGCGGGCCCGATAGCGGGTCTCGTAGAACGACGCGCCAGGGTCGACGTAGTCCATGCCGTGACGCACGGCGTTGTAGAACAGGACAGCGATCTTGCGTGCGGTGGCGGTGACCGCCTTGGACTTGCCGATGCGCGCCGAGAGCCGCCTGTAGAAAGCGCCCAACGCCGTGTCAGTCCGTCCGACGGTTACGGCGGCAAGCCGCAAGAGCGCCGCGGCCCGGCTCCCCGAACGGCGAGTGCGCGACGAGAGCACCTTGCCGCCGGAGATCTTGTTACTCGGCGCCAGGCATAGCCAGGAGGTGAAGTGCTTCGTGCTCGGCCAAGCGGAGAGGTCGTCGCCGCATTCAGCGATCAGCTTCAGTGAAAGGTAAGGACCGAGGCCGTCGATCTTGGTAATGTCTTTCCCGAGCAGCGCGAAGAGCGCCGTGTGGACATCGAAAGCCATGGCGTTCGCTTGATCGGTTCTGGGTCGACGGGGTGACGGCAACGGATTTGATCCGGGACTGCGACCGCGACCGATGCTGAGTTCTTTCAATACGGCTTCGATCCGGACGTCGCAGGCAGATACTTTCTCGTGGTAAGTGTCGTAGAGGGCAAGCGCCTGTTCGAGCGCAAACAGGTGCTCGGCGCGATAGCTACCGGTGAGCGCCTTCTCGATCGTCTCCGCACTGGCGTGGCACCGGTAATCGCGCAAGCGCGCCAGCACCTTGGGATCATGCTCGCCGGCAAGGATTGCGCGGACGATCCGCAGACCAGTCGCGCCGGTGATGTCGGCGACGACGTGGTGGAGCTGAAGATTCATCTCTGTCAAAGCCTTCTGCATGTGCTGGATATGTGAGGCCGCATACTCGAGTAGACGCTCCCGCTGACGCACGTATGCACGCAGTTCGGCGATCTGGCCTTTGGGCCGAAAGCTGGCACGCAGCAGACCGTATGAATGAAGCCGTTGCAGCCACTGCGCATCGCTGACGTCGGTTTTGCGTCCTGGCACATGCTTGGCATCGCGCGCATTGACGAGGAACACCGCAAAGCCACGGGCATCGAGAAGCTCGAAAATCGGAATCCAGTAGACGCTGGTCGACTCCATAACGACCGTCTCGACGCCACATTCTGTAAACCAGTCCACCAGTCGATGCAGATCGGTCGTGAAGGTACCGAAGCTGCGCACAGGCTCAGGCGCACGGTCTGCCCTTACGGCGGCCATATGCATGGTCGCCCCAACATCGATGGCCGCCGCGTTCGGATGAACCGTCGGCATCGTACGGTTGATCTTGAGCTTGGATCGTTTCCGCTTCATCTCCCATCCTCCTGCTAACGGTAGCGGAAGGGCTGGGTCGCGCTATTAGTCAGATTCCTAAACGGGATCGCCAGATGGCGTCACCACTCTCAAGCGCGCAACAACCCATGGACCATGTTTTTTAACGGGGTCACATGCCACCAAAATCGTACCGGCCGCTCCCTTCCGGGCGCAGTCTAGCAGTGACCCGTTTCTATCCCCACAGGGGGCGCGCAGCGCCAAGACAGTTTCCTAAGAAACGGCGATGCCCGGTATCGGCTCTATGGGCTGGAGCGCGAAGCCGAAGGCCTTTGCGCGCCGATGCAGATTGTCTATGACGCGGGCCCGATAGCGGGTCTCGTAGAA
>DATLJR010000008.1:0-11893 GCA_035538755.1 Pseudolabrys sp.
ACTTTCGCCGACGTGTCATGCACCGCCTTGGGCTGGGCCGAAACGACTGCGTCCGATGTCATGTCAGGTGCCGGCGCGGGTGCCGTCGTCAGCGTCTTTACGTCGTCGGGACGCCAGGACTTTGGCAGGCCGGTGCGGTCACTTGTGACAATCGGCGGGGGACCATTTTCGAGGGTTGCGTCCGCAAAGAACAGCAACCCGATAAGAACAAGACCAACAACGGCCAAGAACGTGAGAACTGGCATTGCCGCGCCCCAACTGTACGCTCCTCCCTCCCCGTCCACTAACTAAACCCCGCCTCGACAATCGGTCGAGTTGGACCATGGGCCTACGCATGCGCAAACTCGGCCTCTGGCGGATAGTCATTAGAGGCCAGCGACGACATCGACTGACTAAATTGAAGGGTCCCAGATAACCGGGATCTCGCGATAGCCCGTGCCGTATTTCTCGACATGCGCCAGCGAGGGAAACGGGTAGTGGAAGCCCTGAACCCGCAGCTTTTCCACCACCAGCATGTCGTAGACCATGCGTCGGGTAGCCTCTGCCTTCGCACCATCCTGATCGTAGAAAGCGTGCCAATCGGGATGACGTACAAAGAGGAATGGCACGTGGGTTACGTCGGATTGCACGTAGACGCTGTCGGGGCCTGAAGCGATCACAAACGAAGTGTGGCCGGGTGTGTGCCCAGGGGTGCTTTTTGCGGTGACTCCGGGAATTACCTCCTTACCCCACTCGTAGGTCTTCACGCGCTTCATCACCTCAGAATTGAACACGCGACGCACGTTTTTGAAATTGGTTTGCATGCGGCCGGGACTCGCCTGGCTCATTTCTCCGTCATCCATCCAGAACGCGTGTTCGATCGTCGGCACCAGTATTTCGGCGTTTGGATAAGTGAGCGAGTTGTCGTCCATCAACAGACCGTTGATGTGATCGCCGTGGTAGTGCGAGATGATGACGGTGTCGACGGCGCCACGATCAATTCCCGCGGCTGTCAGATTGGTGACAAACTGACCGCCAACTCCGACGGATTTCTTGAAGTTGGACTCGCCTGTGCCGGTGTCGATGACGGCAAGCTTTGAACCTGTGTTTATGGCGATCGGATTGTAGGGCGTCGTCATCATGTCTTTTTCCATGAAGACTTCGGCCAATGCCGCGTTCACGGTGTCCAGTTTGATGTTGGTGACGTGATCTTCGGCCATCTTGAAGCGGGCGACTCCGTCGGTCGCGACTGTTATTTCGATCGAACCAATTTTGTAGCGATACCAGCCTGGCGCTTGCTTGCCGGCGGGCGGTGTGGCGGCTATTACCGACACCGACGTGTCAAACGGCAGGACGGCAGCGGCCGCCGCGCATGCCGTTTCTGCCAATAGATTGCGGCGTGTGACGTTGTTCATTGGCGTATCCCCTTGAACCGGGATGTTCCTCCCGGATTGAGGGCATCGTACCAACTCACGCAGTAGCTCTGGAAGGGCCCGGCGACTCCGATGAGCGGCTGCCGCGGCGCTGACTTTTAAGTATTCAAAAAGTCGGATCGATTGTCCGGGAGGGATCGCGTGGAGCGTCGTCAAGCAGCCATGTTTATGGCTGACAAGCGGCAAAGTGCCGGTCACCGGCGGTGAGGCTGTTGCTCGTTGGGGACGGACACAGACCTCGGGGACGGAGGCCACCAGCGACCGGCATCCTTCAGATATGCATTCCCAAGTCGGTTGGTAGGCCGAATAACACGAAAAGGGACCGCTGCGCTGGGGCAGCGATCCCCGCGATCAGCCGAAATAGGGGACCAACCCTTGAGCCACTGACACAAAAGGATCCGGGGAAATCTTGCCCGTCCACAGCTTGGGGGCCGAGGGTCTTGGTTCGCCCGTATCGAGGAAAGCGAAATTTTGTGACGGCGATCACATCGCCTTTACGTGATCGGACCTATTTTTTGATGCTGAGACAGGAGGGCCGTCATGCGCGAGATTCTTTCCATAGTCGTCGTCACGACCCTGCTCGTCGCTGCCGTTGTTGACGTTGTCGCCGCTGGCGCCAGGACTGGTGTCGCCAAAAACTATTTTTATTATGCGTCGCCCGTCAGTGGAGTGGGCATTGCGGTGCCCTCCACCATGAAAAGCTTTCCGACAGAACTGCTGCCACAATAATAAGTAACCGCGCGACCGCGTTTTGGCGGCTGTGAAAGGCGCATTCAGCCGGCACTGTCATTTGCGCCGAGGATCTTTAACGGAAAGGCCATCGCCGCACGACGATGGCCTTTGTTCGTGGAAAACGGGCGTCACTTTCCCATTTTTGTCTTGATTGCCTTCAGTGCCTTCGCGCAACCGACGCTGATCTCATTTTCATGTTCCTTGAGGCATCCGATCAATTTGCCGCCACCGGGTGAAATCCCGGGACACAGCCGCGCAACGTCGGACTTGCAGTACGACAAGGGTTCGGCGGCATCGGCTGTTCGTGTTAACGCCGGAAACGCGATTACGCCGAGCGAAAGCAATGCAACTGGCAATAAGTAACGTGTGGTCATTTCGGACCCCCATTTTGCTGAAACGACTGAGTTGACTTGGCGACACTGTCGATCCGAAGCCGACACGGCTGTGTCGCGCGTCACAAAATAGCGTATTTGATGCAGCTGCGTCTGTCAGCGGAGGTAAACGGAGTATTTTCAGAGTTAGAAGCGGTACGGTAATAACCCTAAGGGGATTGTGGCGTTGACATATGTCAGGCCATCCGCCGATATCCCGCGCCGAGAGGCGGAGGTTGCTATCATGAATCATGGTATCGGTCGCTTTGTGCTTGCAGTCATGTTCAGCGTTGCCGGCGTAAGCCTGGTTCACGCTGATTGCGCCAAGCTTCACGCGCTCGCACAACAGCACGCTTACGATATGGCGCGTCACAACAACCTCAATCACGCGGGCTTCATGAGGCATCGCGGACCGGCCGGTGCGGCCGCCGAGAATGTTGCCGTGGGATGCGACACCGAAGCCTGCGCAAGGCGCATGTGGATGCAATCGCCGCAGCATCGCGCGAACATGATGCTCGGCGGATGCCAGGCCGTTGCTTCGGCGGTGTCCGCCAGCGGCCGTCGCTACTGGGCGATGGAAATCGGTGGCCGTGGCGATGGAATTCCTGGTCGCGATTTCTCAATTGAAGGTCGCAACGCGCCGTAACGCTTAGACCCGGGCAATTGACGGGCCCCGACAGTCCCAACGGTCTAGGCGGGCCGACACTGACTCATCGAAAAGCAAAAGAATTTGCCGTCGTCTCCAGCAAAGGCCGGGAGGTCGTACCGGGTCGTGGCTGGCGGATTATCGGTGCGACGTGACTTTTGTGCACTAGTTGTAAATGAAAAAGTAACGATACTTTTCTATGAATTTCGAGACGGGGGTGAACTCATGAAAAATTTTATAGTCGTAATTTGCTCGGTTGTACTTGCGTTCGGCCTCGCCGGCTGCTGGGGCAAGGCTCCGGTTGGCAAGGGGAAAGCGCCGGTCGTCCAGACAAGGGGCTGATCAGACTATGCGGGCAGATACTCTGGAAATGGAGACCGCCTCGGGGCGGTCTCTTTAATTAATCATTAGTTAAGACGTAATCTTCATTGTAGGCGCGAAACAGTTAACGCTGTTTCCGGACCGATAAGGCCGCTTTTGCGCAGGGGCGAAGGACTACGCGGTCGTGTTTTCCGCAGATGGGTGATAGTGGATCAGCCAGAGCTCCATCAGCGCCAGGTACGTAATCAAGATCCCGACCGTGAGGTTGATGAACATCGCGCGGGTGTGCTGGAAGCCGAATACCCATGGCGACACCGCGATCCAGACGCCGAGGATGCACGCGATCCATTCTTCCCATTCCCGGAATGCGATCAACGCCGCAACCGAAACCACTGCAACGATTCCGGCGCTCACCCAGGTGTCGATACGAAGCGTGCCGTGCGCAAATGCAAACATCCACGGTGTGATGAACAGAAACGCCGCGAGCACGAGCTGGTAGATTTCCAGGGCTGTATGTTGTTTCGCGTTTCGCATGTCTGACTTCCTTTCCGACCTCGACGGTCGAGCGGTCATACCCGCTTGGTCTCGTGCTGCAAGCGCGCGTCTTCGCGGGCATTCGATACGTAGCGGCAGCCCAAACCGATCATCCAGACGATAACGGCAAGCGCGAGGGCGAACAATGGAACGACCGGTTCGCCTTCACTGAGGTTGTCGAAAAAATTGAAGACGGCGAACAACACGATCAGGACGGCCAGAAGCGTGGCCGCACGATAAAAAATTATACCCCATGGTTGTGTCGTTGATCTCATTGTCGTCTGACCTGTGACCTGTCAGGCCAATTTCGCGTTTGTCAGCTCGTCATACTCCCTTGAAATGTCCTGGCCCGTGTAGTCGGGCATCATGGCAGTCGATATCAAACTCACGACGGCGCAAATCGCGATGTAGACCGAAATTGCGTAGCCGGATTGATAACGGGCAAACAGTGCGGTCGCGATGAGTGGCGCCGGCCCGCCGGCGATTATCGATGCAAGCTGATAGCCCAACGATGCGCCGCTGTACCGCAGTCGCGGCGTGAACGCCTCGGCGATGAGCGCTGCCTGCGGTCCGTACTGCATGTCGTGCGGGATCAGCGACAGGACGATTGCAATGAACACCAGCGCCGGGATCGCCGTATCGATCATGCCGAAATAGAAGAAGCCGAACACACCGACCGTCGCTGCCCCGATTAGGTACATCTTTCTGCGCCCGATACGATCGGAGATGTGACCGGACAGCGGAATGGAGATGAACGAAACAGCGGATGCGACGAGCACAGCCGTTAGAATGAAGTCACGCGACATATGCAGCGTGCCGACGGCATAGGCGAAGATGAACGCCGTGAAGATATAGAAGGGAGCTTGCTCCGCCATACGCAACAAGGCGGACAGAATGATTTCTCTCGGTTGTTTCTTGATGACTTCCACGATGGGCGCACGTTCGATCTTGTTGGTTTCGAGCAGTTGCTTGAAAACAGGGGTCTCCAATATGCCAAGACGAATCCACAGACCGACCCCGACGAGGATGATCGAAAGTGCGAACGGAAGTCTCCAGCCCCAGGTCGCGAACTGATCGCCCGACCAGTGGCTGAAGGCGAGGATTGCGAGGTTCGACAGGAATAATCCGGCGGGAACGCCGAATTGTGGCCACGATGCCACCAGGCCGCGGTGGCCGTGCGTTCTCGCCCATTCCATCGCCAAAAGCACCGAGCCGCCCCATTCGCCGCCGACGCCGATGCCCTGAATCATACGCAGGATCGTCAGGATCACGGCGCCCCAGATGCCGATCGAGGCGTAGGTCGGCACGAAGGCGATCAGGAAGGTCGCAATGCCCATGCAGAGCAGTGTGGCAATAAGCGTGGCCTTGCGCCCGATGCGGTCGCCGTAATGGCCGAATATCGCCGCTCCGATGGGCCGCCCGACGAAGCCGATGAAGTAGGTACCGAATGCCGCGAGCGTCGCCGTCAGCGGATCTTCGTTGGGAAAAAAGAGCTTGCCGAAGACCAGTCCGGCCGCGGTGCCGTAGATGAAAAAATCATACCATTCGATGGTGGTGCCGATTGTCGACGCGATGACTGCCTTGCGCAGTTGAGCGCTGTGTTCGGAAGTCGACAGATTTCCATAAACGGCTGCGACTGCCATCGTCAGCCTCCCTTGCCCTGTATGACCGCCCCTCGGGAGCGTGAGTGCGGGGCATATGCTCCCAACACGTTAGATACGCGGCAGTGATTTCGTTCCGTCGCTCACGCGAAAGTGTTCCAGGATGGGCTTTTGAGTTGGGGTGTGCATTCGGCCGACGGGGCTCTTACCGAGATCGCCCAATCTGTTAGGCTTCGCGTCAAAAGATTGAGCGGACAACAAATTGGAGGAACGCCGTGCGCAGGAAACTTACAAAACGCGATGTGCTCAAAGGAGCCGGGGCGCTCGGCATCAGTGCTTTTGCCGTGCGGGTTGGCGCGGCGCCTGCCGCGGAAGCGGTAACGCCCGCATTAATCGAGGCAGCGAAAAAAGAGGGCAAGATCTCTTTCTACACGGCGATGGATCTCGAGTTCGCGGAGCGTCTCGGCAAGGCATTCGAAGCGAAATATCCCGGTATTACCGCGCGCGTGGAACGATCCGGCGCCGAGCGTGTCTTTTCGCGCATCGCACAGGAATATTCATCGAACATTCGCGTCGTCGACGTCGTCAACACAAGCGACCAGGCGCATTGCGTCATCTGGAAACGCAATGACTGGCTCGCGCCCTACCTGCCCGAAGAGGTCGTGAAATATTACGACAAGCGCTACTATGATCCGGAAGGGCTGAACGTCACGACGCGCATTCTTATCTCTCCGCTCGCATACAACACCAATTTGGTGAAGAAGGAAGATGCGCCGAAGGGGTTCAAGGACCTGCTCGACGCGAAATGGAAGGGCAAGCTGGTCAAGGCGCATCCGGCCTATAGCGGCACGATCATGAACTCGACGTTCGAAACCGCGCGCGACCTCGGCTGGGATTATTTTGTGAAGCTCGCTGCGCAGAACGTCATGCAGGTTCAGTCGGCGACCGATACACCGAAGCGCATTTCGATCGGCGAGCGTGCGGTGATGGTGGACGGGGCGGGCTACCTTGTCATTCGCTACAAGGAGGCCGGTCAGCCGGTCGAAATCATTTATCCGGAAGAGGGGACGCCCCTCGCGACCGGTCCAAGCGCAGTGTTCAAGGGCGCTCCGAATCCGAACGCTGCGCGGCTGTTTCAGAGCTGGATGCATTCGCGCGAGGGCCAGCAGCTGATCGTCGACTACGCGCGTCAGTACTCGCCGCACCCGCAAACCGTGGAGAAGCCCGGCATCCGCAAGCTCGCCGACATCAAGCTGATGAAAGAGGATCCGGAAGCGATCCTCGCGCAGGCTGATGACGTAAAGAAGCGGTACGCGGAGATCTTCAAGGTGTGACGACGATTGTCGCTTCGCACACTGCCTGAGCTTTCTCTAGAAAAAGAAACCGCCGCAAGGTCGGCGGTTTCAAGGTTTAGGGTGCACGAAGTGACGTCAGGGGGATTACTTCAACTGCGTGGAAACGCTGTTGAACTTGCCGTTCAGGTTCACGCCGATTGCATTCACGGTCGCTATGATCACGACAGAGATGCCCGCGGCGATGAGCCCATACTCGATGGCGGTCGTGCCTGACTCGTCTTTCAGAAACATAAGGACCTTGTCCATCTGGCAGACTCCTTCGCTGGGAGATACAGCAGGCGAGATTGCTGCCGACGTCTTAAAAAGCGCGTTTCAAGGTGCGATTTAGTTGATTCAAATTCGACGCAAGCGGAACTCTCGATTTGGACGCGCGGCTATTTGTGGCGGTCAAACCTGCGTCCTCGCTACTGGGCCGGTGTTTCCGCAGAAAGTTGAGAAACCTCCCATCTTTGAACTAGTAAATCCGCCAAGGGAATCGCGAGCCACAGGCTCTACTCGGCGGCCTCACGCCTTGGATGGGCGTCCTGGTCCTGCAAGTCTTCATGCGGAACGGATCTGGCCCAGTTCATGACCCATGCGGAAAACCGGTCGAGATAGAGGTAAATCACCGGCGTCGTGAACAGCGTCAGCGCCTGACTCACGAGCAGGCCGCCGACCATCGCATAGCCGAGCGGCTGCCGGATCTCCGAGCCCGTTCCCTGGCCCAGCATCAGCGGCACGCCACCCAGCATGGCCGCCATGGTGGTCATCATGATCGGGCGGAAACGAAGCAGGGCGGCTCGCCGGATCGCATCGTATGGCGAGAGGCCGTCATCGCGGGTCGCCACGATGGCGAAGTCGACCATCATGATTCCGTTCTTCTTCACGATGCCGATCAGCAGAATGATGCCGATGAGTGCAACCAGACTGAAATCGAAATGAAACAACATCAACGTCAGCAGCGCGCCGACACCCGCCGAGGGAAGCGTCGAGAGAATCGTGATCGGGTGAATATAGCTCTCGTAGAGAATTCCGAGAATGAGATACACCACGATCAGCGCGGCAAGGATCAGTAGCGGAACGGTAGAGAGCGAGTCCTGGAATGCCTGCGCGTTGCCCTGGAAGGTCGTGTTGATCGTCGCCGGCACGTTGAGCTCGGCCTTGGCTTTCTCGATCGCGTCGGTGGCCTGGCCCAGCGCCGTTCCCTGCGCCAGATTGAAGCTGATGGTGATGGCCGGGAACTGGCCTTGATGGCTTATCGACAAGGGCTCGATGGGATGGGTAGTCCACTTCGCGAATGCCGAAAGTGGTACCTCGCCATTGGTCGTCGGCGAGCGCATGAAAATCCTGTCGAGCGTCGCCGGATCGCCCTGCAGCGACGGCGTCACCTCCATGATCACGTAGTAGCTCGACAGCTGCGTGAAATACTGTGCGATCTGGCGTTGGCCGAACGCGTCGTAAAGCGTGTCGTCGATCGCCTGCGGAGTGAATCCATATCGTGAGGCCTGGTCGCGATCGACCTTCAAGGTCAGCGTCAGGCCTTCCGTCTGCTGATCGCTCGCGACATCGCGCAATTCAGGCAGAGTCTTGAGCTTGGCAAGGATTTTCGGCGCCCATTCATTAAGCTGTTCGACGTCCGCGCTCTGCAGCGTGTACTGGAATTGCGTGCGCGATGCGCGGCCACCGACACGAACGTCCTGCGCTGCCTGGAGGAAGAGCCGCGCACCTTGCACCTTGTCCAGCGGGGCGCGCAGCCGAGCGATGATCTGGTCGGCATTTGCCGTGCGTTCATTGCGCGGCTTCAAGGTGATGAACATGCGGGCGGTGTTCGGTGGATTGCCTGGCCCGCCCATGAACATCGCGACGTGGTCGACGGCGGGATCGCTCCGCACGATCTCTCCGAGCTGCTGCTGGTAGCGCATCATCTGGTCGGGCGAAGTTTCCTGCGCGGCCTCGGAAATGCCGGTCAGCAGTCCGATATCCTGCTGCGGGAAAAAGCCTTTCGGGATGTTCATAAACAGAAAGACGGACAGACCCAGCGTCGCGAAGAAGACCGCCAGCGTTATGCGCTGGTGTCTCATGACCAGGTCGAGCCCGCGCTCATAGGCATGCAGGAGCGCATCGAAGGCGCGTTCGCTCCAGGCATAGAGCTTTCCGTGGTGCGCTTCCTTCGGCGGCCGCAGAACCCGCGAGGCCATCATCGGGGTCAGCGTCAGCGAGACGAAGGCCGATACCAGGATGGCCATCGACAGGGTGACGGCGAATTCGCGGAAAAGACGTCCGATGATTCCGCCCATCAACAGCAACGGAATGAGAACGGCAACCAGGGAGATGCTGATCGAAATGATCGTGAAGGCGATTTCGCGCGATCCGTGCAGCGCGGCCTGGAGCGCCGTTTCTCCGGCTTCGACGTAGCGCGTTATGTTTTCCAGCATGACGATCGCGTCGTCAACGACGAAGCCGACGGCGATCGTCAGGGCCATCAGCGAAAGGTTGTCGAGGCTGTAGCCGAACGGCCACATCAATGCGCAGGCACCGAGAAGCGCGAGCGGTACCGTCACGCTGGGAATGATCGTCGCCCAGAAGCTGCGCAGGAACACGAAGATGACCATCACGACGAGCAGGATCGTGACGAGGAGCGTGAATTGCACGTCGGCGACGGAAGCCCGGATGGTCTGGGTGCGATCGCTCAGCGTGAAGACGTTGATGCCCGGCGGCATCGTTGCGCGCAGCTTCGGCAGCGTCGCGTTGATCTTGTCGACGGTGTCGATGACGTTGGCGCCCGGCTGCTTGAAGATCACGAGGACGATTCCGCGCTTGCCGTCCGCCCATCCGGCCTGCGTGGTGTCCTGCGGGCCTGACACCGCTTGCCCGATATCGCGGACGCGCAGCGGCGCTCCGTTGCGATAGGCGACGATGACGTCGTTCCAATCCTTTGAATTCGGCAATTGGTCGTTGGTGTAGATCGTGAAGGCGCGCCTGTCGCCGCGGATGGTGCCCTTCGGATTGTCGACAGTTGAGATCGACAGCGGCGTGCGCACATCCTCGAGGGAGAGGCCCTTGGCAACGAGCTTGGCCGGGTCGAGCTGCACGCGGATCGCCGGCTTCTGCTGGCCGCCGATCAGCACCTGCGCGACACCGGAGATCTGGCTGATCTGCTGGGCGAGCTTGGTCTCGACGTTGTCGTCGACCTCCGTCAGCGGGAGGGTGTCCGAGGTCGCGCCGAGCAGAAGGATAGGTGAGTCCGCCGGGTTGACCTTGCGATAGGTCGGCGGGCTCGGAAGATTCTTCGGCAATTGCCCGCCGGCTGCGTTGATCGCGGCCTGCACGTCGTTTGCGGCGGCATCGATACTGCGATCGAGGACGAACTGGATCGTGATCGACGTCGAGCCGACCACGCTGGTCGAGGTCATCTGCGAAACGCCGGCAATCTGCGCGAATTGCGTTTCCAGCGGCTGGGCCACCGCCGATGCCATCGTGTCGGGGCTTGCGCCGGGCAGGGTAGCGTTGACCTGGATGGTGGGGAAATCGACCTGGGGCAGGGGTGCCACCGGCAGGCGCGGATAGGCGACTAGGCCGACGAACAGCACGCCCACCATCAGCAACGAGGTAGCGACGGGCAGTCGGATGAATGGTGCGGAGATTCCCCCTTCCATGATCAGGGTTCTTTTTGTGCGGTGTTGGCCGCCTCTTTGTCGGGCGACGACGACGGGTTTGCGTTGCGCGGGGTGACGAGCGCACCTTCAGTCAGCCGGTACTGTCCGGTGGTGACGACGCGGTCGCCGCTCGCAAGGCCTTTGCGCACGACGCTTTGCGAGGTGCCTTCATCGCCTACCTCGATGTCGCGCTTCTCGACCTTGTTGTCCTTGCCGACGACAAACGAATAGAGCCCGTTCGGCCCATGCTGGATCGCGTCGTTCGATATGACCAGGACATTTCTTTGCGTATCGATCAGGAGCCGCGTCGCCACGGAAAGCCCGGGCCACAATGCGTTGTCCTTGTTCTCGAAGGTGGCCTTCATCTGGATCGTTCCGCTCGCCTGGTCGACTTTGTTGTCGACCAGCGCAAGACGGCCCTGAGCGAGCGTCTTTGTGCTGTCCGAGGACAGCGCGATGACCGGCACGGTGCCCGCGGCGAGCGCCTTGTTGATCTGCCCGACGTTTTCTTCCGGCGCCGTAAACACAACCGAAATCGGCTGTAGCTTCACGATCGTGACAATGCCCGTCTGGTCTGTCGCATGCACGATGTTGCCGGGATCGATCAGCCGGAAGCCGACCTTGCCAGTGAGCGGAGAGCGGATCGTCGTGTAGCTGAGCTGAGTCTGCGCGTTGTCGATCGAGGCCTGGTCGCCTTTGATCTGTGCATTGAGCGTGTCGACCTTCGCCTGTTGCGTGTCGAGCTGCTGCCGCGAGGCATAGTCCTGTTTGGCGAGCTGGCTGTAGCGCTCGAGATCGAGCTGCGCATTTTTCAGGTTGGCTTCGTCCTGCGCTTTCTTGGCTTGCGCCATTCCCAGCGCCGCCTGGAAGGGTCGCGGGTCGATCTGCACAAGCAGATCGCCTTCATTGACCATCTGGCCCTGGCGGAATTCGACCTTGATCACCTGGCCGTCGACCTGGCTGCGCACGGTCACGGTGCGGTAAGGCTGCACGGTGCCGAGACCGTTCAGGTACACCGGAAAATCCGCATTCTGGATTGTCTGGGTCACGACCGGCACGGGCGCGGGTCCTTTGGCCTCGCGTTTGCCGGAGTCGGCGGACATGTAAAGCCAGCCCAGGTAACCGAAGACCGCAATAGCACAGACGCCCAGCACGCCTGCCAGGGTGCCAAGCCGGAAAGAAAATGGACGTTTCAAAAAAATCTCCGAGTTCACCGCCGGTTGATTGCCGCCCCACCCCTTCAATCAATGAACGTCGTCGCGGTTCAAACCCTGTGTTCCCGGTAC
>DATLJR010000009.1:0-1821 GCA_035538755.1 Pseudolabrys sp.
CTGACGCGGTGGACCGGTCGCTCGATCTGGTGGCGGACATGGAAACGCTCGACCGCGCGTCCGTGCTTGCCGACACACTGGCCGCGGGATGCGCCTGCGATCAGGCGGGCGGACCTGCCGCCCTGGCGCGGGCAAGCTGACAGTTTCTCACTTCGGTTTGCGCACCATGAAAAATTTACAGAGCACAAGGTCACTCATCGCGAGCCTCGCGGCAGCGCCGATCATGATGGCCGCGGCCTGGCCGGCGATGGCTCAGCAAGGGGGAATGCCGACGCCGCCCTCGTTATGGCGACTGCCGACGGAATCATCGCTATGACTGGGATGCTGGTGATGATCACCTGCGATTGACCGGGGGTTACGGCTACTCCTGCATCGGAATCGACGCGAGGAGCAATGAAAAGCCCTATTCGACAATGCGCGTTGCTCCTGATGCGCTGGGCGTCTGCCCCCAACCGCAAATGGATTGCTGACTTCACGTTGTGTAGACAGCGGAGGGTTGGGTGGCTGCTGTTATCGATCTCTTCTCTCGGCGCGTTGTCGGCTGGTCCATGAGCGCTGCGATGACAGCGCAGCTCGTCACCCATGCCCTGGTGATGGCGATCTGGCGACGGGGTAAATCCGATACGCTGCTGCATCATTCCGACCGCGGCAGCCAGTAGACCAGCGAGCAGTTCCAGAAGCTGATGGCCGATCACGGCGTCGTCTGTTCGATGAGCCGTTCCGGAAGACCGAACGCGTAGGGCGCAAAACATACCGGACCCGAGACGAGGCGAGAGCCGATGTATTCGACTACATCGAGCGCTTTTACAATCCGAAATGCAGGCACTCGACGATCGGATATCTGAGGCAGGCCATACGCCTGTTTTGATGGTGGACTAGTCTCTTTTCTTGAGATACGCCTCTACGTGTGATTCTACTCGTCATTGCATTCGATGCCGATTTTGCCGCTCGACCATCCCGAACCTTCCTTCGCAACTCGCGGCGTCATGCTTTATCCAGCAACGGATGAGGCCGATACGCTCAAGGCGCGCGCCTATGTGGCGCAAGTTCTGGCCAAGGCGTTTCGGCGCTTTCAGGAAGAAGGCGGAGACCCCCCATTTGAAACCCTAGGGCCTATCTTCCTGGATGCGGGTGAACCGCTGGATGACCTTGAAGAGCGGTGGTGGGGCGGCAGAGCAACCGGCGAAGTGTTCAAGACGCTCTTCGCGCTTGCAAATACCGACCCTCCACTCGCCTCCTGGAAACACGCGATCCAGATCGTCGAGGAAATCGCGAAGCGCAATACGGTTAAAGGTGGGCGCACGAAGTTGTTGCAAGCGAAAGATCGTTTTCTCTCCGTCGCTCATCTCTGGGCCGCCCGGGCAATCCGGGAAGGAAAATCCTTCCAGAAACCCGAGGCTGGGTATGACGCCTCTGTTGATTTCCAGATGTTTCTTGCAGAAGCGGAGATCCTTCGGCGTTGGGGGCAGACCTGGCGACAGCCACGAGAAACGAGCGAACCGCCACTGCCGCCTAACGTCTGGCGCGTCCACGATGAATGGGAACCGCCGGCGCGCCAGCCGGGCTGGCCCAAAACAGGCATGATTCCCCGCCTCACGTTGTCCAAGGAATTGATAGCGAAGCTCAAGCCGGCAGGGCGCCCCCGGAAAAACTGCGGCTAAACCCTATCCATCTTTTTCAGACAAATTTTTTCAGCCTCCACCTGCACCTATCTTGCCCCCAGATGTGCCAACCATTCTGGAGGCAAGAGTGCAAGCGACCCCACATCATGCACAGAGCCCTTCACACGCGCCGCTCGCGGCGCAAGAGTAAGCAGATCAG
>DATLJR010000010.1:0-2642 GCA_035538755.1 Pseudolabrys sp.
CGCGGCAGCGCGGGCGCACCGATCGCAGCGGCGCCAATTTTTAGGAAACGACGGCGATTTCCCATGCCCAACGAGTTTCCCATTGCCCCTCCCAGGTCGGAGGCATCGTAGCGGGTCAAACTGGCGGGTTGGAAGTGGCTAGGTTGGCGCTCGTGAATGTCCACTTTGGGTCAAAAGCAGACATTTCGGAATGTCTGAGCGATGTCCGCAAAAGCGGACATCGGAACTCAGTCGGGAAATGTCTGCTTTGTGCCAAAAGCGGACATTCGATTATTCGATGACTTTGTCGGCGCGAGCGAGCAGCGCGGGCGACACAATGAGGCCAAGCGCTTTCGCCGTCTTTAGATTGATTGCCAGTTCGTACTTGTTCGGTGCCTGCACCGGGAGGTCGGCCGGCTTCTCACCTTTAAGAATGCGGTCGATGTAACCGGCCGCTTGCCGATGCTGATCGATCAGGTCGGGCCCATAGGAAATGAGACCGCCGTTGGAGACGGCGGTACCATCCCAGTAGACCGTAGGCAGTTTATACCGGTCTGCCAGCGCAACGATTAGATCACGATGAATCACCGTCCCAGGGCTTGCCGCTACGACCAGACCGCCATTTGCGAGATGCGCAAACTTCGCTACGCCTCGCTCGATGTCGCGCGCGTCGCGTACGTTAATGGCGCTCACATTTAAGCCGAGCGGGGGCGCCAAAATTTGGATCACAGCTAATTGTCCGATCCCCGCAGGTATGGCTGGATCGCGAAGCACGGCTGCACGGGCAACGCTGGGTGCAATCTCTTTCAATAATTCCAACCATTTTCCACTCAAACTGTATTCAAACGACATAAAGCCGGTCGCATTGCCACCCGGTTCCGCCAGACTATCGACCAACCCGTTCCCAACTGGATCAGAGGCAATCGTGAATACAATTGGCACTGTATGAGTTGCCTCAAGCAATGGCGGAACCGTCGAGCCCCCGACAGCCAGAATAACGTCAGGCGCAAACGCAACTAATTCTGCTGCATATTTTCGCGCGGCGGCGGCGTTGCCCGCACTCTCGCGCCTTTCGATCTGAACGTTGCGCCCTTCGTCCCAACCCAAGTGCTTCAGCTCTTGCAAGAACACGGTAATGCGAGCTTTGGTTTCCGGTTCCTCCCCCACTGAGCCAATGATGATCCCTAGCCGCCGCATGCGCTCGCCCTGCTGCGCACGCACCGTCAGTGGCCACACGGCCGCTGAACCCGCAATGGCTTTGATGAAATCGCGCCGCCTCATCGCCTACCCCGGGGACAAGCAATGCTACCGGCAAACTCTGGTGCCCTGGAAGGGGTCGCGAATGTCCGCTTTGGGTCATTAACGGACATTCGGTGATGTCCGAGCGATGTCCGCTTTACTCCCAAAAGCGGACATTGGAACTCAGACCCGCGATGTCCGCTTTGTGCCAAAAGCAGACATTGATGGGCTACTCGATTAACTCGTCTGCAATCTGTTGGATATGGACAGGCACTTTAAGGCCAAGCGCCTTGGCGGTCTTAAGATTCACGATCAACTCGAATTTCGTAGGAGCCTGCACCGGCAGATCGGCCGGCTTTTCGCCCCGTAGGATGCGATCAACATAATCAGCGGCCTGCCGATAAATCTCTGGGATGTCCAGACCGTACGTCAACAGGCCACCCTTCGCGGCAAAGGTCCGAAACGCATAGATAGCCGGCAGACGGTAACGTTCGGCAAGGGCGATGATCAGCCCACTGTGAACGACGGTGAGGCTGTCTGGAAGGACGATGATGCCGCCACCAGACTGATGCGCGCCTGTGGAGATGGCGGCTTGAATGCCATCTGAGCCGTGCACGAACGCCGTCGAAACCGTGACCGCGATTGCGCGGCCAGTTTCTTCGACGACATGGACAAGCGGTTTGGCGGCTGGATTGGCAGGATTGGCAATGAGCGTCACATGTCTCAGCGACGGGCTGATCTCTTTGAGCAGTTCTAGCCACTTGGTCCCTATGGAGAACTCAAAGTTCGTGAAGCCAGTGGCGTTTCCACCCGGTTTCGCGAGACTGGCGATAAGGTGTTGGCTGACAGGGTCGGCCACCAGCGTGAACACCACTGGTACAGTGCGGCTTTGCTCGAGAACCGCAGTCAGACCGGGCGTCCCCTGCGCAACGATTACGTCGGGATTCCGGCCGACAAGCGCTCCGGCTTCCTCAGTCATTCGCGGATAGTCGCCAGCACCGAGCCGGGCATCGATTGCAAAGTTTCGGCCTTCGGTCCATCCCAGTTGACTCAGCCTAGAGCGAAACACCGCCAAAAGCGGTCGCATTTCATCTTCGCTGAACCCGGATACCATGCCAATGAGCCGCAACCCATCTTGCTGCGCGCGTGCGGCGAGCGGCCAAGCGGCGGCGGCGGTAATTGCTTTGATGAAATCGCGTCGTCGCATTGCCTTCCCCAAGGCTTAGGACCACGCCAACTGCATCGACGATTACAGCAGGGATTTGCGAAGGACGAAATGGGGTAATGCGCCGTGGTGTCTACAGCCTTCGGGCGATAAGTCGCTAACTTGCGTCTATGCCACCTTTCAGCAGTGTCTGTCAGATCGCTCGGGGAATGGTTTCTGCATTCAAAACTCCACATACCAGCCTTCCGCGCCCTCCATT
>DATLJR010000011.1:0-1560 GCA_035538755.1 Pseudolabrys sp.
ACTTGCTCTGAAACGATTTCTGGCGGTGAGGAGGTCCTGGCGGGGAAATGGGGTGGCCTGTTTTTGGGCTACCTCCTTGGAAAAAATTTTTGGCGGCGTGATCGCGATCATCTCGTTCCGCCCAGGAGGATGGATGCAGCACTCTGCCGTGCCGAGGTGTGCTATCCTTTCGGGGGAACCACGGGAGTCATCGGGCAGTGAGACGCCGCGAGTTCATAACGTTGCTCGGTGGCACGGCCGTCGGCTTGCCGCTCGCGGCGCGGGCGCAGCTTGCCGACAGGATCGCTCGTATCGGCTATATCGGTCCAGATCGCACGGCGGCGCCTCTTGGCGCTGCCATTTACCAAGCCTTTCTCGACGAAATGCAACTCTATGGCTTTAAGAACGGCCAAAATCTAGTCGTAGAATATCGACGTTTGGAGCAAGATTTGCGCGCGCTTTCCGTCGATGCGGCCGAGCTAGTGCGATTGAACGTAGATGTCCTCTTCGCCGATGGAACTGAAACAGCCCTACAAGCCGCTGTCAGTGCAAGCCGCACGCTTCCAATTGTCATGATAGCAACGAATTTCGATCCGTTCGCACGTGGTTATGTGAAAAGTCTGGCGCGGCCAGGCAGCAACATAACCGGGGTGTTCCTCCGTCAAACCGAATTGGCAGAAAAGCAGACGGAACTGTTATTGCAGGCCGTTCCCGACAGGATGCGCCTGGGCATACTCTGGGACTCGATTTCAACGGACCAGTTTAGCTCCGCAGAACACCGAGCGAAAATATTTGGCTTACAGGTTCATTCACTCAAACTGGAGAATCCACCTTACGATTTCCGCGCGGCGTTTCGCACCTTGGCGGAGGCTTCGCCGCAAATGCTTCTCGTCCTGTCCAGTCCACATTTCACGCCTTTGCGCTCGGAAATTGCAGGGCTCGCGATCTCGTACCGGTTGCCCACAATGTTCATCTTCAAAACTTACGTCGAGGCAGGCGGACTCTTGTCGTATGGCGCTGATTTGGTTGCGATGCATCGACAAGCTGCTACCCACGTGGCGAAGATTCTCAAGGGAACCAAAGTCGGAGATATTCCGATCGAGCAGCCGAATAGATTTGAGCTTGTCGTGAACCTCAAGACTGCTAAAGCAATTGGCATTGAATTGCCAACGTCGATTTTGTTGCGCGCCGACGAGGTGATCGAATGAAGCGGCGCGAGTTCATAACGTTGCTCGGCGGTGCGGCGGCGTGGCCGGTCGCGGCGCGCGGGCAGCATCCGGCGATGCCGGTGATCGGGTTTCACCCACGAAATGCCCATAAAACAAGGGTTTTTTGCGGCTTGTTGAGAAGGGTGTTGTGAAGAAAAAGCCCGCCCTTGGGGGTAGGGTAGCACCCCGCCCCGGACAGCGCACGGACGCTTGTTTGTGTGGCGACGACCGCGGCCATCGTCGATAGCCAAAGCGTGAAGAGCGCTGAAAAAGGGGGGGCTGCATCGATCCGCATGGCTATGACGCGGGCAAAAAGGTCAAGGGCAAGAAGCGCCATATTCTCGTAGACACGCTGGGTTTGCTGCTGCACGCC
>DATLJR010000012.1:0-48803 GCA_035538755.1 Pseudolabrys sp.
CTGTTCGGGCGCTAGCTCACGCAGTTTCGATGGCGGCCGCGAGTTTCTTTGCATGCTCGGCCAGCACGTCGGGCTTTTCCTTTTCGCTCGCGGGCGGCTTCATCGTGACGCCCGCCTTTCGAGGAATGACATGAACGTGCAGGTGGAAAACCACCTGGCCCCCGGCGCCCTCGTTGAATTGCTGGATGGTGATGCCGTCGGCGGAGAACGCTTTCATCGCTGCTTTGGCAACCCTTTGCGCGGTGGTGACCACGTGTACGAGATCAATAGCGCCGATGTCGAGAATATTGCGGGCAGGGGTTTTCGGAAGCACCAGCGTATGTCCAGGCGAGCGGGGCATGATGTCGAGGAAGGCGAGAACCTTGTCGTCCTCATAGACCTTGTAGCAGGGCAGTTCGCCACGCAGGATCTTGGCAAAGATGTTGTTTGGATCGTAGCTCGGCATCGGCTCCCCGATTGGTTTCAACCTGCGTGTGATCCTGACGAAAGCGTAGTTGGCCCACGCCTATTCCTGTTCAACCAAATTCTTGCGGAACGGCGTCGCCGCCGCAAGCTCCCTGGATGCCGCCTGAACATAAGCCCGTTCACGCGACAAGTAATCGGCGACGGCCCGATGCAAGCCGGGGTTGGCGATGAAATGGGCGGAATAAGTCGTGTGAGGAAGGTATCCTCGAGCAAGTTTGTGCTCGCCCTGGGCGCCAGCCTCGACCCGCTTCAGTCCGTTCGCAATGGCATAGTCGATGGCCTGGTAATAACAGAGCTCAAAATGCAAAAATGGATGGTGCTCGACAGCACCCCAGTTGCGGCCAAACAGGGTGTCCGCGCCTACGAAATTGAGGGCGCCCCCGATCCAGCGGCCGGCTCGCCGTGCCATGACGAGAAGAATGCGGTCGCTCATTTTCTGACCAACGACGGAAAAGAAATCGCGGGTCAGGTAGGGGCGGCCCCATTTGCGCGAGCCGGTTTCCATATAGAACAAGAAGAAGGCGTCCCACACTGCTTCAGTCAGATCCGAGCCGGTCAGCCAACAAACCTCAATTCCTGCGCTCAACGCTTCCTTGCGCTCGCGCTTGATGGTCTTGCGTTTGCGTGAAGCAAGACGGTTCAGGAAGTCATCGAAACTTGTGTAGTCGGCATTTTCCCAATGAAACTGCTGATCCGTGCGTTGCAAAAAGCCCCGTTTGCCGAGCGATCGCCATTCCTGTTCGGTCAGGAATGTGACGTGCGCGGAGGACAGTTCGCTTGCCTTAGTTACTTCGACGAGCGCGTCGGCGAGCGCTCCACAAACCGGGCCAGCCAGAGTGCCGGGGGCCGCAAACAGGCGAGGGCCGGTCACCGGCGTAAATGGAACCGCGATTTGCAGTTTCGGATAGTAGTCGCCGCCGGCCCGCTCAAAGGCCTCGGCCCAACCGTGGTCGAAAACATATTCGCCGCGGGAGTGACTCTTTACGTAGCAGGGCGCCGCACCCAGAAGCATCCCGTCCGCGTCTTCCGCGAGCAGGTGCCGCGGTTGCCAGCCCGTTCTCGCACCAACTGAACGGGACTCCTCAAGCGAAGACAAAAACTCGTGAGATATAAATGGGTTATTTACTTGCCCTCGTGTAGATAATTCAGTGGACGAATTATCCACAGATGTGAGTTCAGCTTCATGTACTGCTTTAACTGGCCGTCGGGACGTATAGCCGGCGCAGTTGTTCCATGCCGCGGCACTAACTTCGGCAAGCGACTGCGCGATCCGGATGCTAACTTCGAGATTGGTCATCGGGCAGGACGTCCTTCCCCGAATTTACCCCTGAAAGCGTCGCAAATTCACCCCACCGAGGCTCAGAAAACAGAGAGCAATCGTCGCTGCCGTCAGCACGATTTTCAAGTTCATCGCTCCTCCGCTCTCGTCCGGGCAGGAAAACAATCGGGCTTGTGCCGGGTTCCTGACACCGACCTACGGTCTCCATCCTTCAAATATGATCTGGTCGGCCCAGCGCGAGGCGCGCTGCCGATCGTATTCGCTGCGGACAGTCCAGGTGAGTAACGGCAGTCCGAATATCCCACGGGCAAGCAAAGGTGCCACTGCAGGCAAATCTCTGACGGAATAGGCAATGAACTGCGGACGGGAGCGGGGGGCGTGCAATAGCCACGTCATATTTTGTTTCCGTGCGCCAGTCAGCTGGTTCCATTCAGGATGGGAATAGTTTCGCTCGGCCACGATCCCGCGCCTTAACCCGGGCGCTGCATACCGCACGGCCTGGATCAAATCCGGATCAAACGACATCACTGCGACTGGGCCCGCATAACCTTTGAGCACTTCAACCGTGCGGTCAACCAGGCGCAAATTGCCGTCAAAGTGGCTTTTCAGTTCCAGAAGCAGCGTGACGCGTCCGCCGACGAGGTCGCACAATTCGCCCAACGTGAGGACGCGTCCGCCCCCGGTCTTGAAGCGAACTGCCTGGATCTGACCCGCGCTCATCTCGGCGAGAACACCGCCACCCTCAGTAAGTCGACCGAGCGCACCATCATGATGCACCATGGCCTCACCATCGGCACTGATCTGGAGATCGGTCTCAATGCCATAGCCAGCCGCCACCGCCGCGGAGAAGGCCGCAGCCGTGTTCTCGATCACGCCGGCAGAGGCGTCGTGAAGACCGCGGTGTGCGATCGGGTGTGCGGTGAGCCAGTCTGCGCCGCCCATGTCAGGTACGGGGTCAGGTGCCGGCGACTTCAAAAATACCTTCGACTTCGACCGCCGCGTCCCCCGGGAGGGCGGATACCCCGACCGTGGTGCGCGCGTGCCGTCCCTTTTCGCCGAAAACCTCGACCATAAGATCGGAGGCACCGTTCATTACTTTGGGCCCGTCAACGAAACCTGCGGCCGAATTGATGAACCCGCCCAAACGCACGACCTGGGACACCTTGTCGAGATCTCCCAAGGCTGCCTTCAAATGCGCCAACAGGTTGATCGCACAGGCACGGGCCGCCTTTTGTCCATCCTCAATTGAAACAGCGCCGCCGAGTTGGCCCTTGGCCACGAGTTTGCTGTCACCGCCAAAGCAGATCTGGCCGGATACCACGAGCATGTTGCCGCTGCGCACGAATGGCACGTAGTTGGCGATGGGACTCGCGGGAGTCGGCAGGGTAACACCGATACTCGCGAGCTTCTTTTCAATCGTTCCGGTCATTCTGAACCTCCGCCGCGTCTGTCATGGGCATGATCCTGGGCCGAGGTCATGCCGCCGCGCAAGCCATGCCAGATGCTGTTGCCGGAATCTCCGGCGGCCTCTATCTTGCCTAGATCCTGCAGCCTTCTGGCCCGCATAAAGCGCCGGATCGCGAGTGAGGCCACAAATCATGAACACGCTTTTGAATACGAGGCTCTTCTCTATAGTCATTCTGACGATGGCAGTCACCGCCGCGACCACCGATCGTCCTTCCGCGGCTCCGCCAGCAGACAGTGTTTTGCTGGCGCCGCATCGGGCCATCTACGATCTCACGTTGTACAAGTCGCACAGCAGTCGCGGCATCGAGGCGATCCGCGGACGCATACTTTATGATTTTTCCGGCAATGCCTGCGAAGGTTTCGAGCTGAAGTTTCGCCAAGTGTCCGAGATCGATTCCGGTGAGGGTAAAGCCGCCTTGAGCGACCTGCGCTCGACCACCTGGGAAGACGGCAATGCGAAGAAATTCCGGTTCAGTTCTGAGAACTTGTTCAACGAACGCCGCACGGACGTTGTCGATGGAGAGGCCGAGCGAAATACGAAAACGGTGGCCGTCAGTCTGAGCAAGCCGACACAGAAGAATTTCAATGTTCCGAGCGGGGCCGTGTTTCCCACAGAACACATGCGTCGAATAATTGCCGCCGCGCGTGCCGGCAAGTCCCTGCTTGAGCTTCCCGTCTATGACGGCTCGGAAACCGGCGAGAAGCTCTACAATACGCTGACGGTCATCGGTCGCCCGATTGCGCCCGGCGACAAGGTGCCGGATGATGCGAGCGCAAAAGTACCCGCCATGGCCAATCTCATGCGCTGGCCGGTTACGATCAGTTATTTTGATAAGCTGGATGAAAAGTCGGAGCAGGGTGGCGAGCAAACGCCCGTTTATTCGATTGGCTTTGAACTCTTCGAGAATGGCGTCTCGCGCGCACTCATCCTCGACTACACCGATTTCACTATAAAGGGTGAGATGACGTCGCTGGATTTGAAAGACGGCAAGCCGTGTCCTTGAACGTCTAGTCCTCTTCCAGACTGAGACCTTTCACCACGGCATTGCGCCCGAATTTCGACCTCAGCCGGTCAACCGCGTGCTCGGCGTCCGCCGCCCGGCGATCCAGAAGATCGGCCAGATCGTCGTCGTCCGCGTCTTCGAGATTGCTGACGCCAATTCCGATCAGGCGGAAGCGAGTGGTCCCCACTTCATGCGTGAGGAGATCGCGACCTGCGGCAAAGATCCGCGAGGCGAGCTGGGTCGGCGCACCGAGAGCACGCGCCCTCGTGCGGATCTTGAAGTCGGCGCTCTTGAGTTTCAGCGTTACGGTCGAGCCGGCAAGGGCATTGGCCTTGAGTCTGCTCGAGACGCGTTCGGTCAGTTCCCACAGATATTGCTCCAGCGGCCGAAACTCGCCGATGTCGCGCTCGAAGGTGGTTTCCGCTGAAACGCTTTTCGTGTCGCGCTCGGGGTCGACGGTGCGTTGGTCTATCCCGCGGGCGAGCCGCCATAACCGAGCGCCTTCCTCGCCATATCGTCGCATAAGGTCGCGCTCGTCGGCGCGTTGCAGATCGGCGATCACACGGAAGCCGTCACTGGCGAGCTTCGCCGCGCTTACTGCGCCGACTCCATAGATGAAGCCGACCGGTTTCTCCGCAAGAAATGATGGGGCCTCGGTCTGTCCCAGAACGGCGAAGCCGCGGGGCTTGTCGAGATCGGAGGCAACCTTTGCAAGGAATTTGTTGGCGGAAAGACCTATCGATACCGTAATGCCGAGGTCGCGTTCGACTTTGGCGGCAAATCGCGCCAGCACCTTTGCGGGGCACATGCCGTGCAATCGCTCCGTCCCGGTTAGATCGAGGAATGCTTCGTCGATCGACAGCGGTTCGACCAGGGGCGTGAGATCAAACATGGTCCTGCGGACTTCACGCCCGACCTGAACGTATTTTGCCATGTTCGGTTTGATAACCACGGCGTCGGGACAACGTTGCCTCGCTTCGAACATTGGCATGGCCGAGCGGATACCGTAGGTGCGCGCGACATAACATGCGGCAGCAACTACACCACGCTTGCCACCGCCGACGATCACTGGCTTGTCGGCAATCGTCGGATCGTCACGCTTTTCGATGGTGGCGTAGAACGCATCGCAATCGATGTGCGCGATGCTGAGGGATGCGGCCTCCGGGTGGCGCACCAATCTTGGCGAGCGACAGGCTGGACAGCGCGTCGCGCGATCGTCGCCATCGGCGAGGCAATCCCGACAGAAATTCATGGCACCTCACGCTCCCACGTACCACCACCGAGGACCGCGCGACTCCTTTCGATGTCGGTGGGGTCCAGATCTGCTTCACGGGCAAAGGCACCGATCAATTGCTCGTCGGAGGCCATGTAGTCGAGCACTCCGACCAGAAAGCCCGGTTCACGCGCAGCAGTGCGAATCTCGGCAGGCCCGATGCCTGTGACGGCCAGAAACCGGCCAAGCCTTTCGCTGTCCCCGGCAACGAAGGCGAGAGCCTGGATCGCAAGTCCCTCGGCCTGTTCCCGCGTGAGATTGCCGCGGCGCTTCATTGGTCAGGCCTTTCTGTAGCGGTCTCGGCCATGCAAACAAATACATCGGTCACCGGACGGGCGCACGTCCAGACGCCGTTTTCCAACGGTTTTTGACCGCGGGCGGATCTAGCGCATCAATTGAAGCTCGCGATACAGTGTCGCCAGGGGCATTGGCCCTTGGTCCAATTCGACTAGCGTTCGCATTGAGTCAAAAGTCTGTCCGGAGATCCACGGAACAGGGAGATCGGGATGTTCTTTGAAGGCGGGTATACCTATTCGAACTTTTTGATGAACGTGATTGCCATCTTTGCATTTATCGTCTGGTTCTGGCTGCTCGTTGTCATCTTCGGTGATCTGGTTAGGCGTCACGACATCTCCGGTTGGGGTAAGGCACTGTGGGTAATCGGACTTGTTCTGTTTTCCTATCTCGGCATTCTCGCCTACTTGATTACCCAGGGGAGGGGAATGGCGGAGCGTAATGTCCAGCAAGCCCAGCAGGCGCGCGATGAGCTGCGCCGTGTTGTCGGCTTCAGCGTGGCGGATGAGATCACCAAGCTCGACCAGCTACGGAAGTCAGGATCGATATCGGATGACGAGTTCAAGCGGCTTCGCGCCAAACTCGTTTAATTCGCTATATTGACCGAACATGCCATTTGGAAGCGCGCGATGAAATTTGGCTCGGCGACGCTGGTGCTGGCGGCGGTGCTTGGCTGCATGCCGGTCGAAGCCGGCGCAGCCACCGGGTCGATCCGCATTACGATCACCCGCGCCCAATTCGTTGTTGGCGACGGCAGCGGCACCTTGCGTCTCTTGGGTGAGCGCTATCCGCTGCGCGTCGGGGGCGTGAGCGTTGGACCCTTTGGTGCTGCGCGTGTGGATCTGGTGGGCCGTGCCTACAACATGCGTACCGCAGCAAATATCCACGGAATTTACTCGACCTCCGCCGAGCCCGGACGATCAGGAACATTCCGGCTGCGCAATTGGCAAGGAGTCGTCCTGGAATTGCGCGGACGTCAGGGCGTCAAGCCGTCGGTTGATCTGAACGGATTGCAGATATCGCTGCGATAGTTCAGCCGTTTTGTCGACCGACCCGAAGGGCTGCGGGTTCGGCCCAGCCCCACCGACGCCATCCCCAATCAGGACCCCAACCGGGTCCCCAGGCAACGCCGTAACCGGGGCACCACCCACGCGCCAACCGGGACCCCATCCGCCAGCCCAACCCCATCCAGGGCCGCGCCAATAGGCGGACGCAGGGGTCAGCGCCAGCCTGGCTGCGCTCAGCGCTGTTTTCTGGTTTCGGCGTTAGAGCAAGGGACGACATGTAGCCTTCGCAATAATGTTCTCGGGGGGGGACGGCTATTGCATTGGACTGTGGTCCAATATCTCGCTGTTGAAGGTCGATTTTACGATGCATCGCACTGCACGCAAAAAGCTCGTCGGGAGACTCAAATGACGCTTTCGCGGATCGGTTTCGCGTCGTTGCTCGCACTTTCGCTCGTCACTGCGACGGGATCCGCGGGAGGCGCCGCGACTCCCCAGTGCAACGCGGAACTGAGAAAGTGCAATAGCCATTGCAATCTTGTTTATGAGAGCAAGAGATCAAACCGGGTGTGCCGCGATCGCTGCAAAGACAAGTTTTACGTCTGCAAAGCTCGCCCGGCCTGAACGAGTTATCGGGCCGATTTTCTCTCGCCCGCCGAGAGGAGCAACGCAATCCACTCGGTTGATTTGTGCTGCTCGCAGATCGTCAAAATGGCGATCGTGATCGGCAATCCGATAAAAGCGCCGACAATGCCCCAGAGGAAGCTCCAGAAAAACACCACGAGCAAAACGATGAATGGAGACATCGACAAGGCAGCGCCGGCAATGCGGGGCTCGAGATAGCTCCCGATGACGAACTGGATGAAGTTCAGGCCTACAAACACGGCAAAGCAGACCTGCCAGGAGCCTGTTTGGACGAGCACGAAAAGCGCGGGAAATACGGTCGCAATCAGCGGGCCGAGAAACGGGATGTAGTTCAGAACAAAAGCAATCACGCCCCACGCTGTTGCGAGCTCAATGCCGGCAACCAAAGCGAAACTCCAGACTACGACGCCCGTCAGCAGGCTCATCGTGGTGCGCACCACCATATATTTCTGAAATTTTTCCGCAATCTGGTCGGCGCCCACAAGAAGCGAGCGACGGAGGGACGCGCTGTTCAGGTGCTCGACGTTCCTTCGCGCAAGATCGACTTCCAGTAGGCCCAGCACAATGAAAGCAAAGGCAATGACGATGAAAGATACGAGGCCGTAGCTCCTGCCGCCGATCTCCCGGATCGCGCCAATGACCCAACCTGGATTGTAACTGTCTGCAACAAGATTGGTGATGGAGACGCCGTGGCTATCAAGCCATTCGGTAGCCTGCGCGTAGAGTGTCTGGATGCGGTCGGTGTTGTTGATGACCCACTGGAACACCAGTCCGAATCCCCAGACCATGAGGAAAATGAGAATTGCCAGGATCGTGAGTGTCAGAACGATCGTGACGACAAGTGCGAGCAGCTTCGGAATTCGTTTCTGGAGCGCGCTTTGCAGCGGCCACGCAATGGCCACTGTAAACAGTGCGAACGTCACCGGCGCCATGATCGCCTGGGAGTAATAAAGTGCAGCGAGAGTGACTATCGACGCGATCAGCAGCAGCGAAATGCGTACAACACCATCGTGCTTCATGTTCGAGAACTCAGAAAGCGAAGATGGCGATAGAGAAAATTAGCATCGGTTGTTCTGCTAGGGATCATGATCAAGGATCACTGATCCGCCCGCTCGCATAAGGAAATTCCACGGAAGGGCTCGTCGTCCGGTACAAAAGCCACAAGCTGAAGGCGAGGACGGCAACTTCGACGAACATGGTGAGGAGGAGCGCCATTAGCCCGGCGATGTCGGCCGCGGATACCCAGCTCGCCGGACCGCCGCTCGTCGTCTGGATTACCGGAATGCCTGCCTGGGGCGCCCGAAGAAAATAAATCAGCAGCTGTCCGATCTCGAAAAACATGACGATCATCGAGAACAGGATCCCAACCGTGCTCGCTTTGATGCCGGTCCACACCGTTCCTTGGATTGCGGCTTCGTCGGGACGCCGCTCCGGGTCAGCAATACGGGCGGCGAGCCGGGTGTAGCGGTAGGACCACAGCGTCGTGAACACGAGTACCAGAAGTCCGGCAAGCGACAGGTATTCGATCAACGGAAAGCCCGCACGTGTACCCGGCGCAGGATTTCGACCAAAGACGAGCGCGTAAATCGTGAGCGCAAGCGGAACGATCCCCACCGCCGCCTGCATCCAGAAACCAAGCCATCCAAGACGCGAAAATGACGCAGAAAGGCTGTCGTTTGGGGACGGTCGGAAGGCTCTTTGCAATGTGCGGAACACGTCAGAATTTCCTCAACATGCCGTTGCCCGCTATGTTACCGAATAGCGTCGACCAAGTGTCGTTGGCCTTTGGGGCAATCGTTACCGACAGCGAATCGCGGTTAGTTTGATGGCCCACGATTGGGCCGGGAGGTTGAAGTTGACCGAGCCGGATCGAGACCCCCCTTCGCGTCACTGGCTGACCTACGCGGCGGTCACGTTATTGCTGCTCGCTGCCGTTGCTGTAACGGGTGCGCTGGCATCCCATTCGCGCGATGCCTGGTGGCAGAAATATCTGAACCTCATCGTAAAGTCGTAAAAGCAAATCGCAGCGACTCGTGCAGAATCTCGTTCAAGACGCAGGCACGTTGAGGCCAGGCCGCAGCATCCTGTCCAGGTGTTTCCGCTGGCTCGGCAAAGCAATCTGGATTCTGTGTCAGGTTCTGCTCATCGCGTGGTGCACGCTGGCAATTTATTATTCGAATCTGCCGCGGCCTGAACTGCGTCTTGCCGCGGCAATTTGCTTTGCTGCTGCCGCAGTTTGGGTTCTCTGGATTTCGCGCCTGCGCCGCAAAACGCTGCTCTTCCTCGCCCTGTGCCTTGGTGTGATTGCCTGGTGGATATCCATTGCGCCCTCGCATAATCGACCGTGGCGGCCCGAAGTGGCGGTCATGCCGCGAGCCATCGTCGACGGCGACCGCGTGCGCATCACCGGGGTTCGGAACTTCGACTACCGCAGCCGAGATGATTTTACGGTGCGCTACGAAGACCGTGAGGTGCAGTTGTCCCACCTGACGGGTCTTGATTTCTATGTGTCCTACTGGAGCGAAGGGGTGGTCGGACATACGTTCCTGAGCTTCCTTTTCGACAATGCTCCGCCGCTGAGCATCTCCATCGAAACCCGCCCGGAAGTGGGCGAGGGCTTCAATCCGATTGCTTCTCTCTTCAAGCAGTTCGAGCTTATTTACGTGGTCGGTGACGAGCGCGACCTTGTGCGCGTGCGCACCAACTATCGGAAGGAGACGGTTTATCTTTATCGTCTGAACTCATCTCCAGCCAACGTGCGCCGGCTGCTTTTGATCTACCTGGATCGGATCAATGAGCTTGCAGACCATCCGGAGTTCTATCATCTGCTAAGCAACAGTTGCACGATCAACATCATTCGTTATGCGAACGCGGCAGGCCGGACCGGGCGCTTCGACATTCGTCATCTGCTCAACGGCCTGATCGACAGTTACCTCTACTATTCCGGCCGGGTCGACACGACGCTCCCATTCGAAGAGCTGCGACGGCGCTCGCTGATCAATGCCGTGGCGCAGGCGGCGGACAACGCACCGGATTTTTCGGAACGCATTCGGACCGGGTTACCGAAACCGCAACACTGATGCGAGTGAAGTAGGTGCGGCGCGTGCGGACTTTCACCGCGGCCTTTGCTATCGTGCTCAAATGATGCCCGGCACCGTGAACAGCAATCGCCGCGTCCTCGTCTTCGTCAGTGTGATGGTCGCGTCGATCCTCGGCTTGCTGCTGCTGCCGCCGATTACCCAGAATCAGAACTATCACGACTTCGCCGACCAGCGAACGATCCTCGGCATTACGCATTTTTGGAACGTTATATCGAATCTGCCGTTCATCGCGGTTGGCGCGGTGGGGTTGTGGCAATGTCGTCGAGACCCTGCGATCGCTGTGCTTTTCCTTGGGATTCTGATGACGGGTTTCGGCTCGGGCTACTATCACCTTGATCCGAACGACCGCACCCTGTTCTGGGACAGGCTGCCGATGGCAATCGGTTTCATGGCGATACTTGCAATTGCGATTGAGGACAGGCTGGACGCCAAAGCGGGAGCCATCCTTTTGTGGCCGTTGATCATCGTCGGCGTCATCAGTCTCTTCCTGTGGCGCTCGACCGGCGATCTGCGGTTGTATGCCTGGGTGCAATTCTTTCCCTGCATCGCGGTGCCGGTGCTTTTCGTTTTCTATTCGCCAAAATTCAGCGGCACATCGTTTTGGCTTGTCGCTGCCGCGTTGTATGCGCTGGCGAAGGTGTTCGAGTTCTACGACGGAGCGATCTATTCTTTCGGTTCGATTTTAAGCGGGCATACTCTTAAGCATCTTGCCGCGGCCGCGGCCTGTTTCGCCATCTTGCGTTATTTTCAGACAAGGCAGCCGATCCGGGTTGAAACTTTGCCCCGCGAAACGATGGCAAAGAGTACATAGGCCTTGGTAAGGCGCTGCCATGCATCCTCGCCGAGGATCTGCTTGAAGCCGACGCCGAAGTTTTGCGCGCGATGCGTGGTGTCGATGCCGCAATGGAGCGAACCGACACGTTCCTGCGGCAATGGCCAGTGGCCGGCTCTCTGCTCGTGGGATTAGTGATCGCTCTTTTCTTGAGCGCGCTGTCCGGTCGTTAGAACGATCCGAGCATCGACCCCAGGAATATCACGGCCACCAGTGCCAGGATCGGGCCGACGATATTCGCCATGACCATGTCGAAATAGCTTTTGCTGTGCGTTGATCCGCAAACCGCGAGTAATGTTACGACCGCGCCATTATGCGGCAGGCTGTCGAGCGTGCCCGAACCGATCACGGCAATGCGATGCATCAATGCCGGATCGATTCCGGTCTCGGTGGCGAGCCGCAGATATGTTTCGCCGAGCGCATCAAGAGCGATGGTCAATCCGCCGGACGCCGAACCAGTCAAGGCGGCAAGAACATTCGTGGCAATGGCAAGCGAGACGAGGGGTCCGCCCGCAATCGAGAGCACCCAGTCCCGCACCAGCGCGAAAGCCGGCAGTGCAGCAACGACTGCGCCAAATCCGACGAGGCTTGCCACGGCAAAGATCGGCAGCACAGCCGCGTTCGCGCCGGCGTCCATGCTGGCCCGGACGTCGGGAAGACGCTGCCAATTTATGACGATCAGCGTGACGCTTGCGGCAGCGAGCGCGACCGCGACCGACCATACGCCCGCGACCGCGGCCAGCGAAGTGCTGCCCCAGCGTTCTTCGGCGAGGAACGAGAAATCAAGTCGCGGCAGAACGAAGATCGACAGGAGCAGGTTGAGGCCCAGCACGACTAAAAGCGGCAGGACCGCGGTGACGATTGAGGGGGCGGTATCGGCGTGCTTGCCATGCGAAATCTCGGCTGGATCGAACTCATGCGCGCTCGTGGCGCGTTCGCGGATGAACTGATCATCGGCGACGTCCTTGGTCGAGACATCTGCGGGACCGCCGAATCCTTCGCCGGATTGCCGGGCCGAAGCTTCGGCACGGCCGAGCCACCAGAGCCCGAACATGAGCATAATAATCGAGGCGATGATGCCCAGGCCGGGCGCCGCAAATGGCGTTGTGCCGAAGAACGGCATCGGAATCGTGTTCTGGATTGCCGGCGTTCCCGGCATGGCCGACATTGTGAACGTCGAGGTGCCAAGGGCGATCGCGGCCGGCATCAACCGCTGCGGTATGTTGGCTGCCTGAAACAATGCCCGCGCCATCGGCGCCAGCACGAAGAAGGCGACGAAGAGACTGACGCCACCATAAGTAACTAGCGCGCCGGCCAGCACCACCGCAAGGATTGCGCGCTGGTGCCCAAGCTTCTCACCCATGAAACTGGCGATGGTCTGCACCGACCCGCTGTCGTCCATGAGCTTTCCGAACAACGCACCGAGCAGGAATATCGGAAAGAACTGCGCGATGAATTGCGCCGCACTGCCCATGAATGTCTGCGTCCAGTGGGCGAGGAGGGGCTCTCGTGCGGTTGCCGCCGCGACAAGCGCGACAGCCGGGGCGAGCAGAAGGACGCTCCAGCCGCGAAACGAAAGCCAAATGAGAAGCCCAAGGGCTGCGAGAATTCCGAGAAGACCCATGCGTCAGACCTGCTGCAGCAGAATGTCGAGGTCGATGGACGATTGCTTGCCGATGTTGTCGGCTTTCGCGCTGATGAAAGCTTCCGCCGCACGCCGGCCTTCGTCGCGCAGCATGCGCAGAAAATCCCATTCGGCATTGAACTTGGATGATGCGCCGAGCGTGGAAAGCAGCTCACTTGCGATCAGATGAATACGCATATGTGCCCACTGCGCCCCCTCACTGCTCCCCGCATCGGCGACCTGCCGCAACAGCGCAATCATGCGCAGTTCCTTGAGCAGCGTGGCGTTGAACGAAACTTCGTTCAGCCGGTCGAGAATTTCGCGCGCGGACCGCGGCGTGCCGGCCCGCTCAACGGGATTGACGGCGACGAGCAGCGTGTCCTGCGATTTGCATTCACGGACGAGGGGCGTGATCGTGGGATTGCCGGAATAGCCTCCGTCCCAATAGGGCTCGCCTTCAATTTCAATGGCCTGGAACAGGGTCGGCAGACACGCCGACGCCAGAAGAACGTCGGGTGTAATCTCAGCGTTGCGAAAAACGCGCGCGCGTCCGGTCCGGACATTGGTGGCCGTGACAAAGAGCTTAATCTGAGCGCGAGCAACCTCCGCGAAGTCGACGGACTCGGCGAGAACATCGCGCAGCGGGTTCGTGCCGCTCGGGGCCAGATCGTAGGGAGAAAAAACGCGGCTCGCCAAATCGAAGGCGAGATAGAACGGTGACGTATCCAGCGTCCACCGTCCGAGCATGACATCCAGCGGGCTACGGCGGATGGGACTGAATCGCGCCGAGTGCGAAACACGTTTCCAGAAAGCATCTAGCGCGGCTCTCGCACCTTCCGCACCGCCCGCGGTGTATCCGGCAACCAGCACAGCGCCGTTCATTGCGCCGGCGGAGGTGCCCGATATGCCGTCGATGCGCAGCCAGGGTTCTTCCAGAAGACGATCCAGCACGCCCCACGTGAAGGCGCCGTGCGATCCGCCCCCTTGCAGAGCAAGGTCGACAAGCCCCCGATCGCGATCAGACTTCGGTTGTTTCGCCATGCGTACTCACACCACTATTCTTGTATTCTTGCATTGCGTCATTTCGCCGTCGCAAGTTTCGCCCTCGAATCCCCTTCCTTGCCGCGGAACCAGGCGACATAAAGCGTGGGAAGGAAGACCAGCGTGAGGATTGTGCCGACGAGCAGTCCGCCCATGATGGCAAAGGCCATCGGCCCCCAGAACACTGTCGGCGCGATCGGTATCATGCCGAGAACCGTCGATATTGCCGTCAGCATGATCGGACGGAACCGCGTGCTGCTGGCATCGACCGCCGCCTGCCACACACCCTTGCCCTGACGTCGTTCGGATTCAATCTGGTCGATGAGGATCACCGCATTTTTGGTGATCATGCCGAGCAGCGCCAGAATCCCGAGAATGGCAACGAATCCGAGCGGCTTGCCGGACAGCAGCAAAGCTCCAACTACGCCGATCAGCCCGAGCGGCCCGACGCTCAGAACGATGAACAGGCGAGAGAAGCTCCTCAGCTGCACCATCAGGACGGTGAACATGATCAGCAGCATTGCCGGCACCACGGCGATCACCGAGGCTTGCGCTTTCGCGCTGTCCTCGACAACGCCGCCCACGGCGATCCGGTACGGGTGCTGCAGGGTCTTGTTCAGCTCCGCGATCGATGGCCCGAGGGCATCGACGACCGTTGCGGGGAGCACGCCGGTTTTAACATCCGCCTGAACTGTCAGTGTCGGGACCCGGTCACGCCGCCAGATCAGCGGCTGCTCCTGGTCGTAAGTGAAGGTTGCAAACTGGCTGAGCGGCACGGTGCGTCCGTTCGCCAGGGGCACCTGGATGGACCGAAGCGTGTCGAGGGATACGCGCTCTTCGTCGGTCGCGCGTGCAATGACGTCGACGAGAAAGATGTCGTCACGCACCTGCGTGATGGGGCTGCCGGTAATGACCGTGTTGAGCACGGTCGCGAGCGCCTGCGAGCTCAGTCCCAGCAAGCGGGCCTCGTTCTGGTCGATCTGAATGCGCACCTGCCGGGCAGGTTCGAACCAGTCGTAGTTGACGTGCACGACCTGCGGATTTCTCGCCATCACCTGGGCCAGCTTCAGCGCGATCTCGCGCACCTGCGCTATCTCTGGACCACTGACGCGGTACTGGATCGGCCAGCCGACCGGGGGGCCGAGTTCAAGCGTGGAGACGCGGCTGACGAGGTTGGGAAAATCATTGGCCAGCAATTTTTCGAGCTTCACCCGCAGCCGCTCGCGCGCGGCGACGTCCTTGGCGACGATCACGGCCTGGCTGAAGAAGTTATTCGCAAGCTGCACGTTCAGCGGCAGATAAAAGCGTATCGCGCCGCGACCGACGTTGGTGCTCCAGCGTGCGACGTCGGGGTCGTCCTTGAGGTCCTCGTCCAGCCGGCGTGACACGGATTCGCTCGCGAAAATCGAAGCGTTTTGCGGCAGCGTCATGTCGACAAGAAGCTCGGGCCTGTCGGACGCCGGGAAAAACTGATTGGGAATGAGGCGTATCGCGAAGAGCGAAGCGACAAACATCGCGAGTGTCGCGGCGATCGTTAGCCATTTTGCGCGCAGCGCCCAGGTGAGGAAGGCGCGGTAGGTCCGGAAAACCCAACCCGGCTCGGAGGACGCCGCCGCCTTGGGCGGAGCGAGAATCGCTACGCCCAGCAACGGGGCGAACAGGACAGCGACAAACCAGGACACGATCAACGCGATGGCGACAACCGCGAAAAGCGAGAAGGTGTACTCGCCCGCACCGCTTGCGGCAAATCCGACAGGAACAAAGCCAGCAATGGTCACGAGCGTGCCGGCAAGCATGGCAAAGGCATAGGTGCGAAAGGCGAATGTCGCCGCCTGAACGTTGTCGTCACCCTGCGCGAGCCGCGTCAGCATTGCGTCCGTCGTCGTCATGGCATCGTCCACCATCAGCGCAAGCGCGATGATGAGTGCGCCGAGCGAAATACGCTGCATGTCGATGTTCGAAATCTGCATGATGGAGAAAACGACAACGAGCGTAAGGGGAATTGCAGAAGCGATCACCAGGCCGGGACGGAAACCGAGGCTGACGAAACTGGCGAGGAGAATGATCGCGACCGCCTGCCACAGCGATGTCATGAACTCGGAAATGGCGCTGTCGACGGTGGCTGCCTGGTCGGCGACCAGTCTCGGCTCTACGCCCAACGGTAGATTCGCAGTAGCCTCGACAATAGCACTCTTGATATTCCGGCCCAGAGCCAGAATATCGCCGCCATCTCGCATGGCGATGGCGAGGCCGATGGCGGGCTGGCCATTGACACGAAACAGCGGTTGCGGGGGGTCGGCAAAGCCGCGCCGGATCCGTGCGATGTCGCTCAGGCGTAACATGCGGCCGCCGACGGCGAAGTTGACGTTCGCGACGTCTTCCTCGGATCGGAAGGCTCCCGACACGCGCAGCGAAAGTGTTTCGTTGCCCGTCTGTATCGTGCCGGCGGGTTGCACGACGTTTTGTGCCTGCAACGCCGCGATCAGCGCCGAGCGGTCAATGCCGAGGCCGGCCAGCTCTTCCATCGAGAATTCAACGAAAATCTTTTCGTCCTGTGCGCCCAGAATCTCGATCTTGGATACGTCGCGCACATGCAGCAACTTCGATCGCACATCTTCGACATAGTCGCGAAGCTCGCGATGCGTAAATCCATCCGCGGTGAAGCCGTAGATAATACCGAATGTGTCGCCGAATTCATCGTTGAAGCCCGGTCCGACAACGCCCGCGGGGAGGGTGTGGCGCATGTCGCCGATGCTTTTGCGCACGTGATACCAGATATCGGGGATCTCCCGCGCACCCGTGCTGTCCTTGAGGTTGACGAAGATCGTGGTGACGCCGGCGCGCGTGAAGCTGCGCAGGAAATCGAGCTTCGGCGTTTCCTGCAGCGTACGTTCGAGCCGTTCGGTGACCTGCTTGAGCATGTCATCGACACTTGCGCCGGGCCATGCGGCCTGTACCACCATCGTCTTGATGACGAACGAGGGGTCTTCGTTGCGGCCAAGCTTCACGAAGGCAAATAGGCCGGCGACCACCGCCATTATCATCAGATAGACGATGAGGGATCGGTTATTGAGTGCCCACTCAGAAAGATTGAAGCCCATACTACGGCTCCAGCCCGAGCAAGCGGACCTTCTGGCCCGGGTGCAGGGCTTGCACGCCCGCAGTGACGATGACGTCGCCAGTCGTCAGGCCGCCCGAGACTGCAACGCGCGCAGGGTCGTAGCGCAGGACGTCGACATTCCGGATCGAGACGGTGTGGTTAGCGGGGTCGACGATCCAGACGGCGGGCTGGCTGTTGGCTTTGGTCAATGCGGTTGCGGGGATTTCGATGACGGGCACGGAATCGCCTTCCATGCGGCCCGTTACTGTCGCGCCGAGTCGCATGGCCGGCGGGGGATCGTTCAAGCCGACCTTGACCGCGAAAGTCCGGGTCACCGGGTCGGCCTGCGGCGCGATTTCACGCACACGACCGGTCGTGCGCACGTTTGGATCGTCCGTGAGGTTTACGGTGATGCGCGGATCTGCTGGCGCGCTCCGCAGGACTTGCGCCGGGACATCGAAGACTGCGTCGCGTCCGTCTCGCCGCGCGACGCGCAGGATCATCTGGCCTGCTTGCACCACTTCGCCCGCACCAGGACCTACCAGTGTGACCACGCCAGGCGCGTCCGCCCTGAGCTCGGTAAAGCTCACCTGGTCGTAGGCAGTTTTCACCTGCGCTTCGGCCGCATCGACCTGCGACTCTGCGGTCTGCAATGCCTGCGTGGCCTGGTCGTGATTGGCGCGGGTGGTCCAGCCTTGCTTGAGCAAGGTATCCTGCCGCTCGAAGTGATTGCGCGCCTGCGTCAGCTGACCTTGCGAAGCAACGAGATTGGCCTGTGCCGCGCGTAACGCATTGCGTTCATTCTGTGACTCGAGACGCGCGACGACCTGTCCGGCCTCGATCCGGTCTCCGAGCTTGCGATCGTTTTCCATCACCCGGCCCGAAATTCGGAATGCAAGCGCCACTTCATCCTCGGCTTCGATCCGACCCGTCAGGTTGATGGTGGCTCCGGCTGCGCGCTGCTCGACCGTGACGGTGCGCACAGGGCGAGGCTGTGGTGCCGCGGTTTCTGCTTCCTTTGAACACCCGGAAAGCACCACAAGCGCCACGAACACCGCTAGTGAAGGCGCAGTCGCGTGCATCGCGCGATTTGTTGCGCTTGCATGGTCAATGCGCGTAGCCATGGTCAAAATCTTCCTTTGATTGATCAATCAGCAACGGCAATACGACCCCCTCACCGGACCTGCGGGGTCCGGATCGAAATGCCTTTTGGGGAGACTAGATCAGTCCCGCAGTGCACACCTATTGGACCTCAGTCCCATCGTGCGCAATGGCGATGCATGCTTTGCTCAATTACCTGCAAATGTTGCAGCCTTTCGTCGATATAAATTGGACGAAAAAACTCGCATTGCCCTTGGGTCCAATGGGACCCAACGAACGATCTATGTATCGATCTTTGCAGGTTGATGAATTCAGCCGATTCGTAAGGCCTCGGTCCCGACCACAGAGCGAGTTGCCGAATGAACAAGCAAGTTTCTGCGCAGGCTGCTGATCGTCCCTATATTTCGACGGGGCATTTGCCGGCTCCTGACCTCGTTGAAACGCTGGTGGCCGAGGCCCACGCCAAATTCAAATCCTCGTCTGACGGCGAGAATTCGCAGGTCTATCCGGCGTTGGCGAGGGTGCCCGCCGATCTGTTCGGGATCTGCGTGGTCGAAACGAACGGCATCATCCATGCCGCCGGCGACACCGACCACGAATTCTCAATCATGAGTGTGTCGAAGCCCTTTCTGTTTGCGTTGATTTGCCAACTGCTCGGTGCCGAGGAAGCGCGTAAGAAACTCGGCGCCAATGCCACCGGCTTTGCGTTCAATTCGGTTGCCGGCATCGAACGCACACCTGACGGTCGCACCAATCCGATGGTGAATGCCGGCGCGATTGCGACCACGAGTCTGGTGCCGGGCGCGACGCACGAGGCCAAGTGGAAGTTCATTCATGAGGGCCTGTCCAAGTTCGCCGGCCGCGATCTTCCGATGAATGAAGAGGTGCTTAAATCCGCGCTGGAGACGAATTTCCGCAACAGGAGCATCGCCCAGTTCTTGCTCAGCGTCGGCCGGATCTACTGCGATCCCATGGAAGCTGTCGATCTTTACACGCGGCAGTGCTCATTAAACGTCAGCGCGAAGGACCTTGCGATAATGGGCGCGACACTCGCCGATGGCGGAGTCAATCCGATGACCAAGGAGCGCGTGGTCGATCCGATCGTGTGCCACTACGCGCTGGCGGTCATGACAACGGCGGGATTGTACGAAACCTCAGGAGACTGGCTCTACGACATCGGCTTGCCGGGTAAGAGCGGCATCGGTGGGGGAATTGTTACCGTATCGCCGGGCAAAGGCGGTCTAGGCACATTCGCACCGCCGCTCGACGAAGCAGGCAATAGCGTGAAGGGACAGCTCGTCGCGAAATTCCTGTCGCAGCGACTTGGAATGGATCTGTTCGTCTCACAGCCCGAGGAATGACGGGCAAGTCGAGCAAGCGTGGACCGCTGGCATCAAGCGCAGAAATCGAACGGGAGCGAATATCATGACGACGGCAATGGAAACGCTTGGAAGAGCTGAGGCGCGACAATCCTGGGTGCCGATGATTGCAATCGCGCTCGGCCAGGCAATCATGTCCTTCAACGTCGCTTCGCTGCCCGTTGCTATGGGGGGCATGGTCGAAAGCTTTAGGGTGCCCCCGACGACCGTCGCCACGGGAATCGTGGCGTATTCCATGCTTGTTGCCGGCTTCGTAATGCTGGGCGCAAAACTTACCCAACGCTTCGGCGCCTTGCACGTGTTCCGTATAGCCGTCGTCGTGTTCGGCGGCGCCCAGACGCTGATGACGTTCAGCCCCAACGCGACCATGATGATCACGGCGCAAGCGCTTAGCGGTGCGGCTGGTGCTGTGATCGTGCCGTCGCTCGTTGCGCTGATCGCTGAAAACTACAAGGGCGCACAGCAGGCGACCGCCCTTGGCGCGCTTGGTTCGGCGCGGGCCGGTGCAGGCGTACTCGCCTTCTTGATTGGCGGCGTTCTGGGGACGTTTATCGGCTGGCGTCCGGCTTTCGGCATTTTGATTGCTGTCTCGGCTCTTGTCCTGTTGCTGAGTTTCCGTCTCAAGCCCGACGAGGGCCGACCGGACGTGAAGATCGACATGGTTGGCGTCGCTCTCGCTGCCGCGGCGATCATCCTTATCAGTTTCGGCTTCAACAACCTGAACCGGTGGGGATTGGGTCTCGCCACAGCAAATGCACCGTTCAATCTTTTGGGCCTCTCACCGGCGCCGATCTTCATCGTGGTCGGAATCGTGCTTGGCCAGTGCTTCCTGCTGTGGACCCGAAAACGCCAGGCCGATGGAAAAACGCCGCTGCTGGATTTGCAGGTGATCGATTCCCCGCAGGAACGCGCCGCGGTCTATGCCATGTTTTCGGTCGTGGCTCTTGAGGCGATGCTCAACTTCTCGGTCCCTCTCTACATCCAGATCGTGCAGGGCCGCTCGCCACTGGCGACTGCAATCGCCATGATGCCATTCAACCTGACCGTCTTCATCACAGCGATGCTGATCGTCAAGCTCTACACGAAACTTACGCCGGCCCAAATCGGTCGATATGGTTTCATTCTCTGCACAGTGGCACTACTCTGGCTCGCCTTTGTGGTGCGCAATGACTGGAGTGCGGGTCCGGTATTGATTGGCCTTGTCTTATTTGGCATCGGGCAAGGATCGCTTGTCACCTTGCTGTTCAACGTTCTCGTAACATCGTCTCCCAAGGAGGTTGCAGGCGACGTCGGTTCACTGCGCGGGACCACCAACAATCTTGCCTCTGCGGTTGGAACTGCAGTTGCCGGTGCGCTGCTGGTCGGACTTCTCAGCGCCATCACGCTCGGCAACATTGCTGCGAGCCCAAAATTGACGCCCGAGCTTCAGGCGCAGGTTGATCTCGACAACATCAACTTCATCAGCAACGAGCGGCTGCAAACGGTACTGGCCGGGACGACCGCCACTGCGGCGCAGGTTGCGGAAGCAGTACGCGTGAATACCGAGTCACGTTTGCGCGCCTTGAAGATTGGGCTGCTCATCATGGCGGCCTTGGCTTTCGTGTCGATCCTTCCGGCCGGCCGCCTTCCCAATTATCTTCCCGGCGAAATTCCTGAGGATCAGGCGTCAGGGAGCGGAAGGGGACAAAAGCGCAGATAGACGACGCGCCGACGCGCTCTCGACGCAGGATTGCTGTCTCTTTTGGGAAGTAGCCGGCTCGCCAGGACTCCGGCGGGCCCACGCAGGACTCTATGACACCAAAATGGTTCCGGGCTGTGATTTTCAGCACACCCTTGAGCGACGCAGCAAACCCCGTTGAGAATCAACAAAATTTGTCTTTACGTAAGAAATCGCCACTAACGTACCGCCCGTGCCGAACGCGGCTTCGCGACCGCAGCACGGGCACTGGAAGAGGGCGGGAAGCGAATGCCGAAGACCGTCCTGATCGTTGAAGACAACGAGCTGAATATGAAGCTCTTCCACGATCTGCTCGAAGCGCACGGGTATCAGACTGTCGGCACGCGCAATGGCATTGAAGCGCTGGATCTTGCGCGCAAGCACCGGCCCGACCTCATTTTGATGGACATCCAGCTGCCGGAAGTCTCCGGCCTTGAAGTGACCAAATGGCTCAAGGACGATCCCGACCTTAAGGCAACCCCTGTGGTTGCCATTACGGCATTTGCCATGAAAGGCGACGAGGAGCGCATCCGCGAGGGCGGCTGCGAAGCCTACCTGTCGAAGCCGATCTCGGTGGGTAAGTTCATCGAAACGATTCGCCACTTCCTCGGCTCGAGCTGATCGCCCACCTCAAATTTTTCCGAGCCATTCCAGTGCGTTAATCGCGGGATTTGGCCGAAAGCTGTGTGTAGTTTAGCCTTACCGACGAAGTCTTGGGTCGCCGCAAGCAGTTGTGGGCGCGGCTCAGACGTACGCAATACCCTACGGTGTCAGGTCCGCCGCATCTCCTGGGTCCGTGGGGTTCGGCCGGTCCGGGAGTGGTGCGAGTGGCCTCCTTGTAGCTGCTTCCGGCCGGCCACCATATTCGCGGTCGTGCGCGCTAGGGCCGAACGATCGTCCAGCCTTTTTCACCGAGCTCGATCAGCGTGACTACGCCGGCTTTGACGCGCTCGGCATTTTCGACCAGCGCAGGCTCCTTGCCTGCCTTGCGAGTCATCGCCTCCAGAGTGTTCTCGCACGCCATGAACGAGACATTGGGCATGCTTTCCTTGAAGGACTTGAGCCGTGGCTTCACCGGTGACGTGTCGGCCAGCAGCATGTTGAGTCCGGCATTGAAGGCGACGATCTGGATGTCGACCTCTTCGCCTTTGTCGGAATAGTACTTCGACACGTTCGCGGCGACGTTGAGCACCGCGTTCATCTTGTCCGGATCATTGTCGCTGATCTGTAGCGCGAGCTTATGCTTTTCGCCGGCGCCCGCATGGGCGAATGCGAGCGGTACGAGCAGCAGGGCAGCGAAAAGCGTGCGAAGCATCCCGGATGCCTCCGCGACCTACTTGATCTTGGATTCCGAGTATTCGACGTGTTTCTTCGCGATCGGGTCGTACTTCTTCTTTTTCATTTTGTCGGTCTGCGTGCGCGAGTTCTTACGCGTCACGTAGTAGTGGCCGGTCCCAGCGCTGGAGACCAGTTTGATCTTGAGACTGATGGCTTTGGCCATTGATTTTCCTCTAAAACCTTAAGTGCCGGTGGCGTCTTGGCGCGGAAACTAGCGCCGAAGCGGCAAATGTCAAGAAATGCCCGGATTTCAGCGTTTACAGTAGTTCCCGGAAGAACTGCTTCTCGATCATGAAGTAAAACGGCACCGGCAGGTCGTGTCCCATGCCGGCTTTCACGCGGGCCAGGAGTTCTTCCAAGACAATCCCGGTAATTGTCGGCATGTCGAGATGAGTGGCTTCCTCGATCGGTACCCACGTCAGTTCGACGAGTTCGGAGTCCGGCCCCACCACACCGTCGATCTTGTGCGCTATCGCCGAGGCGTCGGCGGTCAAGAAGCGCGTATCGTAGCGGCGCGGGCGCCGCGGCGGCGTTATGGCGCGCGCGATAAAGTGAATTTGGCCAAGGTCGGGATGCACATTTGCCCTGGCGAACTCGGTCCAGATCTCGCCCGGCGTTTCCGGCGGACGGTCGCGTTTGACACCAAGCAGGAGCCCGGTCTCCTCGGCGGTCTCGCGCACGGCGGCGAGTGCGAAAGCGCGCGCAAAATCGGGACGCGGTTCGGGCACGCGCTCCTGCAGCTTTTTCTGCGCGTCAGGATGCAATTCGCTGATGGCGGGCATCGAACGGTCGAGCGCTTCGATACGGCCGCCGGGGAAGACGAACTTGCCCGGCATGAATTTGTGGCCGGCGTGACGGCGACCCAGCAGAACCTTCGGCTTTGCACCGGAGCGGTCGATCAACATTAGCGTCGCGGCATCGCGCGGCTCGCTGTCGGGAAACGACATGTCGCGTTCCGACTTCGTCATGCGCTTGGCCCAGATTTTCCCTAGGTCTTTTGTCATCGTCTCTTCCGTTGTCTGCCGCGCGCACGATACGTGCGCTGTCGCTCTTCGTGTCGGCGCACCGGTCGACCGCTACGGCCCTCGGACAGGATCTCAAAGCGCAGCGCTCCGGCAACCGGCGCAGCTTCGATCAGCTTGACGGTCACCGGATCGCCAAGACGGTAGGTTTCGCCCGAGCGAGAACCAACCATCGCGTGGCCTTTCTCGTCATAGCGGAAATATTCGTCGCCTATGGTTCGCGCCGGCACGAAGCCGTCGGCACCCGTGTCGTGCAGTTTCACGAACAGCCCAGCCCGGGTGACGCCCGAAATGCGTCCATCGAAATTTGCGCCGACACGATCGGCGAGGAAATGAGCGATCAGACGATCAGCCGTCTCGCGCTCGGCCAGCATGGCGCGGCGCTCGGTGGCCGAAATCTGCGCGCTGATTTCGGCTAGCGTTTTCTGATCCGCGCTGTCCGGCAGGCCGTCGTTACCGAGCTTCAGCGCGCGAACGAGCCCTCGATGCACGATAAGATCGGCATAGCGGCGGATCGGCGACGTAAAATGAGCGTAGCGGCGCAGATTTAATCCGAAATGTCCGTAGTTTTCCGAGGAATATTCGGCCTGCGCCTGCGTGCGCAAGACGACCTCGTTCACCAATTGCTCGGCGTCGCGACCTTTCACGCGGGCGAGAACCCGGTTGAACAATTCCGGTTTCAGAATGCCGCCTTTCTGAAATGGAATGTCGAGCGTGGCGAGGAATTCACGCAACGCCACGACCTTTTCCATTCCCGGCTCGTCATGCACGCGATAGATCAGCGGGACGCGTGCGCGCTCCAGAGTTTCGGCGGCGGCGACGTTTGCCAGAATCATGAATTCCTCGATCAGCCGGTGCGCTTCGAGCCGCTCCGGTGTGATCACGCGGTCGACCGTGCCATCACCTTTCAGGAGGATCTTGCGCTCGGGGAGGTCGAGGTCGAGCGGTTGGCGTTCGGCGCGCGCCCGTACCGCCGTTTCGTAGGCTGCGTAAAGCGGGGCCAGCACCGGTTCGACGAGCATTTCAGTGTCTTCGTCGGGCCGACCGCCGATCGCCGATTGCGCCTGCTGATAGGACAGCTTTGCGACTGAGCGCATCAGGACCCGGTGGAATGTGTGCGAGCGTTTGCGTCCGTCGGCGCCGATGATCATCCGCACAGCCAGGGCAGGGCGATCCTCGCGAGCGCGAAGCGAGCATAGATCATTTGAAATGCGCTCTGGCAGCATTGGCACGACGCGGTCGGGGAAATAAACCGAATTGCCGCGTGCAAGCGCTTCGCGGTCAAGCGCGGAGCCCGGTTTCACGTAAGAGGCGACATCGGCGATGGCGACGTGGACGATGAAACCGCCGAGATTGTCTCGCGCGTTATCAGGCTCAGCATACACCGCGTCGTCGTGATCTTTGGCGTCCGGCGGATCGATGGTGACGAAGGGCACATGCCGCCAGTTTTCGCGTCCATGGAGTGTCGCAGCCTTTGCAGCCTCAGCCTCCTGCTCAGTCTCGCGGCGGAAGACCGAAGGTATGCCGTGCGTGTGGATGGCGATCAGGCTCACCGCGCGCTCGCTTTTGAGCGAACCGAGCCGTTCGACCACACGCGCGGTAGGCAAGCCCAGACGCGGTGCGCGCGAAGTTTCGACCGCGATAAGGTCGCCATCCTCCGCATCGGCCGTCGCCCCGGTGGGAATAGCCAGTTCCTTGCCGAGCATCTTCTTGTCGACCGGTTCGAGGCGTCCCCCGCCGTGTTGAATCTTCCGGAAAATTCCAAGCACGCGATGCTTTGGATGATCGATGATCCTGATGATGCGGCCACGGTGACGAATTCCGTCTTCTTCCTCGGCTTCGTCGACCCGCAGCAGCACGCGATCGCCAAGGCCGGCCGCTTCACCCGGCCGTGCCTTGCGCGGGACGTGGATGCGGATTTTCGGTGCCGTCCCGTGCGCGTCCTCGTCCCACTCGTCGGGAGTGGCGATGAGATCGCCCTCGCTGTCGCGCGCGGTGACGTCCGCGAGCACAGTCGAGGGCAGGGCGCCGGCGTGGTGCAATTTCTTGCGCCGTTTCTCGATCGATCCTTCGTCGGCAAGTTCGCGCAACAGGCGCTTGAGATCGGCGCGCAGCGCGTTCTTCAGGCCGAAGGCGCGGGCGATTTCACGAGTGCCGACTTTGCCAGGCTTGTTTCCGATGAAGGCGAGGATGTCGGCCTTGGAGGGGAGTGAAGGTGTCTTTTTGGATTGCTTGTTCAAAATAGGAGTCCTGCGCCGAAACGGCGCGATTGTCGATAAATGTAATGGCCGTAGTCCGGCTTCGCCAGCTATTCAGCGGCGGTGACCTTGGCCGGTTTTTTCGCCGGCTTTTTGCGCGGCTTGGCTGCCGCCTCGGTGCTGTCCGCAGGTTCGGTGGCCTTTTTCTTGCGGCCTTTCGGGGCTTCCGAGGGTTCGCCCGCCTTCTTGCGGCCGGCGGCGCGTCGCGGCTGTGAGCTGAGCTGCTCGGCGCGGGCGTCGAGCAGAACGACAGCCTCGGTCAATGTTATTGTCTCAGGCGTCTTGTCGCCGGTGATCGTGGCGTTAACACCATTGTGGCTGACGTAATGACCATAGCGACCGTGCTTCACGACAACCGGGCCGCCTTTGTCTGGGTGTTCGCCGAGAACCTTGCCGGGATCGGCGCCGAAGCGGCGGCCTTTCTTCGGGTTGGCCTTCTTTTCCGCGATCAAGGTGACGGCGCGATTGAGTCCGATGGTCAGGACATCGTCGCCATCTTCCAGATTCGCGTAAGTCTTGCCGTGCTTGACGTAAGGGCCAAAGCGCCCAACACCGGCGACGATCGGCTCGCCGTCGTCAGGAGACAGGCCGATTTCGCGCGGCAGCGACAGCAGCCCGAGCGCCCTTTCGAGATCGATATCGTCGGGTGCAACGCCCTTCGGAATGCTCGCGCGCTTAGGCTTTTCGACCTCGGGCTTTTTCTCACCCCTCTTTACCTTCGGCGGCTTCACCTGCTCGCCGAGCTGCAGATAAGGCCCGTAACGGCCGCCGCGCAGCGTGACTTCAAGTCCCGTCTGCGGGTCTTCGCCGAGCACTTTCTTGCCCTGAATGCCATCCGCGCTGGGCGTGATCTGCCGGGTAAAATTGCACTCGGGATAGTTTGAGCAACCGATGAAGGCACCGAAGCGTCCCGTCTTCAGGGAAAGCTGGCCGTTGCCGCATTGCGGGCATTCGCGCCGCGGACGACCGTCGACGCGTTCAGGAAAGATGTGCGGCTCGAGCAAATCGTTGAGCGCGTCGAGCACGACGCGATTGCGCACTTCCTTGATGTCATTGACCGCGCCGACGAACTGTTCCCAGAATTCGGCGAGGACCGCTCGCCAATCGATCTGGCCGGCGGAGATCTCGTCGAGCTTTTCTTCGAGGCCGGCGGTGAAATCGTATTCGACGTAGCGCGTGAAAAAACTTTCCAGGAACGCGACGACGACGCGGCCCTTGTCTTCCGGAATGAGACGCTTCTTGTCGATGCGCACGTAGCCGCGGTCCTGCAGCACCTGCAGGATGGAGGCGTAGGTCGAGGGCCGGCCAATGCCGAGCTCTTCCATGCGCTTGACCAGCGCCGCTTCGGAGAAGCGCGACGGCGGCTCGGTGAAGTGCTGGGACGACTCGATCGCCTGTTTGCTGAGCGTTTCGCCCTCCGACATCGCGGGCAGGCGACGCGATTCATCGTCGTCAGGCGTTTCGTCCTGGCCTTCCTGATAAAGAGTGAGGAAGCCGTCAAACTTCACGACTTGGCCGGACGCGCGCAGTTCGATGTTGCGTGCCCCGGCCTTGGCGACGATATCGACGGTCGTCCGCTCAAGTTCAGCCGACTCCATCTGGCTTGCGATCGCGCGGTTCCAGATCAATTCATAAAGTCGCGCCTGATCGCGATCGACATGTTTGGCGACTTCGGCAGGCGTGCGGCTTGCGCTGGTGGGCCGCACCGCTTCGTGCGCTTCCTGCGCGTTCTTCGATCGGTTGTGATACTCGCGCGGTGAAGTGGGGACGTATTCCTTGCCGTAATTGCGGTTGAGCATGGCGCGGATATCGGCAATCGCCTCCGGCGCGAGGTCGATGCCGTCGGTTCGCATATAGGTGATCAGGCCGGTCGTTTCGCCGTCGATCTCGACGCCCTCGTAAAGCCTCTGCGCCAATCGCATGGTGACGGCGGGGGCGAAGCCGAGCTTGCGGCTTGCTTCCTGCTGCATGGTCGAGGTCGTGAAAGGCGGCGGGGGATTGCGACGGGCAGGCTTCGCTTCGACCGACGCCACCGTGAACACGGCGTTCTCGAGATCACGGGTGAATGATTCCGCCTCGGCGCCTGAACCGATGTCGAGGCGCTGGATCTTCTGTCCATCGGCGCCGACCAAGCGTGCTTCGAAGACTTCGTTGCGCGGTGTCGCCAACTTGGCAACGATCGACCAGTATTCCTTGGCGACGAATTTCTCGATTTCGAGTTCGCGGTCGCACACAAGGCGAAGCGCGACGGATTGCACACGCCCGGCTGAGCGCGCACCTGGCAACTTGCGCCAGAGAACCGGCGACAGGGTAAAACCGACGAGGTAATCGAGAGCGCGGCGGGCCAGATAGGCGTCCACCAGGGCGCCGTCGATCTGGCGTGGATGCTTCATCGCCTCGCTCACCGCTTGCTTGGTGATGGCGTTGAACACCACGCGCTCGATTTTCTGGTCCTTGAGCGCCTTCTTTTCCTTGAGCACCTCGAGCACGTGCCACGAGATCGCTTCGCCTTCGCGATCCGGGTCGGTGGCGAGGATCAGCTTGTCGGCATCTTTCAGGGCGCGGGCGATATCATTGATCCGCTTCTGCGATTGCGGATCGACCTCCCACAGCATGCGAAAATCGTTGGCAGGGTCGACGGAACCGTCCTTTGGGGGGAGGTCACGGATATGGCCAAAAGAGGCCAGAACCTCATAGCCGGAGCCGAGGTACTTATTGATCGTCTTCGCCTTGGATGGCGACTCGACTACGACAATATTCATGAAAAACCAGTGAGTTATCCGCCTGTACTGTTGCGACCCAAGGCGGAATCGGCCTTGTAACCGGCCCGGAACATGGGGAAGGTACCCCTTACTGTCAAATACGCGCGTTAAGAAGCCGTGTCAGACCAGTGAAATAGGGCGCGAAAGAGACGACAACTTTTGGGTGTGCACAGGAGACTACTCGACTTCCAGTAATGTTCCGCCCGGTCAGGGCCCTTTCACTCCGAGCCGCTCCAGGAAAAGAGGCGTCGGCGCCCCGTCCGGTACCATGCCGAGCTTCTTCTGCTCGGTGCGAATATTGTCGCGCAGGTCGAAATCGATGTGGCCCTCAAATTCATTCACCTTGTAGCCAAGGGCCGCCAGTTTTTTCTGCAGCGCGACGCGCGCATCGCGCGAGAGTTGCCGGTCGTCCTTGGGCCACGCGGCCTTGATCGGTCCGCCACCGTGGATGCGGTCGGCCAGATGGCCGACGGCGATCGCGTAGGCATCAGAGTTGTTGTACTCCTTCAGGACATCGAAATTTTCCGTGACGATGAAAGCCGGTCCATCGGCGCCACTTGGGAAAAACAAGATTCCCCGGCCGGAGCTCGGATACGGCTTTCCATCCGCGCGGCGTACACCAAGTGCCTCCCATTCGGTGAGGTTTGCGCGGCTGCGCATGTAGTCGAAACCCTTCGGCACGGTCACCTCGAAGCCCCAGGGCAGCGCGGCGTTCCATTTCCCTTTGTGCAGGTAGTTGGCTGTCGAAGCGAGCACGTCAGGTACGTTGGTCCAGATATCGGCGCGCCCGTCACCAGAGAAATCGATCGCATAGTCGACGAAGTTCGTTGGCATGAATTGCGTCTGACCCATGGCGCCCGCCCACGAACTCACCATCTTCTCGCGCGGAAATCGGCTGTTCTGCATGATCTGCATCGCCACGAGCAGCTCGTTGCGGAAATAGGGGTCGCGATATTTGATGTACGCGAGCGTGGCGAGCGAGCGGAACACGTCCCAACGATCTTTCTCGGCGCCAAAGTCGGATTCCATTCCCCACAGCGCCAGCAGCACCCAACGCTCGACGTCGAATTTCTTTTCGACGTCATCAAATGTCTTGGTCCATTCGCGCGCCTTGAGTTGGGCATCCGCGATACGGCGATTTGAGACGATCGCATTTACGTAATCACCAACCGGCTTCCCGTACTCGGGCTGCCGCTTGGTCGCGTTTATGACTCGCTGGTCGGGCGTGACGCCTTTCATGGCGGTATCGAAAGTGGCGCGTGTGATGCTTTTGGCCTGCGCGTCCTTCCACAGCTCGGCGGTGAATGCGGCAAAGGATTGATCCTGTGCGCGCGACGGCGCGACCTGAACCAGAAGCAGAACCGCGAGAACCGCGAGGTATCGGTTGACCATGATGAGAATCCGGTGAAGGCATCCGTATCGCACGTTAGCGCAGCGATACCAACCCCGCGCCGTGACGTTCGAGGCGACCGGCGATTTCCAGTTCCAGCAACACGCTGCGTACGGTTGTCGCGGACGTATTCGAGTATCGCACCAGATCATCAGTCGATACCGGCGCCGGCCCCAGAAACGCCATCAGGCGCGTTCGCTCGCCTAAGGAGCGATGTCAGGGGGCCAATGTCTTCACTCCGAATGAGCCGGAGCCAATCGGAGCCGCTCTCGTCATTTAAATGTACCGTTTCACCCAAGGTGTTGTCGCCCTCGCGAACAGTATGGGGCAGGACTACAACCGATTATGGCGGAATACAACCTTAAGTTTAGTCCTCAGAGGTGGCTGCGGCCTTTACGCCGATCTTGCCTTCGGTGCCATTAAGCAGGCGGGCGATGTTCTCGCGGTGCATGAACCAAAGCGCCGCGGTCAGAAAAAGAAAGAGCGTCGCGACATGCGGCCGACCAAAAGCCCAGAGGCCGAGCGGTGTGAGGGCGCTCGCGATCAGCGCGGCAAGCGATGAATAGCGGGATGCGGCGGCTATCGAAAGCCACACCACGCAAAATGCCAATGCCGCTGGCCAGTAGAGACCGATGAGCACGCCGATATACGTCGCGACGCCTTTGCCGCCCTTGAAAGTTAGCCAGATGGGGAAGAGGTGGCCGACAAAAGCGCCGAGCCCCGCCGCAAGCGCTGCGTCCATGCCAAAGTGCTTCGCCACGAGTACAGCTACGGTGCCTTTGAACATGTCGCAGAAGAGCGTAGTGGCGGCGAGCCATTTGCGGCCGGTGCGCAGCACATTGGTGGCGCCGATATTGCCGGAGCCGATCGTGCGGATGTCGGGAGCGCCAGCCGCGCGTGTCAGTAAAAGCCCGAATGGAATGGATCCGAGCAGATAACCGAACGCGAAGGCGAGAGCATAGCTCATACGTATTCGTAGACAGTTCGGCCGGAGACGATTGTGCGCACGACGCGTCCGGTCAGCCGGGCCTCATCGAAAGGCGTGTTCTTGCATTTCGACTTCAGATCGTTTGGATCGAGGACCCAGGGCAATTCAACGTCGACGACGATCACGTCGGCCGGCGCGCCGTTTCGCAACGTGCCGCCGGGAAGGTCAAGCAATTCCGCCGGGCGGGTCGACATCGCGCGCAGCAATGTCAGGAGGTCAATCTCTCCGCCATGGACCAGGCGCAAGCCTGCGGTGAGCATGGTTTCCAGGCCGATCGCGCCAGGCGCGGCCTCGGCGAATGGCAGACGTTTAGTCTCGACGTCCTGCGGATTGTGATCCGACATCACCACATCGATGAGTCCGGTGCCGATCGCCTCGACAAGGGCCTTGCGGTCGTCCTCGGCGCGCAATGGCGGCGCAAGCTTCAGGAAGGTGCGGTAAGGGCCGATATCGTTTTCGTTGAGCGTGACGTGATTGATCGAAGCCGAGGCGGTGACGTTCAGGCCTGCATCCTTGGCGCGACGCAAGACCTCCAGCGTATCGGTGCAAGTCACTGAAGCCGCGTGATAGCGCCCGCCGGAGAGCGCGACCAATCTAATGTCGCGCTCGAGCATCACCGTTTCCGCAGCCTTCGGAATGCCAAGCAAGCCAAGGCGTGCGGCGAATTCACCTTCGTTCATCACGCCGTCGCCGATCAGATTTGGGTCTTCGGTATGATGAACGATCATCGCGTCGAAATCGCCTGCGTAGGTCAGCGCGCGACGCATGACCTGCGCATTGATGACGCTCTTCGCGCCATCGGTAAAGGCAACCGCGCCGGCCGCCTTCAGCAAGCCGATCTCGGTCATCTCCTTGCCCTCGAGTCCCTTGGTGATCGCGGCCATCGGATGCACGTGCACGATAGCGTTGTCGCGCGCGCGGCGAAGGACGAAATCGACGGTTGCGGGGTTGTCGATGGCAGGCGACGTGTCGGGCTGGCAAATGACGGTGGTCACGCCGCCGGCCGCTGCCGCCTGGCTCGCGGAAGCGAGAGTTTCGCGGCTGGCCTCGCCGGGTTCACCGATGAAGGCGCGCATGTCGATCAACCCGGGCGCAACCAGTTTTCCCCGGCAGTCGATCACGTCGGTGCCTTCGGGAACGCCCGCGGCGCCAATCCCTTTCTTGGTCTCGCGAATGGTGCCTTCCGCGATCAGCAGATCGCCGACGATGTCGAGATCGCGAGACGGATCGACGATCCGGGCATTGGCGAGCAGGATCGGGCGGCGGTCTGACAACATCATGTCACGCGTTCGGTAAATTTCGTGATAGCGCTTCAAGCACCGCCATGCGCACGGCGACGCCCATCTCGACCTGTTCGCGGATCAGCGATTGCGCGCCGTCGGCGACGATGGAGTCGATTTCGACGCCGCGGTTCATCGGTCCCGGATGCATCACCAGCGCGCCTGGCTTTGCGTAAGCGAGCTTCTTCTCGTCAAGTCCGTAGTAGTGGAAATACTCCGACATCGACGGCACGTAGGAGCCATTCATGCGCTCGCGCTGAAGGCGAAGCATCATGACGATGTCAGCGTCGGCGAGGCCTTCGCGCATGTCGCGCGCGACCTCGACTCCGAAGCGCTCGATGCCGGGCGGCAGGAGCGTGGAGGGCGCGACGACGCGCACCCGCGCGCCCATCGTATTGAGGAGGATGATGTTTGAGCGCGCCACGCGCGAGTGAAGGATATCGCCACAGATCGCAACCAGCAGCCCTTCAATGTGGCCCTTGTTACGGCGGATGGTGAGCGCGTCGAGCAAAGCTTGGGTCGGATGCTCGTGCGAGCCATCGCCGGCATTGATCACCGAACAGTCAACCTTGCGCGCCAGCAATTCGACTGCGCCGGATGCGTGATGGCGCACGACAATAATATCGGGGTGCATGGCGTTGAGCGTGATTGCCGTATCGATCAGCGTCTCGCCCTTGCGCATCGACGATGAGCTGGTCGACATGTTCATGACGTCGGCGCCAAGGCGCTTGCCCGCCAGTTCAAACGAGGCCTGGGTACGGGTAGATACCTCGAAAAAGAGATTGATCTGGGTGCGGCCGCGCAGCGATGCGCGCTTCTTTTCGACCTGACGGTTGAGCTCGACGAATTCTTCGGCGAGGTCGAGGAGGCCGGAGATATCCTGGTGCGAAAGTCCTTCTATCCCCAACAAGTGCCGTCTGCTGAGGACAAACGAGGGTTTCGGCGCAATGGTCATTAAAGCAAGACCTATAGGCGCAACGGGTTCCCCCGGCAAGGGCGTTTCCCCGTGATTCCACAAGGCACTGGTGCGGATCGTTAATGGAGTCATTGCCGTCGCGGCGGCGAATTGGGGCACCGCGAGTCACATTTGGCGACGGCAACGTGGCTGGGTTCCACGAAACTCGCGACCAAATAATGGTGAATAATTTCGCGGGCGATCGTGATCGCCCGATCGCTGTTCCCAAGCCGCTCTTCGGAGCGGCTTCTTCTTATTTGCTAGAGCCGCGCCAGCCTGTCGAGCGCGCCCTGCAGGATAAATGCCGCGGCGTGCTGGTCGATGACGGCGGCGCGCTTCTGGCGGCTGACGTCCGCGGCAATCAGATCACGCTCAACCGCGGCAGTTGACAGACGTTCATCCCAGAGAGCGATCGGCAATTCGGTGAGTTTTCCGAGGTTACGCGCGAATGCGCGGGTCGACTGAGCCCGGGGGCCTTCGCTGCCATCCATGTTGAGCGGAAGGCCGAGCACAAACCCAACCGCGTTTCGTTCAGCAGCAAGCGCAAGCAGGCGTTTTGCGTCGACCGAGAAGGTCTTGCGTGCGACGGTTTCGACTGCGGTCGCAAGTTTCCGATCAGGATCACTCGCAGCCACGCCGATCGTCTTTGTACCGAGGTCGAGACCGATAAGAGCGCCGCGGGGCGGCAGATGCGCAGCTGCGTCGGCAAGGGGAAGAATGACTGACATCTGTCACGGCACCGTACCCGAAGGAAGCTGCTCGGCGTAATCGGCGATCTTGCCGGCGGTGGTGAACCACACGCGATCGCTCGCGCGCTGCTTTATGAAACGCATCGCCCGCGCCAGATGCTTGAACCGGTGCGGCCAGCCGACAATGTAGGCGTGCAGTGCGATGCCCATCACCAGCGGACGCTTCGTGCATTCCTCATGCATGACGTCGAAGGCATCCACGATCATGTCGGCGAATTCCGGACCTTCGCGCTTGCGCGCAACGATTTGCGGAATGTCATTGAGCTCCTGCGGATAGGGGACTGAGAGAATGCGGCCATTGCGGGTCTTCATCCAGACTGGCTGATCGTCATGGCACCAGTCGAGCAGGTAGCGATATCCGGCTTCCTGCAGAAGATCCGGCGTGAGAGGCGATTGCGAAATCCAAGGCCCGAGCCAGCCGCGCGGGCGTTTTCCGGAATGCCGCTCTATCGCGGCGGTCGTTTCCTCGATGAGCAGGCGCTCCTCGTATTCGGAAAGCTCGCCCTGACGCTCCGAATTGGTGCGGCCGTGACCGACCAGTTCGACGTCGGCGAAAGCCGCAACAGTCTCCGGTGCATGCCGGTACATCTCTGAATTGATGAGAAGGGAGACGGAGAGTTGCAATTCGGCAAACAACTCCGCCAGCCGGAAAACGCCGACACGATTGCCGTAGTCTCGCCAGGCATAATTGAGCACATCCGGCTGTGGTCCGCCGGGCGCGAGCTCGGCGCCCAGACCCTGGCCGAACGAAAACCATTCGAGATTGAGCCCGATATAGACCGCAAGGCGCTTGCCGTCGGGCCAGTCGTAGACTGCTCGTGCGGGAATGGGTGAGTAGGGGTATCGGTTATGGGTAGGCGAGGACATGCAGAAAATGGTAGCCGGTTCGCGTCGGGCCTCCAAATTCATTGGGGGCATCCACATTCAGCCTTCGCCGAAACCCTGATAGCACTCAACCTCTTGCGAATCCTTTGCAGCGCCCGGACGGGATAGATTGAACGAACCGGGAGCATGACCATGGCTGTATGGCCGGACCGAAGGCTGCTCGACTTATTCAGGATAGAGTATCCGATCGTGCAGGCGCCGATGGCGAGCGCGATGGACGCCGAGCTCGCGATCGCTGTGACAAAGGCCGGCGGACTCGGCTCGCTGCCGGCCGGCATGCTCAATACCGAGAAGCTGCGTGCGCAGGTGGCGCAATTCCGGTCGGCGACGACGAACAAGCCGGTCAATCTGAACTTTTTTACTCACAAACCGCCGGTGCCGAACAACGCGCGCGAACATGCGTGGCGGGAAAAGCTGAAACCGTACTACGTCGAATTCGACATCGACCCATCGGCGCCGGTTACTGTAACAAACCGGACTCCTTTCAACTCCGAAATGTGTGCTGTCGTCGCAGAGTTGAAACCCGAGGTGGTCAGCTTTCATTACGGCTTGCCGGATGACGGCCTGGTCAAACGCGTTAAATCGTCTGGCGCCAGGGTGATCGCGTCCGCGACAACGGTCAGTGAGGCTCGGCACCTGGAGAAGGGCGGCTGCGACGCAGTGATCGCGCAGGGAACCGAAGCCGGCGGTCATCGCGGGATGTTCCTTAACGTGGACATTGCAACGCAGGTTGGTCTCTTCGCGCTGCTGCCGCAGGTCGTCGATGCCGTGAGCATTCCGGTGATCGCTTCGGGCGGCATCGCCGATGCCCGCGGACTCGTGGCGGCATTGATGCTGGGTGCGGCGGGCGTACAGATCGGCACAGCGTTTCTGTTCTGCCCGGAGGCCAAGATATTGCCGCCGCACCGCGCGGCGTTGCGGGCCGCGCGTGACGACAGCACGGTGCTGACCAACGTTCTGAGCGGTCGGCCTGCCCGCGCTTTGATCAATCGCATCATCCGGGAGCTCGGGCCCATCAGCGATGTCGCCCCGGCGTTTCCGCTGGCGAGCGGGGCGCTGGCCCCGCTGCATGCGAAGGCGCAAGCGCAGGGGTCAGGCGATTTTTCGCCCATGCTCGCAGGACAGGCGGCGGCCCTGGGGCGTGAACTGCCCGCGGGTGCCCTGGTTGAAGTGTTCGTCTCGGAAGCTCAGGACCTGATGCGTGGGATACGGTCATAAAGCTGGGTTGTCGTGCGGAAAGCCGCTCTGCTATAGGCAAGCCGGAAGTCCGTTGTGAAGTATCTTCTGGAAAATTGCATGGCAGTCGACGCAAACACCGTCCGCCGCATTGCGCACCTCGCGCGCATCGCCGTCGCAGAGGATGAGGTCGGACATCTCGAAGGCGAGCTCAACGCCATGCTCGCATTTGTCGAGCAGCTTTCGGAGGTTAAGGTCGAGGGCGTCGAACCGATGACTTCGGTAACTCCCATGACGATGAAGAAAAGGGTCGATTCGGTAACTGACGGGGGCATTGCGGAAGATATCGTCAGAAACGCACCGATGAGCGAGGACAATTATTTCGTGGTGCCCAAGGTGGTGGAATGAACGCAAAGCATCGTTCCACGCAAGCGGTTTAGACAATGTGTATCGCCTGTGAGCTCGGATACCTGTCGATGATCGACGCTCTCGAAGCGGAGCGCCGGGCGTTGATGGAAAAGGAAGGTCGTTCCGAAGAAACGGGATTTCGTTGCGAAGCGCCCGTCGAGCCGGAAAAGCGCGAGCCCGGTGACGCGCTGCGACGTGCGGATGAGTCCCATCGTGATTGAATTGACCTCGCTCAGTTTGGTCGAGGCGCGAGACGGACTGAAAAAGAAATCCTTCTCCGCGGCCGAATTGACGAGCGCACATCAGACGGCGATCGAGAAGGCGCGGGCGCTCAATGCGTTTGTCCTGCATACTCCAGAACGCGCCGTCGAAATGGCCAAAGCGTCCGACGCACGCATCGCACAGGGCAACGCCGGACCACTTGAGGGCATTCCGCTTGCCGTCAAGGACATGTTCTGCACGGCGGGCGTACGTTCGACGGCCTGTTCGCATATCCTCGACAATTTCGTGCCGAGCTATGAATCGACTGTGACGTCGCAGCTCTGGCGTGACGGTGCGGTGCTTCTCGGCAAGACCAATTGCGATGAATTTGCGATGGGATCCTCCAACGAGACTTCGTATTTCGGCGCCGTGCATTCACCTTGGCGGCGGAAGGGTTCGAACACCCCGCTAACTCCCGGCGGTTCGTCCGGAGGATCGGCTGCCGCCGTTGCGGCGCGCCTGTGCCTTGGTGCCACCGGCACGGATACCGGTGGTTCGATCCGCCAGCCGGCAGCCTTTACGGGCACGGTCGGCATGAAGCCGACCTACGGCCGGTGCTCGCGTTGGGGAATTGTCGCCTTTGCTTCGTCGCTCGATCAGGCCGGACCGTTCGCGCGCACGGTGCGAGATGCGGCCATTCTCATGCGCTCGATGGCGGGGCCCGACCCGAAAGATACGACCTGCGCTGACATCCCGGTGCCTGACTATGAAGCCGCGGTCGGCAAATCGGTTAAAGGCCTGCGCATCGGTATTCCCAAAGAGTATCGCCTCGATGGCATGCCGGCCGAGATCGAGAAGATCTGGGAGAAAGGGCGCGATTGGTTGAAAGCCGCAGGCGCCGAACTGGTCGACGTCTCCTTACCGCACACGAAATATGCCCTGCCGGCCTATTACATCGTCGCGCCTGCGGAAGCCTCGTCCAATCTCGCGCGCTATGATGGCGTTCGCTACGGACTTCGTGAGCCCGCTCGCGAGATCATCGACATGTATGAGAAGACCCGCAGCGACGGCTTTGGCGCCGAAGTCCGCCGGCGGGTGATGATCGGCACCTATGTGCTCTCGGCCGGCTACTATGACGCATATTATCTGCGGGCGCAGAAAGTGCGGACTCTGATCAAGAGAGACTTCGAGGACTGCTTCAATGCCGGCGTGCATGCCATGCTGACGCCGGCGACACCGTCGGCGGCCTTCGGCCTCGGCGAGAAGGGCAGCGCCGATCCCGTCGAGATGTATCTGAACGACGTGTTTACGGTGACCGCAAATATGGCCGGTCTGCCAGGAATCGCAGTTCCCGCAGGTCATGATGCGCAGGAACTACCGCTCGGATTGCAGCTGATCGGGCGGCCGTTCGACGAGGAGACACTGTTCTCGCTGGCAAGCGTCGTCGAACACGCTGCCGGTCAGTTCAGTCCGCAGGCGTGGTGGTGACACTACTTGTCCGTCGTGGCAACCGGAGGAAGATCCTGATCTCCCTCGACTGTTTTCTTGCCGCCCAATTCGCCGCCGCTCAAAATAAAGATTGCGGCGATAACGGCGACGACGCCGCCGATGATGATGCCGAATGTGCCGTTGCTGTCTTTGTTCATGACGTTTCCAACGTCTGCTCTCCAGCCCGGTTCCGACTGAATGGGCTGCGAATTCGGCGAAAATCGTTGCAGAAATCGGGCCATTTCGTGAAATGAAGTTTGCGCACCCAACAACTCAGATCTGCGAAAATGTCCGACCGGCGGCTTATCGACACACCGCGAAGATCGCTTGCAGTCGAGGGGCGCGAACCGCTACGACATCTTGTGACGACGCGGAAACTGCCGAAAAATTAGTCAGCACGCGATGACGGTTCAGCCAGGATCCAAGAAACGTCTGAAAGGTTCGACCGGCGATTGGGAAGTCGTCATCGGCATGGAATTGCATGCGCAGGTGACATCCCAGGCAAAACTTTTCTCCGGCGCATCCACCGAATTCGGTGGCGCACCCAACAGCCACGTTTCTTTGGTGGATGCGGCAATGCCCGGCATGCTTCCCGTCATCAACGAAGAGTGCGTACGTCAGGCGATCCGCACCGGGCTGGGGTTGAGAGCGAAGATCAATCTCAAATCCGTTTTCGACCGAAAGAACTATTTCTATCCCGACCTGCCGCAGGGCTATCAGATCAGCCAGTACAAATCGCCGGTGGTTGGCGAGGGCGCGGTGACAGTCGATCTCGAGAACGGGGAAACCATCACCGTCGGCATCGAGCGGGTGCATCTCGAACAGGATGCCGGCAAGAGCGTCCACGATCGCCACCCGACATATTCCTATGTTGATCTCAACCGCTCGGGTGTCGCGTTGATGGAGATCGTTTCGAAGCCCGATCTGCGGTCGGCGGATGAAGCCAAGGCCTATATCGCCAAGGTGCGTTCGATCCTGCGTTACCTCGGCACCTGCGACGGCGACATGGAGAAGGGAAATCTGCGTGCCGACGTCAACGTCTCAGTCCGTCGTCCGGGTGATCCACTCGGTACGCGCTGCGAGATCAAGAATGTCAATTCTATCCGCTTCATTGGTCAAGCGATCGAGCATGAGGCGCGACGGCAGATCGACATCATCGAAGAGGGCGGCGTCATTGAACAGGAGACCCGTCTATTCGACGCAGGGCGCGGTGAGACGCGCTCGATGCGTTCGAAGGAGGAAGCACATGATTACCGCTACTTCCCGGATCCCGACCTTTTGCCGCTTGAGTTCGATCAGGCCTATGTCGACGCACTGGAGAAAAACCTTCCCGAACTGCCGGACGCGAAAAAAGCACGCTTCATGCGCAATTTTTCGCTGTCGGCGTACGACGCAGGGGTCCTCGTCACCGAGCGCGAAACGGCGGAGTATTTCGAGACCGTCGCAAAAGGCAGGGACGGCAAGGCCGCGGCGAACTGGGTGATCAACGAATTGTTCGGCCGCTTGAACAAGGAAGGCAAAACCATCGCATCCTCGCCCGTATCGGCCGACCAACTTGGGTCGATGCTCGATCTGATCAAGGACGGCACGATCTCCGGCAAGATCGCCAAGGATCTATTTGAGATCGTGTGGAACGAACCGGGTGGCGACCCGCGCGCGATCGTCGAGCAGCGCGGCATGAAACAGGTCACCGACACCGGCGCGATCGAGAAGGTCGTCGACGACATCTTCGCCAAAAATCCGGACAAAGTTGCCGATGCCAAGTCAAATCCGAAAGCGATCGGATGGTTCGTTGGTCAGGTGATGAAATCATCCGGCGGCAAGGCAAGTCCGCAAGCGGTTAACGACATTCTCAAACGCAAACTCGGACTCTGACGCGCAAGAAATTGCTTGCAGCGCACAAACTTTTCCGAATTGGTTCCGTGAACATGCGCGCGCGAAAAGTTTGGCGCGCGGATGATGGCATGGTGCGCGTTAAGGCGACGCACCGGTCACCCAAAGAGGACACACCGGTCACCCAAGAGGACGCGAATCACCCCTAATCACTCGACCCGATTCGCTCGTTTTTGATCGATTCCGGCGGTCTGAAAGGCTTGTGCACGGTCATCTGTGCAAAAGTATTTCATCGCGTCGGTGTGCCGATTGTAAATAGGGTTAACTTGAATTGCAGTGCACACTGCACACGAAATTCATCACCGATGACACGATGTGTGCAACCGTAGTCGCTGTAAAAATCCTTATTTTATCGTATCTTTTTCAATTTCTGCAAAGTGCGCGAAACTTTGCGACGACAATCGAGCGCGTGCGTCAACAATTCGATTTTGATCGCGCGATTGCGTCGCATCGTGTCGCACGGTGTCCGAGTACACGTTTAGTTAAGCGATACCGCTGTTTTTTTGCTCGTGCTGTAGTAAACCGAAGGCAGCGCGTGTCGATTCCCGACGCGTGCTGATGCGACACCCGCCATAATCCATGGCTAGGAGGGCAGCAATGGCTAAACGTAGGAAGAAGGCAGCGGCGAAAGCAGCGAAGAAGACGAAGCGCCGGAAGCGGAAGCTTTAGTCTGACGCGGCTTCCCGATCTTCGGCCTTACGTGTCGGAGATTGCGTCATACGGGCCGGCGTGCGTCGTGGTGTGATCGGCGCAATGCGGTTACCCGAGGCGCCCCGGTTCGGATGACCCTGAGGGCGTCGGCGAGATTTCAGTCTCGCCGATGCCCTCAGTCTTTTTATGTGCGCTTCTGCGTTCGCGCATCGAAGCAATGTCAGTTGGCGGCGGACTTGAGACGCTTGTTGTAAGCGCTCCAGAACTTTGGCCAGGTCGTTCCTTTCTCGATCTTGTTCGAAGCCTTCATTTCCTTCCACTCCGCGCCGCACTTCTTCTGCCGCTCGCGCGTCGCAAGCTGATCGGCGCTCGGCTCCTTCGTCGTCTTTGCGTTCTTCGCAATGCTCGCCTGCTGTTGCGCGGCGGCGCTCGAGACAAATTGCGACAATGGCGCTGTCATCAATCCCACCGCCAGCGCGAGAGCGAATACGACTTTATGCATGAGTGCACTTCCCTTTATTTCCACGGGTGCGGGGCGCTTCAGCCGGCGATCGACCTAAGTCCGCAACCTGAAAAGGACGATAACCCGCATAGGTTGTATTGCTCCATCGTGCGATCGCATGAGAGGCCCGCGCGCCCGCCCGTTGCGAATTGAGGCCGTGCGGCCTAGGTCTCTCGGGTTGTTCGTAAAATGTATTGAGAACGGAGTTACGACATGGCGCGCGGGAAGAGCAGACGGCCAGCGGCAAAGGCTAACAAGACAAAGACGAAAGCGAAGAAGGCGGTCAAATCCGCAAAGCCCATCGAGCTCTATTATTGGCCCACGCCGAACGGCTTCAAGATTTCCATCATGCTGGAGGAGTGCGGGCTTCCCTATGTCCTCAAGCCCGTAAACATTTCAAAGGGTGAACAGTTCGATCCGGACTTCCTGAAGATTTCGCCGAACAATCGCATGCCGGCGATCATCGACCCGCAGGGACCTGGCGGGCGGCCGATCTCGATCTTCGAATCTGGCGCAATCCTGCAATACCTCGGACGCAAAACCGGGAAGTTCTATCCGGCGGATGAGCGCGCGCGCGTCGAAGTCGATCAATGGCTGTTCTGGCAAATGGGCGGCGTCGGACCGATGGCCGGACAGGTCCATCATTTCAGGAACTACGCCGTGGAGACTTTGACCTACGCGATCAATCGCTACATCAACGAAGTGAACCGGCTTTATGGCGTCATGAACATTCGCCTCAAGGATCGTCCGTTCATCGCAGGCAAATACTCGATCGCCGACATGGCGCTGGTCGGTTGGGTCAATGGCTGGGAACGCCAGGGACAGGACATCAACGAATTTCCCAACCTGAAGCGCTGGCTGGAAACGATGAAGGCGCGGCCCGCGGTCAAGCGTGGCATGACGCTGGGCCTCGAATTGCGCCAGGGCATCGATATGAAGGATCCGAAAGTCCAGGCGGTGCTGTTCAATCAGCGCGCGCGGACGGGATGATGGCGACATCGCCGGGTGGTTAGTTGCCGCTGAACGAGTTCAGTTAGCGATCTCTCAACGACGTGACAAATACACCATTTGGCGCGGAAACGCTGCATTCGGGCCGCAAAAGCGCGCGCTGTTTACGTCCGATTCATCGCATCACTTAAACTGCCATTCAAATTTTATCCCGATGATCACCGCCGCTTGAAAGCGTGTTCGACAACAGGTGGTCCGCCGGGCCTTGAGGCACATCGGCGGAGACAAATAGGGGATTGCGATGACGAGCTTGGAAATGGCGTCGGGGGGCGCCGAACCGGCGAACGCCGAAGATTATTTCGGCCTTGGCATGGTCTTTTCCGCGGGGGCAGGCGTGGCGATTGATCTTGTGCAGGCGCACAAGTGGTTTAACATTGCCGCAACGCGCGGTCACAAGGATGCTGCGCAGATGCGTCGTGAGATCGCCGCGCAGATGAGCGACTTCGAGATCGGCTGTGCGCAGCGCGCTGCGCGCGATTGGCTCAAGACGCATCCGCAAGCGCCGGCGCTGGTCGCCCGTACCCGCGTCGCGGCCTGATCGACGAGATCAATCGGGGGTGACGCGCGGGAGTGCGTCGCGCAGGCTGGCGATCACGCCCGGCCAATCACCCGGCTTCGGCTGGCGGAACAGCCGCATTCGCGGATACCAGGGGCTATGGTCGCCCGTGAGCGTCCATCGCCAGTCGGGCGAGAAGGGCAGCATCACCCACGCCTCGCGTCCCATTGCGCCGGCAAGATGAATGACGGACGTGTCGACCGCGATCGTCAGATCGGCGAGCGCGAGAACGACCGCGGTGTCGGCCATGTCATCCAGTTTATCGCCGATATGCGTGACGGATTTGTGCCGCGCCAATAGCGCCGCGTCGTCGCCACGCAGGTCGCGCTGGATGCTGATGAACGAGATGCCGTCGAGCGCGAGCAGTGGTTCGAGCGTTTCGAGCGCGATCGACCGGTTGCGGTCGTTCGCATGCCGGGCATGGCCGGCCCAGGCCAGCGCGACACGCTTGCCCGGAAGCGCCTCGATGGTCGGTCGCCATGTCGCGAGATGGGCATCATCGGCGCGTAGGTAGGGAATGTCGGCGGGGATCGTTCCCGGCTCGGTCCTGAACGCCAACGGCAGGCTGCCGAGCGGGCAGTAGACATCATAGGCGGGAAGCGTCTCACCGCGCGCATGGCACGATGCAACGCCATCAACGCTCGCAAGCAGCGCTTTCAGTTCGGGCTGCACTTCGAGCACGACCTCTGCGCCGGAGCGCGCGAGCAGCGGGGCATAGCGGACGAACTGGATGCTGTCGCCCAGACCCTGTTCGGCGGCGAGCAGAATTGTGCGCTGGCCGAGGGGAAACTCGCCGAGCCATGGCCGCCCGCGGTAGCCGCGGCGGGCGTCGGTCATGCCGGTGCGCTTCCACCGCCATTCGTATTCGGCAAAGCCGCGCGACAATTGCCCGAGCGTGAGCAGCGACAGCGCCATGTTCGAGTGTGCATCGGCGAAATTTTTGTCGAGGGCAATCGCTTTTTCGAAACTTGCAACTGCATCCGCGTGTCGGTTGAGCGCCTGCAGCGCGCGCCCGCGATTGGTCCACGCGCCAGTGTGCCGGGGCGCGCCCGCAACCGCCGCATCGAAAGCCGCGAGCGCGGGCTCGGGACGCTCGAGTTCGAGCAGCGCCGTGCCACGGTTAAAGAGCGCCTCGACATGATGCGGGTTGCGCGCAAGCAGCGCATCGAAATCGGCGAGTGCATCGGCATGGCGGCCGAGCCGCGCGCGCGCCGTGCCGCGATTAAGTAGAGCATCGCCATGCGCGGGTTTGCGCGCGAGCACGGCGTCGTAAGAGGCAATGGCGTCCTCGGGGCGATCGAGCGCGTTCAGCGCATTGCCGCGATAAAGCAGCGCTTCCTGATCGCCCGGCCGCAGCGCCAGCGCCTTGTCGAGATGCGTCAGCGCTTCGGCGTCGCGCTTGAGCGCATGCAGCACATTGGCGAAATTGACGAGCGCATCCGGCGCGTTTGGATTGATCTTCAGCGCCGACGCCATCAAGCGATGCGCTTCCCCCATCTGGCCACCTTGCGCCTTGATCAGGCCGAGTAGGTGCAGCGCATCGAAATTGTTCCGCGACGCCTTGAGTACGCGTGCGTAGAGTCTTTCGGCATCGCGCAGGCGGCCCTGCTGATGCAGGCGCAGCGCCTCCTGCAAAGTTTGCGCAATGTTGAAGGGCCCTGACTGCACGGCGGCGCAATTGCGCACGGCCGCCGCGGGCAGTCAATCCGGGCTCAGGAGCACCTAGTAGTAGGCCGGGCGCTTGCGCGATCGACTCGCCGACGGGCGTGGGTTGTAGAACTGATTGTACGTACAAAAGCCGCCGATCCCGCTCACCGTCGCCATGCATTGGTATAGGGGTCGTAGGGCAGGGCTCTGGCAGGTGCTTGCGCCAGCGCCGTCCACGACAGGGCGAGCGTCGCAAGCATGATGGTTCGAATACGCATCGCAGACCTCCTTTCATGGTGACGATCGTGCCAAGAGATCTCCGTCTGCGTTTGATGAGCGAAGAGAACACTGCGCGCGCCGTTTTCGTTCGCGTTAGCGCGTTCAGTTCTTCTGCACCCAGAACTGGTACATGCCGGAGAAAGTATCATGATACTTCGTCTCAACCTCTTGCCAGCGATCAAGATCAGCGAGCGACCAGCCGGCGGCGGCGAACCGCGCGCGGTGGCGCAGAAGTAGCGGCAGGTCGAATTCGAAGCCGACGAATGTCAGTCCATTCTCACGGATGAAATCTCTGATCACCGGAATCGTGACGCGTGACTCGTGCACGTGAAAGAGCAGATCGCGGCATTCGCTCGTCGTGAAGAAATCCGTGAAGCGCGTCACGCTCGCGAGCGACCCTGCAAGAAGTTCCTGCCGGCAGCGGCGGATGTCGTCGGGAGTCGAAATGAATCCGCGTTGGGCGATGAACGCACGCGCAGCCGCGACGTCGGCGCGACCGGCATCGCTGTAGAACGCAAGATGCATGAGGCCGCCGGATCGCAACAGTGACAAAAGAATGCGCCAGCCGGCAAGCGGATCCGCCATGTGATGCAGCACGCCGCACGCATCGACGACATCGAAGCTGAGCCCGATCGATCCAAGCTTGAGAATATCCGCCTGCGCATACTCGATGCGCGCAGCGAGCTCGGCGGGCGTCTTGCGCTTCGCGTAACAGAGACTGCTCAAACTCAGGTCGATCGCAAGCGCCTGCGCACCCATATGCTTCTGCACCGATCCGATCGCGACCTGGCCGGTGCCGCAGCCGGCAATGAGCATGTTAAGCGCGCCCGTCTTGCCAAGCGGTGCAAACGTGGCTGTCGGAAACTGATCGCGCAGATAGTGATCGATCGGGATCGGCGTGACTTGTCGAGCGGCGTGGACCCAGCGCGGGTAGGGGTTCTCCTCGTATTGCTGGCGCACGCGCTGCGAAACTTCGTCTTCGATCACAGTCAGATGCGGAATTGAATCGCGCAGCTTCTGTTCTTCCGCGGGCTCACGCACCTGCTGGGTGAGCACAGCCTCGATCTGTGGATTCCATTTTCGTTCAAGCAGCGCGGAGGCGGACGGCAACGTGTGCAGCGGCACGTACATCGCCAGCGCTGCGATCTGCATCGCAATCGGAGATCTGCCTGCGAGGGCACGCTTGAGCTCCTCGATCTTCGTCTCTTCCTCTGGCGTCGTTGCGAAAACATATTCGTTGATGAAGCACTGTCGTGCGAGCGTGCAGGCAAAGCCGAGGATGGAATCAGCGGCCGGCTTGCCGGCCGTTACATCGTTTAAAAGTGACGCGCGCAGCGCTGTGAGCAGGCGCTCGAACGCGACATCACGCACGGGCGTCGATTGCAGAACGATCAGCAGCAACGGATTGTCGGCGATCGCGTCGAACTCGGACTCGCCAAAAAGCCCTGGTACGCTTGATCTTTTCGGCCATGCCGCCATCTGCCGGCGCAATGCTTCGTCGAGCCGCGGCAGAAGCGACGTAAGCGTTTCCCGAATTCCGGAATACTGCTGGAAGAGTTGCGGCATCAGCGCGAGCGCGCGCGCGTAGGAAGCGGAAGCGTCTTTCGTCTTGCCCTGCGCGTGAAGAACGCGCGCGAGATTGTTGAGCGCCTCGGCGTGATCTGCATTGAGCGCGACAATGCGCTTGTAAGCGCGCGCAGCCTCGTCAAGTTTGCCCGCGCGTTCGAACGCGAGCGCATCCAGAAACATTTTGTTGATTTGACTGCCCGCATCCGGCGCGCGAGCAGCGCCAGGCGGGCCATGCTTGAGCGTGGCGCGGCGTTCTTTCCGGTTCATCGGCCTCAGTTCCTTTGATGGCGAGCTTTAAAAAACGTCAGCCGGCGTACCGAGATTTGAAAATCCGCTGTTTGACCGTGCGCGGTGGATTCTATACTGCCTTCTCTCATACGGAGACGTGGCCGAGTGGCTGAAGGCGGCGGTTTGCTAAACCGTTATACGCTCCAAAGGCGTATCCAGGGTTCGAATCCCTGCGTCTCCGCCAGATTTTCCGGTTCCGAATCATTACTCCCACCGTTGCCCGGAAATCCGGGGCGGGCATCCTTCGATCGCGCGGCCCCTTACTCCACTTGACGAAGGTATGGAAACCAAATTCCTCTCCAGGTTGAGCCACAGGACTTCCCCTAATTAATTGAAAATCAACAGGTATTTGTCCTATTTTGGGACAGGTAAAATGGTCGTTTCAGGCCGTTCACGACTGCGTGTTTTTTACGCAACACTCGTCCGAAAAGCGCCGTCAGGGCCTGTGGGAAGGGCGCTTCTTCATTGCTTAGGGGAGACCTTCCGCTAATGTGACAACGCGACGGAGGGGGGCGTCCCCCTGTAGCGCTGTCCGGGCTGCAGCTTGCACCAAGTGGTGTGAAAGGTTTCTCGGGCCAGCGGGGAGCAAGGGGAAGTTCCAACGGGTGCTGTCGCACTGGGCGGATCGGAACCCTCTCGAGAGAAACTTTTTTGGAGGTTCAAGATGAAGATGGTGAAAAGTCTTCTCCTTGGCTCAGCAGCGGGGCTCGTTGCAGTGGCTGGGGCGCAGGCAGCCGATCTTCCCGTCAAGGCCAAGCCGGTCGAGTACGTGAAGATTTGCAACCTGTACGGTGTGGGATTTTATTACATCCCCGGCACTGACATGTGCATTAAGATCGGCGGCTATGTCCGCTTTGAAACGTCATGGAACACGAACGGCTCATCGACCAGGACGCAGGGTGCCGACTTAAACAACCGCTTCTCAAACGAACTTTGGTATCGTGTGCGCGGCTACATCACCGCTGACGCCCGCAACCAGACCGAATACGGGACGGTGCGCGGCTATATCGCGGTTGGTATCCTCACCGATACAGCCTTTGATCCGCCACAGACCTTCAACGCCAACCGCGCCTTCATTCAATGGGCGGGCTTCACCTTCGGTCGCGCACAGTCGTTCTTTGACTTCTTCTCGCAAGCGGCGGTCGGATACTTGGGCTTCACGCCGAACTCTGACACCGGCGACGGCGGTTGGGACGTGGTTGGCTATACGGCGCAGTTTGGCAACGGCTTCTCGGCCACAATCTCCGCCGAAGATCGGCGTACGACGCAGATCATCGGTGCGGGCATCACGCCTGGTGTTCCTACCACAGGAGCCTTCCTTAACATTCCAGGTCTAAGCGTCGCCCCGAACGTGGGCTCCATCAATGGTGCTGGCGGTAATGGTGCCGGCCCTGCCGCAATCAACACGGGCCTGGGCTATGGCGGCTGGCAGGCTCCCGACATCGTCGGCAATCTGCGCGTTGACCAGGCTTGGGGCTCTGCCCAGATCGGTGCTGCTGCGCATCTGGTGAATGGACAATACTACCTCACCACCCCGGATGGCTTGTTTATCCCAGAAAACTCTGGTCACCCCGGTGACAAATGGGGCTGGGCAGCCATGGCTGGCTGGCGGTGGAACACGCCGTGGCTCCTAAATTGGCTTGGCAGTGGCGCGGGCGACTACTTCCAAGTGCAGGGCATCTACACCCAAGGTGCGCCGCGCTACATCATGCAGAACCCATCGAACAACAACTGGTGGATACAGAATGGCAATACCGCTGCCCTCGGCATCGTCGCTGACGGCGTCTATGGTGGTGCCAACTTTAACGGCAATGGCGTCTTGCAAACCTCAGCCACCGGCATCAACTTGACCACGGCGTGGGGCCTCAACGCATCCTACGAGCACTTCTGGACCCCGGCGTGGAGGACTTCGCTCTACGGCGGATGGACGTCGGTGGGCTATAATAGCCAAGCCAATGCCATCCTTTGCTCGCTGGAAGGCTCTGGCACCGGCTTCGGTAATTTTGCCGTTGCGCAACCGGGCTGCAACAACAACTGGACCAGCTGGTGGATTGGCTCCCGCACTCAGTGGAACGTGACGAAGGACTTCTACATGGGTGTTGACGTCGCCTACCTGAGAGTGGATGGCATGACCACGACCTCTGGTCAGGTCTTGGGCACTTCGATCACCCCGAGCGCTGCTAC
>DATLJR010000013.1:0-2030 GCA_035538755.1 Pseudolabrys sp.
CGGCGAGATTGTAGATTTCGTGAGGAGCGACTCGCTCAATTGCGTCGGAAACAGAACGAAAATCCACCGGCGAAACCGACAAGAGGCTTATCTTGTCGCGGATGCCAAGCGCTCGAAGACCATCGGTGCGTGCAAGACCGATGTTTCGGGATGTGCCGTAAACGTCATAACCCTTATCGAGCAGAAAGCGTGCAAGATAGGCACCGTCCGGGCCAGTAATTCCCACTATCAGAGCGGTCGTTGGCACTGGCTGGTTATCCGCAAAGTGTGGCGAGCCGGTTATCTAAGGGCATCATGGTGGTTATTAGCAATGAGAGCGTTTTGGCGCTACGCTACGGGCAAAGCGTCGGCTCCCAGAGCGTTGAGACTACCGTCACCCCACATGTCGCGGAGAGTCGGGCCGATAAGCTCATTCGAAAATCTACTCAAGAATGCTGTAATTTGTATGAGCTTCAACTGGTTTCAGCGGCCACGCCGCTTTGGCGCCAAGCCCAGGCATGTGAAATGTGCTGGGCAATATCTGGGTAACGCGGCGACCATTCAAGCCGCTCACGTGCCCGCCGTGGATCACTGACAAGGGCCGGGGGGTCTCCGGGACGACGCGGGCCGAATAGGATCGGAATGTCGCGGCGCGTGATTTTTCGCGCAATCTCGACCAATTCCAGTACGGACCAACCGCGGCCAGTGCCGACGTTGATGGCCTCGCTTTCGCCGCCCTGCAGAAGGGCTTGCAGCGCGAGCACGTGAGCATCAGCAAGATCCGAGACATGAATATAGTCGCGGATGCAGGTGCCATCCGGAGTCGGGTAGTCGGATCCAAACACCGTGAAGGCGTCACGCCGTCCCGCGGCCGCATCCAACACAAGCGGAATGACATGCGTCTCGGGCACGTGACATTCGCCAATTTCGCCGTCGGGATCGGACCCGGACGCGTTGAAATAACGCAATGCGATCCATTTCAGCGGGAAAGCTTCGGCGCAATCTGCCAGCATGCGCTCGCATATCATCTTGGTCGCGCCATATGGATTGACTGGATTGAGAGGAGTCTGTTCTTGAATGGGGATTACGGGCGGCACGCCATAAACGGCACAACTGCTCGAGAAAACCAGATAGCGCACGCCGCACTCACGCATTGCCTCCAGCAGCGCGAGCGTACCCACCACATTATTGCGATAGTAGAGGCCGGGATTTTCAGTCGACTCGCCGACATATGCGAATGCAGCAAAATGCACCACGGCGACAGGGCGATGGCGAAGCAAAGTGTCGCGTAAAAGGCGCCCATCTGCGATGCTCGCGGTCACCAGGTCTCCCCACTTGACCGCCGCGGCATTGCCGCGGGAGAGGTCGTCGTAGCTCACCGGCGAGAACCCGGCGTTGCGCAAAGCCTTGCACGTGTGGCTGCCGATAAATCCAGCACCTCCGGTTACGAGCACAGGGGTCATGGCGAGAACGTTTTATTGTGTGCAACTGTCGAAATCATTGAGACAAGACCATGAGAGTAGGGCTTTCACGCCGGTCGTGGCTTATCGCACTTTGCAAGATCTGACGAGTCACAAAAGCCTTAAGGATGCTCGTAGGGTCGATCAGCGATCACCGCAAAGCGGGATCGCAGCAGTGCGAGCGCTTCGCCAAGATCGGCGACCACTTCATGGGATGGCGCGCCCTCTCCTTCCTTGGCATGGCACGAAGCGACGAGAATCCGCAGACCGATCCCAGCCGCCGCGCCGGCCTCGATGTCGCTTATTTTGTCTCCCAGGATCGCGGACTGAACCGGATCGAGATCAAGGTCGGACACGGCCTGCAATATCATGCCCGGGTTAGGCTTGCGCCACGGATGATCGCGGCGGTACTCGCCGATGCCATGGAGGGGGTGATAAGGACAGTGGTACACGCGAGCGATCGCCGTGTGTTCCGCTTCAAAGCGTTCACACATCCATCGCGTCAAGTCTTCATAGGCGCACTCGTCGAAATAGCTACGACCGATGCCGGACTGGTTGGTGATGACAACGATCGACCGATGCAGCTCGTTG
>DATLJR010000014.1:0-32163 GCA_035538755.1 Pseudolabrys sp.
ATGTCCGCTTTGGGCCAGAAGCGGACACTGAAAAAACGCAAACCAGAATGTCCGAATTATCCGCTAGCTCGACAATCGTCGATCTTGTCAGCGGCCTCTTCGCAAGCCTCGGCCAACTCTAAAAACTCTTTTTTGGCGGCGGGTTCTTCCGCTGCTTCAGCGAGTTTTCGATATTCAACCGCTTGCTAATAGTCGGAGTTGTGCATTCGACGCAGCTTCTGGTAGCATGCATATTGGAGAAAGCTACCATTACTCACCGGTGGATCCATTGACCCGTTTGGGGCAGAAGCGGAAGCGCCCTTTCACTCGAACACCAATGTAACTCCGGTAGGTGCACGGGATAACTATCCGTTAAGCGGCAGACTCCCAGCACCGCAGCAACGACGGCGGCGTCGCCGAGGTGCGGGAAAGTCAGGCCAACCGCTCGGTAGTGCTTATGTCGATGTTCGATTCAAGCGTCTGATGCACCGGACATTTGTCCGCGATCTCCATCAACCGCTTACGCTGCTCCGCGTCGAGTGGGCCTTCCAAGGTGATGGAACGATAGATGTGATCGACCTTGGCGACCTTGTTGTCGCAGTCCTGGCAATCCTTTGCATGGATCTTTTTCTCGTGATTGAGCCGCACGGAGACGTTCTCAAGCGGAATCCTTTTAAAGTCGGCGTAAAGGCGGATCGTCATCGAGGTGCAGGCACCAAGCCCGGCCAGCAGGAAATCATATGGCCCCGGACCAGAATCCAGCCCACCGAGCTTGACCGGTTCGTCGGCCAGCAAGTGATGCGGCCCCGTCAATATCTCCTGCTGAAATTTGCCTCCGTGCGTCTCTCGCACTAACACGAGGCCAGCTTCGACCTCTGCTTCGGTCATGATCTCGGGTTTGTTGAGATACCGCTCGACCCAGGCGGCGATCACTTTCGCCACATAAACGGCGTCACTTGCTTTGCTTAACAGGTGATCGGCGCCGGAAAGTGAGACGAAGCTTTTCGGGTGTTTGGCGGCGCCGAAAATCCGCGACGCATTCTCGATGCCGACCGTGTCGTCTGTCGGCGAGTGGAAAATGAGCAAGGCCCGATGCAACGTGGCAAGACATTCGCCCAGCTTCTGCTCCGCTACGTCATCTAGGAATTCGCGTGTGATGCGAAACGGCCGCCCGGCCAGCGTCACCACCCCCTCGCCGTCGGCGCGAATCTTGTCGACGTGCTCTTTGAACAAGCCAACGACATGCGACGGGTCGTAGGGCGCGGCGATCGTTACCGCCGCTCGGGCATCGGGAATTCTGCGCGAGGCGGCCAGCACCGCGGCACCACCTAAACTATGGCCGATCAGGATCGCGGGCGCGCCATGCGTTTTGCGCAAATGATCTGCTGCAGCGACCAGATCGTCAACGTTCGAAGAAAAATGCGTATTGGCGAATTCGCCTCCGCTGCCGCCGAGTCCAGTGAAATCGAAGCGCAGCACCCCGATGCCGTCCATCGCCAGCCGCTCCGCGATGCGCTTGGCGGCCGGTATTTCCTTGCCACAGGTAAAGCAATGAGCAAACAACGCAAAGGCCACCGGCTTGCCGAGCGGCAGATCGAGTACCGCCGCCAATCGCTCGCCCTTCGCACTGGGAAAATCAAACCGTTCGCTGCGCATGACTAGTGTTTCCAGGTCAGCCGGCACGGATACTCATGCCTTTGCCCAAAGATAGTGTATCCAACGAAAGGTTCGGAGGGGGAATGTCCGCTATAGGTCAGAAGCAGACATGTGCAGTGCAAAACGGGATGTCCGCTTTACCCCCATGAACCACCGTCAAAGGGCTCGACGTTACGACCAGACCGCCACTTGCGAGACGTGCAAACGCCGCTACGGCTCGCTCGATTTCGCGCGGATCGCGTATATTACGCTCACATCTAAACCGAGCGGGGGCGCCAAAGCCTGGATGACAGCGAATTGTCCGATCCCGGCAGGTTGGGCTGGATCGCGAAGTCCTCGCGATCACACACCTTTGTTCAACCAGTTTTCAAGCTGGCGGTAACTTCTCCAGATCGGAAGGGAACTGAACAACAGCTTTAGTTGGCTTGATGAACAGATTGTCGAAACTGACGCGGCGTGGGTTTCTGCTGGACTCCGGTATGGTTGCCGCGGCCTGGGAACTCTCCCGTAACGCCGCTCTTGCGCAGGAACTCAAGCCGACACTTTCTTGTCGCGACGGCGACGAACCGACGTTACGCCAGGGCGAGGGGCCATTTTTCAAGCCGAAATCACCGCAACGTAGTGACCTACGCGAGCCAAGTGCTCAAGCGCGTCCTGCTACGCTGTCCGGCTTTGTGCTGACCAGAAGCTGCCGCCCGCTTCCGGGAGCGGTGGTCGATCTGTGGCATGCGGACGAGAAGGGCGAATATGACGACGTCGGTTTTCGATATCGCGGCCATGTCATCACCGGATCCGAAGGCACATATCAGTTTCGAACCATTGTGCCTGCTGTCTACACCGGCCGCACGAGGCACTATCATGTCAAGGTTCAGGCGCCGGGCACCCGTTTGCTCACCACCCAGCTCTATTTTCCCAATGAGCCGGCGAACTCACGGGACAGCCTGTTCCAGCGCGAACTACTGATGCAATTAATGGACCTAGGCGATGGTGTTACTGGTCGGTTCGATTTTGTCATGAATATCCGCTAGGTACTTGTGCGTCTGTATGTCACGACTTGTAGGTCGCACAGATGCTCGTCCAGATTTATGAGACTTCAAGTCCCGAGGAAGCGAAAGCGCTCGCAGAGCTGGGCGTTGATCACATAGGAGTACTGGTGGGTGATGGCTCATTTCCGCGCGAGCGCAGCATCGAGAATGCGCGTCTTATATTTTCTGCCATTCCGACAAAGTGCAAAGGTTCGGCCCTGCTGCTCTCTTCCGACGTGCGATTCATCGAGCGTGCCATTTCAGAACTGAAAACCGAGATTCTGCATTTGGGTGCATCGACTGACCTGCTCACAGCGTCGACCGTACAGAGCCTCAAGAGGCGATTTGGCCCCCTCTTTGTTATGCGAAGTATTCCGGTGGTTGGCGGGGAAAGTATCGCTATCGCGCGAAGCTACGACGATATTGCCGACATGTTGCTTTTAGACAGCCATCAGCCGGGTGACAGACAGATTGGCGCGCTTGGCATAAGCCATACCTGGGAGATCGACAGAAAAATCGTCGGGAGCGTAAACATTCCCGTTATCATTGCTGGCGGACTGGGTCCCGATAATGTGGCCGACGCCATAAGAACAGTGCGGCCGGCAGGAGTCGATTCAAAAACCAAGACTGACAGGGACGACGGAAGCCACACCAAGGACCTGCAAAAGGTCAGGCAATTTGTTGCGCGGGCAAAATCGCGACCACAATAAGGGGCGGGAAGATCTGGCCGCGCAGAACGCAAAGTGAGCTCGCCGGAAGCATTGCGACACGTTAACGCGATGTCCGCTTTACCCCTAAAGACGGACGTGTGCAGGGCGGTAAATGATATCCGTTAAGCGCCACTAGGGACCTTCTTCTCACTCAATAACTTCGTTGGCGCTAGTCAGAAGGGTACTCGGCACTCCGAGGCCCAGCGCCTTCGCTGTCTTGAGATTGATGGCCAATTCGACCTTTGTTGGCAGTTGTACCGGAAGTTCGGCAGGTTTGGCACCGCTTTGGGCCAGTGGCGGACATTATGCGCCACAGATAATTGCCTTCAGAACACGCAAGGCATCGATAGTCCCATCCGCCTCGCCCTTCTCAAAATCCTGATTAGCGACCGCCATCGTGTTTGTAACGTGCGCGAGGCAGAGAACTTTTCTGTTGCGGGCGCTGGCGAACGCATACAATGCAGCGGCCTCCATTTCCACAGCGAGTATTCCCTTGGAACGCGCAGCGACGATGGCTTGCTTGGTTTCGCGGAAAGGAGCATCGGTAGTCCAAGTGGCTCCACTGACGGCGTTTACGCCACTGGCTTTCAATACCCGCATCGTTGTTGTAATCAACTCCGGGGCTGCTTCGCTGTATTCCGATGCGGCGCTGTAATGATAGCTGGTGCCCTCATCGCGCAAAGCGCGGTCTATCACGACGAAATATGGAAGCTTAGCAGTCGGGGTAATTTGACCTGCCGAGGTCAGACTAATCAGAAAATTACAACCGCACGCGAAAAGCTCCTCCGCGACAAGAACAGCAAAGGGAGCGCCCACTGCGCATCCAACGATCCCTACGGCCTGTGAACCGATTGCAAACGTATAAAGTTCAGTGTGATAGCACGGCCAGTCCTTGGCAAGTTGCGCCTGACCAGTTGCCTTCAAACGACGAACAATGTCTCCGTCTGGATCAAGAACGCAGATCGACGGCACGTTTACAGTTGCAAGACCCTTTTGACGCCGAGCTTCACGCAAGAGCGCAGAAGGATCGAAAACGGATTTAGCTGTTGGAGACTTATTGTCGAGCAAAGGTGGCACGCAGGGACCTCACAAGCCAAAGACAACACCGTAATGATACGGCGGTATGTCGATCTTCTTCCTGAATTTCAACCCACCGGCTTCCACCGACTCAATCGTTTCCTCTGGCGACATTCTCAATTCCGTCTTTGGCCCTCGTGGTTCTCCAAGGATAGGCGTTTCGTCGCGCGGGCGCTTATGCCAATTGACGATTGCGAACAGCCCATTTGCTTTGAGTGCGCCGCCCACGGCCTTCGCGAGGCGAAAACGGTCAGGAACGCCGTGGAAGGCATTCGCTAAGAAAATAAAATCGACCGGACCGGCAAGTCTCGCAATATTGTAAGCGTCACCAGCAATAAACTCACAATTGGTCAGTCCGCTTTCCACAAGCCGATGCCTCGCAACTTCCAACAGGATTGGATCAATATCGATTGCGAAAACATGCTGCGCGCCTTTGGCGATTTGAAGGGTGAACCACCCGTCGCCAGAGCATAAATCGATAACGTTCATGCCGGGACGCAGGCCGACGGCACTAAGAACTCTCGCCGGGTCGGGCCAAAGCGCCTCCCACCACCCGGCGGTTGGCATTTCGGTGCCTTGGAAGAAGCCCGGCGGATGGTCAGTCACCAGCAGCCTCGGGGGTTACCTCGCCGTCGCTTATACGCTCCTTCGGGCTATGTCACGAATGTCCGCTAGGGGCCGATAACACGGCCTTCTTATTTTTCAAATCCGTCATTTGCGCGCCGCAGCCGAAGCGCGAGCTGGATGAAAGTCGCCATCATAGCCTGGGCCGCCTTTAACCCAGCGGTGAAGTTGCCTGAAACCTTCGAAGCGCCGCCAAGGCGACGACGCTGGCCGACGGCGATCTCACATGCCGGCAGTCGGGCAGCCGCAACCCGCATCAACATTTCCAGGTTCCAGCCGTACGTCATGTCGCTCATGCCGAGGCGGTCCAGCACGTCGCGTCGGATCGCACGAAATGGCGAGAGGTCGCTGAAACGTGCCCCGTAAACAAGGTGCAAGAGCAGGCGCCCGACATAAGCGGCCATAAGCTGTTGCGGCGTTAGGCTGCCGCGCTCCCGCGCGCCGCGAACTCGCGAGCCGAGAACGAAGACGGCTTTCTCCGCGAGAATCGGCGATACCAGGTCCGGGATAAACTCCGCGGGATCGCTTCCGTCGCCATCGAGAAAGACCACGATGTCCGCGTCCTTGCGCACGGCGGCGATGCCCACCTGGATCGCGCGCCCGTAACCGCGGCGTGGCTCAATAACGACGCGGGCGCCGGCACCGGTTGCCTCATAGACGGTTCTGTCCCGCGAGCCGCCATCGACTACCACAACTTCGCACACATCCTGCGCGAGCACAGAGGTCACGACTCGTGCGATGGCCGCTTCCTCGTCGAGGCATGGAATGACCGCCGAGACTACGGCCGGCTGGAGGGCGGTGGGCCGCGGTACATGCATGACGGTGCTCACAGGCTCCAGCGCAGGCCGCAGTTGGCGCAGACGGCGGACGGCTTGTCGGACAGCAAGGCCTTGCGAAATTCCCGATAGGCCGCTGCGTTCCAGATGTCCCGCAAGGTTTGCTGGGTCGCGTCGCCCAACGTGTAATTTTCGTAGCCGTGCTGCGAAAACGGCGCGATACAGCACGGCAGCGCCCGGCCATTAGCCGTGAAATACATCAGCGACCACGGCCGCCGGCAGTGCGACCATGGCAAGCCATCGTCGATTCTTTTCAGGCTCAAACCCGGCTCGGACGCCGCGCCCGACGCGCTGAAAGTGATACCAAGCGCGCGCGCCAGGTCCTCGGCTTGTTTAAGATAGCCCGCTTCTTCGCGCGTCAAGCGCTCGAAAAGCGCCTGATCCGGTTGTGCCTTGCCGATCGTTGATTTGTCGAAGAACACGAGTCTCTGCAGATAGACTTCCCTAACGCCGATATCTGCCGCGAGTTTCACAAAGGCCGGCAAGTCCTTCACGGTCTCCCGCAAGCCGGTCAACCAAGCGGACACTTGCGGTTTAGCGTGTCCCTCGCGCTTCTGCAGCTCGCAAAACGCACGCACGTTGCGCACGATGCGGTTAAAATAATCTCTGCCCCGGACGGCTTTAAAACTTTCGCGGTTAGACGCATCGAGCGATACGCGCAGTTCGTCGAGGCCGGCTGCGATCAGCGCGCGCCCGTTGCGTTCGCTGAGGACCGTGCCGTTGGTGTTGAACAAAACGAAGACGCCACGGTCCTTCAAATATCTCACCATGCGCGGCAGGTCCGCGACTAACATCGGCTCGCCGACACCATGCAGCACAACCCTGGCAAGATCGGGCAGTTGGTCGATAATCGACCTGAACAAATCCCAGCTCATGTCTGTCGGGGGCTCGAGCTCCTCGTAAGTGCGCGGACATGTGGTGCACAGTAAATTGCAGCGATTAGTGACTTCCAGATAGACGCAGACCGGCGGGTGGGCGGCGACTTCGGTGCGCTCGCCTTTGACTGATTCATGGTAGCGTCGCGGATCAACGCGCACGTCAGCATTACCGTTGGAACCGCTCATTGCGATCGTCCTGTGCCCGCGCCCTTTTTCAAGTACGCCGCCCGGGCTGACCAAATGCACGTCAGGAGAAAACTTCCAAATAGAATAGACTTGATGACCGGCTTTGGGAGGTGGAATTCCCAGTACATTTCGTTGGTCAGCAGGAGTGCTCCAATTGAAACTACCCAGGTAGGTACGTTACCGCAGAGCGCAACGAATGGCACGATTGGAAGAAAGTGCCAGGGACGGTTTGGCGACACCAGGAGCAAAACCACAAGTAACAGCATATTCGTATCATTAAGGCTGGATGCCGTTGTCCTGTCGGAGCGGCGCGCGGCCGACAGCATCATAAAGAGCACAATCGACGTCGCCACGACGGCGTAGGCGGCAACATCGCCACGTTGTGTGCCGAAAACGAAACGCCAGACGGACAGCAGCCAGAGATCGTTACCGGAGATAATGCCCTCTTCCGTCAGATATCCCGTGGTCACGAAACCAAAAACTCCCCAGCCCACAGAAAGATACGGAAGATAACAGAGCGCGATTACCGTGATCACGACGGCTGGCATCTTCCAGTCCCATGGGCGCCAGATCGACGCCAATGCCGGCGCCACGTATGGCTTCACCAGTGCCGCGAGCGCAATCAAGACTGCTCCGCGCATGGCATGACCGGTCAGCGCGACCCACAGTCCGAGCAGCATCAGTGCGACCGCCAACGCATCAATGTGGCCATTATTGGCAATCTCCCACAGCGGAAGCGGATGCCAGAAGTATGCGACCACGCGGGTGGCCGGCCGTTGCATGCGGCGTAAAAACAGGACGATCAAAGATACGCTCGCGGCCTCGCAACCGAGCAAGGCGAGACGCATGACGGTGACGCTTTCACCGATGCGAGTGACGAGCAAAAAGAAGAGTTCGGCGACCGGTGGATAGATCGTGACGGCATAATCGGCCCGATTGATCCTGGGAAAGATTGTCGCGTCGCGCAGATGCGCAAGCGCGTCGTGGGCAGGAAAATAGCGATATGGGTTGATGCCGGTCGCCTGAACCTTGCCATCCCAGATGTAGCGGAAGATGTCGGTGGACAGGAGCGGCTCAAACAGCAGCACATAGACCCGAAGCAGAACTCCGATACCGAAAATTAACCAAAGCGCGCGGTTTGCCGGCGTGCGCTCCGCCACACGCGCTGCTGCAAGGGCCAATAAGCCCGCCGGAACAGCAAGGGCGATGAACGCATTATCGCCACCGGCCTGAAAGGCAAAAGGTGCGGCCAGCGTCAGGCCTGCAAAGGCCGCACCGATAACGGCTAAAGGATAAAGCGGCCGTTGTTTTTCGGTGAAGGGTGCCGATTGAGCCAATCCCGACATAAGGTCACGGGCTCGCCGGCAGCGCGGACGCAAGAAACGTTCGCGTCGCCGAAGCAGGGCTGCCGCCTCGAAATCGCGCCGAATGACCAGTTAGTTCATCCCGCAGCCACTGCAGTGTTTCAACATCGTCGATGTCGTACCATTCCGGGAGCAGAGTGGTCGCAAGTCCGATTTCGGCGGCGCGTTCGCATGTACGGCTGAACACGGTGTCAGTTCCCCATTCAATTTGTGTGAACAGTCGCTGGTGTGGGCGCTTTAACCCGATCAGGTAGTAGCCGCCATCGCTTGCTGGACCAAGCACCAGCCGGTCGCCATCGCCACGCAGTGCTTCAATTGCTTGAACCAGAAAACGGGAAGGAAGCGTTGGGCTATCGCCGTTGACCAGCAGCACACAGTCGTGTCCAACGAGTAACAGGTCGCGCGTGGCGCCAAACAGCGCGTCACCAAGATCTTCGCCCGCCTCAAGCAACAGCCCAAACTTTTCTGGAAACAGCTCGCGCAGCACCCGTTCGGTTCCCGCCGGAGCATAGACGGCGTAGCCCTTCCTGCCCAGTATTTCCGGTACCGCCTCGATCGTCGCGGCGACGTCGCGCAAGAAGCAGACCGATAGTTCAGAGGCGGCAACCGCGCCGATTGCCCTTGCAAGCCGAGTCTTGGAAGCGCCGGGCCGCGGCGCCTTACACATGATTCCGATCGCTGCAACGGTCACGGCGAGAGCCGCGACAACAGGCGGCTCGCTGCGATCGCTACCAGGTCCAGCGCATCATTGGTGCCGTCCGCTTCACCCTTTTCGAAATCGACGTCGATGCGGCCCATTTGATTTGTGACATGGGCAAAACACAGGATAGGCTTTTGTCGCACTTGCGCAAAGGCATAGAGCGCCGCCGCTTCCATCTCAACCGCTCGATCTGTTTGACCCTACAATTTGCGGAATATTGGTAGCGGTTCTCATTGATGGCCGACAAGCCCATATCTACGGTTAGATCAAAACTCTCAGCCAATACGCCGTCCGATGTTCTTCACGATCGTGTGCGCTTGATGGCCAATTCGCCCTGGACGCTTGGCCGACATGCCAGGAGCAAATAAGCTGGATGGAGCGCTAGAGGGCTGCAGTAATCCACTGTCGGTGGGGAGACAACGATGCGCACGAATCCTTTTCTCGATAGTTGGCTATTTCTGATCGGAGCGACCGACGATCATCGGGCGCTGGGCATCTTTCAATACGTTATGGTCGCGTTGTTTTGGGCGTTGCTCTTCGCGAGTGTTTGGGTTGCCTTTAAGAATTGGTCGGAAGATGCGGAACAGCGGCGCGGCAGCAACGCAATCATTTGGATTTGCCGCCTGCTGATCGGCGCGCAGTGGTTTCAGGGCTGCCTCTGGAAGCTGCCGTTACCAGTCTCCGGCGGCTTCAAGTATTGGACGGGACAGATGGGCGAGCATGCGGCGTTCGCGTTTCACCGCGAGCTCGTCAAGAGCGTATACCTACCCTTGATCACCATTATCGACCCGCTCGTGTTTCTGGCCGAGCTTGTGTTCGCGGTGTCGCTGATGCTTGGCGTCAGCGTCAGACTCGTCGGGGTTGTTGCCGCAGTGTACTCGCTGCACCTCTGGCTCGGGCTCTATCGCCATCCCGGCGAATGGCCTTGGAATTACATGTTTCTTGCGATCTTGCACGTGCAGTTCGCGGTCTATGCCGCCGGGCGCAGCCTCGGCATCGACGCGTTGATCCGCCGTCGCGCGCCCGACAACGTTCTCACACGCCTGGTGGCACAGACCGGCTAGGATGAAAGGTCAGCCACTGCACCGCCAAGTGAACTTTGGAGATTCAACCATGAGCCCAAAAAAAACGCTCGAAGAGATCAACCGCCGTTTTTTCGAAGTCCCTCGTCGCAGTATGATTCATCTTCTGGGTTTGACGGTATTGGTCTTGGCGCTTCCGACAATTGCCCGGGCGCAGGACCGCCCGCCGATTTTCCAACAAATGTTCAACGCCTATGGATTTGACTCCTTTGGTCAAATCGAGAAAATCCGCTACACCTTTAACCTCGAGGCGCCCGGACTGAATCTTTCTCGCAGCTGGGAATGGGAGCCCAAGACAGACCTGATTTCCTATGAAGGCAAAGGCAACGATGGCAAGCCGGTGAAGGTGACGTACTCACGTTCGCAGCTCGGCAACCAATCTGACCTCGTGAGGAACGAAATCGACCCAGCTTTTAGCAACGACAATTACTGGCTGCTCCTCGTGCTGCATTTTTCCTGGGACGGCAGCGCCACGGTTACTGATGAGGGCACCCAAAAACTGCCGCTGGGTAACGGTCCCGCAAAGCGGGTCGTAGTGAAATATCCATCGGAAGGTGGTTACGCGCCCGGCGACACCTGGGAGCTTTACGTCGGCGCCGACAACCGAATTGAGGAAATTGTCTATCATGGGGGTGGCCCCGGAACGCAAAAAAGGCCAAAGCTGTTGACAGCGACGTGGGCCGACTACAAGAACGCGGGCCCCCTTCTGATCTCAACCGATCACCGAGGTACGGCGGACGGTAACCCGCTGCGGCTCTTCTTTTCTGATGTGTCCGTCAAGTTGACGGGGTCAGATAACTGGGTGAACGCGCAATAAAACCGGGCAACGCCGCCCTCACCTTGCCACGGGCCGCTCTTCCCCGAAAGCTGACAATGTTCGCTTTGGGTCAAAAGCAGACTTATGCAGCGCACGTCTGCTTTTGACCCAGAGCAGCGCGAAGCCGAAGTCCCAACCTACAAGGTTTTCCCTGAAAATTCCTATCTCGCGAACTCTGGAATGCAAATTTCCGGGACCTCCACATCAGCGGAGCGGCGAAAAGGGAGCCGGCATGTAGATGTCGTTCTGCATCCTGACGAATTGCTCGGGCCCGCCCGGCGGCGGCCATACCTTGTCTGCGACGGCCTCGGCGCGCAGACGGGCGCGCTCGTCGAGGCTTTTGTACGGCCAGATGTGCATGAAGCGCGCGACCCGGCCCGTCGCCGACATCATTGCCGTCAAGATCGGTGATACCTTCTCGCGCTTGGGCAGCCATTCGCGCCATAGCTGCTCGGTCGGCGCGACGCCGTCCGGCCTGAACACGTAGGTACGCACCTCGTAGAACGGCCCCATGTCGCCCGGCGCCATTGGCGCAACACAGTCAAGGGCGGAGTAGATATCCATCGTCATCTCGTCGATAAGGTCGCCGATGCCGAATGGATTGCGCGACACCAGCAGCGCGCGACGCTCGTTCAAATTCGCAGCGAGATCATCGACCGCGCGGATGATCATGATCCGGTTGAGCGCGCCGATATCGGTGAACCAGCACGCCACGAACCCGCGCGCGTTCGCCAACTGGTCCTTCAGGACGGCCAGCGCTTTCGGCTGGGTGTTGGGGCGCACGGTGATCGTCGTCACGTCGTAGTGGTTGGGCACGTTCGCTCCTCGGATTCCGGCGGCTTGCGGTGTTGCACAATTGACAGCCCAGACAGTGCTTTCTAGCGTGGTCAGACTCCTTATACGCTAGTGAAGACGGCTCACCCATACAATGACGGGCAATTCCTGACACGCAAAACATCAGGTCCGGTCAAGCCAACCAAAACCCGTCGGGAGGGATCCTTGAAACGCAAACCGTTCCTGTTCGCCGCGGCAATGGCTGCCACCACGTTGCTCCATGTCGGCAATCCTGCCGCAGCCGCCGAGACCGTCAAGGTTGGCATCACGTGGCCGCTGACCGGCAATGCCGGCGCGGCAGGCCAGGCGTCGAAGGCGGCGGCCGAGCTCGTCGCCGAGATCGTCAACAACCCGCATCCCGAATTGGGCGATCTGCCTCTCGCCAAGGGCGCGGGCCTGCCCAATCTCGACGGCGCGAAACTCGAGCTGATCCTTACCGATCATCAGGGCAATCCCTCGCTCGCACAACAGCTCACCACACGCCTGATCACGCAGGACAAGGTGCACGTGATGCTTGGCGCATACCAGTCATCGTGCAGCTTCACGGCGACCGCGGTTGCAGAGCGCTACGGCATTCCTTTTATGGTCGGGGAATCGGCCGCACTCAACATCACCGGGCGCGGGTTCAAATGGGTGTTCCGCGGTACGCCGATCGCCAGCGACTACGCCCGCACCTACATGCGCTTCTTCGACGACATGAAAAAGGCTGGCAAGAAGATCGATACCATCGCGATCGTCAACGAGAATACCGACTATGGCACCTCGGTTGCGGAATCGATCACTGAGGAAGCCAAGAAGGCGAACATTGCGGTCGCAATCCGCATTCCTTACAGCGCGAGCTCGACGGATGTCTCCGCACAGGTGTTGCAACTGAAGGATAAGAATCCCGACGTCGTGATCTTCATCAGCTACACCGCGGATTCGATCCTTTACATGAAGACGATGAAGAATCTCGACTACAAGCCGCCGATGGTGATCGGCGACGACAGCGGTTTTTCCGATCCGTCCTTCGTCCCGGCGGTCTTCGACGTCGCACAGGGCGTGATGAATCGCAGCGCTTGGGCGGTCGGCAAGCCGGGATCGACTACTTACAAGATCAACGAGATGTACAAGGCCAAGACGGGCCGCGACCTTGACGACACCAGTGCGCGCAACATGCAGAGCTTCTTTGCGCTGATCGATGCGATCAACCGCGCTGGTTCGACCGATCCTGAGAAGATCCGTGTCGCCCTGACGCAAACGGATCTCAAGCCTGAGCAGCTGATGATGGGATACCAAGGGGTGAAATTTGATGACACAGGGCAGAACATTCTGGCCGCGACCTACCTGATCCAGCTGCACGGGAAAAACTACCAGCTGGTCTGGCCGGAGAAGGCCGCCGACGCCAAGCTGCAGTGGCCGATGGCGGGTTGGGCGAAATAGACAATGCTACTCCTGCAAGTCGTCGTCGGTGGCCTCTTGCTGGGGGCCATCTACGCTTTGTTTTCCTCAGGTCTGACGCTGATCTGGGGCATGATGAACGTCATCAATTTCGCGCACGGCGAATTCGTCATGCTCGGAATGTATGTCGCGCTGCTGGTCGTCGTGTGGCTCGGTGGCGGTCCGGCCGCGTTCGGCACGGCGGCGGCCATCGCGCTTTTTGTTCTCGGCGTCGTCGTCTATGCCGGACTGATCCGCCATGTGATGCGCGGCCCGATGCTGGCGCAGATCCTCTCGACATTCGGGCTTGCACTGCTGCTGCGGTACACGGCGTTCTGGATTTTTTCCGCGAACTTTGTCTCGCTGCCGGACACCTCGCTGTCCGGCACGATCAATCTCGGCGGCATCCTGCTGCCGGTCGCGCAACTTGTCGCTGGTGTCGTGGCCATCGCTTTCACCATTGCGCTTCATCTGTTGCTGACCCGCACGAATATCGGCAGCCGGTTGCTGGCCGTGTCGGAAGACCGCAGCGCCGCGATGCTGATGGGCATCCGGCCCGACCGCATGCAGGCACTCGCGTGGGGCCTGGCGGGTTGCGCTGCTGGCATCGCCGGCGCGCTGATGGCGACGGCCTATCCATGGTCACCCTCGGTGGGCGAGACCTTCGGCTTGATCGCCTTCGTTGTGGTCGCGTTCGGCGGCTTTGGCAGCGTGCCGGGCGCGCTTTATGCCGGGCTGATCATCGGTCTGATCCAGGCGGTGTCGGCGTTCTGGTTCGGGCCGATCTATAAGGACATCATCGTCTATTCGCTGTTCGTCGCGCTGCTCTGGCTGCGGCCGCAAGGCTTGATGGGTAAAGCGTGAAAAACATCCCGACCAACTGGGGCGTCGTCGTGCTCGGCGCGTGCCTTTTAGTATACCCGATGATTTTTTCGGGGGCGTTCTATCTCGACATCGGCGTGACATTCCTGCTCGCCGCGATTTCGGCATCCGCGTGGAATATCGTCGGCGGCTATGCTGGGCAGGTCTCGGTGGGCCACAGCATCTTCTACGGCTTCGGCGCCTACTGCCCGCTGTTGTTCTATCAGCTGTTCGGATGGCCGCCGATGGCGGGCATTCCGATCGGCATCGCACTCAGCATCGCGGTGGCCATTCTGATCGGCCTGCCGACCTTCCGGCTGAGTGGCCACTATTTCAGCATGGCAACGATTGCGGTTGCGGAGCTTATCCGCATCTTCACCGGCACATGGGACCTGGTCGGCGCGGCCATCGGTTTGCAGGGCCCGGCGGTCGCGCGCGGCTGGTGGGACCTGACGTTCCGCGGCGAGCTTCCGTACTACTACATCTTTCTTGTCGTGCTCGCCCTGCTGCTGTTCATCACCTGGCTGATGGAGCAGCGCAGGTTTGGTTATTACCTGCGTGCCATCAAGACGAATGAGCGCGCCGCACGCAGCCTTGGCGTTCCTGTGCTGCAGACAAAGATCAAGGCTCTTGCGTTGAGTGCCGTGTTCACGTCGATCGCCGGCTCGCTCTATTCAATCAAGACTGGCTTTATCGATCCGGAAAGCGGCTTCGGCATTCTCGTCTCGGTGCAGATGGTGATCATTGCCGCCCTGGGCGGCGCCGGCACGCTCTTTGGACCTCTGGTCGGCGCGCTGATCCTCATTCCGCTGCAGACGGCAACCAATACCTGGTTCGGCGGCGGAGGCTCGGGACTGACCTTCATTCTCTACGGCGGCATCATTGTCCTGATTGCACGCTTTGAGCCGGGAGGCCTGTTCGATCTCTGGGACCGGATTGCGCCCAAAAGGTGGAGGCGGGGTCATGCTGCTTGAGGCGAAAAACGTCTCAAAAGCTTTCGGCAGTTTCCGCGCCGTTGCCGGCGCCGATCTGACCGTCGATAACGGCGATATCATCGGCCTGATTGGTCCGAACGGGGCCGGCAAGTCGACCTTCTTCAATTGCATTGCGGGCGATATGCCGGTTACCACGGGCCAGATCATGTTCGATGGCCAGGACGTGACCCGCGCGTCGCCGGAGGTCCATGCGGTTGCCGGCATCGGTCGCACCTTCCAGGTACCGGCGACGTTCGAGGATATGACGGTGCTCGACAACGTGATGGTTGGCGCGTTCCTGCGTCATCCGCATCGGAACGACGCCCGCGAGCATGCTAGGACCATCCTCGAACTGACCGGGCTGGGCCGGCTCGCGCAGCAGCGGGCTCGTTCCCTTGGCACACCCGGACGCAAGCGGATCGAGATCGCGCGCGTGCTGGCGACGTCGCCACGCCTTATGCTGCTCGACGAGGCCCTCGCGGGCCTGACGCCCACCGAACTGCTCGACGCCATCGCGCTGGTCCGCAAGATCCACGAATCCGGCGTCACCATCGTGATCGTCGAGCACATCATGGAAGTGATCATGACCCTGACGAGGCGCGTCCTTGTGTTCAACCAGGGTCACGTGATCGCGAGCGGCAAGCCGGACGACGTTGTCAAGAACGAGGCCGTCATCGAGGCCTATCTAGGACGCGGCCACCACGCCAGGCGCAGATGACATGAACGATCTCGTGATCGAGCATCTTGAAGTGCGCTACGGCGACCTGGTCGGCGTCACCGATATTTCGCTGAAAGTGGAGGCCGGCACCATCGTTGCGTTGCTCGGCTCGAACGGCGCGGGCAAGACCACGACATTGAATGCGATTGCCGGCCTGGTGCGGCCTTCGCGGGGCCATGTCAGTTGGAGCGGCGAGGAGATTGCCGGGCAGCCGGCCTATCAGATCGTCAGCAAGGGTCTTGCCCTGTCGCCGGAGGGCTGGCGCCTTTTTGTCGCACAGACCGTGGAGCAGAACCTGCGGCTTGGCGCGACGACACTTGTCGACAAGACCCGCATTGAGAGTTTGTTCGAGCGCGTCTACACGTTGTTCCCGCGCCTGGCCGAGCGGCGCCGCCAGCTCGCCGGCACCCTCTCGGGCGGCGAGCGGCAGATGTTGGCGCTCGGTCGGGCGCTGATGAGCGAACCGAAATTGCTGATGCTTGACGAGCCGAGCCTGGGCCTGGCGCCCGCAGTGGTCGAGGCGCTCTACGACATGCTGCAGCGCCTGCATAAGGAAGGCCTGACCTTGTTGCTGGCCGAGCAGTCGATTCCGCTGGCGCTTGGCATCGCCGACTATGCCTATGTGCTGCAGACCGGGCGCATCGCCCTGCAAGGCAAGGCGTCGGACCTCGAGAACAACCAGCAGGTTCGCGAAATCTATCTCGGCATTAGCGCACGCGCGGCCAGTGCCGGGTAGATCTGGCAGCACCATGCAGGTCTACGAAGCACTGCAGACGCGCTCGCCCGAGCGAGCCCAGGCCGCTATCATCGCGCATATGGATTTCATCGAAGCCAAGCTGACTGAAAGCCTGCAGGCGTTCGACGACGGGGAAACATAGTCGAGAAGAAGACATTGCAACGAAGGGAGGTTGATATGGCTCGGTGGTTCGTCGTTCTGCTCGCCACTGTGGTGTTGGCGGGCGCTCCGGTCAACGCGGCCGATACCGTCAAGATCGGCGTGATCTACCCGCTGACCGGCAATGCCGCGAGCGCAGGCCAGTCGGCGAAAGACGCTGTCGAGCTGGGTGCGGAAATCGTGAACAACGCATACCCGGAACTGAAGAATTTGCCGCTCGGTGCCACGGCAGGTCTTCCTAATCTTGGTGGCGCCAAGATCGAGCTCATCAGCGCCGATCACCAGGGCAATCCGCAGGTCGGCCAACAGCAGACCTTGCGCCTGATCACGCAGGAAAAAGTGGCCGCCATGCTAGGCTCCTACCATTCGTCGGTCTCGCTCGTCGCGACCGCGGTCGCCGAGCGCCAGGCTATTCCGTTCCTGGTGGCCGATTCCGTCGCGCTCAACATCACGCAGCGCGGGTTCAAGTGGACATTCCGCGCCGGCCCAATCGCGCCCGACTTCGCCAAGGCATACACGGAATTCCTGAGCGACTTGAAAAAGGCGGGACGCAAGATCGACACGATCGCCCTCGTGAACGAAAACACCGACTACGGCTCCTCGGTCGCCGCCAGCATCCTCGGGGCTGCAAAGACCGCGAACATCAAGGTTGCGGCCCAGATTCCCTACAATGCCAACGGCTCCGATGTGTCGGCTCAGGTGCTCCAGCTCAAGACCCTGCAACCCGATGCGGCGATCTTCATCAGCTACACCGCCGATACGATTCTTTATTTCAAGACGATGAAGAATCTCGATTACCTGCCGCCTATCATCATCGGCGATGACGCTGGGTTCTCCGATCCAGCGTTCATTCCGAATGTCGGGGACCTGGCGCAGGGCGCGGTAAACCGCAGCGCTTTCGATATCGGCAAGCCGGGAAGCAACAGCTACATCATCAACGAAATGTTCAAGAAGAAGTACGGCCGCGATCTCGATGACACCTCGGCGCGCTGGATGCAGGGCTTCCTGGTGCTGGCCGAGGCCATCAACCGCGCCGGCTCGACCGATCCTGAAAAGATCCAGAACGCCCTCAAGGCGACCGACCTCAAGGCGGATCAGCTGATGATCGGCTATAGCGGGGTCAAGTTCGACGAGACAGGGCAGAATACCTTGTCCGCAACTTATCTCATCCAGCTGCACGGCAAAATCTATGAATCGGTGTGGCCGGAGAGCCGGGCCACCGCCAAATTCGAGTGGCCGATGAAAGGCTGGCGCAAGTAACGGGCCATAAGGGCGGCGGCGCAGCGCGCCGCCAGTTTCCCGCAATCGTCGCGGGTTTCCGCATGACATCTCCTCCCTCAATCCGTCTGGGCGTCGATATCGGCGGCACGTTCACCGACGTTGCGCTGGAGATCGGCGAACGTCGCTACACGGCCAAAGGCTTGACCACGCAGCGCGCGCCGGAGGAGGGCGTGCTGACGACCCTGCGCACGATTGTCGGCGAGGCCAACATTCGGCCGGCCGACGTCACGCTGATCATCCACGGCACGACCCTTGCAACCAACGCCCTGATTGAGCGCAAGGGCGCCAGGACCGCGCTTCTGACCACCGAAGGCTTTCGCGACGTCGTCGAGATCCGACATGAAAACCGTTTCGAGCAATACGATGTCAACATCGATCTGCCGCCGCCTTTGGTACCGCGCCGCTTGCGGCTGCCGATCCGTGAGCGTGTCGATGTGCAGGGGAACGTTCTCATTCCGCTCGACGAAAATAGTATTTCCACCGCGATCGATACCCTGGTCGGGCAGAAGGTTGAGGCAGTCGCGGTCGGCCTTTTGCACAGCTTCACCAATCCGGATCACGAGCACAGGGTCGGCGAGGCGGTGGCGAAGCGGATGCCTCAAGCCGCGGTCACGCTCTCATCCGACGTATCCCCGGAGATGCGGGAATACGAGCGGTTCTCGACCGCTTGCGCCAATGCCTATCTTCAGCCGCTCATGGGAAGCTATGTCACGAGGCTTGAGCGCGGCTTGGCACAGGCGGGTTTTCGATGCCCGCTGCTGCTGATGACGTCCGGCGGCGGCATCACCACGACCGACACCGCGATCCGATTCCCGGTGCGCCTCGTCGAATCCGGCCCGGCGGGCGGCGCGATCTTTGCCGCCTGCATTGCCTCTCAGCACGGCCTCGATCAGGTCGTTTCGTTCGACATGGGCGGCACCACGGCCAAAATCTGCTTCATTGACGAAGGGCGCGCGCAGACGGCGCGCGCCTTCGAGGTTGCGCGCATTTATCGTTTCACCAAAGGCAGCGGCCTGCCGCTGCGTATCCCGGTGATCGAAATGGTCGAAATCGGCGCCGGCGGCGGATCGATTGCCCGCGTCGATACGCTCGGCCGCATCAATGTCGGGCCGGATAGCGCGGGCTCCGAACCCGGACCCGCCTGCTACAACAGAGGCGGCAAGCAACCGACCGTGACGGATGCCGATGTCGTGCTCGGCCGTATCGATCCGGCCGACTTTTCCGGCGGCCGAATGCCGCTCGATGCCATGGCCGCCGATAAATCTGTGGTCGAAAACATCGGTAGGGGACTCGACCTATCAGCCGTCCACGCGGCGCTCGGCGTTAGCGAGATCGTCGACGAGAACATGGCAAGCGCCGCGCGCGTGCATGCGATCGAAAGCGGCAAGGATATACGGGCCCGCACAATGGTGGCGTTCGGTGGCGCCGCGCCGCTGCACGCGGCTCGCGTAGCGGAGAAGCTCGGGATCGCCCGTGTGCTCGTCCCGGCCAATGCCGGAGTCGGCTCCGCAGTCGGGCTGCTGCGGGCACCGGTCGCGTATGAAATTGTGCGCAGCCGGTTGGTAGGGCTGAACAGCTTCGATCCGGCTGTAGCCAATACCGTGTTCGGCGAAATGCGAACCGAAGCCGAAGATATCGTGCGGCGCGGCGAACCGCACGCAAAGCTCACGGAACGGCGTTCCGCGTTCATGCGCTATCGCGGACAGGGTCACGAAATTTCAGTCGATTTGCCTGTTCGCGAATTCACAACGACTGATGTGCCAGCGATCACCGAATGGTTCGAGGACGCCTATCGGAGACTCTACAGCCGGCCCATTCCAGGGGTGGAGATCGAAATCTTGAGCTGGGTCCTGTCGTTGCGCGCGCCGTCGATAGGAAAGCTCGCGACGGCAGGGAAGCTGAAACCTGGGCAAGCGAGGCCAATTGCGCAGCGCAAGGTGTTCGATCCTGCCGGCGGTGCATTCGCCGACACGCCCGTCTACGAGCGCGCCTATTTATCGCCGGGCGCCCGAATCAAAGGTCCGGCTGTGATCACGGAAGACGACACGACGACCGTCGTCACTCCGTCGTTCGATGCGAGGATCGACCAATTCGGCTATATTGAGCTATTCCGTCGAGAAAAATGACCATGGTCGCCCGTTCGAACACCGCGCTCGGCCAGATCCACACGCAAATCATGTGGAACCGCCTGATCGCGGTGGTGGAGGAACAGGCGCAAACGATGATCCGCACGGCGTTCAGCACGTCCGTGCGCGAGGCCGGCGACCTCTCCGCCGGCGTGTTCGACCGTCACGGCCGCATGCTGGCGCAGGCGGTAACCGGCACGCCCGGCCATGTCAATTCGATGGCCAATGCTGTCATTCATTTCCTCGATAAATATCCGCTCGCCGGAATGAAGCCCGGCGACCACTACATCACCAACGATCCTTGGCTTACGTCAGGGCATCTGCATGACATCACGGTGGTGACGCCGACCTTCTATCGCGGTCAGCCGGTCGCGCTATTCGCCAATACGATCCATGTCGTCGATATCGGCGGGCTCGGCATGGGACCGGATGGCCGCCAGGTTTTCGAGGAAGGCGTCGCCATTCCGATCATGCCGCTCGCGCGCGAAGGAAAGATGAACGAGGATCTGTTGCAGTTGGTTCGAGCCAATGTGCGCGAACCGCTCCAGGTCGAGGGCGATATCTATGCCTGCGCCGCCTGCAACGACGAAGGCAGGCGGCGGCTGATCGACATGATGGACGAGTTCGAGATCGCCAACCTGGACCGGCTCGGCGAAACAATCATCGAATCCTCGCGGGAGGCAACGCTGGCGCGCATTCGCGCGCTGCCGAAAGGCATCTATCGCAACAGCATGACTATTGATGGTTATGACAAGCCGCTGGAATTCAATGCAGCATTGACGATTTCAGACGACGGCATCCACGTGGATTTTGATGGCACGTCGTCGGCGTCGCGCTACGGAATCAACGTCGTCTATAACTACTGCCTCGCCTACACGGCATTCGGCGTGAAATGCCTAGTCGCGCCGGAAGTGCCCAACAATTTCGGGTCCCTTGAGCCGATAACCGTATCGGCCCCGGAAGGCTGCGTGCTCAACGTCAAGCGGCCCTGGCCGGTCGCCGCTCGGCACACCGTTGGCCAGATGTTGCCGGACATCGTATTCGGCTGTCTGGAGAAGGCGATCCCGGGCGGCGTACCTGCCGAAGGCGCGTCGTCACTATGGAATCCGCAAATCTTTGGCGGAGGTTCACTGGTCGACGAGGTGGCCGAAGGCACCGATGCGAACCAGCTCGATACTTTCAGCACGGTGATCTTCCATTGCGGCGGGGCAGGCGCGCGCCCGAGTAAAGACGGGCTGAGCGCGACCGCCTTTCCGTCGGGTGTGCGCACTATTCCAGTGGAGGCAACAGAGAGCGTCGCGCCCGTGGTGTTCTACCGCCGCGAATTTCGCGACGGCTCCGGCGGCGCCGGCAAATATCGCGGCGGGCTGGGCCAGGCGATCGAGCTCGGCGGCGCGGGCGCAAACCCGGTCGCATTGCTCTGCAATTTTGAGCGCGTGAAAAACCCGGCGCGCGGCCGCGCCGGCGGGCAGCCCGGCGGCGCGGGCACGGTTAGCTTACGCTCGGGCCGGCCGATCCGCCCCAAGGGACGGCAGACCGTGCCACCACGCGACGCGATTCAGCTTGGCCTGCCGGGCGGCGGCGGCGTCGGCAATCCGCGCGAGCGCGATCCAGGGCAGGTGCTGGACGATGTGCTCGACGGCCTGATCACCGCTGAAGATGCGAAACGCGACTATGGTGTCGTCATTTCCAACGGCCTGGTTGATGAGGCAGCAACACGGCAAGCGCGTTCATGAACATACAGTTGAATGAGATTTGTCGTTGAGTTTGTGTTCCACGGCGCACCCGCTTTCGCACGTTCAAAATGCTCGGAGTCACACGCATGAACAGTCATTCTGTTTTGCTTTACCGATTGCGGAATCCGAAACAAGCAGGGCGTAGATGCCGCGCTTCGACGGATTATCGATATATTCGGACCTAATCAAACGCCATGCCCTTCTCGGCCAATTCCCTTTTTGCTTTCTCGTTCTTAGACAGGTGCATCAGGCCCATGCCACGCAGCACATTGGGCGCCTTGGTGAACTGGATATTATCGTAGCCGACGATCTCGACTCGATTGCCCCAAGGGTCCCGAAAGTCAAGGAATGGGCCATCAATTAGGGTAATGCCGGCTGCGTCGAGTGCCTTGCGGGCTACCTCCTTGTCGTCGACGACGAGACCGAAATGGCGACCATCGTCTGCGGGCTGCCTGCGCCCCTTCTGAAGCGCAATAAACTGATCGCCCAGGTCGATGAAGGCCATGGAATCACTCTTGCCGCGCAGTTCGAACCTGAAGAGACGGCCGTAAAACTCCAGTGCCTCGTCAATATCCCCCACCTCCAGTGCGACGTGGTTGAAGCCTATGACGCGCGGTCTTGCGGATGCAGCCATCAGAACCTCCTCTGTCACTCTGACGATTAGGTGGGTGGGACCCGCGCAGGACGCAATCGCGATCACCAGATCAAATGGGAGCGTGGAGGCGGACAGCACACCCCCGTGATGTCCGCTCTTGGCCCACAGCGGACATTCCACTATGTCGCATTTGATGTCGCTTTCGGGGTAAAGCGGACATGCCGTTTTGCATTGCACATGTCCGCTTTTGACCCGAAGCGGACATTAGGTTGGACCTCTGTCCAACTCGACTTTGCAGTATCGGCATCCAATTTATTCACAACCCAAAGAGAAGGAGCTGAGCATGCCTTCGCTCATTCCGGACGCCCTAGCCTTCGAGAGGAGACTTGCAGGCTTGCCCGTGGCGAAACACCCAGCCGGCGAAACTGTACTGACCGCCGGTTCAAAGACGGGAAGGCTACTTTTCCTCAGGAGTGGCGCCGTGGGGGTCGTCAAGGATGGAGAAAAGATCGCCAACGTATCGGCACCCGGCTCGGTATTCGGCGAACAGGCCGCCCTCCTAGATCAGCCCCATACGGCAGATGTGAGAACCCTGGAGCAATCTGAGTTTTATGTCGCCGACGCGCAGGCGATGCTTGCTGGCGATCCAACCGTCGCCCTTTACGTAGCGGCGATCCTCGCGCGACGACTCGATGTCGCCAACCGGTCACTGATAGAAGTTAAGCACCAGCTCCAAGCCGGCGAGTCTCTGAGCGTGATTGGCAAAACGGTCGAGAAGGTGGAAGAACAGTTATGCTACAGCGGCCGGTTCGCGACAAAGGTTCCCTGGGCTGACCTCGTTCCCATGTATGAATCGCCCAGTGAACGCGACAAAATAGGCCGAAGATAATGCCCAGTGGTGGCAGCATTCCAGGGGAGATTGCCTTGACGCCCGCCCTCGCTCGCCCTTGCAGAGGGGGCGCGAGCCAGGCACTCGGGCTCACCATTCCACAAAGTCTACTGGTCGCCGCCGATGAGGTGATCGAATAAGCGCGGCAAATGTCCGCTTTTGGGCTGGCGCGTTGGACGTCCCAAAAGCAAAAGGCCCCGGCCGTTAGACCGGGGTCTTGTCGTCCGGATGCTTGCTAGGAGCCCTTATGATCGCCGTCTTCACAAGCGAAGGCTTGATGCGGGTTGACGGTTACAAAAGCAGCCGTTCCGGCAACGAGCGCGAAGGCGATCACGATAAATCGGAGAGCTTTTCTCATGCGCATGTCTCCTTGTCGACAGCCGCAGCGTACCACCGGCCGCGCCGAGGAAATAAGATCACGCAGCTAACGTTTGCGTGAGGCGGATCCAAAGGAACCGAGTGGCCCTGCGCCGGCCACTGTCCGCTTTTGGCCAAAAGCGGACATTCCCATTGTCGAACCTATCCCCACAAACAGATTAGGCGAGGTATTCGACGAAAGAATAACGGCGACGTCAGGCGCCTGTCAAAGCAGCGGCCCAAAGCGGACATTCCTGTTTGCACTGCACATGTCTACTTTTGGGTGCAAAGCGGACATGGTGATTGCGAATGCGGACCGTCCGCAAAATCGCGACGGAACAATAATGACCGCCGCTGCCGCCCGCCGGGCGGCCAGTTCGGCAAAATCATGCAATCGTCGCCAGTCTACTTTGCAGGCGCGGCCTCTTTAACCGTCGTTCCTTCGACGTTGATTTTGTCGCTTTGTTTATTGGCCTCATGCAAGAGATGGTCGATGACGCCGGCTCGTTGCTCTTGTTTGACCTTGGTATCGCGCGCCTTTTCCAGTTCAGCGAACAGCTTGTAGTCAATTTCCCAGCACATTGGCTCCTCCATCTGACAGAACTAGGGGCTGAAGTGCTCCTCCGACAGAACCAGCGGATGGTATCGCGGCAATGTGTCCGCTTTTAGGGGCAAAGCGGACATCAGTCGGACGAGCGGAAATATCCGCTTTTGACCCAAAGCGGACACTTGCCCCTAAGTTAAGCGGTTCAAGAAGTCTGCCTCCTTTCGCTTAGCGGTCCTTCGTCACCCCACACGTATTCCGGATTCGTATGCGTATGATCTCGGATCACACGCTGACGATCCTTATTCTGATACGTTTCGGTCGTTGGGGTCGCAACGGAGGTTGAATGATGATCCACACACTGCGTTGGTTCTGAACCAACTACGGTCGCGGACCAAGTCTCATGAGCGCAAGACATATCTCATCTCCTTCGGAGTTGAGACAACGCTTGGCTGAACGCGACAGCTCACCGGGCGGTTGTCGAAAGCCCGGAATCCAATGCCGCCTACAGGTGAAAGACTTGTGGAGATCAAACATTTCGCCAAAAGCCTCACCCGACAAGTGGGCCGACTTGCAGTGCTTGGGCGAAATGCCTTGGGTGAGCCGGGCGACTGCGATCAAGCCCGATTTATTGGAAGTGGGTCCAACAATGCCAAATGTCAAGGGTGCCAATGTCCGCTTTCGGGGGTAAAGAGGAACAAAAACCGTCGATATCTTCGTCGATAATGACGATCCATCCCATCGGCCGAACTTTTGGAATTTGAAATCGTTGTCGTCCAACCATAATTTTGGCTGGTTATATGGCCGCATTGCCCCTGATCTGGGTTTTTTGGTCCGTCGTGGCGGTATACGTTGTCCACGTGCTCGATGAATCGTTGCTCGGGGGAAGCTTCGTCGAGAAAGTGCGCGAGCATTGGTGGCCGGAATATTCGTGGCGAAAATTCTTTTGGTTCAATACAGGCTACTTTCTAATCATGATTGCGAGCGTCGTGGCCTACGATTTTCTGGGCGGCTCATGGGTAATTCTGCCATTAGCGTTCACGCTTGAGCGCGCGGCGAATGGCCTTTGGCATCTGTGGTGGACGACGCGTTTTCGAGAATATTCGCCGGGCCTTGTCACTAGCATCCTCATGTGGATGAGCGCTTATTTCCTGTTTCGGTATGCCCTACCTACAGCTGGGATCACTGCTTCCCAATGGTCGGTCAGCATTGCTATTGCAGCGGTAATGACCGTGTTTCTCTGCGTTACTTTCCCCCTGATTGGTGCCTTTAGAAACAGACGGCCACGCTAACTTTGCACCACAAATGTCCGCCTTCGGGGGTAAAGCGGACATTTCGCGCGCCGCCTCGTGCCGGTCTTACTCGTGAAAACCTCTAGGGCTCCCTCGCTACCACACGAGGCCGAACGAACAAGAAGCGTGCCGTCGCGGACGTCTTTGAATTGGGGCTGCCATTCTGGCCAATGAGGATAAGCCCTGCTCCCCCATTTACGAGAACAAGGATGACGGGTTCTCCAGCCCATGTGTATATCGGGGCCATTCCGACGTGAAGAAATTCGCCAATCGGTTGGTCAAGATGTTGCAGTCGCAGCTGCGGACCAACCTCGGCGGGTGCAAGTGCGAGGCCATTTAGCGGACATTGACCATTGTACTGCACATGTCTGCTTTCGGGGTAAAGCGGACATTGCGTCCGTTCGGATATGCCTTTCCCGCCCAAAAACAGAGATGTCAAGGCGGCCTGACGATGGCCTGGGTGTGGCATGCCGCATCCTACCACCAGCCCCGTCGCATTCGATGATAGTCGCCGCGTTGGACGTTCCAATTGCCCTGGAAAAAAGAGAAGAAGCCGGCGCCGCTCCGCAAGTCGGCGCCGGCAAAGTTGACGCCGGTGCTAGGCCGGCGCGTTATAAACCCGCCCTGAGGCTGGTTGCTCAGCACCGCGACAAATTCGGTGCGATAGTTGGTCTCGCTGCTCAGCGGCTCGTCCGAGACGATGATCGAGGAGCGCGGCAGCGCGGTCGGGGCGATGCGATCGAGCACGTCCAGCGGGATGGTGATGCGGTCCAGCGCGTTCTTGGCTTCATCCCCACTGTCGATCGTGACCACAGTCCAGCGCAGCCCCCCTTCCTTGCGCGCCATCGCGGTGAGCACATGCGTGCCGATCGGTTTATCGGGATTGCGGATCGTGATCGGAACCTCGATGGACGCGTCGAATACCTCGCCCCCGTCCGGCGAGCGTTTGTGCGTGTTGCGTCGAACGTAAAGCTTCTGCGTCGCGCGGCTGATGAAGATCGAGACGGGTTCGAGCGCGAGCTTCGTTTCGTTCGCTGCCTTGGCAGTGGCAGCCTTCTTGGTCTCGGCCGCCTTGACTGCGTCCATTACGGCTACATCGGCATCGAGTTTCGATTTTGCATCGGCCGTGGCGGTGTCGAGTTGCATCCCCGCTTCTGTGACCCTGGAGGTGGCCTTCTGCCTCCGCTCCTCGGCCCGCGCCTTGGCTTGATCCGTCTTCGCTGCGACGATCGCTTTGTCGGCGAACGCGAGCTCGGCGGCGGCGCGAGTCTTGCGCAATTTCAGCTTGCGCAGCGATGCCATGAGCGGTGCCGTTTCGCGCGCCACGCGCGCGGCGGCTTTCTTTGCCTCGTCGGCCGCCTTTGTAGCCTCCGCGGCCTCGCGGGCGAGGGTGTCGGCACGCGCCGGAGCAGCGGCGATGGCCTCAGCGTTCGGCATGAGTAGCGCCGGGTGGGAAATCTCGACCGGGGCCGCGTCGTTCGGCGAGATGATCACCCGCATCCCGATCCGCGTCTTGTTGAACAGCTTCTCCGCAAAGCCGTAGGGCATGCGCACGCAGCCATGCGAGGCCGCATATCCAGGCAGCGGCCCGCCGTGCAGCGCGATGCCGTTCCAGGTGATACGCTGCATGTTCGGCATCCAGGCATCGTCATACATGGAGGAGTGGTGGTCCTTGTCCTTTTCCAGGACGGCGAAGATGCCGGCGGGTGTCTCGCGCCCCGTCACGCCGGTCGATACCGGCGCGCGAAGGATCCCGCCCTCGACGTCGTAGAAAGTGACTTGCTGTGTCTTGATAGACACGATCGCCATGATCGGCTCACCTGGCTCGCGCGGCGCCGTCGCCTCTGCGGATGGCGCGGGGCGCGCCTGTGTCGCTAGAGCGTCGGCGGTCAGCGCCGTCAGCGCGGCCACCGCCACGAGCGTTACGATGGCAGCAGGCCGCCAATGCCGCATCACCACGGTGGATTCCGCCGTCGCCAATCGATTGACCATCCCTTGCTCCAAATGAAATATCCCGCTTTTGGCCCTTAGCAGACATTGACTAGTGCACTGCACATGCCTGCCTTTTGACCCAAAGCGGACATGTCTCCTGTGCGCCAGCGATGGTCATCGCGTCTCTAGCTTGGTCATTTTTTCCTTCTTGATCGCAACGCTCTTCGTCTTCTTCTTGTCGGACGCAGTTAACTTCGTTGGCTTTTTGACCTTGGCGCGCTGCACGTAGTACGTCGGCGGCTCGACCTTGCGCGCGATGAAGCGGTTAACGCGCTCGGTCCATAGCGCGATGAACTGGCCACTAGTCAGCGCCTCTACTCCGCCCTTGATCGTTTTTTTGAGGTCCCATGGAACATTGCCCCAGATGGCCTTGCGCGCCCATTTCTCGCCCTTCTCCTGACCCTCAGTAGTCAGGTACATGTTCTTCCAAGCCAGTTGCTGCGGCGCGTCGTAATGAAACGCACAGCCTTCATAGCCTTGCTGATGGATGCAGTAGAGTTCTGCCGCCGTGGCCCGGCGACCCATGTCCTTTTCGAACTGGGCGGCCTCAGTCGCAAACTTTCTGGCCGCCGCGATTGAGCAGTCGCGGATGTCGTAGATGTCGCCATGCCAATATTTGGCAAACTCCCCGTTGGATAGCTGATATAGGCACTTATACGAGCCGGTCCGGGCTTTCGGATTGTAGGCAGACTCGATCTTGGCAAATGCGTTCATCATCTGCACATCGACATCGAACAGAATTGCTGCCTGCTCGATCTCGGCCCGTATGTTGTTTGTGTGCGGGTTGCTAGTGGCGCTGATCTTGTCCGGCAACGGCACCGGCGTCCAATTCGTCGGCGAGTTGGCGTACATGATGTAACCCTTCGACGCCGGTTGATTGGACTCCTCCGGCACCCGAACATCCGGGTTAAGTGCCGCCAGTTGTATCGTAGGCTTTGGTTCGACTTTGGTCTCCGCCGTGGGCGAAGGAGGCTTGACCGAATCCTCTGCCACAACAGGAGCCGTCGGCGTTTGTTCGACCGTGATTTCCACCGTGGGCAGCCGACGCTCGACGAAAGTCTCGGCCACGACAGGGTCGTGGCCTACAATAATTTCGCCGCCCTTCCATTCGCGAGTGAAATTGTCAAGCGCAAGACCGGCGATGCCAATCAGAGCAATTGGCACATACCCATATTTAACGAGCCATTGGGTCAGCAAATCGCTCCGTCCCCGGATCCGCTTGGAAGTTTTCCCCATCCTCGTCTTCACAGGCAAGAAAAATGTGTTGAATCAAAGTCGTATGTTTCGCGAACACCGGTTCTAATTTACCGGCGAAGCAGCTTTAACGGTTCCCAAAAGCCGGGATCTTTTTTGTTAGTTTTTGATGAGTTGGATGTATCACAGACTGAGAGCATTAGCGGCGACTGACAACAATCAAGGTAAACGCGCTCGACTGATGCAACGCACATGTCTGCTTTTGGCCCTTAGCGGATATCGGCTCTCGCACCGCACATGTCCGCTTTCGCGGGCAGAGCGGACATGGCAAGCCTCTACACCACCCTCGGCAAATCCCGGCAGGACACTAGATTGTACCATCAATTGCGCGTGTCGCTGCTGGTGCCTTCGGGTGTACTATGCGCCTCACAACGCGGGGTGTGTTGGCATGACAAAAGCGGTGTTGATGGCTCTACTTCTATCGGTGGGACTCTCCGCGCCTGCCGCGGCCGCTAAGCAATATCCGCGCTACGGAGACCCACGGCCAGGCGGCGTTTGGAACGACGGACCGTTTGCCTGCCTCCCCGGTAAAAGCTGCAATTGTCATCCGGATACGTACGTCGCCATTCGGTGCGAAGGGACTCCGGACGGTCCACAATGTTGGTGGAATAGTAACTGCTATTGCGAGCCACCAAAAGGCAGCCAATATTGCGGCAGCCGGTCAGGGGATTGGCCAGCTTTTCGAAAACGCCCGAAAGCATCGATGCGGTTGTATTAAGGCTGAGTGATCGCAATAACCCCCAGATCAGGCCGCGACACTGTGGAAGGTCGCAATACGGTGGCGCCTTAGCCCCGAACTAATTTTATATTCAATTTACGTTGCACCCCTTGGCATGCACTGCAAATATTTGCCCGCTGTAGAACTTTGATTGCTCTTTCCTGTGGACTGTAGATGCTGGGATACAGCCGCTGGCAAATATTGAAAGGAATGGCCGCCGCAGTCGCCGGCGTGAGCATTGTTTCGCTCGTGTTGATTTATTTCATTCCCGCGCCACCTTCGAAAGTCACAATGGGTACCGCTTTCAAAGGCTCTTCGTTTGAGTATTACGGTCGGCAGTATCGGGAAATATTTGCCCGTTCCAACATTGAATTGGAGCTGCGCGAAACCGCCGGGTCCCTAGAGAACGTCAAGCTCCTGCAAGATCCAAAATCCGGCGTACAAATTGCGTTGGTACTCGGAGGCACCTCCGACGGGAAACATGCCCCAGGATTGCTATCGCTGGGAAGTGTATACAACAACCCATACTGGATTTTCTATTCGTCGAACGAAACTTTTGAGCAGCTATCACAGCTGATAGGAAAACGCATCGCCGTCGGGCCAGAAGGAAGCGGCACTCGAGCTGCGGCCGAGCAAATCCTGGGCAAGGCCGGCGTGAATTCTCAAAGCGCGACGTTCCTTTCTTTGGGAGGATCTGACGCGGTTGAGGCGATGAACGACAGTAGAGTAGATGCTGTATGGATTTTCGGCGCACCGGATTCGACAGCCGTCCGCTCATTCCTCCACAATCCGAAAGTTCGCATTATGGGCTTTCAGACGGCAGAGGCTTTCACCCGTATTTTTCCCGAACTCGCTCACCTGGTATTGCCGCAAGGTGTCATTGATATTTACCGGAACATTCCACCAAATGACGTACCACTCATCGGATCCACTTCGAAAATTTTGGTCCGAAGTGATCTTCATCCGGAGATTGTCCAGCTCTTGTTACAAACAATGGTAGAAGTTCATAGTGGAGCAAATATCTTTCAGCGCGCCGGTGAGTTCCCCAATGGCACTGATGTGGAATATCCGGTTGCCCCTGCGGCGACTGATTTTTACAAAAACGGACCATCGTTTATGCAGCGGCATTTGCCCTTGTGGCTATCGGTCCATGCGCAAAGAGCGATCGCGGTGCTGGTGACGGCCTTAGCCCTCAGCCTTCCAATGTTCCGTTTCCTACCAATGGCTTACAATTGGCTCACGCGTCGACGTCTTTTCTATTGGTATGCCCAACTCAAGAAATTAGAAGCTTCGTTCGACGCCGGCCCGGTGGACCAACATTTAGCCGAAACGCAGGCCGAAATAGAGCGCATTGAGGAGGCTGTCAGCCACATCCATTTTCCACTTACCTTCTCAGACCAGTTATACAATCTGCGCAGTCACATCGACATTGTTCGGCGTAAGATCGCATCGCGTACAAATGCACCAGGGCGAATAGCGGCGGCTGAATAGTTCGAAGTGTCCGCTTTGGGTCATAAGCACACATATGCGTTGCAAAAATTCAGCGAACAAAAGGCGACGAATGTCAGCTGCGCGTCGCATTTTGAGAAAGTTCGTCCGCAGCCGTGCTTTGGGGTCCCCATATTTTTTTTCGATGCCCCCCTGCGCCCCTGTTCATTCCGCCTAGTGATGTCTGCTATTCTTTGATCCTCGGACGTACGCACGTGCACCAATGCGAGCGCGTGAAGGGTCAGCTAGAGTCTCATAAGGTCAAGTTCGGCAAAAGACGTTTCTAGTTGACGCATATGTTCGCGTATCGTCTCTAAGTGCCATTTCAGCAAGTCGCGGTTCGACACGATGCCGGCGAGGCGGTCCTTGTCGAGGATGGGCATATGGCGGAATTTGCCCTGCGTCATTCGCTCCATAACGCTGCTGATCGAGTCGTTCACGTCACAGGTCAAGACCTTGGGTGTCATTACCTGTGACACCGGCAGCTGCCGCACTGCATCTCCACCGTCCGCCATTGCGTGTACAATATCCCGCTCCGACAGGATCCCAACGAGGCGCTCGTCCTCGCCGAGAACGATTAGCACTCCGATTTGGCGTTTCTTGAGCAGCTTGCTCGCGGCAGCAAGATCGGCGGTAGAACTGATACTTACGACCTCGTTGCCCTTTGCCGCAAGAATTGCCTTTAGGCTCATGTCAGCCCCCTTAAGTACGATCGCGCAACTGCTTTATCTTCCGTTCATAGTGAGCAGCTTTGCAACAGTAGTGTGACCGCTTACGCAATGCCCGCTTTGGGTCAGAAGCGGACATTCGCACTGCAATAGACCATGTCCGCTTTACCCCCAAAAGCCGACATGTGCGGTGCAGCTGGGGATGTCCGCTTTGGACCAATAGCGGACATTCGCGCCTATTCGATCACCTCGTCGGCGAGTAGCAACAATGATTCGGGAGGCGAAAGACCGAGTGTCTTGGCGGTCTTGAGATTGATGACAAGTTCGAACTTGACTGCTGCCTGCACTGGCAGATTACCCGGCGCCTCGCCTTTAAGAACCCGATCAACGTATGAGGCCGACCGCCGGAAAATATCGGCAGCATCAGGCCCATAGGACATCAGACTCCCCTCGGTGACGAATTGCCTATATGCCGAAATGAGCGGCACCCGGTGCTCATCTGCCGCCTTCAAGATCACTCCACGCACACTGAGGATGAATATGTCCGGTGCAGCGATCAAACCCCTGCGCGGCTCGCGACTCAACTTG
>DATLJR010000015.1:0-24735 GCA_035538755.1 Pseudolabrys sp.
CGACGGTGAACTCGACCGAGATATGGTGCCATCCTTGCGGAGGGCCGGCACCGAGAGCACGTCGCCCTGGCCGTAGCGACTTTGGCCCGTCTGCATGACCCGGCTATATAGCCGTCCCAATGACGTTTCCGCAATCGCTCCGGGATGATGAGATCGAGTGAGCGACTTACCGCCTCCTCGCGGGAATAGCCGAAAAGGCGCTCGGCGCCTGGGTTCCAAAAGCCGATGATACCGTCACGATCTGCGGAGACGATCGCGTCCGACCGTGTAGATAAAATAGTCTCGGCGAGTCGATCGGGAAGGCTCACGATAGCACTCCGCGGTTCAAACGCGGCATCACCCGTTGGCGCTCAGCGTCGCAGATGCCTCAATGCGGTGCCCTTATGCAGGGCATATGATTTACGACCATCCATGGAGTTAATTGAAACCGTTAGTCCGGAACTCACACGACGTTTGGAGTCTCTTAAAGCGGAAACTGCTCAAGATCAATCCGTTGGAGCTGCTGATGAAAACAAGATCAGGGAATTTAGAGATTTGACCACCGACGGTGGCATGGACATCCTTTAGGCGAGTACAGCTTCAGCCAGTAAAATAAGGGTGCTAGCAAATTAATTGCTAACAACTCAAAAAGGACAGATAGTGACGACGCAAACTTCCGCAGAGTGAACCCAGTGAACTCAATCAACGTGATAGCGCCCTACAAGCACCATGGTATGTGGGTCTTTGATGATGAACGGGTTGGTCTATCTCAGGAACCATTTGTTGCCGGTGCTGACACGATGATCGACCGTGTTGTTGCTGGCATACCTGACGCCGAGAATGGCTTTGTGATGGCCTTTTCAGCAACGCCATTTCCAGGCCACCAATACCGTCTTGACTGGCGACGTGAGGATAGCGGAGGAAACGTCTACTACTCAGCGGAGCTTGACATGGAAGGATGGCTGTGTCCTGCGCTGCTGAGATATTTCTCTGAGGCACCAAAACAGATTTACGTCCAAGTAAGGCCCCCGTCCTTGTAATCAAAATCATTTGGTGTGTCCCGACTATAGGTTATGCCTTCTTCAAGTAGTCAAAGACAACTTCACCAAGCCCGAGAGTAAGGTCGGTGAGGTAGTGCGAGGCGGAAACAACCTCACGCACTGGAAGGCGCGCAACGTCACACTGGGCGTGATCGAACAGTTGCAGCGCCGCGGGCCCGCGCCACGCGCCTTTGAGCGTCAGATCCTGCAAGTAGTAGCGGACCAGTTCGCACACGCGCGGCCCGCAATCGACATCCGGGATAATCTTGATCATGAAACTCGGCTTGGCGAGATTTTTGAGTAGGGGCTCTCGGTCGATCTCGTGATGTTTGTAGCCCATAGTGGCCGCCACACAGAGCACCGATCCATAGTGCAACGTACAGACGAGCGTCTCACTCTCATGCGAAATCTTCGGACTGGCCAGCTTCTTCGGAAAGCCCCAGATCTCGCGCCCGCCGGCAATCGGCGCATTGTCGTCTAGATACATTGCATGCACATAGCCGCCCTCCTGCGCGACACCGTCGGCGCCACGAAAGCGAACCGGAATAACCTGACCTGTTTCCGTGTAGTCGCCGAACCCGGTTGAGTCCGGCATGCGGATGAACTCATAGTTGACCATGTCGCCGACGACTTCCAAGGGCTCCGGCACGACCGCACGCAGGACGTCAGGGTCGGTGCGGTAGCTGATCACCACATACTCGCGATCGTAAAACTTGTAAGGACCTCTCGGATATGCCGGATTATTCAACGGCATTGCGAATGCATTTGCTCGAACATCGGCCAGTTTCATCACGGGCGCTCCTTCGGTGATAGCACACGATGGCCACGGTTTAATCGTTCCGCTTCGGCGAGTCGCTCTCTTCGGTCAGCCCTATGAACGATGGGAGTCCTATGGCGGTCGTGGCAACCGTGCTTCTCGACCGCGGCACGAACCAACCACATCGCTAGAGATCGGCATTCGAAACCAGGCCAAGGCTACCAACCTCCCTGTACCCTCGCCTACAATTAGTCGTGAAGAAGGGACCGAATATTTTATCCAGCACATCGAATTGCCGAAATGCAAAGCGTCAGCATTATTGACCCGTTTAGCGCCTCGCGAAGCGCCTTCCGTACATTGACCCAGTGAGTGCGCGCGAGTTAGCTGAGCGCGCGTACTGTGGCGAGGATGCTTTCTTGCGGGGTCATCATGTCAGAGCACGATGAGATGTCAGAGCACGGCGACGAAAACGAGCACACGCATCAGCGCCCTCACAATCACCATCATGCCTGCGCCAATCTCTTTGGATGCGGCGACGAGAAGGGCACCGGTATCCTGCGCGAGGACATCAAGAACGCTGTCTTTGACAAACGCACATCCGATCGCCTCCTCCATATGGACGAGGTCGATCAGGAGACCTTTGACGGTTATCTGTCGGCTCGCGGCCGCTGGCGTCGGAAGTTCCTGCAGGCAAGCAGCTTCATGGGTGCGCTGGCCGCGGTCGAGCCGTGGTTCGCTAGGCTCGCGCGGGCGCAAGAGTCCGAGACAGCGCACAAGCGCAATTCCCATCCTGAAGGCCGCGTGCACGTAGTCCCCTCAACGAAGGAGACAGTGCGACTTGGCGTTTACGACGCCAATCTTCCGCCCGTTCTCACCATCGACTCGGGAGATATCATCAGCTTCCCTGACACGTGGTCGCATTTTCTTAACGAGATGCAACCTGGAGTCCCTGTCGACACGTTGGCGAAGCTTCGCGTGAGCAATCCCGGCAGGGGCCCACATTCAATCATCGGGCCGATTGCGGTGAACAAGGCCGAGCCGGGCGACGTGCTGGAAATCCGATACCAACGGATCCGCCCGTACGAATGGGGCGCCGTCTTCAACAATCCGGGTTCACTTGGCACCGGCCTCCTGCCGCAGGACTACACGCAGGGGCAGATCAAGTACGTGGATCTCGACCTTGCTGCTATGAAGGGCAAGTTCATGCCCAACATCGCCGTGCCACTTAAGCCCTTCCAAGGCACCTTGGGTTTAGCGCCGCCGGATAGCTATTTTCCGCCCTTGAGTCCCGGCGTCACCAGCTCGGTGCCACCAGGCCCCCACGCTGGCAACCTCGATCTCAGTGAGCTGTCCGAGGGTTCGACGCTTTACATCCCTGTGTGGAAGCCCGGCGCGCTTATCTATACGGGCGACAGCCATGCAGTGCAGGGTGACGGCGAGATTTCACTTACCGCCCTCGAGACGCGCATGAAGGAGCTGCGCATCCAGGTCATACTACACAAGCAAAAAAACCTGGCCTGGCCGGTGGCCGAGACGCATTCACATTGGATCATCATTGGCCTCGACAAGGACCTGAACGCGGCGATGACGATGGCGGCGCGCAACGCCATTAAGTTTCTCGCCGCCAAGGCGAAAATTAGTGAGCTCGACGCCTACGCGTTGTGCAGCATCGCGGTGAGCTTCCGCGTGACGCAAGTCGTGGACATCGTGCGCGGCGTTCACGCCCTCATCCCAAAGAGCATTTTCGCCCCCAATCTCAGGCGCGAGATGACGATGATGTGAACGGCTCGCCCGCGCATGCAAACAATTTGGGAATCTAGGTCTGTAAAACGGCAACAAAAATGGCAATAGGCGCCAGCCGGATCCAACGCATTATGCCTACCACCAACAGTCCGAATTGGTCCGGAATCTGCAGGAACAAAGCATTTAGCCCGGAGCTGCGAAATCATCGCCAAGTCTTCGGTAAACTAAAAGTTAGGAGATTAATATTCGCCGCTGTGCTATTTTCTTAGTGGTTCCCTTTTTGAGGATAAGCCATGAAAAGAGTCCTCGCGCTTGTTGCCATTGCGTTCGCGCTCATCGTTGGAACTGCGGCTGTGGTGACCATTGGCCCGCAGCAAGCCTTTGCTTGTGACGGCGATCATCGCGGCTCCTAGTTCGCCTGTCCTAGTTGCACATATCGAAGTGCCCTGCTTCGAGGCAAATCAGGGTACAGGCCCTGTTGCCGAGCGCAGCTACTTGGTTCCATAGGCACGATCGCCGGCGTCGCCTAGCCCGGGGACGATGAACGCCTCCTCATTAAGGCCTTCGTCGATGGCGGCTGTCCAGATTGGCACGTCCGGATGGACGCCGCGGATGCGCTCGATACCTTCGGGCGCACAGACGAGACAGACTAGGCGGATGTCCTTGCCGCCACGCTCCTTCACGCGGTCGACGGCGGCGACCGCTGTATTCGCGGTCGCCAGTACCGGAACTACTACAATCACCAGTCGTTCGGCGATATCGTGGGGCGCCTTAAAGTAATATTCTACCGCCACCAGCGTCTCGGGCTCGCGGTACAGCCCGATATGCGCGACATGTGCCGCGGGCACCAAGTCGAGCATACCCTCAGCAAAAGTCAGTCCGGCGCGCAGCACCGGCGCTAAAACGAGCTTCTTGCCAGCGATATGGCGACCGGTCATACGCGCGAGTGGCGTCTCCACCTCGACATCCATCAGCGGCAGATCGCGCGTCACTTCGTAGCAAAGCAGCATACCCAGCTCTTTGAGAAGCTCGCGAAACGACTTCACCGAAGTCGTCTTATCGCGGACGAGCGTCAGCTTGTGCTGAACGAGCGGGTGATCGACGACCGTGATGCCTTCCATAGCTTCGCTCCCAAAGATCACGAGAAATCTTTCTCAAAATACTGTCCCATCACTGACGACTTGCAACGGCGGTGAGCCGTCGCCGCGACGTTCACAAGCAATCCGCCGCCCCGCCGCCCATGTCCCGCCTTCGAGTATTTTCGCCAGCGGCAGCGTGGCGGCATCCATGTCGAGGTGCCCGCGCAGCACCTGCGCAAGCTCGTCGAGCAGTGCGACCGTAAGAGCGCGCCATTCGACCACAAGCGGCGAGCCGACTTCGTGCGGCTTTATGGCAAGCGTCAAATCGCGCAGGACGAGAACACCCGAGTCGATGAACAGGCCACCATTGCGATATTCGGCAAGGCCGGTTAGCCCATCGATATCTGTGACGGTGAAACCGGCGCGCTGCATTGGCTCGATCAACGAATAAGCGAGCCATTGCGACAACTTGTGCAGTGGCACGAGTTGGTTTGTCGCGTCTGCAGTCAGCATGGCCGGATGCCGCCAGCAATCACCGAGCGGCACGCCGCCGAGCACAAGCCGCGATGGCCAGATCCGCCCGAAGTGATGCAGCAGCTCAGCAAGGATGGTCGGCGCGGCGATGCTGCGATTGATCGCGAGTGCCCCCAGATGATCGAACAGACCGCCGGGCCGCGGCGCGTCGGCGCGGGCGAAGACATCGGTGTGCGCGGCCACAACCTCCCCGAGCCGGCGAAGCAGGTCAGCACGGCCATCAAGCCCCACTAGCGGATTGGCTGTCGTCACCTGGAAGCCGCGCGCGATGTCCGCCGCGGTTATGTGCCGCAATCGATCTGCGTCAGCGCGCAGCCGCTCCTGCAACCGGCCGGAAAATGCGCCATCGACGAACATCGCCAGGCTTGCCAGGGCAAGGCCTTCGGAGCGGCCGATATCGGTTCCCGTCGCAGCGTCGTTGAAGCGCCATCGCGGTCCCGCTCCGGCATCGAGAAAAACGCTCGTGATCACCAGATCGAACTCGGCGCGCGCGCGTGCCGCGACATCTCGCCATGGCGATGAATCCGCGACTGTTCGCCAGCGATCTTTGCCGGCGAACACAAATTGACGCCAACGCGAATGAAACGGAACGTCGAGCGTTGGATAGGCTTCGCGCGTCACCGCTAGCACGAGATCGGCCAGCGATGTTAAACGATCCGTGTCGATGAGAAAATGCGGAAGCTTGTCCTGGAGACCGATCGCGAGCAGACGGTGCGCACGTGCACGGACGGCTTCAGCTGTTAATAAAGAATATGCGGCAGCCGTCTCGGGCGTCACAAAATTGATCCACCGGAATGTGTCAGTATTTGTCGAGTGAACGGCCGACCGACTTCGACAAGTCGTCGGGTTCCGGTGGTTCGAGGGTGAAATAGCCCGCCGCCTTCTTCGCCGCGATTTCAACGTGCGCATCGGCGGGGACGAGTTCGTCGGGAATCGGAACACGGTCGACACTATCGATCCCCTGCGCCACGAGCGCTTCGTACTTCATGTCGCTCATGGAGATGAAGCGGTCGATCCGGCGCAAGCCCAGCCAGTGGATGACGTCGGGCATCAACTGCTGGAAGCGCGCGTCCTGCACGCCAGCAACGCATTCCGTGCGCTCAAAATAGGCGGTCGCAGCATCCCCGCCTTCCTGTCGCTTGCGTGCATTGTAGACGAGGAACTTAGTCACCTCGCCGAGCGCCCGGCCCTCTTTGCGATTGTAAACGATGATACCGAGGCCACCCTCCTGCGCACCGCGCACACATTCCTCGATGCCGTGAATGAGATACGGACGGCAGGTACACATATCAGAGCCAAAAACGTCGGATCCGTTGCACTCGTCGTGCACGCGACAGGTGATGCGTGTCTTCGCGTCAGCAAGTTTGTCGACGTCGCCGAAAATATAGACTGTGGTGCCGCCGATAGGCGGCAGAAATACCTGCAGATCGAGGCGCGTCACCAGCTCTGGATACATGCCGCCGGTCTGCTCAAACAGCGCACGGCGGAGCCCCATTTCCGAGGCGCCGAACCGCTCAGCGATGCCGGGCAGATGCCAAACTGGATCGATGGCGATCTTGACGACCGAAAGGCCGCCTTCCTTGTGCACGACGTCGCCGTCGACCTTGAGCCGCCCGGCTGCCACGGCGTCCTGCATTTCCGGCAGATCGAGCCGCGCCCGCGTTACCGCTATGGTCGGACGAATATCAACGCCCTCGGCGATTTCAGTGGCGAAATTTTCGGCGACGAGGTGGCCCCAGGGATCGAGTGATACGATCCGTCGTGGCTCGCTCCACTGCGTGAACGGACCAATCTTGACCGCGGGAAAGGTGTTCGTAAGGTCAGGTCGCCGGATTGGGTCCAGCGCGCCGGCAGATACCGCCAGCGCGCGGTATACAGCGTAGGAGCCGCCATGGCTGCCGATGATATTGCGATCCTGCAATCGCGACACCGTCCCTATTACTGGGCCGCGCTCGCGCGGCGTCGGCGCACCCCATAGAATCGGGAAGCGCGGCTTTTCGCCGGGGTTCGGATGCGAGGTGAGCCGAATATGGTCGACTCGGTTGGCGCGTGTCATTGCCAGACCTGGAAAACGCAGACGGCCCGCCGTTACGACGGGCCTATGCGGCAACTGGTTGTCTGATTTTGATTAACATAGTCACCCATCCGCCTGGGCACAATGGCACTAAGTCATTATTGGGTTAACGATAATTTGACGTTGCACCCAACGCTATTGGAGGACCGCTCGCCTCTTTTCCGGGATCAGGAAATAGGTGGCGATGATGTCCATGACATATATGACGGCGAGCAGCCCGATTGCGAGATAAGCACGACAATCCTTTTTAGGGGGCGTAGGATTTGACGGGTTTACCTTGTCACCTTACGACGGATCAAATTATGGCGACGCATTGAATGGCGTTTTGGACGTGCAGGATTTTCTAAGATCAAGGCCCCTCAAACCCTTTCGATTTCAATATGGCCGATGACTTGTGCGACGATATAAACGATGCCAGCGCTTTCGCTGCCTGTGTTTGTTCACTGCTTGTCAGAATTCCGACTGCGTATGATCTGGATTTCTTCGCCTGAGCTGGGAAGACACCGGCAACTTCAGTGTTGCCTCTTTTTGCAACACTGACCATCCCCACACCCATATCAGCTTCGCCGTTTGCGACCGCGTCTATAGCCGCCGTGCCTGATGGAAACGACTTTATTTTTGGCTTTACAGTATCGGCAATTTGCAGACGTTCGATCAGGTTGGCAAAATATTCGCCGCTCGCACTTACCTTCGGATCACCCGACGCAATTGACTCCGCGGCCATCAATGTTTGTTTTAGTCTGTGAACCGTACTGAGATCCGGCTTTTTAGTGTCTTTCCGAACGACTACGCCAATTTCGAGCTTGGCGATCGGCATCGAACTATCTTCGACGATCTTACCATCCTCCTCTAGTTGCTCAATCTGCTCTGGCGATAGAATCGCCAAGTCAGCGGTTTTTCCACCTTCGATTTCCTTAACTAGATTTGAGGCGGTTGCATAGGAGATAACGACTCGGTGGCCAGATGATTGTTCAAATTGTGGGATCAAATCGTTCAGTGCCGGCTTCATCGAATGCGGGGACAAGACGCTTAGCTCGACAGCATTCGCATTGCTTGCAAGCATCACAAAAGAGATTACCGCTAACGCCGCGACACACAAGTGCAGCTTCTTTGAGCCTCGCAACATTGCCTCTCCTATAAAGTGCGTGCGGCTAAACTCCCGTCGTGTCTCATCGGTTCCTTACCTGATCGTCCAAAAATGCGTCATGTTCAAGGCGTTTGCAACATTCGCTAAATCCGCTGATTGACCACCGTTGTCGCGGCACCGCCGCGTTTTGATAGCTTGGGTCTCTAGTACCCAAGAAGGCGGCCTTGCACCTGTCAACGGGGCTAGCAAGATCAGTGCAATAAGCGCGTGCTACCCATTAACAAAAAGTTAATACGTGGATTTTTTCCTGCCTAATTCCGACGCACTCTCCACGCGCGCAAAGACCGGCGCCTCGCCAAGTGAGATGTAGGGTGCGTGTGCCCGAAATGGGAAAAGCATGGCACATGTCAGGAAGGGTGGTCGCTCTACGATCGTATTGGATCCCGTTTGGCGCGATTTCTATCGCTAACACACAAGACAATTCAGCGACTTACGGCGAGATCCCCCAGGCGACGAACAGGGAATTTTATTTCAACGGAAAGGGGAATTGCGGCGCGAGAACAGCGAATTTGAAGTGCAAATCCGAAATCTGGCACAAAAAACCACTAAGCTGGCCAGCGCGCTCGGATCGAGCGTTTGACCCCCATCCGGAACGGCGCGGCGAAACAGGCACGGCATGAAGGAGAAGGAAATGCTGTCAGCAACGCGCGGCAGGACCTTTTGGCTCGCCGTCTTGGCCGCTGCCGCTATGGCCATCTTTGCGCTGCTCGGCGTGCCAAGCTGGGCAGATGATTACCCGAGCCGCAATATCACGCTGATCGTTCCTTCGCCGCCCGGGGGCGGAACCGACACGCAGGCCCGCATCCTCGCGCCGAAACTGAGCCAAATCCTGGGCCAGACCGTCGTCATCGAGAACCGCCCCGGCGCCAGCGGCAATATCGGCGCGCAGGTGGTTTCCAAGGCAGCGCCCGACGGCTACACGCTGCTGGCGATGATTTCTTCGCACGTTATCAATCAGTTCGTGCTTAAGAGCGTGCCTTACAATCTCGACAAAGACTTCGTGATGATCTCGCGCACGGTGACGGTGCCCGGCGTGCTGATAGGCAATCCGTCGCTGCCGGTGAAGACTCTGGCGGAATTGCTCGCCTATCTCAAAGCCAATCCAGGTAAGGTCGCCTTCGGCTCGGCCGGTGTCGGCAGCTTGTCGCATCTTATCGTCGAGCTTTTCGAGCAGGATGCCGACGTTAAATTGCTGCACGTGCCCTATCGCGGCACGCAGCCGGCGCTCAACGATACGCTGTCCGGGCAGGTCGCGCTCGACGTTCCCGACCTGACTATTGCCCTAGAACAGATAAAGGCGCGCACGGTGCGCGCCTTTGGCGTGACCAGCGGTCAACGCTCGCCCGCCGCGCCGGACATCCCAACACTCTCCGAGCAGGGCATCACCGGCTTCAACGCCGTGCAATGGTTCGGCCTCTGCGCGCCAGCCGGCACGCCGCCGGCAATCGTCGACGAGCTGCATGCCGCGGTCACCAAGGCGCTCAACGATCCGGACGTAAAGGCACGCTACGTCAAGCTTGCCATGACGCCGGAACCAAGCCCGTCGCCAGCCGAATACGCCAAGTTCGTTCATGACGAAGGCGTGCGCTGGGGCAAGGTGGTCAAGGACGCCAACGTCACGGCTGAGTAATCGAGGGCGACGGGGCGGGCCCGCGACGCGGTCCCGACCCGCGGCCGGCAGGAAACATGTAGGAGGCAGAATGACACTCGTCCTCAAGGGCGTCATGCAGAGCCCGGTGACGCCGCTGAAAAACGATTTCAGCCCAGACTACGAGACCTTCGAACGGCTAGTGGACTTTCACGTTCGCACCGGCGCCACGGCGATCTCGTGGCCGCATCATAAGGCGGAGTCGCACAACCTCACCATTGCCGAACGCAAGGCGCTGGGTGAGGTTGCGATCAAGGCGGTCAACAAGCGCGTGCCCGTCTCGATCCACGTCAGCGCGCTGGCGCTCGAGGACACGTTCGATCTTGCGCGGCATGCGCAAAAAAAAGGCGCAGACGCTATCATCGCGATCACGCCCTATTTCTGGAAATATCCGCCGGAGGCGATCTACGATTATTTCGTGAAGCTCGGCACGTCGTTTGATCTGCCGCTGATAGCCTACAACTCGCCGAGCTATCTCGACGGCATCGAGTTCACCGGCGAACTGACCGCGCGACTCATCCAACGGTTGCCGAACTTCATCGGCATGAAGGAGGCGAGCTTCAACAGCGAGAAATTCTTCGAGATATTGCGCGCGGCGCAGCGGCTGCGGTCGACTTTCGCGATGATTGTCGGCGTCGAGTATCTTCTGCCTTCGGTGTCGCTTGGCGGTGCCGGCTCCTATTCGTCGGCGGGCGCGATATGCCCCAATTTGTGCATCGAACTCTACGAGTCCTGCATCGCCGGCGATTGGGATCGCGCACGGGCGGCACAATACAAGCTTTCCGAGCTGTGGCTCCTGTTCCGCGATCAATATCCATCGTCGCTGAAAGGCGGCTGCGTGATCATGGGTCGTCCGGTTGGTCCGACGCGGCCGCCCCTGCCGACCGCCTCGCCCGAACGGGTGAAATTCATTGAGAAGCGGCTGATCGAACTCGGCATCGTCGACAGTGAACCGCATGGCTGGTGACCGAAAGGACAATACGGTGAGTGATTTCAAATTCGGTCTGACGCATGCGCCGTTGACGCCGTTTGTCCACGACCGCATCGACCATGACACATACCGCAAGGTGATAGATTTCCATTTGCGCAACAGGGCGGAAGGGTTGGCTCTGCCCATGCATGCGGGTGAATCGGTGAGTCTGACCGCGGAGGAGCGCAAGGCGCTCGCCGAGTTCGCGATCAAACAGGTCGCCGGACGCGTGCCCGTGATTATCAACGTGAGCGAAGCAGGCACCGCGATCGCATCGTCACTTGCTGCTCATGCGCGAAAGGCGGGCGCCACGGCGTTGATTTGCAGCGTGCCGTATTACTGGACACCCCCGCAGAGTATGTTGGTCGAACACTTTGCAACGATTGGCCAGGCCGGCGGGCTGCCGTTCTTCGTGCTCAATTCGCCGAGCGAGTTCAGCGAGGTCGAATTCGCCAGCAAGTCGGTCGTCGAACTACTCGGCAAGCTGCCGCATTTCGCGGGGCTGGTCGACATGAGCCTCGACTGGCAATACATGATCGAGGTGGTAACAGTCGCGCGCGCGGTACGGCCCGATTTCCAACTCGTCTCCGGCAACGAATACATGATCTCAGCCGGCGCAATCGGCGCGACGGGAATGCTCTCATCGCTCGCCTCCGTCTCGCCGAAGCTGGTGCGCGAGCTTTACGATCTCTGCCGCGCGCAGGACTACAAGGCCGCGCGCGCGCCGCAGGAGGATGCCGCCATCCTGTTCCGCCTGTTTCGAGACGCTGGCCCGGCGGGGCTGAAAGCAGCGGCCAAGACGATGGGGCGCGATTGTGGCGCGCCGCGGCAACCGCTGCAGACATTACCTGACGGAGCGGCGCGGGCGCTGGCCGCAAAAATTTCGAACGTCGGTAGTGTCAAAGGCGAGCCGCGCGGCTGGGCTTAAAGCGAGATGATTATGGGGCAGAACGGCGGAACGCGCGTTGCTCTCGTCACTGGCGCGTCCTATGGCGTCGGTGCGGCCACGGCGCTCGCGCTCGCGCGCGACGGCCTTGATCTGGTGTTGACGGCTACGCGCGAAGAGAATCTTGCCAAGACGTGCGAGGTACTCGCACCGTTCGGTCGCCAAGTCCTGCCCAGCGAATTCGATCTGCGCGCGCAGGCTAGCATCGAAGCCTTAGTCGCCAAGGCACTCGCCCGCTTCGGTCGCATTGACGTGCTGGTCAACAATGCCGGTGCCAACTTGCGCCGCAAGGCGGTCGACATCACGCGCGAGGACTGGAACGAGCTGATGGCTATCAACGTTACGGGCACCTTCTTCCTCACGCAACAGATCGGCCGCCATCTCGTCGCGCGCCAAACACCGGGCCGGATCATTACCGTCGCTTCGACGGCAGCGCTGGTCGGTCAGACCGAGCGCGCGGTCTACGGCATCAGCAAGGCCGCCCTTCTCCAGATGACGCGCATGCTGGCGATCGAATGGGCCGAGCACGGCATCGCGGTCAATGCCGTCGCGCCGGGGCGGCTCAATACGGAGTCGCCGTCGCGTGCCGGAACCGGATCGAACAAGGCTTACATGGAGGCGATGCTCAAACGCATCCCGATGCATCGCCTGGCGACGGTCGAGGAAGTCGCCGGCGCGGTCGCCTTCCTCGCCGGACCGGCGGCAGCTACCATCACCGGGCAGGTGATCGTAGTCGATGGCGGCCTGACCGCCGCGTAAAAATAAAAAGCGAACACCTTGTGACGTTTTTCATAACGCGCGACGCGCATGTTGTGATTCTATACCCCGCCGGCATCGGCGGGAGACTGCAGACATGTCGAATGATCCGAATGATAGGCCCGCTCAAACAACTGAAGCGAAGCGGACTACAAAATCGTTAAAGCGCAGGCGCTTCGCCGCGGCTAGGACGGATCACGGTTGGTACGAAAAGGCCAAATGCAAAATTGCGATCCGCTCAAGAACTATCCCCATTAGCTCCAGCGGACGTGAAGCACGTTCTTAGAAATGATTATGACGGCTACGCTTAATCAATCAACCACTCCAGTTAAGTGCTGGAGTTGCGACGGATTAACACAATGGCATTCGCAGCAATGGGTAGACTCTCCGCGGGGCAAACAGCGGATGCAAGTATTTGAGTGCACGAACTGCGGACAATTACGAGCCGTTGCCGGGGGGCTTTATCCGAGCCCCGAGAACGGCGGACAAACCGAGTGAAAGCCCCATAAAGGGATGGTGGAGCGAGCGGGACTGACGCCTCTATCCGTCCCATGGCATTGCATAGCTTGCGCAGTCGATCCGTATGCGCCGTCCCGACAAGCGCGCGGAGTCAAGTCAGACGTCGACTATATCCACAACAATATTTTAGACACAGACCATTACAGCGACCATTGTTGGACATATTTGCGGCCGTTGGCGTTGCCACCGTTCAGTATGGCAACACGGACCAATTCCAACCAATCTCCGCTTCCTATTATCACCTGTCCCGTATGTGGGCAGCGTATGCGGCTGAGTACAATCATGCCCGAGGATGAGTATCGCGAACGGATGACATTCGTCTGCGAGTGCGGTTTTGATTATAGGCATGCGAACGCAGTTCGGGCGGAGCGTGGTATGCTCTAGAAGTAGTGGCTAGTGGCTGCCAAAACCCAACGGCACGTTCCGCGCCTATGCGGGTCAAAATTCCTAAAATACCGGCGGCGACAAGGGCTGTCACTGCGCTCTAAAAATGGGTTTTCGATGCACCCGCGTATTGTCGTCAGATTCTTGAATTCCGACCTGCCTGCAATTGCGTCCTCAATGATGGCAGCAATGGCGCTCGCCTCGTTGTCACGGCCGCTGTGTGTGGCTTCGTTAAACCAACCGGAGAAATAGTAATGGCCGCCACCACAATTTTTCGTCGTGTCAGCGCTGTGTGGAGCATCGTCATCCTCGCACTCGCGATCTTTCAGGTCGCAGGGACCACCGTTGTCCGCGCGCAGGATTATGCTGCACTCCTCGCCGCGCAGGACCGCACCGAGGCCGACCGGCAGAATGATAAAAGGCGAGAAGCTCTCAAACTCCTCACCTTTACCGGACCGAAGACTGGTTGGCTTGTGCTCGATATGGGTGCCCTGGCCGGTTACAGCACAGAATTGATGGCGCGCGCAGTCGGTCCGACCGGCAAGGTCTGGGGGCAGAACGACAAGATCGTTGAAAAGTTCGAAACGCGGCTGAAGACACCGGCGATGATCAATGCCGTTAGCCAGATCCGTTCCTATGACGATCCGGCGGCCGGGTTGCCTCCGCTAGACCTAATCACGTTCTTCTTTAACTATCACGACACGACGTATATGGACGTCGACCGAGGCAAGATGAACAAAGCGCTTTTTGCCGCGCTGAAGCCGGGTGGCTTCTTGGTGATTGCCGATCATTCGGCGCGCTCGGAAGATGGTGCAAATGTCGGGAAGACGTATCACCGCATCGCCGAAACCACAGTGCGCTCTGAGGTTGAGGCAGCCGGCTTCAAGTTCGTGGCCGATGCTGACTTCCTCCGTAATCCCGATGATCCGCGTACTGCGATTGTTTTCCGCTCCCCGATCAAGGTCGACGAATTCGTTCTGAAATTTCAAAAGCCGATGTGATGGACCTCAATCTGCCTTTTTATGTCACTCGCCCAGCCGCAGTTGGCATCACAGAGCTTTTTTAGCCTCTCCATACGAGCCGGCTTTGCGCTGCCCCGGCACAAATTTCATTATGGGTCATTGTACGCAACAAATAACCCCGATCGAGATTGATCGGGGCAGGTTGGCGGTGATGCCATTAACTTGCTGCATGCAAAATCAAGCCGCAATATCCTTGAATGCACCCGTCACATTTTTCGTTACTGTCTCGCCAAGGTCCTTCATTTGTTCACTGAACGCCTTCCATTGCGTCTGCATGAAATCCGTCTGAATCTGCCAGAAGGATTGGGCATCCTTAGCTTCGGATAGCTTCCGTATAAACTCGTTCGCAGTAGCAATATTCTTCTGAATATAGCTCTGCATTTTCTTGTTTAGATCGGCATCAAGCCACGGTGAGGCTTTTATGCCTTTTTCGAACAAATCAGCATATTTCTCCATCGCCTTGCGAGTTTGCTCAAAATTCTGCGTCATCATCTCACTCATGCCCGTAAAAGGTTCATCACCTTTTGCCATGTTTGCCTCCCGTGATTAAAAGAAGAGCACCAAAGCATCACACCGCAATTTTTGGCTCGAAGAAATTGGGCGGGCGTATTGCTGAGTTACACCAAGGTATAGTTGTTACTGCCCCCGGGGCAATCAAAATCAATGTGAGAAATCCATGTCAGAATTAAATCCATGTCAGAATTATCTGACGTTGTAACACGGTTTTGATTTCAGTCGTTTGTAGAAACATTTCATCCTTCATTGGAACTATTGCGCGTGCGGCAGATTGGAAAGGCGTGAAAGTACCCAGAGTACAGTACCTTTAGCGCGAATCCGCAATTCAAGTTTTGGACCCCTTTCACCGGAGGATGCTCATGAACATCACCTGTGTGAATGCGCTCGCCTTTATCGGGGGGATAGGACTTGCGGCGACGCAGCCCCAAAGTCTTCCGTCGGATGGTGGCACGATGGCGGAATCAAGAATGCAGCAAGTAGTCTCGGCGGTGGCCACACTCTCGGAGGAAGTAACAATGACCGATGTGGACAGCGTTCGACGTGCAACCATGCTGCGCCAACGGGCACTGGAACTTACAGCCGCCGCCAATCGTGAACCGGCCCGTCGCACGCACCTGCTTAGTCTGGCAGAAACTTATCGATCAGCCGCCGACGAATTAGCACCGGACAAACCCGATCTTTCGGCGGAAACATTTTCGACCAGCGCCGTCAAGCAAACCGAATAGACACAGCAGCCGACACAGCGCTTAGTGACCACACAACCTTAGGACTTTTTCTATTCATCTTCGCTAGGTGTATATGGTTTCACCGCTGGTGCATCCACTCAAGATGGGCCACAAGGGCATGGCGCTCCTTGCAGCAATGCGGATTGTCGAGGCAGCGTTCTAATCATATGAGATAAAAGTTTCGAGCCGCCGGGGAACGGCGGCTCGAAGGGAGGTATTCAACAGAGTGGAAGGAGCCCACTCCAGGTCCACGGTATTTGCGGACAATTTAATTACTGATTGAGAAAACTTAACGACAAATTACCGAGATTTCCGTTGGCATTGGCGTGCTGCTGGTATCGCGGAATAAAGCGTTGCTATTTCAAAAATCAGAGCGTGACTCGAATTATTAGGAACGGATTTTTAGGTAAGAAAGCCAGAACGCCGCTGCGTGAAAAAAATATGGGCGCTCCCATTTCTATGAATTAACGAACGTTAACCATCGCAGTCCTAGAATGCGAGTTATTCGCGTTTTTCAAATGTCCGATGAGCGGTGATCGCGGCAACGGGCAAATGGCGATTTTGATGTCGGGAGCCATTGCTCCACAGGGGCGCGAAGGACGAGGACGCATGACCAACTGGGACTCCCAAACATTCACGAATATTTCGGCAGACACCGAGGTGTTTAACCTAGCAGGCGGTAAGTACGGGATGTCAGCTGTCGCGACTTGGAAATCTGGTTCCGTGACCCTGCAAATACTAGCCGCTGATGAATCGACCTGGCTCACCGCGGCGACACCCTTCACTGCTAATGGCTTCGAGACAGCCGACTTGCCGCCCGGGCAATACCGCTTCCATGTCGCGAGCGCGACCGCGGTCTATGTGGCGATCAACGGGATCCCATACGATTGATGCGGAGGAGGCCGCTAGAGTCTAAGTTAGACAGTCTTTTGACTGCGTTTTGCCAACCCGCGAATAATGCGCCGCAAAGATGGCTCCCGGACCTTTTGCGCTGCCTTGCCAGGTGAATACCAGCCAATCCGTCGCTGGTGTTTTTCTGGCCATTTCTTGTGCTCGCGCACTACACGCAACGCAAATACTCGCACAACGCATCGCGTATTGGTCCCATTTTTCAAGAGCTTGTCGTACGAGTATGCCCCAATAGGCCGCTTGGTGACTTTTCCAGCGACCCCTCCCTCTTCAAGTGCCTCCGCCGCGGCGGTCTGATGGGGCGGCATCCCGCTCTGGGGCCACCCCTTGGGGATGATCCAACGCCGAGTGCCTCTCGAGGTCACCAGCATCACCTGTAATTCGGATTTAGTTCTCCCTCTATACGGAAGCGCCGCATATTGAATGCGCCCGTATGAGTTAACTTTCCTCGGTTCTCCTGTTCGTCTCTTCATTACAGGCAATTTATCATTCTCGGGAGAAAACCAAAGAAAAAATTATCGCGGGTCCATCCGCTTTGCCGTGCTTGCGATACTGTAGGCGGCATCAATCACTTTGCGCATTTCGGGTGTCGGATCACCTAGTGTTACGAGGCTGAGTTCCTGTACAATAGGATGGTCGATCTTTAGTTCGCGAACATTGGACTGCGTCGCGATGTTTCGCTGCGCCAAACCCAACGCTTCAGGTAGCTGCTCCACGACTTTGATGATCTGAGCGCTAGTGGTAACGGAAATTGGGTTTTGGACATTTATCTTCTTTCCGTTCAAAAGCGCGGCCTCGACGGAGGCCGGAACACCGCCGCCTCCGCGAACTTGCACGATCTTGATTGGCAGATCAGGTCCGCCCACGTCGCGCCAGTTTGAGATTTTACCCAGCAAGATGTCACGCATATTGTCATCCGTGATCTCGTGAACGGGGTTCTGTCGATTTACTGCAAATGTCATATGCGTTTGCGATATCTTGAAAACTTGTAGCCGCTCGAAGGGCAGACCCGGGCGGCTAAGTCTTAGCTGTCTGACTTGGTTCTCTAGCGGACCAGAAATCATTGCGAAGTTGGTACGCTGTTCGAATAGAGCGAGTAGACCGACCGACGACTTATTTGGCACGACGGTCAACTTGTGACCGGAGGACGCTTCGATTGCCTTTTGATACGGAACCATTACATCCTGAGCAAACGTAGTCGATCCCTGAACAACGAAAGTCTGTGCCGATGCCGCTGCATACTGCAATTGGAAGAGCAGCAACACCAACATCAAAATACGCGCAAATGGGAGCCATGTGGAAGTCGGAGACATGTGCGATCGCCAACACGATTGAAGTGATTGGGGCCAGCAGGGCCCTGACGCAGATTAGTCCGTGCTGCGCTTTACGGGATGGTGCGCCAGCGCCGCGGAACGTGACATAATTTCTAATCGGATAGGTGTGAACAATTTCTCACAACCTCAGCCTCAGCTGGGCGTGATCAAGCCCCGCGACCATCCATCGTGGGCGGGCCTGACGACAACGGGCTGGCACTGGAGCGACCTCTTATTTCTTCTCGGGCGGAAGAACCTCCTGAGTGCATACCTGGTCAATTAGGTGCGCCCGTCGCAAATCGATCAGATGCGCTCTTTTTTCGTCGTTTGTTAGATGCGCGCCAATACCTTTTGTCATCACCATTACAAGCGTCCGATCGTTCATGTCCATCCAGTAGGAACGGCGAACGAGTTTGTTATCGCCATCACGCACGAAGGGACTGTCAGGATTGCTGGCGAGATCAGGTTCGTAAAACCGTGCCATAGTTGTTAATCCCAAGCTTATGTGGAACCCAATGCGACATTGTCAGCCGCCACAAGTCAAAGGTTTGCATTTCTCTCAAAACTCCTTGGCGAGATAGTGATCGATAGAATAGCGCCCGCCGCCTCGGAAAAATATGGCAAGGCAAAGGATCGCCCATAGCAACGCAAACTCGATACCGTGATTAGTCCAGAAAAAGCCGTTCGGCCAAAGAAAATAGATCACTATAACTACCATCTCAACGAAGATCATTGCGGCAGCAATACGCGTGAATAGCCCGAGCGCAAGGCAAACCGCACCGACAGACTCGGCAAAGAACGTTAGATATGCTAGCGCCAAACCGAACGGCAGACCTTTCCCGCTGATAGTCGCGGCATACCGTTCAATTGAACCGTATAATACTTTCTGGACGCCGTGCGGAAACAAGATGGCGCCTGTAGCGAAGCGCACTAAGGCGTAACTAAACGGTGCGAATTTGTCGTAAATCACTCCCGTCATCGGAATAAGCAAGCGACGACGATCTATGCTTTCTAACATGCGGCTCGTTCCTCCCAATTTTTTTGACCTTAAGAAATTCTAGTCAGTTGACCTAGTTTTGACCAACGATACGGCGCAACCAAACAACAAAGAATTGTTTTGTATCACTTCCATCACGCCCCGCGCACGCTACTACGCCTTTCTTTTCATGGGCATTTCAAGACTGCAACGACCACGACCGCGCGACTGGTGCGGATTATCGTTCCGTCTCCTCCAGGCGGCAGCACTGATGTTTTAGCGCACGTTCTAAGTCAACAAATCGAAGAAACCACGAAGCAAACCGAAGTCCGTTTTAGAGACCATGCTGAGCTGCTTTCATTTTTATATGAGATTATTGTGATTAGCGTTGCGGTTTTCTAAGGTCTGCTACGGAGAAAAGAGCTACTAACAGCAAGCTTTAGGCTAACAGAGTGCCACATGTGGATTAGCGGCCGATCCCACCCTGATGGCGAAGCCATGTCCGATCTCGATGCCATCATAGTCGGTGCCGGCCACAATGGTCTGACCTGCGCGGCCTATCTCGGCATGGCGGGATTGCGCGTCCGAATTTTTGAGCGACGTAGTGTGGTCGGTGGCGCTTGCGTGACAGAGGAATTCCATTCAGGATTCCGCAATTCGACTGCCGCCTATACCGTGGGTTTGTTGCAGCCTAAGGTTATTCGGGACTTGAAGCTGCATGAGCGCGGGCTGCGTATCGTCGAACGCCGCGCGCAGAATTTTTTGCCGCTGCCGGACGGGCGTCATCTGCTCACAGGAGAAGGCCGCACCGAGCGCGAGATCGCGAAATTCAGCGCCAAGGATGCGGCCCGCTACTCCGCCTATCAGGCCGAGATCCGCCGCGTAGTCGACGTACTGCGCCGCGTTTTGCTCATTGCGCCACCCAATCTTGGCGACTTCGGTCAGGCTGTGCGCGAACTTGGCAAACTCGCGGCGATCGGCAGGAGGCTATGGCAAGCCAAGAGTCTAGAGGCTGCGCTCCGGCTATTCGGGAAATCAGCAGGCGATATGCTCGACAGCTGGTTCGAATCCGATCCCATCAAGGCAGTGCTCGGCTTCGATGCCGTAGTCGGCAACCTCGCGAGCCCTTACACGGCAGGTTCTGCCTATCTGCTGCTGCATCACGCGTTCGGCGAGGTCAATGGTAAACTTGGTGTCTGGGGCCACGCTATCGGCGGCATGGGCGCGATCACGCAAGCCATTGCCAGCGCTGCCGTCGAACATGGCGTCCGCATCGATGTGTGCTCCGAGGTACGCGAAGTTCTGGTCGAAGGCAGCCACGCTACAGGTATTGTGCTGAAGGATGGCACGGCAGTTCGTGCGCGCGCAGTCGTTGCCAATGTGAATCCGCAACAGCTGTTTCAAGCCCTTGTGCCGCCCGACGCTGTGCCACACGCCATGGCTGCACGCATGAAGGCATGGAAGGCCGGCTCCGGAACTTTTCGCATGAACGTGGCGCTTTCGAAACTCCCAGATTTTACCGCGCTACCCGGAATGGGAGATCATCACACTGCCGGAATAATTCTTGCGCCAAGCCTTTCATATATGGAGCAAGCGTATAGCGATTGCGTCCGTTCTGGCTGGAGCCGAATGCCAATTATCGAGATGGTCATTCCGTCGACACTCGACGACAGCCTCGCTCCGCGGGGTGCGCATGTAGCGAGTCTATTCTGCCAGCACGTGAACCCAAAATTCGCCGACGGATCAACATGGGATCAGCACCGCGAGGCCGTCGCCAACTTGATGATAGAGACGGTCGAAGCCTACGCGCCTGGTTTCAAAGCGAGCGTAATCGCCAGACAAAGCCTCTCGCCGTTGGATCTGGAGCGCATTTTCGGTTTGCCCAGCGGCGATATCTTCCACGGCGCAATGACGCTCGATCAGCTTTTTTCCGCCCGCCCGATGCTCGGATTCGCCGATTACCGCATGCCGGTCGCCGGGCTCTATCTGTGTGGCTCAGGTGCGCATCCGGGCGGTGGCGTGACCGGTGCTCCGGGGCACAACGCAGCGCAGGCGGTGATCGCGGATCTCTCGCGAATGGCGCCGCTGAAACACCCTGCAGCCTGAAAAACCGCGCGCCGGGGCGCGAGTGCACCACAACCGCAAATAGGAATCATGGCATGTCGAAAGCCACCTCCGCGATCTCGCGGCGGGGGATCGAGCAGATTTTGGCCACGGGTGGCCAGAGCGGCCACGCCACGTTGATAGCGCAATGGAATACGAAGCTGATCGAGTCTTTGCCGCCGCACACGCAAAGCCTGCAACCATGCGCTATCCTTTCATCGAACGGAGTTCGTTGCCTGAGACATAGATTTTGCCGACTAGATAAATGTGACTGGGCTACCCGGCTACCCGGCCACCTGGCCACCACGGCACCGAAGGCGGATGGTGGTTAGAGTCGCCACGGTCTCCCTGTGTTTTGGTGGAACGCACAGGATAGCGCTTCGGTGAAAGAGGCAGGAGGTCAATATATCGTGCGATTTTACACGTTGCAGCTGAGACTCGTTCAGGAAAGTCCGCGAAAAGATCCTGGCCGCCTTGCGTCACAACCTTGCCGCCGAGGAGGTTTCTATGTTCCGTTCCTACCGCACCATGCCCGGTAACCAGAGCGCCACCGCCGGCATGTAGAACACGAGCGCCAACATCAGCAAGCTTAGCATGATAAAAGGCACGACCGCACGGAATATGTGGCTCATCCTAACTTGCGGCGGCGCGACTCCCTTCATTGTCATCAGCAGTAACCCGTGCGGCGGCAGCAGTAGACCAAGCTGCATACAAATAAGGAACATTACCCCGAACCAAACAAGGTCGATGCCAAACTTCTGCACCACTGGCATGAAGATCGGTAGCGTGATCAGCATCATGCTCACCTGATCGACGAAAATGCCAAGAAAGATCAGAATCAGCATCATGCCGCCGATGATCGCGTTTTGCGCCAGGCCGTGCCCGGTTATCAGCGACACTAGTCCGTTGCTCGCCCCTGAAAACGACAGGATCTGCGAGAAGGTCGTCGCCCCGACGATGATGAATAGGATCATTCCCGAAATCATTATTGTGCCCCGCAGCGCCGCGAGTAGGGTCTCCACCGTAAGCGCTCGGTAGGCGAGCGCCAGCAGCATCGTGGCGAACGCGCCGATCGCCGCCGATTCGGTCGGGGTCGCCCATCCCGCATTCATGGACGCGACTACGACCAGGAAGATCGAGAGAATGGGGATAACGTATTTTACCAAGGGCCTAAGTCTTTCCCAGCCTTGATAAACGGCAAGCTGTGTGGTCGGCGCTAGAGAAGGGTTCAGTTTGACGCGAACCACGATGTACGCGACGAACACGACCTTCAATATCATGCCCGGAACAAATCCTCCCATTAGCAGTCTAGTGATCGAAATGCCCGAAAGACTTCCGAGCAGCACCGCCAACGCGGAGACAGGCATCAGCATATCCAACGCGCCAACGGCAATGATTGGACCCGTCGCCAGTAAGGGGTGGTAGCCTCGGTCCAACATCAATGGCACCATTAAGCTGCCAAGCATTGCCGTAACTGCGATAGTTGAGCCCGATATTGCCGAGAAGATGGTTCCAGCGATGACGGCAATTACTGCCAGTCTTCCCGGCACCTTAGTGATCAGACGCTCGAAAGCGTCTAATACCTTCACGGCCAGGCCGGTACGAAACAGCACCTCGCCCATCAGCACGAACATGGGAATGGGCGTTAATGAGAAACTCATTACCGAATCGACACTGTTGCGCGCCAGCTGCACCAAACCGGGTTCGCCGCCGAGGAATAAGATTGCCCCAACTATGTTGATCGCTAGGAAGCTGAATGCGACTGGCAGGCCGAGGAACAGCAGCATGGTGGAGCCGCCGAGGAGTAGCCAAGATGCAGCTAGCCAAGACATCTTGACTACGATGCCTGCATTGCATCGTCGCGAGGCGCCCGCTCGCCTTGCGCGAGGCGCTGCATACGAAACAGAACCTCGATCGCGAGGAGGAAGAAGGTTATCGGCAGCGGAGCGAGCGACCACCATTCCGGTGTCACCAGCGTCTTAATCGTGAACATACCGGAGGAATAGCTGGCATAAGTCGCTTTCACTCCGTAAACAATCATAATCGTACAGCAGGCGAGAGCCGCCACGTCGGTCAACCATTCGCAGTACCAGCCAAGTCTGGGCGGCATTGCGCGCAGCAGGATGTCGACGCGGATGTGTCGACTCTGCCGGAGCAGCCAAGGTGCAGCGAGCATTGTGATTAGGTAAAGCATGTATTCGGAAATCTCATCCGCCCATGCCAGACCGTGCAGAGACTTCACTAGTGCGACGTTCCTCAGTAGCACATCGGAACATATCATCAGCATCATGAGAAAAAGCACACCACACGCTACAAGTAGCAGTTTGTCGAGAAGACTGCCGTAGAACTGCGAGATCGATTTCATCGCAAGTCACCCATCAAAAACCCGTTTACGTTGAGCCCTGTCTTCTATGCCGCGGCAACGATGTCTGCCGGTAGTTTTGGATCTCGGATTATTTTGACTTCGAAAAAAACTCACGTAGTTTTGGTCCGTTTTCCGGACTTTGGCGAATCTGCCCGGCCCAGCCAGCCTCATAGGCCTTTTCGTAATAGGCTTTTGCCACCACAGGATCAAATTCGATTGTTTCGATGCCCGCAGCAGCCTGACGCTCAGTTTCCCTGGCGTCCTCCGCAAGAAACTCTGATGCCGCCTCAGTCTCGCCCTGGTCGGCAGCTTTTCTGAGCACCGTCTTTTGTTGATCGTTCAGTCTGTCCCAAACCTTCTTATTAATGAGAATTGATACTTCCGCAGAATAGAAACCAGGGTCGACTCTATATTTGGTTCTTTCATTCCATCCGAGATCAAAGATGCCGGTGATAGGCCAGCCGTACCCATCGACTACGCCGCGCTCGAGTGCGGTATAGACCTCACCCGGCGCAGTCTGCACGACGGTGGCGCCCAGGGCCTGGAAGAAATCGCGATAAACCGGAGTAATACGCAGCTTTAAGCCTGTGAGGTCGAGGCCGGTGATGCGTTTATTTAGATAGAGATGGAAGGGATTGTTGTCGACGACGCGAGCCAGCAGGATGGCATTCATTTTCTGCTCATAGAGCTGCGCCATGAAATCATAGCCGCCGTTTTTGCGCAGCTCGGCCATGGAACGTTGGGTGAGTTTCCAAGCGTCGGCTTCAGGCATCAGATTCGTGTAGAATGCGCCGGTCGAGTTCGCCAGATCGACGACGCCATTCTTTAATGCATTCCCAACTTGGAATGGGGGCATCGCCTTCGGCCCACCAATATAGTCGATTTGGACGATACCCTTGCCGGCCTGGTTGACCCGCTCGATAAAGCGCTCTATCCCGCGAGAATAGGTGGTTTTTTCGGTAAATGCTGATATCGCCCGAAGCGTTGCTTCTTCCGCCGCCGCAGCACCCGAATACGCAAAAATAGCAATGACAAGCGGAAGAATTTTGCCACGCATTTGGCCCTCGCCGGGACACCGCTTAAGTACTAAATTGATCGGCCATTTGTTTTTCTAAAGGCGCTGTGATGGAGCAACGCAGCCCCTCCGGCCTAAATTCGATTTGAACATCGCCGCCAAGGTCGTGTCCCAGAGTTCGTTCAATTAGTATAGAGCCGAACCCGCGCCGCGTC
>DATLJR010000016.1:0-14575 GCA_035538755.1 Pseudolabrys sp.
GGCATCGAGCAAGTCGGCACGGCCAAGTTGATGCGCAAATGCCTGGCAGTCGTCGCAATAGCAGACCACACGATTAACGGTGCGCGCCGACGCGTTTGTTACTAATCCGCGGACTTCCCCGCAACGGCAGTGCAACTCGGCGTGTGTGCTCACTGCTGACATTGCGTTGCAACGTGCGAATGGCGGAGATGGGTCAACAGCAGAATGGTTAAAGCACGACTGCGGTTTTCGCGCGGCAGACTGCTCACATCTAACCGATAAACGTCGTTACGAGCAAGGGAACCGATAAACGTCGTTACGCGCAAGGGATAGGCATAACTTGACAGCAGGTGCAGAACACCCAAAGCCATGCATCCCTTCGCCAACTATTCCGATAACTACAAAACGATATAGCGCTGCATTTTGAGCACTTCATGTGTGATGGAGACAGAACCTACTGCACCCCCTCGGGGTGCTTACATTAGGTCTGGGTTTCTGCAGGCCCACTATCGACTTGTGAGAAGCCACTACGCCCCCGCAGTAATTTAGCGCACGACCGATGTGGCAAGGCCGACATGCATCCCTGTTCAAGCGATGTCGGCGAATTTAGTTCGCCTTAGAGGCGTTGCCGATTGTTGGACTATTGTGATTGTTCCCAGTCCCCGTAGGGCCAATCATAATCCAAGGTAATCCAATTAAGTGGCCAGTTCGTCTGCGCAGTGGTAATAGAGAACCACGAATAAATATATTGCTTTAGGTCAACGCTCCTGCTCCGGTACGTTTGTTTATTGTGTTACTTTATGTTTTGCAGGGTAGTAGTCGATCTGACCGCTACCGCGCATTCAATTCCAGCACGTCTTCACGGTTATGGGGCTCAAGGAGGGGAACCACGGACCAGCGCATTGGGCCGCGGGTGCTGCTTGCGTAACGCAATATCCGAGAGGAAACCCCTCATGACCATAAACTTGGAACAGCAACCCCTTCCTTCTGCTTTTGTGCGGCAGAGCCAGGACGAGCTTGTCAAAATGATCCTGAAGCTGCGTTGGATCGGCATGTTTGATGAAGCAGGGCAGCTTCAACACGATTTGCTTGAAAACATACCGTGTGACAGCGTGCTTTCGGCTCCGGCGGATACAGACTAGAAGCCTCTTACTTCGCAGCTTGCAACGTCAGGGTTTCGCGACGTGGCCGCCTCGAGTGCCGCCATAACTGCCTCGCCGCAAGGGGAAGCCGAGTCAACGCCGTCAGTTACCTTATGGCAGCTCCGCGATGCGTCGCGCATCTCCGGTAAGATCGAGAATATGGAGGCCGGTGTTCGCGCGGTCGACCACGTATATGTAGCCGCGCTCGTCGGTCTCCACATTGTTGCTCTGGATCGCGGTCTTGCAACGTTCCTGACCGTCGACCTTGATGCAGCGTTTGTCTGTAGCCGGAGTGATCGGAGGGATGAAGTAACCCGCCTCCTTCGGATGATAAGGATCGCGCACGTCAAGCGCGCGCACGCCCGCATTGAAGAATGTGATGAAGGCGAGCTTCTTATAGAAGATCGGCGCCATACTCTCATTTGACGAGTGAGAGCCGAAGCGTCCGCCACGCTCGCAGAAATGCCCGCTCTCTTCCGGCACGGTGTAGCTTGAGATCATCACCGGCTTCGCCTCGATCGTTACATCAGCAAACCACACCATCTGGCGCGGCTCATGGCACTCATTGGCGATCTCCTCGTCCACAATCATGACGATGTCACGCGTGGCATTCTTGTCGTGGGCGAACTCTGCGATCGGCATTTTCAGCATCGGAAACGTCGTGTGGGCGCCATTGAGCGGCGACATCACTAGCCGTCCGACCTCGGGATAACGCAGGTTCTCTGGTGTAGGCTCTTTCGGACCATGGAGGAGCTTTTCGCGATCAACGATCTGCAACATGCCGCCCTTGTTGGTGCCGTACCCAAAGTAGATACGGTTGCCGGCTGGTCCGGTGGAAATCGGCCCATGAAGATCGGTCGGCACGTTGCCAGTCGAGCCAGGTTCTTGGCCGGGCAATCCGAAGTCGCGGATTTTCACTGGATGCGCAGGATCGCTGAGGTCATAGACCACGGTCATCCGCTTGGCACGCCAGCCCGGGACGCCCGAAACGAGGTAGGCTATGCCGGTATCGCACTCCCACCAATTCTTGTGCGTGTCGCGCATCCCCTCGATACGACTGACGAGCGACGGATGGGCGGGGTCGGCAACATTCCAGATTTCGTGCGCCTGCCCACCGAAAGTTCGCAACATATAGACTGCGTTCGGATCACCCTTGGGAAGACTGCGGCCATCGCACACGCGCACCATCTGCGCGCCGCCACTTTCATAATTCCCCTCCTGGCCCGGAATATGGGCGAGGTACTTCGGATGTGCCGGATCGGTGACGTCGAGAATTGACGTCCCGCTGAACTCGGGTTGGCCAGTGAGCGGATTGATCGGCTTCGGCGTCGCGTTAGTGCCGCCGTGATGACCGATATAGGCGATCCAGTGGTTGCCCTGATGGTGGATGGTTGGCTGACAGGCGGACCGACCCTGAAGATCGCTAAACCCGACAAGGCGCATATTGCTGAATTCTGGTGGGTCACCAATTTTTTGAGACTGAGCGATAACCGGCCCGCTCGTAGGCAAAAAGACCAGAACCCCGATAAACAGGCCTACAAGAATGTACGCTTGTTTTCGACCGCACATTGCTCCCTCCAACCATTCAAGATCTTTTAGGACCCGGTGATCTGGCTTGTTCACCCGTGCCCAGACCCGCGCGTCCGCTACGCTGATGGCTGCGCCAACCATTTCTTAACGCCTACTTAATTATAACAAATAGTTAGTTGCCACAGTGGAAGTTGAGCGGACGGCGTATGCACACCTGGAAATTCGGACAGCTTGTCCTCGTCGCTCTTTCGACATTTGTCACGACATTCGGCGCGCTATGGGTCTGGATGAGCGGTTCGCCAAACACTTTGAACATGCCCAAATCACTCGCAATCGCGTTTGTCGCGGCGTTCGCTGCACAGTCTGTCATGTGGCTCATTGGCTTGGGTGGCACACGTTATCTGCAGCTGCAGAACGGGAGCTTACGCAACGCAATTGACAGCATGTCGCAGGGATTATGCATGTTCGATGCGTCGGAACGGCTGATCGTCAGCAACAAACAGTATTACGAGATGTACGGCTTGACGGCGGACGACGTGAGGCCGGGCTCGATGTTGTCTGATGTGCTGGTGAGGCGAGTAGCCAAAGGGACCTTTCATCGCGATCCTGAACAATATCGCAAGGACTTTCTCGCTTCGGTTAGGCAAGGTCGCACGATCGAGCACGAAGTCAAGTCCACCAATGGACGTGTCCTCCTCGTCAAGAACCATCCGGTCAAAGGCGGGGGCTGGATCGGCACGCACGAGGACGTCACCGAGCGACGCCAGGCCGAGCAGCAGCGAGCAAGCATGCAGCAGCAGGAGGAACGTCGAGCTCTTGTGGAACACGCGATCTCAAATTTCCGCGAGCGCGTGGAAAAGTTGATGCAGACCGTCGCCGATAGCGGGCGCGACATGCATTGGACAGCCTCGATCCTGTTAAAAGCCTCCGACGATACTTCCACATGCGCCGAGAGCGCAGTACAGCGGTCGAATGAGGCTTCTCAAAATGTTGAGACCGTGGCGGCGGCTACCCATGAGTTGTCGACGTCAATCGGGGAAATTGAGCAGCGGGTCGGGCAGACAGCGACAGTGGTTCGTTCTGCGGTCGGCGAGGCGCAGATTACGACTCAAGACATCGGTTCATTGGCAAAGGCTGCTCAAGAGATCGGTGATGTGATTAAACTGATCCGTACAATCGCTGAGCAAACAAATCTGCTCGCCCTTAATGCTACCATTGAAGCAGCGCGCGCGGGCGAAGCGGGCCGAGGATTTGCGGTCGTGGCTTCGGAAGTGAAGTCGCTCTCGGTACAAACCGCGAAGGCGACCGAGGACATCTCCAGTCAGATACTGGAAGTGCAGAAAGCCACCGTGAAAGCAGTCGAATCGATCGCAAAGATCGGGCACCGCATGGAGCAGATCGAAACTCATGCGTCTGCTGTCTCGGCCTCGGTGCAGCAGCAGAACGCCGCCACCGCCGAGATATCACAAAATGTCGCGAGCGCTGCCGACAGCACGAAAGCAGTATTTTATGCGTTGGCCGAACTCGCCGAGGATGCCCACCAGACCAAAAACTCGGCGCAGAAGGTTGTCGCGGCGTCTGAGGCAGTAGAGCAGGCCGCGAAGGAGATGCGCGCCGAAGTTGAGAGCTTCCTCACGAAAGTTGCCTGATGACCCTCTCGCCGACGAAGCGCTGGCTGCCAAGATAGAGTTTGCCCGGCACGGCTCGGGGCCGAATTGCTCAGGCCTGCGCCAGACGATGCATCGGGTCGCCGCTCAACGGACTTGCGGCATCGACGGTTGAACGACCTTCGGCGGCAATCCGCAAGCGCCAATCTGTCATCAGCGCGCTCCGGGGTCGGGAATGGCGGATCATTAACCCGCCAAGGCGTAATTTTTCGGAGCGTTCGCCCGACGGCCGATGAGTTCGGCTTGCTCGGCAATCGGAAGTGGTCGACCAAAAAAATAACCTTGCGCCTCGTCGCAGCCTTCCTTCATGAGGACGCCACGTTGGGCTTGGGTTTCGACGCCTTCCGCCAGGACCGGCATGTTGAGGCTGTGGCCGAGACCGATGACCGCGCGGACAATCGCCATAGAGTGGCGGCTGTGTCTCAAATCGCCAATAAATGTTTGATCGATTTTGATCTTGTCGAAGGGAAAGGAGTGCACATACGACAAGGACGAATATCCTGTTCCGAAATCATCCAACGCAATCTGCACGCCAAGTGACTTGAGTCGACGGAGGATCGATACGCCGTGAGAAAAGTCGTTAATAAACACGCCCTCAGTGATTTCAAGCTCAAGACGGCTCGGAGCAAGGCCGGTTTCAAGCAGGATTGAATGGACAAGCCTTGGGAGGTCGCCATGGTGGAACTGGATCGGAGAGATATTAACGGCAATGGTCAACGGCCGCGGCCAGGATGCGGCTTCACAGCAAGCCGCGCGCAGGACCCACTCCCCTAGCGGAATGATAAGACCATTTTCCTCTGCCATAGGGATAAATGTGCCGGGAGAGACCATGCCACGTTTAGGGCATTGCCAGCGCGCCAGCACTTCGAAGCCGATCATTTCGCCTGTCATTCGCACTTGCGGCTGATAGTGCAACAGCAATTCGCCACGCGCGATCGCCGATCGCAAATCCTGTTGCAGAGCGTGCCGCTCGCGTAGACGTGCACTCATTTCCGGCTCGAAAAACACCACCACCCCACGCATTTCGCTTTTGGCTCGATAGAGGGCGGCATCGACGTTGACCATCAGTGTTTTGGCGTCGGCGCCATCAGTCGGATAGACCGCGCCGCCGATGGTTAGGCTTATCTGTATCCGCTGATCTTCAATTTCGAATTCATCCGCAAAGGCAGCGAGCAGGCGCTCTGCGAGTGTCGCCGCGGCGGCTGGTTGCGGACCAGCGCTCACGACAACAGCAAACTCGTCGCCACCAACACGTGCTAGAAAAGTCCCTCTTGCAGCCTCCTGTAGTCTGCGGGCGACCTGCCGCAGCAACGCATCGCCAACCGAATGTCCGTAAACGTCATTGGCCTCTTTGAAGCGGTCAAGATCGACGCTCAAAATAGCGAACTGCTCGCCGCTCGTCGCTGACCGTTCGAGAGTGGCGGCAAAATATTCATTGAAAGCGGCTCGGTTAGGCAGGCCGGTCAGCTTGTCATGGTGCGCCATCTGCAGGATGCGCTGTTCCGTTCGCTTTGCCTCCGTAACATCCTCGTGCGTCGCGACCCAGCCACCGTCTTCCATCGGTCGATTTGAGACGGCGATGACCCGCCCATCAGTCAGCTCCGTGGTCCTACTTACAGTTTTACCTTGAGCAAGCAAAGCTCGCAGCTCGCTCAGATATCTATCAGGGTCTTCAGATAAAAAACTGCCGGCCGCAACACGATGCTTGAGAAGCTCCCGAAGGGAGCAGCCTGGTTTCACGACCTGAGATGACAACCGATACATCTCGATGTAGCGGCTATTGCAAACGACGATTCGCTCACTCGAATCGAACATCAATAGCCCCTGCGACATATTGGTGAGGGCCGCGTCAAGTTGCAGTTTTTGCGTTTCGAGTTTTTGCCTGGACTGAATTTGCAAAATTAACGCGATAAAGAAAATGACGATGCCCGTAATGGGCGTCACGAAACTTACTATTTCGCTAAAAACTTCCGACATCTGCTACGAGTAGTCCGGGTGTGTTGTGCGACCTGTCTGGGTCGCGCTCGCACGGTGGATACAGATGCACGAAAGCAATTATATAAACGTAACAGTAAGCTGGCCGAATTGGCATCTTTAATAAATATTTTGCAAAGATTAACGGGAGCCATATTGCACGGCGTTGACCGTCGGTCGCAGAAGCAGCAGACGCTGATTATTTCGTGAAACGAAAATGTTACGTCAAAATGTCACATTAGTTTCGCGATGGAACTTCGGTTTTGTTCATCACCTGGTGAACAGCTTGGGCACCCAACTCGACAGCACGTTCACAAGCATCTCTACCCAACCCAACTCCACTCCCCCGCCGTCGTCGGGGTCATCACTATCGTTGGTGTTGCGCGTTCTTTACCCTTATCGGCTGCGCCACGCGACCGCATTAGCTTTCTGGTAACCTCAACAAGAGATTAAACCGCGTCAACGCGCTACTGTGCTGCGCGCCAGTCGGGAAATTTGACCCTTAAATTCTTAAGCAATCGCCTCCCGAATATTTAGAAACACACTTCGTACAGTCCCACTCGTTCGCGTGCCTTTTTCATTAAGCCGTGGCCGGCGTGGGACCAGATGGTACAGGTTGTAATTCTCGACGACCGGGGTACTAACCGCAAGATTTTCTCGAGGCTCGCCGCCTCCATCGAGTCGGGCGTGAGCGTGCGCAGCTTCGGCGACCCCGTAAAAGCGCTGGCCTGGCTCGAGAATAACACGCCGGACCTGATCGTCACCGACTTCAAGATGCCGGTTATGGACGGCGCGGAGTTCATCCGCCGGTTCCGCGCGCAGCCGAACAGCGTTGAAATCCCCGTCATCGTCATTACCGTCTACGAGGAACGCGAATTCCGTTTACAGGCTCTCGAGGCCGGCGCGACCGATTTCCTCAACAGTCCTGTCGACCATCAAGAGTTCGTCACCCGCGCCCGGAACCTCTTAAAGCTGCGCAGACAGCAGATCCAGCTAGCTAGCCGCGCTGACATCCTGGCGCGGGAACTCAAAGACTCCGAGCGTTCGCGGGAGGCCGTGTTGCGCGATTCGAGCGAGCGCCTCGCCCAGGTCATCGACACCATCCCGGCGATGATCTGCGCCGCCGATACGCAAGGCCGCATCCTGTTCGTCAATGCTTATCAGGCCGCACTCGCCGGCATCGGCCCAAACGAAGCGATCGGATTTGATATGCCGCCGGCGTTCGGCGACGACTACGCCGGGCGCCACCGGGCGCTCGATCGCAAGGTGATCACCACGCAAGCTGCGCTTCCGAGCTTCGAGGAGGAGATCGTCGACGTCAAGGGCAGCCGGCGCGTGCTACTCACCACGAAGACGCCGCTGCGCGACTGCTCGAACGCCGTAGTTGGCGTGCTGACCTCTTCGCTCGACATCACCGACCGCAAGCGCGCCGAGGACCATCTGTTCTACATGGCGCATCACGACGGCCTGACCGACTTGCCCAACCGGGCGCTGCTGTTCGACCGGTTGCGCCGCGAGATTGCGCGCGCCCGGCGCGGCGACCGGCCCTTCGCCCTGCATCTGATTGACCTCGACGGGTTCAAGAACATCAACGACGGCCTCGGACATCACGTCGGCGACCAGTTCCTGGTGACCGTCGCCGAACGTCTGCGTTCGATTCTGCGCGAGACCGACTCGGTCGCCCGTCTCGGCGGCGACGAATTCGCGATCCTGCAGACGCAAGTCACGAAAAACGAGGACGCCGCCGACATGGCGACTCGAATTATAGGCGCAGTCAGTGCACTGTGGACCTACGGTGCCGAGCGTGTGACGACGAACGCGAGCATCGGCATCGCTATCCATCCGACCGACGGCACCAACGCGCAGGATCTGCTGCGCAACGCCGATTTGGCCATGTATCGGGCCAAGCAGGACGGAGGCAAGGTCTTCCGCTTCTACGCCTCCGACATGAACCGCCATGCCCGCGCGGGCATAGTGCTCGACTCCGACCTGCGCAAGGCGATCGCCGAGCAGCAATTCGTGCTGCACTACCAACCACAGGTAGCGTTACGCACGGGCCAAGTGACCGGCGCGGAAGCGCTGCTGCGGTGGCAGCGTCCGGGCCACGGCCTGCTGACGCCGAACGAGTTCCTCGCGCGCGCGGAAGAAAACGGACTCGTCGTACCGATCAACGAATGGGTGCTACGCGAGGCCTGCCACCAGGCCAAGACCTGGCAGCGACGCGGTCAGCCGCCGATCCGCGTCGGCGTCAATCTGTCGTCAATACAGTTCTTCAGGCAGAACGTGCCGCTGCTGGTGGCCAAAGTGCTCTCCGAAACTGGGCTCGATCCGTGGCTGCTCGATCTCGAGCTGACAGAGAGCATCGTCATGCACGATGCCGAAGCGGTTGCCAGGGATCTGCTGCAGTTGCGGGAACTTGATGTCAGCATCTCGATCGACGACTTTGGCACCCGCTATTCGACCTTCAGCTACGTCAAGAAGTTCCCAGTCGACCGGCTGAAGATCGATCAGTGCTTCATTCGTGAAATTACGACCAATCCAAGTGACGCGGCGATCGTGCGCGCCATTATCAGTCTCGGCCACAGCCTCGACCTGGAGATCATCGCGGAAGGCGTGGAAACGCTCGAACAGACCAAGCTGCTGCGCGCCGAGGGCTGCGACGAAGTGCAGGGCTTCATCGTCGCCGAACCGATGCGCAGTGATGAATTGATCTCGTTCGTCGCGGAAGACCGCGTCCAAGCGCGCATCGCGTGAGGCCGAGTATGCGCGTCGATCTGTTCCGACCAGCTAAACCACGGCGGCCGAGTCGGGCGCCTGGAGAATTGCTCGTTTGGCTCACGCGTCGGTTGCGCAACCGACCCGATACTGAACACGAGATGACGGTCAACCGGCTGGCACTGAGCAGCGCAGCCTTCCTTTATCTGTTTGTCTCAGCGATGCTGGGTAATGGGAGTGCGGCTACCATGCTGCACGACCAGGCTCCCTATTTCGCGATCTACCAGATTATCTCCATCGGCCTGTTGGGACACTTGCTCTGTCGGCCCGGGGCTTCGGCGACGCGGCGTATGTTGGGAATGCTCCTCGATTTCGGCATCTTCTCGTATGGTATGCATATCGGCGGCGAGACCTTCGCCCTGCTTTATCCGATCTATCTGTGGATCATCTTCGGCAACGGTTTTCGTTTCGGCGTAGCCTACCTTTTTATCGCCAGTGTCATCGGTGTATTTACTTTCGCAGCAGTGGTCGCGATTACTCCGTTCTGGCAGGAGCACCTTAGCCTTGCGATCGGTCTCACCGGCGGCCTCATCCTGTTGCCGCTTTACGTTTCGACACTGATCCGCAAGCTGTCGGAGGCCAAGCGCCAGGCCGAAGAGGCAAACCGCGCGAAGAGCGCATTCCTCGCAAGCGTCAGCCATGAACTGCGCACGCCCCTTAATGCCATTATCGGCATGAGTGAGTTGTTCCGCGACACCAAGCTCACTACCGAGCAGGAAGACATGTCGGAGACGATCGGTCAGTCGGGCCAGCGGCTGCTCACTCTGATCGATTCAGTGCTCAATTTCTCGCGCGCTGAGGCGGGCAAGATGAAGAGTAAGCCCGCGGACTTCGATCTGGTGTCGGTGCTCGATGAAATCCGCAGCATGCTTACAATCGAGGCACAGCGCAAAGGCGTGCGGCTGGCGATCCACTGCACCGCACGGACGCCGCAGCTCGTGGTAGGCGACAAAACTCACCTCGAAGAGATCCTCATCAACCTAGCCGGCAATGCCGTGAAATTCACGGAGCGGGGCTACGTCGCCATCGCAGTCGACGCAGTCGCGCGCCGAGGCGATAACGTGCGCCTACGCTTCGAAGTAACCGACACCGGGATTGGTATCAGCACAGACGCGCAGGCGCGTGTGTTCGAGCGGTTCACGCAGGCCGACGAAACCATCATCGATCGTTTCGGTGGCACTGGCCTGGGCCTCGCCATCGTCAAGCAGTTGGTCGAGCTGATGGGCGGCACAATTGGCATCGACAGCGCGCTGGGCAAAGGGAGCACGTTTTGGTTTGAGCTCGATCTTAAAGCGCGTGCGAAACACCCCTCGCAGACTTACGAAGGGGCCGAGCCCATCGTCCTCATCGGCGGTGACGATGAGGCGCGTGCGCTGGTGCGGGCTTTCGTGCGAGATGTGAAGGTTGCCACGAACGCAAACGAAGCCGTCGGCATTCTGGCAACACTGAGCAAGGACCGCATCCGCCGCCCGATCGTGATCGTCGACGACAATGTTTGCGATGCGGCAGACGAATTCACCTTCAGCCGGCTGGCTAGCGGCAACGTTGGCTGTGCACCTTCTTTTGTCCTGCTTACGGACCGCCCCAGCGAAGGACTGCCGGCAGGCTCTGCGCGTATCCGTTTCGTTACCATACTAACGAAGCCGCTTGATTCAATCACCCTGGCGGCCGGGCTTCGGATCGCGCGCTGCAAGCCTACGGTCGAGCACCGCGAGCGCGCACAGGCCCGCGCGAGCACTGCGCCCCGCCGGCAACTGTCGATTCTCGTTGCCGAGGACAACCGCACCAATCAGAAGGTCGTCGCCAAGATTCTCGAGCACGCCGGCCACAGGGCGGAGTTTGTCAACGACGGCGAGGCGGCGCTCGACGCACTCGCTGCGCGCACGTTCGACCTGGTGTTTATGGACATCAACATGCCGGTTATGAACGGCATCGAGGCGACGAAACTGTACCGCTTCGCCTCACTCGGACAGCCACGCGTGCCGATCGTGGCGCTGACCGCTGATGCCACGGAAACCGTGGCGCAGCGGTGCGAGGAAGCCGGCATGGACGGCTGCGTCACCAAGCCGATCGAGCCGAACCGTCTGATCGAGCTCATCGGCGCTCTGGTGACGGATCCGGCGAGACAGCAGATTGCCGCGCCGGGGATTGCCAACGTCGAGCTTGCCGGCGAACGCAACCAGGCCGCCGTCGGGGCGGTCGATCCCGACACGCTCAAGGAGCTGGAAAAGCTGGGCGGCAGGAAATTTGTCAATGAACTCGCGGTACAGTTTGTCGAAGACGCCACGGATAATCTGCGTCACCTGGCCGCGCTCATGGCCGCGGGCAATGTCCAGGCCGTACGTCAGCATTTGCACGCCTTGCGCAGCGCCGCGGCCAACATCGGGGCACGCGGCATCTATGAAATGTGCCTCTCCCTGAGGCAGATCAGCCCGCAGGAGCTCGCCAGCCTAGGTGAAAGTCGCCTCTTGGCGCTGCGCGAGGAATTCGAGCGCGTGCGCAGCGCCCTGCGGCAACAGCTCTTTCTCGAGGACAAGAAAGCCACACCGAAATTACGGGTGATCGGCTAACCGCGCAGGTGGTTGAGGCGGCGCAACTGCGCATTTGCCAGGCGTTCCATATTGCGCAGATCGGCCGCCTGAAGCGTCATCGCATGCTCGGCCCAGATATTGGTGACTTCGAGCAGTTCTTCGCGCGACACCGGGTTGACGCGCATATGCACGTCACGCACTCTCCGATGGACGGTGTGACGGGACCGGTTGTGCGCAATGTAATCGCGCACGGCCAGTTCGCCGCGCCCATCCTCCGCGAGCACGTCGACCAGCCCCATCTCGTATAGCTCATGGGCGCTATAGATACGTCCGGTGAGGATCATCTTTCGCGCGCGCACTGCGTCGAGCTTGCGTGACAGAAAACTGAAACCGCCCATGCCAGGAAACATGTTGAACAGAATTTCGGGTAGGCCGAACTTCGCACTCTTCTCCGCGACCAGCACGTTGAACGACAAGGCGCCCTCGAACCCGCCGCCCAGCGCATCACCTTGCACCAGCGCGACGGTGATCAGCGGCAAATGGAAACCAACAGTCATGTGATAGGCGACGTCGATGCAGTCATGCGCATAACCACGCAGCGCCTCGAGGTTGCCCGTGCGGATGCATTCGATGAAGAAATTGAGATCGCCGCCCAGGTTGTAGATACCGGGCCTGCGCGAGCCGCCGACAAAGTATTTGATCGGCGTTGCCTCGCCTGACGGAAAGTCGGCGAACATGCGCTGCAGCTTACGACGGACTGAGATCAGCTCGGTCAGCAAAGTTGTCGTGAAGTTCGGCGACTCTGTCAGCCGCATCGAGCACCAGATCGCTTCGTCGTGAGGGTCGAGCGCAAGATCAAGTTCGCGATAATTCATACGCGTCAGTTCGAGCCCGAAGCTGGTGCGGCGTTCGACGTCGACCCGTTCACGTTCCGAGCCGAGACTCCCAGTTGACCAGAATTCCAATTGGGTCGGAGTTCTCTTTGGTAAACTCGGCGCCCGGTGCCTGAGATTCGGAACGCTCAAATTGGATACCGTCGCCTGCATTTCGTTGTTCGTGTTTAGCGGATCTAAACCCATACCGAGGCATCGCCGACTTTAACCATCATTTTAAACCATTATTAACCATGCACACATTCGGAAGTATCTACATGGTTAACACAAGAAAAGTTCGCGCAGAGCGGAATAGGACGTCCGATGATTGATCGCGAACTCGAGAATTAATTTGGCGAATGAGCAGGGAGATCCCGTTTTGGTGCGCCTTCCGGGTTCACGGCGAACTTTTGATGCTCGGGCTCGAAGTCGCCCGATCGACGGTTTCTAAACACCTGGCAAGGGGTCGCAGGTCTGCGTTGCAGACATCCAGCACACCGTGCTGCTACAACGAGCCATCCAATTTGGCGAGATTAACCCCGCTACGGTTTTGAAATTCTTCGACTGCCCATATGCGCTTTAGCCATCACGTCGATAATTGCTTTCACCCATTTAACAAAAGGGCGGCCGATCGTTGGCCGGCTTGGCAGCGCGGTTACTATGATTGATTGCGTTGCAGTGCGTGATGTCCGATTGATCGTGTTGAATTTCCCGTTGGAAAAATCGGTAACGCGACGAGGTCGTTTCCTCACGAAGTCCGTGAGTGTTGGGGATGACGTAGTTGCTAGCTATGTGCTTGCTAGATGGCGCTCGAAGGAATGATAGTACACTAAGTCATTGGAAAAATGGCGCGCCCGAGACGATTCGAACGTCCGACCTTTGCCTTCGGAGGGCAACGCTCTATCCAGCTGAGCTACGGGCGCTTATCCGTGTAGATAGACAAATTGACCAGCAGCGGCAACGGGCCACCGCAGTGCAAAAAGGCCTGACTTTCTGTGTTTCAAGCGACTCGGCCCTTTTCGAAAGGCCGCGAATCTCATAGGGCTGATTCCCAAGGCGCATGGAGCGCACGAGGAGCAGACGTCATGGCAGAAACAGCGAAGGCCAAGCCGATCACGACGAAAGATTTGGCGTACACCTTGGCGGAGCAGCACGAACTAACGAAACGCCAGGGCCGGGAAATGCTCGACGACCTGGTCGGTCTGATCACCAAGCACCTGAAGAAGGGCGAGCGGGTGAAGATCGCCGGCCTCGGCATTTTGCAAGTCCGCAAGCGCGCGGCCCGCATTGGACGCAACCCGGCGACTGGCGAGCCGATCCAGATAAAGGCCAGCAAGAAAGTCGCGTTCCGCGCCACCAAAGGCTTGAAGATGGCGGTTTGAGCGCCGTCACAAGATGGCGCCAAAAGCCCCGCCGGGACGCCGAGCGGGGTTTTTGTTTTTATGGCAAGACTCTTCTCCTTGTCATGGCCGGGCTTGTCCCGGCAATCCATTAACGAGACCCGTGCCGCGCGTTATAATGCCGAACGAGAAAAATCTCGGGGAGGCGTTGATGTCGCAGGCGGCGGAGAGCCGTGCGGGCAAGCCCGCGATGCTCAAGGACAAGGACTTTCAGTGGGAGGACCCGCTCGGGCTGGAAGGGGAGCTGTCCGAAGAGGAGCGGATGGTGCGCGAGACCGCCAAGGGCTTCGCGCAGGACGATCTGATGCCGCGGGTGATCGAGGCCTACCGCGAGGAGAAATACGACCCCGACATGCTGCCCGAGATGGGCAAGCTCGGATTGCTCGGTCCGACGGTTGCGGAAGAGTACGGCGGGGCGGGATTAGGTTATGTGGCTTACGGGCTGATCGCCCGCGAGTTGGAGCGGGTCGATTCCGGCTACCGCTCGGCCATGTCGGTGCAGTCGTCGCTGGTGATGTACCCGATCTATGCCTATGGCACCGAGGCGCAGCGGCGGAAATACCTGCCCAAGTTGGCCAAGGCGGAACTGATCGGTTGCTTCGGCCTCACTGAGCCGGACCATGGCTCCGACCCCGGCTCCATGGTCACCAAGGCCGAGAAGGTTGCCGGCGGCTACAAGCTCAACGGCGCCAAGACCTGGATCTC
>DATLJR010000017.1:0-2781 GCA_035538755.1 Pseudolabrys sp.
CGGTAGTCCATCGCGATCTGATCATCACGCTCGCGGCCCATCATCAATTGCCCGCCGTTTACCCTCTACCGTTCATGGCGCATAGCGGCGGCCTGATCGCCTACGGCCCTGATAGCGTTTCTCCTTACCGGCGCGCGGCCGGCTATGTTGATCGCATCCTCAAGGGCGAGAAGCCTGCCGACCTTCCGGTTCAGGCGCCGACGAAGTATGAACTGGTCATCAATCTTAAGACCGCCAAGGCGCTCGGCCTTTCAGTACCACAATCACTGCTGTCTCGTGCCGACGAGGTGATCGAATAAGGACGTCTCTTTGTTGCTGCATATGTCTGCTTTTGGCACAAAGCGGACATCCCGACCGTGTTGAACCATGTCCGCTTTTGGGGGTAAAGCGGACATCAATCGCGCCTTCCCCAATGTCTGCTTTTGACCCATAGCAGACATTAACCTCTGAGAATTGTTGCTACAAAAGGACGCGGAGGCCGCGGAGCTTCTTATTTTGCCAATGAAATTCACAGCAGGCGCATGTCGCTCGAATAACCTCATTGCGTCGGGGAACGAACGTCCAGTTCCCGGATTGGCCAACCATAGTGAGGGTGCCAGTGCGCGGTGCCCGAGATGCCAAAGTATCGTGCAGAGTTAGAGCCGTATGCTTGGTGGTTCACCCGAGATTGGGCAAAAGCTCAGAGAACGGTACCAAAGCTCCAAAAGAGTTGCCTTCCAAGTTGCTGTCGCTTGTTAGCAAATTAGACGCGATTGAAGGCAAGCACTTGTTAGGGCGAGCGCAGCAACGGCGCGAAATGGCTGCCGCCCATCTCCACGGCTCTTAACCTGCAGCTCAACCTAAATGGAGGACGACAATGGCCAATCCGCGCCAGACTGAACGCGATGTGAATGAAATGAGCCGAAAAGCAGTCGAGCAGGCCGCACAGACCAGCCGCGCCATGTCCGAGACGGCCGAACGTGCGGGCCGCGCCGCCAGCGAGGCTCTTCAGCGGAATGCTGAGACTTTCAGCAACACATGGCAAAGCAGCACCGAGGCTGCCAGCCGGATTGCTGAGCGATCGATCGAGCAGTTTGCCAACTTATTCGGGTTTACCGGGGATAACGCGCGACAGAGCATTCAGAACTCGGCTAGCAGCGTGCAGGCGCTCATTGACAGCTCGACTGTTCTTGCAAGCGGCATGCAGAATGTATCCGGGGAATGGATGCGGTTTGTGCAGAACCGCGTCGAGGAAAATCTGAAAAGCTTGGAAGAGTTGATGAGCTGCAGAACCATTCACGATTGTTTGGCCCTACAGACTCGCATGGCGCGGGATAATGTTGAAGCTTGTCTGCAGAGCGCCCGGCGAACTTCTGAGCTGTCGACAAAGCTGGCGGATGATGCAGTCAAGCAGATGAGCGACGCTGCGCTAGCCCCCCGCTGAGTTGTTGGTGATATCAGCTTGCTCGGCTAGCAACGACTAGATGCGAGGTCGCCAGAGACCACGGCGGCGTATGACCTGGTCGCAAAGGCGGCCAAGCTGCTCACCAAGGATGAGACGCGGACGATCGCTCTAAATATTGTAAGATTGCCGACTGAGTCAGATTATTTACACCCCGATTTGTTCTTGGTGATCGCTCACGTTTCGAACACAAGGCCTCCGTGATACCGGCGCTGATTTTGATGCTCGCCGCCCCGAGAGGGGCGAGGCGCTGCCACTCTTAGGTGATGCGTTAGGATAGAGAAAGGGGTAAGCTTGCCTTGGCTGAGGGGCTGTCCCGATTGGGGAGGTCCGAGAATGTGTGACTACAGTCTCCACAGCGTCAAATCACGGCCGGCGAAAGTTGGCGATAAGCTCACCACGCACGATTTTGGTACGGGCACGCGAGGGTTCGCGGCACCCGAAGACATGAACGTAGCGGTGTGCGTCCTTCCGGGGACTGAGCTGTCCTTTGCCGACGAGATTAAGTGCTTACCGATCGGCTTGATAGCTTGGCGCGATAAAGTAATCGCGCATAAGACAGCGATCTTTCGGCAAATCAACAAAGACAAGGTCACGGCGCATCATGATGCATTGGAATTTCCGGATGGCCGGATCGCGCTCCTGACAACACTTTGTGAGGGCCAGCAAGCGACCGTTCTGCAATTGCCGGCAGAACCAAAGACTGCCGTTGAAGCTCAACCCCAGCGGCGCGTGGCTTACATAGCTTAACGGTTCGCACGAAAAATGCGGCCCGGTGGCCACCTATCGACGGGTGGCCGCTGTGGCACATCGCTCGCTTGCTATCGGACACGCGGCACGTCTTGACGGTGCCCACGATGTGCAGACTCCTCGGTCTGGCAGTCTTTACGTTTTGCCTGACGACGATACTGCTGTCAGGCCGATTGGTCGCACGAGACGACGGCCGATTTGCAAATTCTCCGCTTAAGCCGTGGTTCGACCACCTCGCGAGCGGAAAGGGCTTGTGCTGTTCTTTTGCCGACGGCTTCAGTGTGCAAGATGTCGACTGGGACACCCAGGATGGGCACTATCGGGTACGAATTTATGGGCAATGGCTTGTCGTGCCTGACATAGCCGTTGTAACCGAGCCCAACCGTTTCGGCCCCGCCGTTGTGTGGCCCTATAACGACCGCTACGGCAACACACAAATCCGCTGCTTCATGCCTGGTGCCGGCACGTAGTCCTCATCTCTCGGTGGGGAGGTGTGAGCGCAGACGAGTAGCCGCGCCAATGGCTGCTTGTGGCACAGCGGATATTCCCGAGTACTCAACTCAATCCTGTCCTCTTTCGAGCGTAAGCGG
>DATLJR010000018.1:0-3085 GCA_035538755.1 Pseudolabrys sp.
AACCGAGCGCCGCGCCGACCATGAGCGCGACGCCGATACTGATGAGATAATTGCCACCGAAGGCGAACGTGAAAAAATACGCCGCGAAGGCGCCGATGGTCACGACGTCCGCGTGCGCAAAATTGATCTGCACGAGAACGCGTAGATAAGGGTAAGCCCCAATGCCACCAGGACATAGAGGCTGCCGAAGACTATGCCGTTGATGCCCTGCTGAAGGGCGACGGTCAGCATGACCGTTCTCTTAAACCACTCGGCCGCTCTTCCATAGCAGCAATTTCAATGGCTTGGCCTACTCTCGATTAGAACATTCCTCGAACGTTTCGGCCGTTTGCTACCGCTTTGCTACCCTACCGTTTCAGGGCTGCATTGATAGCCGCCGCCTTCGCATCGTCCTTCTGGAAGAGGTGAGCATAGACACGCAAGGTCACGTCGGGCTTGGCGTGCCCTAGGCGCTTGCTGATGGTGACGATGTCAACGCCCTGATCGATCAATTGGCTCGCATGCGTGTGCCTCAAGGCGTGGAACGTGACTGCCGAAATGCCAACGCTCTCGGCGAAATCGGCCCATGCTGTTGAGACGGCGGTCGGTGAGAGCGGCCTACCCTCGATGTCTGCGAACAAGAGCGCGTCGTCCGGCAGCTTTCCGGCGCCGAGCTGCATGCGCAGCTCCAGCATGGCTTTACGGTGCTCCCGTAGCGCATCGACTAAAATATCCGGCAACGTGATGTCGCGGCGGCCCGCCCTCGATTTTGGCAGCTTGAAACGGACCCCAAACACCTTGGTCTGCTCCAGCGCCTCGCGGACTTGAACAACCTTGGCGTTGAGATCGACGCGGTTCCAGCGCAGCGCCAGCACCTCGCCCAACCGCATACCGGTGAAAAGAGCCACCATGCCTGCAGCGCCGAGCCGCCAGTCACGTAGCTTGTTCACAAGGTCGGATACGTCCTGAACAATGACTTTATCCGCGTTGTCCTCGACTTTGGGCGCCGCCTTCTGCTTCGCGACGTTGCGAGTGACAAGATCGTTACTTGCGGCATCCCTGAGCGCCTTAGACAGGAGTCGGTGTGCGTGGCCGATGGTGCGAGCGGCAATACCGCCCTGGCCTTGCACCCGACCGCCATTTCGCAAGCTTGTGTGCCACCCTTCTATATCAAGAGGCCGCAGCTTTCGCAGCGCCCTGGTCCCGAGGTACGGCACGATCTGATTTTCGACTAGTTGGCGATACCGTTGCGCAGTGCGGGCCGAAATGTCGCTTGCGGCTTCCCATTGGTTGACACGCGCTCGCATGAACTCGGCCACAGTGACCTTCGAGGGCTCGACGTAATCGCCCCTCTCCATCAATGCGACCAGCTCGGCCTGCTTTGTCTGGGCCTCGCGCTTCGTCCCATGGAAGCTGTGCCATTTGCGTTTGCGCTTTCCGGTTTGCAGATCGCGCACGTCGATGACGATGGCCCAATGACCGGGCGACCGTTCGCGGATATGGCCCTTCATTTCTTCTCTCCATCCTCGGTTTCCGCTGGAGGCGTAGCTGCTGCCCCCGTTCGCTCCATTGCTGCCCTCCGCTCTTGGGCATTCCGCCTTTGAGCCGCTATCCGCGCCCTCGTGTCTTCTTGCACCCTTTGCCGGTCTTCTGCCGGATCAGGCAAGCCAAGGTGAGACAGGATCGCCCGGTTTTGGGATTGGATTTCGTCGAGGCTACTGTCGACATCAGAGAAACCGCTGGACAACTCCGAGTTAATATCGTCAGCAATCGCCGCTGCGTGGTCGGGAAGATCGAACGATTCCTGCAATCGGTGAATGATTTCCGCATTCATCGAGCGGCGATGCCATTTCGCCTCGCGTTCCAAACGGCGGCGCAGGCCCTCGGGGATTCGCGTCATGACCGGGCGCAATTCCAGGTCCTTCTTTGCCATGTGGACTCCCCACGGTGAGAACTAGGCGCGACACAATGGCACAAAACCGATAGTTTCACAAGTGAAACGTTATACCTTGACATTCGCCATGCCAGCAATCATATAGTTGCAATTATGAAACGTGGAGTTTTTCAAAAATGAAACCAACCGACACGGACGAAATCCGGCGGGCGTTGGATGAGAACCTAGCGGTGCCCTTGTGGCCCACTGCTGGACGAGCGCTCGATTTGAAGCGCGGCGCGACCTATGCCGCCGCCACAAAGGGCGACATCAAGACGATCCAGCTCGGTCGGCTAAAGCGCGTTCCCTCGGCGTGGCTGAAGGCGAAGCTCGGACTCGACGAGTCGGCGTCATGAGCGCCACCTGTCGTACTTGCGGCTTGCCATTTAGACCACAGCGCTCAACGGCGCGCTTCTGTAGCTCACGCTGCCGGAAAACTTCTCAGCGAGCCCGTGACCGAGGAACACCGGTTAAAGTGGCCGCGACACGCCCTGGCGTGGTCCTGGACGCGGTTCTTAGCGTGACAACGACTATCGGGATGTCCGAGAGGCAAAAACCGGAAAGTGTCACGCTAAGGCGCAAGCCGCCCAAACTCGACCCGCGCATCGTCCCCGATTCGAAGTGGCCGGGAATGTATCGGATTAGACGACCGGACGGCTCCCTTTCCGACATGGCGAATTTGACTCGCTGTCGTGATGTGCATCGCAGTTTCGATGGGGCCGCCGCGTCATGATTTTTATCACACACAAAAAGCCCCGCACGAAGCGGGGCAAATTTGAAGGATCATTACAGTGGAACGTGTACCAGCGCCGCGACGGCGGCGCAACAGCAATTTCGACTTTGCCACTAAGCGCCGCCGAGAAATCGTCTTGCACGCTCGCCACGTCGGCGCGGCCGAGACCGAGGACTTCAGCCGATGGCTCATAGCTTGGGTTTGGCACAATCCCGGCGCCAAAGATCAAGTTTGGTCAGTGATGGAGGCCGCCAGGCGTATGGGCGGCAAGGTGACCGAGGCCGAAGCATCCGCGATCACCGAAGAGGCGTCGATCACCCGCAAGCACCTATCGGCCGACAATCTGGCCCGGTTTCTGGGCGTCACCTATGCCCAACGGCAGGATTTGGGGCTGACGACAATCGGCAGCGTCAACGTCAAGAAACGCGCCCGCAAGGAGC
>DATLJR010000019.1:0-4031 GCA_035538755.1 Pseudolabrys sp.
TCGCCGAGGGCACGCTGACCGCTGAGCAGCAGCGCATGCACATGCCGCGCCTGCGGCGTCCCGGCGCGATGCGCGGGCTCCGAGGGCAGAGTGTCGCGCTCCAGAACAAGGACCTGATCGAAGTGGTCGGCGAGTGCCCCCGCGGCCGTAAGCCCGCCCATTCCCGCGCCGATCACAACGGCCTGCTTGCCGATCAGAGTTGACGCCATCGCCATCTCCCAGACTGCGTCCTACCCCCGAAGCCAGCATATCGCCATGCACCGACGCAACGAAATCTTCGCCCCAATGCCTTTATCCCGAAGCTGGAGTTTTGCACCCCTTGTCACGATGGCGAGGACGACTGGGTCGCGAAATTGAATGATTGTAGAAATCGAATGATCTCACGGCTAACCTGATCGGCACGTTCCTGTTGCGTCCAATGACCGCAACCCTCAAGCAGAACTGTCTTCTCAAGTTTCGGGACAAAGTTCTTGAGATTGGGAATCAGCGTGTCCATTCCGGCAAACCGATAGACCAGGTCGCGGTCGCCCACCATGTAGAGCGTCGGAATCTGAAGCTTGGCGTCTTTCCACGGCGCCAAAAGCTCCCAGTTGCGGTCTATGTTGCGATACCAGTTTAGCCCACCTCTGAAACCGGACCGCGCAAACTCATCCGTGTAGAATTTAATGTCGGCCTCAGAAAGCCATGCCGGCAAGGTTTGCGGCGGTGCTATTTCGGCGAGCCAAGGACGTCCTATCGGCACCATACCTACCGATCCGCTATTTCCTGCCGTCGGAGCGTCGCCGGATGAATAAAACAACATCAGGCGCAACGTGCGTTCCACGTTGACTTCGAATTCAGCCTCGGCTTCACCCGGCTTTTGAAAATACAGCTGATAAAATTGAGCGTTTTCCGTCTTAAGCATGAGCGAGGTTGGACGGCCAGGCAATCTGGGGCGGAACGGCGGCACGCTTAGCGTGGCAAGCGCGGCGAAACGGTCGGGCCGAAACAAGGCGCAGTACGAAGCGACCGGTGCTCCCCAGTCGTGCCCGATGACGGCGGCTTTCTCGATATTCAGCGCATCGAGAAGGCCGATCATGTCGCCTATCAGGTGGAAGAGCGTGTACTGATCAATTGCCTCCGGCTTGTCCGTCTGACCATACCCGCGCATATCGGGCGCGATAGCGCGGAAACCTTCTTTCGCAAGCGCATCCAATTGATGGCGCCATGAGTACCAAGATTCTGGAAAGCCATGGCAGAGCACCACGGGGGCTCCCGATCCCGCTTCTGCAAGGTGCATTCGGATGCCGTTGGTTTCAACAAAGCGATGTGAAATGCTCATTGGCACTCCCGCTGTTTGAAGCGATCCGCTTGTGCTCGCGCTTCGCCGGGATCATCTTCACGTGGCGGGATCATGTCACCGCAGCACCTATCAGGCAATGGACGTGACCTGCGGACGCACTGCTGATGGAGCCAAACATGGAAGGCGGATGCACATGCCGACAGGTCCGATATCGGCTGGTTGGAAGGCCATTGATTGTTCATGCTTGCCATTGCCGTTGGTGCCAGCGTGAGACCGGCACCGCGCACGCGCTCAACGCTCTCTATGAAGCCGAACGTGTCGTACACACGGCCGGTGAGCCCGAACTCGTCTGGACGCCCTCGGCGAGCGGCAAAGGTCAGAACATTGCTCGCTGCCCGACGTGTCAGATTGCGATTTGGAGTAACTACCCGCAGGCCGGTCCCACCGTTCGGTTCGTCCGCGTCGGTACCATGGACAACCCTGATGTCTGTCCACCGAACATTCACATTTTCACGTCCACCAAGCAGCCTTGGGTGACGCTGCCGCCCAGCGCAAAGGCGGTACCTGAACTCTACGATATCAACGAAGTCTGGCCGGCCGAGAGCTTGGATCGCCGCCGGCTCATGCGGGCAAAAACACAGCAAACTTAGTCCAAGCTACGGTCTTTTTGCTGCGATGCCTGAGTCCGGAAGTGACCCGACGCTGACCATGTCGGTTGGCGCCTCTGACGTCCGCTTTCTGGGCTAGACCGGACATGGCAATCGCCGATCGTCATTTCCGGTTTTGAACCGAAGCGGACTCCGGCCGGTTGGACTTGTGTCTGAAATTGTTTACGCTCAGGCTAGAGTATCGGGAGCGGAACGAGCAATGAGGCGCCGCAAATTCATCACGCTTCTCGGCGGTTTGGCAGCGGCTTGGCCGGCTGTTGCGCGTGCGCAGCAGCCTGCGATGCCGGTGGTCGGTTTCCTCAGCGGCTCGTCACCCGATCCAACGGCGCATGGGCCGTTTGTTGCCTCTCTCCGGCAGGGGTTGGCTGACTCGGGATTTGTTGAAGGCCGCAATATGGCCGTCGAATCTCGCTGGGCCTACGGCGACTTCAACAAGCTGCCGGCGCTTGCTGCCGAATTGGTCAGGTATCCGGTCAACGTTATCGCCACCATTGGAGGAGACGTCACCGCGCGTGCCGCCAAAATGGCCACGGCAACTATTCCCATCGTATTTACGGCAGGTGCAGATCCCGTCGAATCAGGCCTCGTCGCCAGCCTGAGTCGGCCGGGCGGCAACATCACAGGCATCACCGTCCTGACCAGCGGGCTGGTAACGAAACGGCTTGAACTTCTGCGCGAGATGGTTCCGAGCGCAGATATCATCGGCTTGCTGAGCAATCGGAATAACCCGAACCTGGCTGCCGAAACCACGGACGTCGTCGCGGCCGCCGCCGCTCGGGGCCAGCGAATTGTAACGGCGAATGCCAGCCAGGATACCGAGTTCGACGCCGCCCTCGCTGATCTTGCCCGACAGGGCGCTCGAGCGGTTTTCATCTTTCCCGACGCCTATTTCACTGGTCGTCGCGAACAACTGGTCGCGGCGATGGCTCGCATTGGACTTCCTGCAATTTATCATTTTCGCGAATTCGCCGAAGCTGGTGGCTTGATGAGCTACGGCGCCAATTTTCCAGGAGCCTTCCGCCTCGCCGGCGCCTATGTGGGAAGGATTCTTAAGGGCGAGAAACCAGCCGACCTGCCCGTGCAGCAACCAACGAAATTCGAGCTGGTGATCAACATGAAAGCCGCGCAGGCTTTGGGCCTCGATGTGCCGTTGCACCTCCAACAAATTGCCGACGAAGTGATTGAATAGCGACGCCATTTGCTGCGGTGCATGAGTCTACTCATGACACTTTGCAAACATGACGGTGGGTGACTCGGACGTCCGCTTTCGGGGGGCAAAACGGACATGCGCCGATCACCCTGTAATGTCGGCTTTTGACCCGAAGCGGACCGAAGCTCTTCCAGGAGATACGTTGACAGGACTACATGGCCGTCGTTTGGGAAGAGCGAGCATGAAACGGCGTTTTTTTATTGCTGCTTTAGTTGGTACGACGCTGTGGTCGCTCGTCGCTCTAATCGATCTCAAAAATTTAGTTCCACTGGTGTGAACCAGTTCACATCGGCTCCGCAGGCTTTGGTCCGACGTTCAAGTGGGGCACCACAACGATGTCGGTCTAGCCGAGCTAAAATTCGAGCTAAAATTAGTGACAGTCCATAACGGAGACTGCCATGAAAGCGGTTGATCGCGTACTGACAACATTCGCTATTCTTTTTCTGCTTTCCGTACATGCTGATGCACACGATCCATCGATGCCGCATCACGAATGGTTTAACAAGCAGGAAATGAACCCGACCGCACAGCATCGGCTCGGTCTTGCCTACAAGTCCTGCTGCAGCAACGGCGACGTATTCAGGACTCGCTTCAGGGTTAGTGAAGACGGCAAAGATCAGTGGCAATACCTGAAAGATGGCGAGTGGAAAATCATCCCACCCGATATAATAAAAGAAGGTGATACGCCGGACCATACCCCCGTCCTGTTCATCAACAGATCCACGGGAGTGGAGCTTTGCTTCTTCGTACCGCAAGGGGGCCTCTGACGAGTGGAGGCTTCAGCCACTTCGTTGCCTCCCGACTGCTCCGGTTGCTTCCGATTGGAGCGATTGCCGGGTGGGACTTGCACTCACTGGAAAGTGCCGCCTTT
>DATLJR010000020.1:0-2812 GCA_035538755.1 Pseudolabrys sp.
CACAAGCCCATGTTCTTGTCGGGTGGCGTCGGATTCCAATCAGCCCAGTTGATCCCGAGATCGTTGAGAGTCTGCGCGAAGACTTCGACCGCAAGGACGTTCATTCCCGTCTTGGCGAGCACGGGCGTGATATCGAATTCAAACGTCCGATACGCTCCCGCAACATCTTTTGCGTCGGCGATCTTCTTCCCGTTTACCCACACATTCGCGCGATTATTAATTCCGTCAAAATGGAGCGCCACGTGCCGATGATTGGCCGGAGTCGGAAACTCTGTCCGGTACCACCACGACGCAGCGTACGGACTGTCATCTGGAATCGGCTTGTCCGCGAACGTCTCGCCGATCTTATATGCGGCAATCCCGGGAATCTTTCGTAGATTCATCCCGTAGTACGGCTCCGGGAATTCTCCAGCCGCGACCTGCACTGCGAGAACGGTCATTGGCACCGAGGTCCTGTACCAATCTTTCGTCTGGAACATCGGCGTAGAGATGGTATCGCCAGTCGCCTGGACGTTACGAGAGGGTTGTACTGTCCAGCCGTTATGCAGGTCGATTCGGTTCATTGGAGCAGGTGATTGCGCTACTGCATCGGCCAGGAGGAATGAGAACAGGGAGAGTACTAGGCTGATTCGTGTCATCCGTACGTTGCTGATGTCGTTCCAAGCTTTAAAGGCAGTGTTGTTGTATAGACTGAGATTACTACACTTAGTTTTCGTGCAAACCTCTGGAGCGGCGGCAATGGTTGGGACGCGAGTATCCCGATGCGCCACACATGCGCAAGATCCGCCGCACATTGCGCCGATCGACGGTAAAGAATATGCCGACAAGCGCGGGTTAAGGGCGAAACTTGCCGAAAAGGGGAGCAAAGCCACAGGCGGAGACGCAAAAGCGGCTAGTCACGTGAATCTAAAGTTCGCCGCATAATGTCTGCTGCGTTTTGTGGCAGAAGCGTTTTACTGAAGCGAGGATTTGGTCGGCGGATTTGGTCCATTTGAACGGCTTGGGATTTTGGTTGTGCCGATCGATGAACGCGCGGATATCGGCTTCGAGTTGCTTGACAGAGGTATGAACACCCCGCTGAAGCCGCTTTCTGGTGAGCTCAGCGAACCAGCGCTCGACCTGATTGATCCATGACGCCGAAGTCGGCGTGAAGTGCACATGATAATGCGGTCGGCGGGCGAGCCACGCCTTGATCTTGGGGGTTTTATGGGTGGCATAGTTATCCATGACAATATGGATATCGAGCCCGCCAGGGACTTGAGCGTCGATCTCCTTAAGGAAGTTCAAGAACTCGGCTGCCCGGTGACGCTTGTAGCATTTGCCGATGATGAACCCCGAGGCCACATTGAGTGCGGCAAACAGCGAGGTCGTACCATGCCGCACGTAGCTGTGCGTGCGACGTTCGGGTATGCCAGGCATCATCGGCAGGACCGGCTGCTCGCGATCGAGTGCCTGGATCTGGCTCTTCTCATCGATGCTGAGGACGAGGGCTCGGTTCGGCGGGGAAAGATAAAGGCCAACGATATCGCGTACCTTGTCGACGAACAGCGGATCGTTCGATAGCTTGAACGTTTGGCTACGGTGAGGCTGCAGCCCGAACGCCGCCCACATCCGGCGGATCGTGGTGTGGGAAAAACCAGTCTCCGCCGCCATCGAGCGGATCGACCAGTGCGTCGCGTCGACCGGCGTCGTGCGCAACGTCCGCTCGATCACGGCAGCAACCTGATCGTCGTCAATGGTTCGAGGTCGGCCGGGGCGAGCTTCGTCTAGCAGACCGTCGCAACGATCTCTCAAGAATCGGCGACGCCACTTGCCAACGGTGTGTTCGTGTAGCCCGAGTTCAGCCGCCACATCCTTGCTCGGCAAGCCATCCGCGCATCGCAGAATGACGCGGCACCTCTCAGACATTGACCGGGCCACCCGCTGACGACGAACTTGCCTCTCCAAATATGATCGTTCCTGCACACTCAGCACCAACGGCGCGATCGGCCGGCCTCTCATACCTGCAACTGCCATAAGCGCTCTCCTTCGGAGTTCCGACGAGCGCTTTATAATGCAACGAACTTGCGTTCCAGATGACTAGGTCGTCGGCCTGCTTTTGTTTTTCACGCTCGATCTTCTCCGCAAAGTCTTGCGTTATCTCAATGAGAGCCTTGCCCGTTTTCGGGTGGAAGCCAGGGCCGTCAAAGAATTCGAGCGCGCCAGTCTCTTCGGGGGTGTGCCAGATGTTCGGTCTTCCCGTCTTTACGTCGAACCACGGATGCAACACCGGGTCCACGCGGGCGGGTGGCTTTCTGCGCTTCTGCGCTTGCTGCGCCGTCCAACGGTCCACGATTTCGGGAGTAACGGGCAGGAGTTCCTCGCTGGTCTCGGGGTGATAGCCCATCAGGTCGAAGATCTCGATGGTGCCTCCGCGGTCCACATACCAAACGATTGGCTCGCTGGTGCGCGGGTCGAAGAATTCCGGCTGAGGTGCCTTGATCCTGACCGGCCGCTTTCCTTCGGCGTACTCCTTTAAACGCTCGATCAGGCCTGGTGTTACCAGCCGACACTCGCGTCCGGTCTCCTGGTCTATCCCAGGCGAATGGTCTCGGTATATGACCGGCTGAGCGGCGCCTCGCTGGATAATGTAGCACTGCTGCCGATCGGCCCGTTCTTTTTCTTCACGCTGCTCGCGGCCGGCGCGCTCTTTTGCTTCACGGTCTAGTCTATCGGCACGTTCGCGTAGTAGCTTGTCCGCAAAGTCGCGCGTCATCTCGGTGAGAGCCTTACCCGTCCTCGGGTGGAAGCCGGGGCCGTCAAAGAATTCGCG
>DATLJR010000021.1:0-1559 GCA_035538755.1 Pseudolabrys sp.
CAGAGGTGGCAGAGTTCCGAAGGAAGAAAATCGACGTGGTTTTTGAAGCGGCTCGTTTCTTCGGTTGGCGGTTGCCCTATCCCACCGTGGCCTGGATTCCGGACCTGCAGCATCGGCGACTGCCGCATCTTTTTCCGGCCATGACAAGATGGAGGCGGGAGCTCGGTCTGCGGATGCAAATTTTATCTGGTCGCTGGATCATGCTGAGCAGTGAAAGCGCGCTCAGGGATTGTTTGATGTCATATCCGACAGCGATCCACCGCTCCTCCGTCGTCAAATTCGCGGCGCAGCCGTCGGCGGAACTCCTGAACGCGGATCCGGCCGAGATTGTCAGATTTTACGGGCTGCCGCGAAACTATTTCTATCTTCCAAATCAGTTCTACCGTCACAAAAACCATGCCGTGGTAGTCGACGCCCTGGCAATTCTTGCAAAACGGGACATCAACGCGGTCGTTGTGGCTTCCGGCAGCAACAGCGATCCGAGAGAGCCGGCTTATTTTAACACCATCATGCGTCAGCTTGCCGACCGTGGGCTGCAAAACAATTTTTGCTATGTGGGAATGATTCCCCTGCCGCACGTTTATGCGTTATTGCGCGCCGCCACCGCGCTCATCAATCCATCCAGATTCGAAGGCTGGAGTACGACGGTCGAAGAGGCGAAATTCTTCGGAGTACCGATGATTTTGTCCGATATCGACGTTCACCGCGAGCAGACCGGCGGAAAGGCTCGCTTTTTTGGCGTCGATGACCCGCTAGCGCTGGCGGATCATCTTTCAGAAGCTTACCGGTCGACGGACCCGATTGTTCGCGACCTCTTGCCGGACGTTGATGCCCGCGTTGCGGCATTTGCCGCAGACTTCGCGCGCGTCGTTCGGAATGCTATGTCATGATCTTCCCTGCCAAGCTAGCAGCGAAATCTCCCTTTTCCATTTGCCAACAGAGAGCATTGGTCTATACCGCGATCAGTCTTTTGCCTCTCACGAGCCATATGCCCGCTGTAAAGGAATGCTTTCGATGATCAGATTTGGCCTGCTCGGATGCGGGCGCATCGCCAAGCGACACTCCGATCTCTTGGGCGGCAATCACATCGAGGGCTCGCGGCTGGTCGCGGTCTGCGATCCCGTCCGCGCGCGAGCGGATGCGATCGCGTCGAAGTTCGGCGTGCCGGCGCAATACGACATCGACGATTTTCTCGCGCGCAAGGACATCGATGCGGTCTCGGTGCTCACCCCGAGCGGGATGCATCCCGCCCATGTCATCGCCTGCGCCAGAGCGGGCAAGCACGTGGTCGTCGAAAAGCCGATGGCGCTCAGGCTCCAGGACGCCGACGAGATGATCCGGGCCTGCGATGAGGCCGGCGTCAAGCTCTTCATCGTGAAGCAGAACCGTTTCAACGTTCCCGTGGTCAAGGCGCGCGAGGCGTTGGAGGCGGGCCGCTTCGGGCGCCTCATCCTCGGCACGGTGCGCGTGCGCTGGTGCCGCGACCAGGCCTATTACGATCAGGATGCCTGGCGCGGCACCTGGGCCTATGACGGCGGCGTGCTCTCCAACCAGGCGAG
>DATLJR010000022.1:0-2786 GCA_035538755.1 Pseudolabrys sp.
AAGATCCACGTCTGTCCCGGCGACGATCCTATTCGCGGCGATCAGCTCACTAAGGCCTTCCCTGGAAAGGATCACCACATCAGCAGAGACGCCGCGGGCGAGCTGCGCGGCAATCGTCTGCGGCCCGGTTCCCTGCGACGCACCCGATCCGGTTGTAACCTTAATGCCGCTTGTCCGCTCAAATTCCGGCAACAGTTGCTCGTACGCGCTACTGAACCCGCCGGATATCAGAACATTCACCGCGCCGCTCCACATTCTCGCAAACCTAGCCGTTCGATGGAGCCGTCAGCACACGACCAGGTGCGAGCGGAACGGTCCGTCCGATCATTTTGCCGTCCAACCTAACCTTTCTTCGGCGACCAACGATAGGCTTTGGCGCACGCGCCGCTCATCAGCATCGCTCGCTCACTGTCGCTTAGGCGGTCAGTCTTGAGGAAGGGCTCGACGGCCCGCTCGTAATTGACGACGGCGTGTGCGCGTGTCCAGTCCGTGCCCCATAGGCAGCGCTCGAATCCCCAGGCATCGAACACGCGGGCGAGCGGATCCCAGATGTCGGGGAACGGATACGGTTTCTGGGATAGCGTGCAGGCGCCGCTTACCTTGATCACTGCGTTCTTGCGCTTGGCAAGGTCCAGCACCTTCGGCAGGTCGGCCCACGGCTGCGGCGGGGCCGGTGGCGTGCGGGGTTGCAGGATACCCAGATGATCGATGATGAAGCGCGTGTTGAGATGGCGATCGATCAATGCCGTGCCCGCATCCAGGTTACCCCAGCACAGTACGTTGACCGGAAAGTCGTGCTAGACCGCCGCGCGGGCGATGCGGTCGAGGCCCGGGTCATTCGGATCTAGCTTCGCCTCCTTGGTCATCCTGATGCGGATACCGACCGTCCCCGGTATCCGCTTCCACTCGGCAATCACATCGGCGACGGCTGGATCGTCTGGGTCGACCGGCTTGACGATCGCAAACCGATCCGGATGGGCGCGCTGCACTTCCACCGCATAACTCGCCTCGTAGCGGTACATGGAAAAGGCGGAGATAAAGATCGCGCCGTCGACGCCAACCTTATCCATCGCCGCCACCATCTCGTCACCGGTAACGTGATCGGGCCAATTCGGCACGCTGTGCCAGGGTCGTTTCGGAGTGTTCGCCTCATAAGCGTGGACCTGGGAATCGATGATCGTCACCGGTGAAGCTCCTCAATTGCTAAGCGAGCTTGTTGCCACGGCCGCCTCGTGGATGAAATTTGTCGTAGTGAACCGCAAAAAGTCTGACGTCGGTACGAGATTATGCTGCAAAATCAATGGCGATGCTCGGCTTTGCGCGGACTTTTTACCGTGTGGGGGTCGCTAAGTGCTTTTCTCCATTGGCGCGTCGACGCCACGGCCATCATCGGCACGCTGACGCAGCGAACGGCGGTTGCCGACCGCAACAGGCGCTTCAATGCCTTCGCCTGATGGCTGCCGGGAGCAAGGTCAGCTTTATTAGATGGGTAATTTTGCGTCCCTACCGTCCGCACAGTCCGCGCTACTAATTTTCGAAGATTACGGCGGACTATGGGGCTATGCCCGACGCGGCATCGTCCGCCTTATCGTCCGAAACACGGCGCGGTCGGCCAGATCAGGCCGCGTCACGAAATCCTCGATGCCATTCAGGATTACGGGCCTTTCAGCATCGAACCGGATTTCATCCTGGTCTGAGTACAGTTGCCTGACAGCGAAGCCGCCACCCGTCGCCAGCCGGCAAAGCGTGTCGGAAATCCACCCCGGCAGACCCGACACATTGTCAAACGCGAGCACATAGCCATTGTTCGCGGCAATGAAGAGGTCGCGATCTTCACGCGGCAAAGCGCGCAGCGGTGCAGAGTTCGGATCGAGCAATGACCGAAGTATCGCTGAGAAGGTGGACTTTGCCGAGCCCTGCTCGCCCGAGAGCACGAGAACCGGATACGGACCGCAATTTCGGAGGGCGGCTAATATCCAAGCGACCACCAGCACAAAATCCGTATCCGTCTTGGCGTTCAGAAATGACCGCAACGTCTCAACAGACCCGCCGGAAACCGGTACCGGCAACGGCTGCATGCCGGCGGCGCGCCGGAAGCGCACTGGTGGGGTGTCGATCACGCGCCAGCCGGCGGTGTCGACCTCAACCGCGCGCCAAGTTTCATCACACAGATCGAGATAGAGCCGTTCGTCCATACCGCCGACACGGACATGGACAGTGCGCTCCGGGCAGTCATAGTGAGCCTTCGCCTCAACGACACTCAGGGCCGACTGAAGCGCGACCGAACTCGGGGCTCCCTGTTCCACTTCATAGTATCGGCGCGCGATCCAGCGACGAAATCCTTTGGATTTGACGGGCCAAGTTTCGCGATGGCCATTTATGTCGAGGTCAGCATAGCTAGTCCCGTCCGGCGCGTGGAACAGCTCCGCCTCTTGCGCAAGTCCGACAAGAATGTCGGCCTGTTTCATAGCTCGCTCGCTAAGTTCGCCGCTTTCCTCGGCAATGGCGTCATCGAGCGCAGTCACCCGGCAACCCGCGCCCTTCAACTGAGAGCGCAGGCCTTCAAAGCCTGCCCGATCCTCCTTCTTGAATCTTGCAAGAATTGCCAAAGCGTCCGGCGTAAAAGGGGCACATGGATCGTTGAGCGTCTTCTCGACCAGGCCAGAAAGCAGATCAGCACTGATTGCCCCCGCGATTTTGTCGAGTTGCACCGAGGGTCCTCCGATTGGGACGTCGCTGGCGTCGGCCAGCTTCGATTCGATAGAAGTTTCCTCGTTCCAGGTGGG
>DATLJR010000023.1:0-2341 GCA_035538755.1 Pseudolabrys sp.
TTGGCCTCATTAATGCGGCAGCAATTGCCGGCGGCTCGTGGTTCGACAAGCCGCAGCGCGCACGCCTGCCGGCGTCAGGAGCTGGCATGACCAAGCGCTATCTGGAAGATTTCGCGGTCGGACAGGTTTTCAAGAGCGGACGCAAGCGGGTCGCCAAAGACGAAATCTTCGCCTTTGCAAGGCAAATACGATCCGCAGCCGTTTCATCTCGATGAGGCCCCCGCGCTGATAGGTGCTCTCGAACCGCTGAATCGTGGTCGTTTCTGGCCGATTTGAACTGTCCGTAAATCCGAAGCTACAGGAGAACTTCCATGTCCAAGACCACACCGGAGCAGAACAAGGCCCTCGTTCTCGAAGCCTTCGACACGCTGTTCAACAAACGCGACTATGCTGCCGCGGAGCGATTCTGGTCCGAACGTTACATTCAGCACAGTGCTCACATCCCGCCTGGCCGCGATGGTTTGTTCAGCCTTGTTCGGAGCCTGCCCGAGACGCTGCGCTACGAAAATCACCTGATCCTCGCCGAGGGGGACTACGTTATTTGCCACGGACGCTTCTCCGGCCATGGACGCCCGCGATCGTGGGTCGCCGCTGACATCGTGCGCTTCGAAGACGGCAAGCTCGCCGAGCACTGGGACGTGCTTCAAGATGAGGCGACCCAGGCTGAATCGCTGAGCGGCCGTCCAATGTTCGGCGATCGCTTCCCGGCCTGAGCAAATCGACGGGACAAGCTGACGGCCGATGCCAGTCGCCTCACATCTTCGCGCGGACACTTAGAACCCGAACAGCAAGGGTAAAAGGGAGAGAACGTCATGAGCGAGCGACAGGCCGAACAGATCGTATTGGCGTCACGTCCGAATGGACCGCCGACACCGGAGAATTTTCGCTTGGAAAAAGCAGCAATGCCGACTCTGCCGGCCGGCGGCGTCCTTGTGCGGGTGCTTTACCTGTCGCTCGATCCTTATATGCGCGGTCGCATGAGCGACGCGAAATCCTACGCGGCGCCGGTTGGTCTCGGCGAAGTCATGGGGGGCGAGAGCGTTTGCCAAATCATTGCGACCGATAGGAAAGGTTACGCTATCGGCGACATCGTCCTGGCGCCGACCGGATGGCGGACCCACGCGGCCATTGAAGGATCCGTGTCGATGCGCAAGCTTGATCCCAAGTTGGCACCGATCACGACTGGCCTTGGCGTTCTCGGTATGCCGGGATTCACGGCCTACGCTGGGCTCGTGGTTCTCGGCAAGCCTAAGCCCGGCGAGACGGTTGTGGTGGCGGCCTCAAGCGGTCCCGTCGGCTCACTGGTCGGTCAGCTCGCGAAGATGGTGGGAGCGCGCGCGGTCGGCATCGCGGGCGGAGCGGACAAGTGCCGTTACGTCGCCGACGAGTTGCGCTTTGACGCCGCGATCGACCATCGCGCGCCTGACTTTGCACAGCAGCTGGCAGCCGCGTGCCCGGACGGTATCGACGTTTATTTTGAGAATGTCGGCGGCGCCATATGGCAGGCGGTGTTGCCGCTGCTCAACACCTTCGCGCGCGTGCCGGTGTGCGGTCTGATCGCCCAATACAACGCGACCGGAACGGCCCCCGGACCAAATCTCCTTCCCGCGACCATGCGCCAGATTCTGAGTAAGAGCCTGACGTTGCGCGGCTTTATCAATTATGAGTTTGTTCCGGAACACCAGGCGGCGTTTCTCGAGATGGTGTCAGTCGGCATTAAGAGCGGGAAGATCCGGTATCGAGAGGATATCACGGAGGGGCTCGCGCAGGCGCCAGCCGCCTTCATCGGCATGCTCGAAGGCCGGAATTTCGGCAAGGTGCTGATCCGCGTCGCAGACCCGGTCTTTAAACGCGACTTAATCGGCCACTCTTTGTAGGCGACGCGATGATCGGCCGAGCCAGCCGCCCGACGGTACGAATCCGAAACAGCGCGCCGACTCACCAGGTAATGTCTAGTCGGGCGGCAACTTGCTAGGAAATACTTATTTCATAGCAAGTTCGTTTGCGGTTTACACGTTATCTGGATGCGCGGGAAACAGGCGAAGAGTACTTCGGACGCTTACTGAGCCCGAACTGACCTGATCGCAAAAGGGCTACCCCGCTCCGTCTGATCCAATGTCCGCTTTACCTCCGAAAGCGGACATCGGAAGTCAACTGCGAAATGTCTCACGCCGGCAGCGGCTCTCCCGAGATTTCTGTGCAGATCACGATGAGGCGGTCCTGCAGAGCCACGTCGTGGGACTGCAGGTTCGGCTCCATGCGCTTCAGGTGATAGAAATACTGACCCGTGACATCGGCCTTCGTATCGTCGCCCGCAGCGAGCCAGGCCTGGGTCAGATGC
>DATLJR010000024.1:0-3387 GCA_035538755.1 Pseudolabrys sp.
CTGCCGGTTCTCAGAGCGGCGCTGGCAGCTCACCAATGCAAATACGTCACCCAACAAGTTGAACACGACGCTGATGCCGCATAGTATCACTCACGGCGACGCCTGCTTCGCCTACTTCAACAAAATCCGGGGCATCCTGGAACATCAAATGACTGAGCGGATAAGCGGTTATGATCCCGAGACCGACGTTTGCTGGCAGTTCAGAAAACAAGGGCGACAAGGGCGGGTACCTGACCCGCCACCCCCTACCGGGACAAAGACAGGCGTCGGCCTTGCGGGGCCGCTTTAAAGCAGTCCAGGACAAGCGGTTACGATGACTACGACAAGTTCAGCCTGCCGACCGGTTCCGGTTTTACTGAAAATCGTCTTGAGCCGAGTGCGCGCCGTTTCGTAACTGATGTGAAGCTCGGCCGCAGCGGATTGCAACGTTTCTCCTGTGACGAGACGAAGCGCCAGGCCAGCCTCAGATGGCGTCAACCCAAAGTGACGATGTAAGAAATCAATGGACCCATTCATGAGGGCCACCCCAAGCGAGCTGTTTCCCCGCCGCCTATATGCCGCGCGCTTTGGTCGAGAATGACATTTACTATGATTTTTAGGGTCCCGACGGCGCAAGATAATTGTTTTGATCGAAACAATAATTGGTCTTTATAGCCGTTGCAGCACTGCCGGGTCGAATTCCCTCATGGCTTATCTCGCACTACAAATGGGGTGCTTCAGTTGCCTGGGCTGCAACAGGTTGCGCGAGACAAAGATTGAGACACGCGGTTATAGCTTTTGCCTATGGCCATTATGTTGAGGTCCTGTCCAAAAAATAGAGGGGGCCTCTTAAGAGGAATAAATCACATCGGTCACACCGAAGTCGTAGAATGTAACTGCTGACCCCTACGGCATGATAGAGGGCTGCCCCGTGCGGTGGTGCAAGATTTAGCGAGCAGCAAATCCGGCGTCGGTACAGATGGCTTGCCAGCTCGCCGTAGCGCTTAAAAGCTCGATTGCGCGCGTTTGCGACGTGCGTCGCTGCCTTTAGGCTGGGCATCTTCCCCCTCTGCCATCGAAGGGATCACCTTCATGCGCAGCAAGAACACGCAGGCATTTCTTCGGAATCGGTTCGATTTCACCCCTGCAGAGGCACGCCTCGTTGTTCACATCGTCACAGGAACTTCGCTGAAGTCCTCTGCGAAGGCGTTCGGTGTCAGCTACGAGACGGTACGCCGCCAGATCAAGTCGGTTTTCCATAAGACTGGAACGCACCGACAGTCAGAGTTGGTCCTTACGATCCTTCGCGCTGTAAATGAAATGCGCCGATGACTGCCCCGCTAGCGGACTAATCGGCGTAATCAGACTAGTTGGATCTCCTGCTATCTCGACGAGAGCGGTCTGCGCAGGGTGTAGAAATATCGCGCTACTTTCCTCAGATATTTTCGCGTCGTAGATGGTCGCGGCGAGCGCGCAGCAAACGCGCACCTATTTTTTTGTCTGTTACCCATTTGGGGGTTTTCAAATGAAAAGAAAGGCATCCAAGATTATCATGGTGGAACAGTTATAGCTCAGCGCAATACCTATTGTCGAAGCTAGAGCACTGATCGCTACGCGCGACCGGGGGAAGAAACTGCGTTGTTTGTCGTGGAGTCAGGCCAATGCAGAACACTACATATGTAGGGGTTACTCGACTCCGCTATGTGCAATGCACGCACGATAAGGGCCGCCCCTACTACTATTTCCGGCGACGACGTTTTCCGATTGTGCGCCTACCCGGCGAGCCGGGCTCGGAGCTTTTCATGACCGTATATAACTCAGCGTTGGCAGCGACGAGCCTTGAGCAATTTACCGCTCTCCGCTCAAACATGGAGCAGCAACGGCCGCGAGATGTTGAGCTTTCGCCTCTCGCAACCGCGATCCTAGTATGGGCAGAAAAAAAGCCTATCACTCTTTCGCAGGCAACCATGGTCGCAAAGCGGTTCGGCGTAGCCATCGAAGAGGTCATGCGCGGTCGCGAGATTGTGGATCAAGGTTTAGAACCTGTCTCAAAATCGCCTGAAGACGATAACAAGGCAGGCGAGTTGAGCAAAGCCCACGAAATTCTGGGAATGGTACTCCCAACGGACCAGGACTCGGCGCTGTCACTGCATCCAAGAGAGAAGCGCTCAACGAGCCAATGGGGAGTATAGCGGGTTAGACGGCGTCGATCTTGCGTAGGCGGCTTGCTGCGATTGGCGTGGTGGGGCGCGATCATCTCTATGCCGTCTTGGCGCGAGTGATCATGTAGAAGTCGAAGCGCAGTTTGCACCACGCGGACTTCGTGCTGGGTGGCCGCATGCGTGCTTACCGATAGCGGCAATCCATGGCGATCAACAATCGCCATGATTTTCATGCCTTTTCCGCGTCTCGTTGCCCCAATCTCTGCGCGACCCTTGGCCTTCACGACACGAACGTCGCATCGGTGAAGCATTCTTCTTCATCCAGCGCACCTCTGTCTTTCGCTGTCCTGCTTGCCTGCTTGCGTTGTCATCGAAGGCATCGTGCGGGGTCGCGAGAGTGCACGATCAATAAAAACCAGTTTGGCAAGGGTCGAGGACAATCCAAAAACCGAAGTTTTGGCAAATCCAAAAGTTCGTAAGAGCTTTGGCAACGCCTTTCCATGAAGATGCACTGGCGGCACTTGCCGCAGCGCTTGGCCGCGGCGGGTTTTATCTAGCTGCAAGCGTCCTTGAAAAAGGAAGCGCCAACGGGACCCATCACATGACTCAACTCCGGTAGGCTTCTCCGATGACGATATGGGGCTACAGAGGAACGCAGAGCGGGCCGCACGCTTGCGAGTGGAAACCAACAACCATTCGGATCGACGCCATCGCCTCGCAGGGTTTCTGGATCGTGCGGTTTCCCGAGCGGGAGATCATCGTGCGGGACAGGTCGACGCTGACCCGCATGGCGCGCGACTACGCGCGGGGACGAAACATCTCAGAAACGGAAATCTGCTTTTGGGACCCGAGCCATGAATAGGCCGATCAAGAAGGGAACTCGCGTCCGCGTCCGCACCACCAAAATTCCATGGTTCGATGTGTTCACGGTGATCTGCGGCATCATCTGTTCTGCTTTGTACTCTTGGTACATCGGCAACTGGCTGAAGGGTATGTCCATCGGGCCGTTGATGTTCATCCTGGGTTGGATGACCATGGAGTGGTTCATTCTAGGTGCCGACGACTATTCGAGCTCAACTGATCGGGACGCCGCGGCCCAACGACACCTGGAGACCGAAGGGGAAAGAACGTAGAACACTCCGCTCGATACAACGTTATAGCGATGGACCCGGCAAATGAGACCCTAGAGCCGAGTAATCACGCGCCATCGTAATATCAATCGCCGCTACCAGCTTTATGATCGATC
>DATLJR010000025.1:0-8269 GCA_035538755.1 Pseudolabrys sp.
AGAAACACAATACCGAAATGATCAAAGTTTAGGCCTCATGCCTAAATGATTTCTTTTCAAAACCGTCAATCACCCGAGCCGGCGACTTCGGATTTTTGACCTTGATCCAGGCCTTCGACGGCCCCGACTTGTAAATTGACGAAAGCCGCTTCGAGACGATGCCCTCAAGCCCGAGATTGCAAACGGCGGCAAAAAGTTTGTCGCCGTGGCAACATCGCCTCCATTAGCCCCGTCGCAAAGTGAAAAGGGGACTGAGCCTAACCGACTTAAAACAAAGGCACGGGCGCGTGCCAAAATTGCCTGAGGCCGAGATTCGCGCGCCGCGATCTTCGGCTGAATAACTAGGCCGCGCTGCCCTGGACACGACCTCGACCACTTTCGCCATTTTTGGTCGGTCCGGCCAAGGGTGATGTTTGCAGTTTCAGAGTCCCGTTTTCAAAAAGCTTCGCAATTCGTTCGCAATCATCTGCGACCCCAGCCATTATGAGCTTGGTTTTGGCGTCTTTCATGTCATCGGCGAGAGTTCGCACTTCCTCGGCGCGAAATCGCCAATACGCTGTTACGAGGGACATTTGATGGACCCCAATTGCGATGGGCCCGTACCTCGGACTGCTTATCTCCGAAATACGAAATCATCATGACGGAAAGGTTCCCTCGGGTGACGGGGATTACTACGACACCGACCTAACACCATCGGATTTTTGTGAGACGGTGACAAGAAAACCGGTCACGCAATACCGATCTGCGGATAGACGAACTTGCGCCGGAAGCTGTCATAGTGAGCCTTCGTGGAAGCGACGGCCGAAAAAACTTCCCATGGTACTTGAAGCTACTGGTTGACGCAGGCGCCCATATAGCTGCCGCGGTCGCCCCCCTGACCAAAAACGCCCGCCTGGTGTGTGCAGCGCGCGGCGCGATCCTGGAATGTCTCGGCGCCCCCTCGCCCAGATCCTGACACCGTGGGCAAGTTCGGCACTACTCGCCCGGTTTGAGGAACATACAGATCCGGAGGGACCTGCGCGTTCGGCATCGGCACGACGGTCGATTTCGGAAGTTTTACGTGTTTCACGGTTCCGCGCGGCGACTTGTACTTCGGCGCAAGCCAAGGCTCAGGTTGGGAGGGCTTATAACCCTTCTCCGGAACCATGATGTTGTAATTGTCGCCCAGGATGCTGTTTTGCGCATGCGCGGTCGCTGTCGATATCGCCGACAGAACAATCGTTATGGCAAGCAATGGCCGACCCATGATCTCTCCATAGAAACCCCGCGCCACGGAGTCTACTCCTCCGCTGCCTCCTCGATCGGATCGTAACGCTGAGCGTCAAACCCCAACAAATTCCACGACTGCTGCATATGCGGTGGCAGCGGCGCCGATACATCAATCGTCCCACCGCGCGGATGCGGTACCGCGATACGGCGAGCCAGAAGATGAAGCTTGTTCTGAAGTCCGCCAGGCAGCTCCCAGTTTTCCTTGGTGAAATATTTTGGGTCTCCGACAATCGGATTGCCGACATGCGCCATGTGCGCACGAAGCTGGTGGGTGCGGCCGGTGACCGGCTTGAGTGAAAGCCAGGCAAGGCGCTGCGCCGCCGTCTCGACCACCGCGTAATATGTCACTGCGTGGCTGGCACCTTTTTCCCCATGCGCTGCGATGCGCATAAACGAATCCTCTTCGCGCTCCTCCTTGGCAAGAAATGTCGAAATTCGACCTTGACGCGGCTTTGGCACACCCGCGACCAGCGCCCAGTAGATTTTGCGCGCCGAGCGTGAACGAAACGTTTTTGCCAAGGCAGCGGCGGCAAATCGTGTTTTCGCCACCAGCAGGCAGCCGGCCGTATCTTTATCCAGCCTGTGCACGAGACGGGGGCGCTTGCCATCTTGCGAGCGCAAGGCGCCGAGCATGCCATCGACGTGCCGCGTTGTGCCTGAACCACCCTGCACGGCAAGCCCCATCGGCTTGTTGAGCACCAACACGTCAGCGTCTTCGTAGAGCGTGATCGATTTGAGAAAGGCGCGATCCTTGTCCGCTGCTGGCGCGTCATCGCGTGGAGGCTGCGGTGCAATTCTCAGCGGCGGAATCCGTACCGCATCCCCAGACTCAAGTCGCGCTTTGGGTTGGGTGCGCTTCCCGTTTACGCGCACTTCGCCTTTGCGAATGATGCGCTGGATGTGGCTGAACGACAGGCCCGGAAACCGTGCTTCGAAAAACCGGTCCACCCGCATCCCGGATTCGTCGGGACCGACGGTGGCGGTTTCCACCTTGCCTTCGCTCCTGGTCATGTGCGGGGCTGTAGCCGGCAATGTAGCGCTGTGGGGAACGACTGACGGAGGTTTTCCACGAGGACCCTCGCCCGAACCCGTTGCTCGGCGAGACTGAGATCCCTGGCGCCAGCGTCCTTGATCTTTGCCTCGGTTAGGATGGCGTGGTCGGGCCGATTGGCACCCACCACCGGGTTGGCGCGGACCAGAGCGTTCGCGGCTCATGCTCCGCCCCGCTCATTCCGCAGCTTTGCCCAGTACTCCAGACGCTTTCTGATCTCTCGCTCAAAACCGCGCTCGGGAGGGTCGTAGAACTTCTGACGCTCAAGTGCGTCGGGGAAATAGTTCTGACCGGAAAAGGCTTCCACAGCATCGTGATCGTAGGCGTAGCCACGCCCGTAGCCCTGTTCCTGCATCAGCTTAGTAGGCGCGTTCAGAATGTGCTTGGGCGGCAGGAGCGAACCGGCTTCCTTCGCGGTGCGCATCGCCGCGCCAAATGCCGCATAGCCGGCGTTCGATTTCGGTGCCGTGGCGCAGTAGATCACCGCTTGCGCTATGGCGAGTTCACCCTCCGGCGAACCAAGAAAATCGTAGGCATCTTTGGCAGCGTTTGCGATCACCAAAGCCTGCGGATCAGCGAGCCCTATATCTTCGATCGCCATGCGTACGACACGACGCGCGATATAGAGTGGTGGCTCGCCGGCATCCAGCATCCGGCACAGATAGTAGAGCGCCGCGTCAGGATCAGAGCCGCGCACCGACTTGTGCAATGCACTGATCAGATTGTAGTGGCCATCCTGCGATTTGTCGTAGATCGGCGCGCGTCGCTGCACGATAGCCTGCAGTTTGGCCGTACCGAAGATCTCATCCTTGCGTGCGGCTCGCCAGACCTCTTCGACCAAGGTCAGCGCGGCACGACCATCACCGTCGGCCATGCGCTTGAGCGCTTCGCGAGCTTCGGCATCAAGTGGCAAGCTCCTTTTTTCAATACCCTCCGCCCGTCCAAGCAGTTTTTCGGTTGCCCTTGCATCGAGTGAGTGGAAGACGAGTACCCGTGCACGCGACAGCAGCGGTGCATTCAGCTCAAAGGACGGGTTTTCAGTCGTCGCACCGACTAGAATGATCGTTCCGTCTTCCATCACCGGAAGGAACGAGTCTTGCTGTGCACGGTTGAATCGGTGGATCTCGTCGACGAACAGCAGCGTGCCCTGCCCCATTTCCCGGCGCCGACGTGCTTCCTCGAACACTTTCTTTAGGTCAGCGACACCGGTGAAAATCGCGGATATCTGCTCGAAATGTAGATCGGTTGCCTGGGCCAGAAGCCTTGCCACCGTGGTCTTGCCCGTACCCGGTGGCCCCCAGAACACCATTGAGCCCAGCGAGCGCGTCGCCAGCATACGTGTGAGCGCGCCATCGGGTCCGAGCAGGTGGTCCTGGCCGACGACGTCGTCAAGGAGCTGTGGCCTCAGTTTGTCGGCAAGCGGGCGCGGCGCATCCTTGTCAAGGCCCGCAGCTGTAAACAGGCTTGCACCGCTCGCTTTGGCGCGCGAAGTCATCCGCTGAATACCGCGGAAATCTTCTGGCCGCCGCGCAGGATTGTGATGCGCCAGCTGCGGTTCGGAGTGCTGGCCAGACGCTCGAGGTCGCTCGTCTTCCTGATGCGCTCGCCGTTGACTTCCTCGATGACGTCTCCGCGCTGGAAGCCAAGGTTGCTGGCATACGAGCCGGTATCGACGTCGACGATCGCAACCCCCTGATCGGCATTTTGCAGCTGCAGCTCTTCAGCGAGCGCAGGAGAAAGATTTGCAATCTTCACACCGGAAAAAGGCGAACGAGAGCGGATCACGATTTCATCGCGCGGTGTCGCAGGCGCGCTGCGCAGGGACACCGTAGCGTTCTGCTCGCGCCCTCCCCGGAGAATTCCCAGGCGGGCGCTGCCACCCAGAGGCTTCGTACCGAACCGGTAATCGAAGGCGTTGGGATCATCGACGTCCTGCCCGTCCACCGAAAGAATGAGGTCACCGGCCTTGAGGCCCGCGCTGGCGGCAGGACTATTGGCAACGACGTTGCTCACCAATGCGCCGGCCGGACGCTTGAGACCCATGCTGTCCGCGATCTCCGGCGTGACGGCCTGCAATTTTGCGCCCAGCCATGGCCGCACCACCGCGCTGCCGCCGGTCTTGGCCGAGGCCACGACAACCCGCACCATATTGGCAGGAATCGCAAAACCGACGCCTTGCGAACCGCCCGATCGTGAGAAGATTGCGGTGTTGATCCCGATCAATCTTCCGGTGAGATCGACGAGCGCACCGCCGGAATTTCCTGGGTTGATGGCGGCATCGGTCTGAATGAAGAAGCGGTAGTCTGAAATCCCGACCTGCGTCCGCGCGAGCGCGGACACGATGCCATGCGTCACCGTTTGGCCGACGCCAAATGGATTGCCGATGGCCAACACCACATCGCCGACCTGCAACGCGTCGGAATCCGCAAATTCCAGCACCGGGAATTGCTCGTGCCCGTCCTTGATGCGCAGCACGGCAAGATCGGTTCGCGGATCCTTCAGCACAAGCGTTGCCTCAAACTCGCGCTTGTCGGCGAGTGACACTTTAACCTCGTCGGCGCCTTCGATGACGTGATTGTTTGTCACGATCAAGCCGGCAGGGTCGATGATCACGCCCGAGCCGAGGGACCGCTGCAATTGATTGCCCCCTCCGCCCGGGACGCCGAAGAACCGGCGAAAAATCGGGTCGTCCAGAAATGGATTGCGGTTTTGCACCACTTTAGCGGCGTAGACATTGACCACCGCGGGCGCCGCGTGGTGGACCACCGGGGCATAGGACAGGCGCAGTTCAGATTGCGTGGGAAGCCGTCTCTCCTGGGCCGCGGCGGCGGCCGTCAGCGAGACGGAAATCAGGATGGTAATCAGGGTCTTGATCGGCATCGGTTCGAATCCCGGCGAATGCCCGAGATATAGGCCTATAAAGGGCTTAAATGAAGGGCGCGCAGGGTGGTCCTGTCAGACGCGTCGGAGGCCTAAACTGGGCTCCTACTCGACTGCCGGGACCGTTCGCAGATAGGCCACAACGGCATCGAGGTCGTCCGGCGTCAGCGTCGCATAATATTGGTAGCCCATCGGGGGCTTGAGTTTGCTGCCATCCTTGCTGACCCCAGCCGTAATCGCCCGCTTGATTTCGTCATCGCTCCAGGCGCCGATACCTTTGGTCTTGCTAGAGGTGATGTTGCGCGACACCGAGACGCCCCAAGGGCCGGGAAATTCGAAACCACCGGCACCCAGACGGCCCCACTGCCGCTCACCCTTTTCCATGGGTGTGTGGCACTCCATGCAATGCGCGATCGTGACGAGATAAAAGCCTTTCTTGACCTTGTCGCTCATCATGCTTTCGGTGAACGCTTTCTCGCCACCTGGAATCACAATCTCAAGCTGGGGCATCTTGTAGATGGGGTCCGCGACTTTGTTGCTCACCGGCTTCAGGGTGCGCAGGTACGCGACGACCGCATCGAGATCGCGATCGGTCATGACATGATAGAAGCCTGTCGGCATGATCATCGCCACATGCACGTCGTTCGGCCGAATACCGGTGCGCATCAGTGTTTTGATCTGCGCATCGGTCCACGTACCGATACCGCTTTCCTTGTCGGGCGTGATATTAGGCGCGGTCACCTTGAACGGAGGCTCATCCCAAGACAGCCCACCGGAAAAATCCTTGCCAGCGATCGCCGCCGGCGGACCCTTGGGCGAATGGCAATTGCCGCAGGTCAGAATGCCGTTGACCAAATAGTCGCCACGCTTGACCAAATCGGACTGCGCGTTGGCCGTCCCGATCAGCGCTGCGCCCACGGTCAATGCCAAAACTGCTGTACGAACCATCATACTGCCCCCCAGCTGATCGCACTTCGGTTTCGATCATAGCTGTGCGAGACCGTCAGGCAAACAAAAAGGGCGGCGCGAAGGGCCACCCTTTTGACGTGCAAAATCCGATTGGTCAGGCAGCCGCAGTTGCCGCTTCCTCGACCTTGTTCTCTTGGACCGGCCCTGAATCTTTTCCCTTCGCCTCGACGTCGCGGTCGACGAATTCGATCACTGCCTGGGCCGCATTGTCCCCGTAACGGAAACCGGCTTTAAGGACGCGCGTGTAGCCGCCCGCACGTTCCTTGTAGCGCGGGCCCAGCACCTCAAAGAGCTTCTTGACCATGGCGACGTCGCGAAGCTCCGAGATCGCCTGACGGCGCGCGTGCAGACCGCCTTTCTTGGCAAGAGTCACCAATTTTTCCACGACCGGACGAAGCTCTTTCGCCTTCGGCAACGTTGTTACGATCTGCTCGTGCTTGATCAGGGCCGTGGCCATGTTTGCAAACATGGCACGACGATGCGCAGGCTTCTTGTTGAGCTTGCGGTGAACCTTACCGTGACGCATCGCGTACTATCCCTTCATTCCAGTGCGCCGCGCAGCGGCTCAGTAGTGATCCTCGAAACGCTTTGCCAGCTCTTCGATGTTTTCTGGCGGCCAGCCCGGCACTTCCATGCCGAGATGCAGGCCCATCTGTGCGAGCACTTCCTTGATTTCGTTGAGCGACTTGCGCCCGAAATTCGGTGTCCGCAACATCTCGGCTTCGCTCTTCTGCACGAGGTCGCCGATGTAGACGATGTTGTCGTTCTTCAGACAGTTGGCGGAGCGCACGGACAGCTCGAGTTCGTCCACCTTCTTGAGGAAGGCTGGATTGAAGGCCAGATCCGGAATTGCCTCGGCGGCGGCTTCCTTGCGGGGCTCCTCGAAGTTCACGAATACGTTGAGCTGGTCCTGCAGGATGCGCGCTGCGTAAGCGAGCGAATCTTCCGGAGAGACTGCGCCATTGGTCTCGATCGTCATGGTCAGCTTATCGTAGTCGAGGATCTGACCTTCGCGGGTGTTTTCGACTTTGTAGGAAACCTTGCGCACGGGCGAATAGAGACTGTCGACCGGAATGAGACCGATCGGTGCATCCTCCGGGCGGTTACGCTCCGCCGGCACATAGCCTTTGCCGGTGTTGACCGTGAACTCCATGCGGATCTCAGCACCCTCATCGAGCGTGCACAGGACAAGGTCGGGATTGAGCACAACCACATCACCGACCGTCTGGATGTCGCCGGCCGTTACGGTTCCAGGACCCTGCTTTTTCACGACCATGCGCTTGGGACCTTCGCCCTGCATCTTGATGGCGATGTCCTTGATGTTGAGCACCATATCAGTGACGTCCTCGCGCACTCCGGCGATGGAAGAAAACTCATGCAGCACACCATCGATGTGCACCGATTGGACCGCCGCACCCTGCAGCGAGGACAACAGAATGCGTCGCAACGCGTTACCAAGCGTCACGCCGAAGCCGCGCTCGAGCGGTTCGGCAACCACCGTCGCAACCCGGGCAGCGTCGCCGCCGACGGACACCTGGAGCTTGTTCGGCCTGATCAGTTCCTGCCAATTCTTCTGGATCACGTCTTCACCTTTTCAGCGGCGCGGCCTTCTCGCGCCTAGCGCACCCCACCCGCCGCGTGGGGAAAATCTCGGCGGTAGCACGCGCGCGGGCCTCACAGTCCGCGCGAAGAAAAATCACACGCGCCGACGCTTTCGCGGACGGCAGCCGTTATGCGGAATCGTCGTCACGTCTCGGATTGAGGTAATCGTGAACCCGGCTGCCTGCAGCGAGCGCAGCGCCGACTCTCGGCCCGAACCAGGTCCCGACACTTCGACTTCAAGAGTGCGCATGCCGTGCTCCTGCGCCTTCTTGGCGGCATCTTCAGCAGCGACCTGCGCGGCATAGGGCGTCGATTTACGTGAGCCCTTGAACCCCATGGTCCCAGCCGACGACCAGGCGATCGTATTACCCTGCGCATCGGTGATCGTGATCATGGTATTATTGAACGAAGCGGCGACATGCGCGACGCCGGACGCGATGTTCTTTCGTTCGCGTCGACGGACGCGTGTGGCTTCCTTACCCATTCTCAATCCTCTCG
>DATLJR010000026.1:0-2210 GCA_035538755.1 Pseudolabrys sp.
GAACGTCGCCGCGCGTCGGCTCAGATCGGGAACATTCGGCCCATAGGACATCAGCCCGCCGTCCTCGACAAAGTCCCGTGACTCGTAGATTGCCGGAAGTCGATGCATTGCAGCTAGTTCCCCGATCTGCCGCCGAGCCGAGAAGAACTGCGCATCGGAAAAGAGTGTCAGCGCATTGAAGCCATCGCGTCTAATGTTGGAGAACACCGTCGTAAGGTCGTTGAAGTCCGTGATGGTGAAGAGACGGAGCTCCAGCCCGAGCAAGGGACCGATCGGCTTGACGTCATCCCACAGGAAGTCATGTAGCGGATTTTGAGCATTTCGGAGCACCGCAATACGCCGGGCTCCAGCCGCCGCCTCTTTGAAGATTTCCATCCGCTTGTGGGCGAGTTCAGCGCCGAACATTGTGAGACCGGTCACATTGCCCCCAGGACGAGCGAGGCTCCTCGCAAGACCCAGTGCTATCGGATCGGCAATCGGCGCCAGGATGATGGGAATGGTCGTGGTTTGTCGTTTCAGCGCGAGCGCTGCCGGCGTACCAGTTAGGACGATGGCAGCGGGATCGAAGCGTATCAGTTCCTGCGCAAGCTCGTCATACGATTTGGTTTGACCGAGCGCGAAACGGTATTCGATCGCGAGGTTTTGACCCTCGACATAGCCAAGGTCGCGGAGGCCACCCTGCAGAGCCTCAATGAGGTTGGGGAGACGGGCGGGCGCAAGATAGCCGAGACGCGCCACCTTTGCTGGTTGCTGCGCGCGGGCCGCGAGCGGCCAGGCGACGGCCGCGCTGCCCAGGAGTGCGATGAAGTTGCGCCGTCTCATGCAAATTGCCCGTCGAGGGCAAAGCCTACCAAAGGGCAGCGTTGTGCGTCACAGCAATTTTGGCGGCCAATGTCCGCTTTGGGTCAAAAGCGGCGCAGGCAATTAGGGCGAGGCGGCGACGCATGTCCGCTTTGGCTTCGAAAGCGACCGTTTGCCGTCAAGGTGCAAATCGGTCGCTAAGTGCCAGAAGCCGATATATGCAGTGCAGCAGATGACCTTTGTTGGCGCTAGAAGGGAGTGTCCACGGGCTTCGGGCGAGTTCACGCACGAATTTTCAATGTCGCTTCGATGCGCCATCCTGTCCGCTAGGTCGCCGTTAGGCTGGCAAAACGTACCCGCGCCGGCTGGTGCCAACGGGGTTCACAAAATAAAACATTATGGCTCCGGCTGCCGTCATAGCGCGGCGCGAGCGGTTTGCAATTAGCAACCAGCTCACAGGGGGACAGACACGGCCACAAAGCCCAACAGGATCGACGACTTCAAGAAGATTCAGAGAGTTCTAATCCTGGGCAGTGGTGCGCCGAATTTCACGCTCATGTCGGGGGCCCTGCTGGCGTTGCATGAGGCGGGAGTGAAATTCGACCACATCTATATGGCAGGGGCCGGCGCCGTTGTCGGCCTGATCTATCTCGCGCCCAAGGGTTTGACCTGCGAACAGGCGCTGCGGAACACTGTAAACTTTGGCATCTCCGATGCGATCTATGACTTGTTGCCGATCAACTATAAGCTGTTCAACAAATCGGGACCTTCCGCCGAAGCATTCAGAGAATTCTGGCACGATTTCCCGCCCGCTATGGTAGCGAGAAATCAATACGGCATGACGCCTGTGGAGAAGCTTGAGAGCGACTGGTTTCTGCTGTTCGGCGCCATGATGTGTCCCACCGATCTCAACTACTTCAGCACGGGGGTTTGCGCTCATGCGCCCTTCATCGAGGACGTCGTCAATTTTAAGAACTTGTATCAAGCCAGGTCAGAATGTTATCTCGCTGCTTACTGCATCGAAGACGAGAAAATCGAAGAGTTTAAAAAATCCAAAATCAACCTGAATCATTTTCGGGCGGCGCTGGCATACCCTTTCATCTACCCGCCGTACCAAATCGGCGAAAAGCATTACTACGAGGGAGCCTCAGTCGAAACTTTGGGTTTGATAATGTTTGCGAAGGACACGTTGAACATTAAGTCTGTGAAATCGTGGCCCGACCCGAACAAACCGTTTTACAAAATCGTGCTCATGGATGTCATGAAGCCCGACGTAATTCAGCAGCCGCGCGATTTGTGGAATGCTTTTACTCAATCCATCATGATTCCCTTGGTGGCGAACGCCGAAAGAGAGTTGGCCATTTTTCGGTATTGGCTAAAGACGGGGGATTTGGTCAGTAGTTTGAAAT
>DATLJR010000027.1:0-1750 GCA_035538755.1 Pseudolabrys sp.
TTGAGGTTGAGCCGCTTCCCGTTCATCTGCTTCACGCCGCACGTGGCGCACTCCCCACGAAGCTGCGTGTCTTCCTGGATTTTGCGGCGGGCCGCCTGCGGGAAGGTTTGAGTTCCCTCTGATCGTTCCGCGTTCCAATCCATTCGGGTTTCGCCCAGTCTGGAGGATGTCCGAGAACGGTCAGGCTCGGCCCTAAGCGGGTTCGTGCGATTGGCCCGGTTGCAGCGCGAACGACCGACGAGCTCGTCGAGAGTTACGGCGCGGCGCTTCGCTGACATGTCCGTTATTCGCCTGCCGGCTCAAGCGGTCGATGCAACACAGGCGTTAAATTGTTCGGCTGGGGTTGCAAATCCCAACACATCGCGGACTAACGTCAGACATTGTGCGAGGTCCGTAACGTGCCAGAAGGCGACAAGCGTGTTTTTGCCGGTATCGATCCCAATGGTGCTGATGGATACCGCGTTCGTCCGCTTTGACATGGCATGTGCTCCACGTGCTTCAAAGCCCCCAATTGAAAGCCGTTAGGGGCAGGAGCACGGCCGGTCCATCCCATTCACGACATTTCCCTGCGCTGCGGAATTTGGTCGCTACTGGGCATAACGGACTCTGACCAGCCGAACGACCCTGTAGATTTATGGGTTCACGGCCTAGTCTTTTCATGAATGGCGTCGTTCTCGGCGTGGTAGCCAACAACACACGCGGCTTATCGCCGAGCCGCAGGCCGAGCATCATCGTGTCGAACACCGCTTGCTGGTAGCGCATGCGCCCGATCTCATCGATGATGCAAAGCTCGCATTGCGGGCCGCGCAATGATTCTGGCTCTTCGCCGGAGAAAAACACGCACATTGCGCCGTTTGGCCATTCCAGCCGTCGCCGCGACGACACCCAACGCGGCCGTGGATCACGGCCGCAGGTCGCGAATATACCGCTCTTGCCTTCGACGTTGACATCGTGAAAGTCGGTCGTGGTTGGGGCGATGAAGTGAATGCGCTTTATCCCAGCGCGCACTGCGGTATGCACCGCTGCCGACATCGAGTGCGACTTGCCGGCGCCGCGGCCGCCGAGAAACAGCCAGCACCAATCAAGATCGGGCGGCGGCAGTTGTGCATCGCGCGCGGCAAAGACCCAGTCCTCGGCCGCGTCATCGCCCAGTCCTCGTATCAGCTCATCGGCTTCCTCCGGTGTCATCTCGCTGATGTCCTGGCGCAACTGGTGCATGCGTTTAACTTCACGCAAAAAGCGATCAGCCATCGCCGTCATCCTTTTTCATGACTTCACCATCGATGACGCGATCTTTCCTGCCTCTTATGTTATCGACAAGCGGGCGGATTTCTCGGCCGTCCAGTACGTGGGCGTCCCTTGTCAGCATAGATCACAGCGCAATCGCCGACGATATCGGAGAGGTTGACTACCTTGGCCCATTTCTCTGTTTGGTAGGCGATAAGCTTGCCGAAGTCGCCAGGCGAGCCTGCCAGCGCGGTAGCTCCTATGTCGGCAAAGCGCGCCTTGATTGTCGGATCAAGCAGGCCTGAATTGATGTCCGTGTTGAGCGTGCTTACCATCTCGCCTCGCGTGTTCTTAGGCGCGACCATGCCATACCAGCCGCTCACCTCGTAGCCAGGTACGAATTCGCCCACGGTCGGCAGGTTCGGTAGCGCTTCCGAGCGGGTCGCTGTGGCAACCGCAAGCGCCCGTAGCTTATCGGCCCTGACAAGCTCGATCGCGGAGAAACCGGCGAACATCAGTGCGG
>DATLJR010000028.1:0-3037 GCA_035538755.1 Pseudolabrys sp.
CGTCAAGAAACAATCATCGGCAATGGCATGGATCGCACCACACAGCCGAGCTGGCCGCGAGTATCTGCGGATAATACTGCAGACGTCAGCACACTACCCGTTCCGGACCCGTCGCCTTTTGAGCCCGATACGCTGCCGTCCGAGGATACCGCCGATGTCCAATGGCCGGTTGAGCCGGACCTCAAGACACCGACTCCGACCCGGCATGCGCGGTCGGAAAAGTCCGCACGGCACGTGGCACGCGGCATGGCGCGCGGCGGCGCGACGAGGCACGACGTGGCACATAATGCGGCAACGCACCAAAGCATGTACATGTACGTGCCAGCACAGGGTCATAGCCCGCATACACAGAAAAAAGGTGCTCTAAAGACCGGCACGCATTAGGCACAAAGACCCTCCGGGGCTCTCGTATTCGATTTGTGCCCACTGCGATCAGACATCCCGACCGACGGCCTTTCTGTTTCTATTTGGTCGCCCCGGAATAGTGGGCATAAAAATGATCAACTTGATTTTGCCACATGTTTAGGAAGACACCGGACGTTAAATTCTCGACGGACTTCCAAACGCGCTTGACGCTAGGAAGTGTATTTTCCCAGATCGCTCGCTTACACCACTTCTCACCCTTGGCCTTGCCCTCGTCGGTGGCGCACATTGATTTCCACGCGATTCTATCTGGATGATTGACGTGTTCCTCTGCGCCCTGCGTTCCCTGTTGATGGATCAGATAAAGGTCGCTGAAAGTCGCCTTTTTATGTGTACTGAGTTCGAACAGTATGTCCTCTGTAGCGAATTTGTAGGCAGCTGCCACAGCATTATCGCGAGCATTAAGAATATCGCCGGACCCATACTTCGCAAACTCCTCTTTGCTCAGTTGGAACAGACCGATATACGATCCGGTACGCTGTTTGGGATCAAAACCAGATTCGATCCTGGCAACGGCTCTCATAAAGTTAAAATTCAAGCCGAAAGCGTCAGATGCCCGCTTGATTTCCTCGATCGGCGTTCCGACGGGGATGTCCTTTAGCGAATTGAGAACAATATCCGCTGGTTTCTTGTCGGGTGGAACTTCGGAATAGAGGTAGTCGGCCAGTAATGAAGGATGGTCCTGCTTCAACGAGTTCAGATCATCGCTAGCCGGAACCTCGGAACCCGTATCCTCCAAGACCCCCTTTGAAGTTTTTGTTTTTGCCTCGAGGGTCGCCGTCTTTGTGTCGTTGGCAGTCTCACGCGGCGCGTGTGCTGACGCGGTCCCGAGGAGCACACCTGCGAAAAAGCTACTCGCAATAAAAGTCATGAGATTTCGCTGAAAGCCGTTGTTCACTATCGATGTCCTCCCCGAGCATCTTTCGCGAACCCGCTGTCCGGCGGGCGCGACAGGAGCCTGTTTGTGGGAAAAGCGATTGGCGACTGGAGCGATGATACGAATGCAGTCGAGGCTACTGATGGGTGGGATAGAGCGCGCTCAGCTCACGCCCGCGCAGCACGGTGAGCTGCGGCCGCAACCCGTCGTCATGCGGACCGACGCCAAAGCGCCGGCCAAGCCTGCCTGCCATTTCATGAAACACCCTCTTCCGCTCAACGCGACGCGGTATTGTCCGGCATTGTGGCAAGAGTTCGAGAATTTTCGGTCTTTAAGTGATCATTCGCGAATGGTGCTGCCTCTATGTGCGACACGCCACAAGCTCGGCATTCAAACGTATAAAGATCGGGAAGGTCGCCAAATCGCGACGTTATTCGAGCGCGTTTCATGATTTGAGCGCAGCTTGGACACAGCGGCGGCCTTGGCGCCCATTTAGCAGGGTATTCGTTGCGCATTGGACAAAGCGGTCCTTTGACAGCGATGTGGCGCAGTTCCGATTCATCGAGCGGTAGATAGGCAACCATTCTTGCTGTGCGCTTGCCGACAAATTAATTCTTGGCAATATCGGATTTCTCAAACGCCAACTAAACAACACGCGCGCCACGCCGCCGATGATCTCCGCTTTGGGTCAAAAGCAGACATCGGGGCACCTCCACGCAATGTCCGCTTTACCCCCAAAAGCGGACATGGATTAGCACGGCCGTAATGTCCGCTTTGTGCCAAAAGCAGACATCTGCACTGCGGAAAAGAACGTCGTTTGCCAGCACGGAACATTTGATGAGAGAGCGAAACTTAGGTTCGTCGTCCTCAGGGACTGCCGGAGTCGAGTACGGCAACCTCGAAACGCAATTCGATAAAGAGAAAGGCCGCCAAGCAGCGGCCTTTTAACGCGATGTCGATCCAGACTAGATCGAAGGACTCCATGGCGCCGGCACAAGCCGATACCCGTTCCCGTTTCTCTCCACGTAAACCAGTGACGGGAATGCAATCATGATAGGCTTGCACCAACATCTTGTCGGTCGAGGCCATGTCGTAGAGTTTCTTGCGGGTCTCGACCGCCTGCCGTTTGTCGGTGTCGAATATGAATTGCCAGTCCGGATTACGAGCGAACAGTGTCGCTACTCCAGCGGTGATGTCGATTTGCGCCAGAACCTTGTCGTTCCCGGAGGCGATTACATAAGAGGTGTGCCCGGGCGTGTGGCCGGGGCTGGCGATCGCTGTGATACCCGGAACGAGTTCCTTGCCGGCTTGATACTTCGTCACCTTGTTAATCACGCCGAACACACGCTTGGCATTGCCCATCTGCGGACGTGCTACTTCAGGCAATTTGCTCGTGTTGTTTTCATCGGCCCAGAATGCGGCTTCGATTTCCGGCACCATGATTTCGGCGTTTGGAAAAGCTGGCTTGTTTCCGCTTTGTGCCGAAAGCAGACTTTCCGCGCTGCAGCAGAAATTGGCGCTATTTGGGATGTTTGACTTAGCTCAAATAGCGGTTGGTCAGCCCATTGTCCGCAAAGCGGAGGACGAGGCCAGGGAAATGGCCTGTTATGACCAGCAACGATTTTTGAGAAGGAGCGAGGCCTCTAACTCTTCCATCTTTGTGCTGAGGCACCTGTTGGTCGCAAGCGCCAACCCCCCTCACGACATCCCCCGTCTATTATCTGTAACTCATCACAG
>DATLJR010000029.1:0-3776 GCA_035538755.1 Pseudolabrys sp.
TGGCGCCGAATGGACTGGTCTTGGAAATCCGCACCGCTTGTTCTAAATCCTAGGTGCTTCGGCCAGTTGGGGAATAGTTCAATGGTAGAACAGCGGACTCTGACTCCGTTAATCTAGGTTCGAATCCTAGTTCCCCAGCCAATTGTCTCTGTTCGCTTTTTCCTCCTTTTACTGTTGGACTCCGTAGACCATTTTGTCGGTCATTTTGTAGATTCTGTTCCGGATTTGGCCGCGCCGATGCGTTCGGCGTAGCCAATTTCCAACTTGGGAATAGCGGTCTCGGCGAGTGCCTGATCACGGTGCAGGTAATGTGCATCGAGGATCGAACGCACGTCGCGAATGCTGTGTCCGGTAATCGCCGCGATCTCCGCTTCGGTGCACCCGACCAGCGCCAATCGCGTGACGGCGGTGCCGCGCAAATCATTGAACGTGACATCTTCGATTCCGGCCTTCTTGCACGCCTTGCCCCACGATGCGCGAAAGCCATCGGGCGTCCACGGCTTGCTTTCCGAAGTGAGGAGGATGACCGGGCTTTGTTTGGTTTTCGCGGCCTCATCCAAAGCGACTTTGAGCGGCGCACCAACGGGCACCTTCACACGCACGACGCGCCGCGCGTCGCGGCGCATGCTCTTGGATTGGCGCAAGCGGATGTGCTTTCCGTCATATGCTGACCAGGTCAGGCGCAAAAGATCGCCCTGCCGCTGTCCAGTCCACAACGCAAGCAGCAACGCTAAGTGCAAATGTGTCGGCGCGTGCTGGAGGAAAGCGGCTTCGTCGTCAATCGACCAAATCGAGTCCACGCGCGTGGCGTTGTAGAGGCGCCCTCCCCGCTCGCACGGATTGACCATGATGCGGCCGCGATCCTTGGCGACCGAAAGAATCCGCGCTAGCACGGTCCACGCGTAATCCGCCTGGCGGACAGACTTCAGCGCGAGCTTGTCGCGCCAATCCTTGAACACGCCACGCGTCTCGCGCGCGGCGAGAGCCTTGATTGGGAAAGTAGCGAATTCCTGTTCTATTAAAGAAATCTGCTTGACATAATCGGTCTTGGTACGCTCGCGCAGCGTGCGGAATTCGCCAGTTGTCTGGAACCAATCCATCAGGGATTGCATCCTGCCTTCCGGCGATGGGACGCGCTGCGCCACGGCCGCGTTGTAGCTCGCCATGAATTCCGGCGTCCCGGGCTCACCATAAATGCGAGGGCCGCCACGCCACGCGTACCAGTACACGATCTTTGTGCCGTCGGCCAAAGTCGCATGCGCGGAATGAACGCCTTTTAAACTAACCCGCATTTTTCTTGGTTCTCCAACGTTCCAACTCGTCGTCCGGCGTCAATTCGGCACTGCTGCTTACGTTGCTGGCCTCGCCAACTACGATGATAATCCTTCCGTCCTTTGCAATTTCAGCGCGCGCCACATCGACACCGGCATTGCGCACGCCCCTGATTGCGCGCGTCAAGTCGCTTTGACGAAATGTACTCGTGCTACGCGACATATCATCAAGCTCACAAAGCTACCTTTCCAATATTCAAGATTCAGATGCGTCGTTAAGCAAGTGAAAGGCATCGAAGGCCTATGCCACCTCCTGCATTTCAATCGGATAGTTTGCCTTTTTCACCCGGGGCACCTCGTGAAATTCGTGACGGCGGCTACGCGCCTTCACGGCCGTGAATTTATTTTTGTCTCGCCTCAATCGTGCGATTCGCGCATCCCGTTCGCGCTTGACTTGCATGAGAATTTGACCAAACCGAGCATCATCTGGTGGAAAAAAGAAGGGACGATCGAGGTCAATGCCAGCCGCGCGTGCGCGTGCGCGGAGCCCTCGAATGATATCGCTGATGTTGATCGTGAAAAAACCAACCAAGTCCTTCATCCCTCGAAAATCGTCGAGAATCTGTTCCAACCTTCCGTGCGTTACGGCGAGAAGTTTAGGACCCTTCTTCACGACATCCCGGCCGACGCCAGCGACGGCCATAAAATAATCGTGTGTTGGATCCGCCTCGGCATGCCCGACGGCACTCGCCCACTGATGAAAGTAGGCACCGACGATTACAGTCGCGATTTCGCGGCGGCGCAGCGACGGCGTGAGCCCTAGGTTTATCGCGATTGCGACTAGATCGAGATCAAGATAGCGCCCCGGGGTTGCCGGCAGCGGCGTCCCGAAGGCCAGCGCAACGTGCCCAGCATGCTGCAGCTGATCGAAGGCACCGCTGGTTAGGTTCAAGACCTCAAGAAATTCGCCCCTTGTAAGCGACTGCATCACTCGACCGTTATCATCGTTTGTCCTAAGAGCACATCTTAATCTTAGCAAATACTAAGATAAAATCAAGTACTCGCCTCGCCGCAAGAGACCTTGACCTTGGGAAAGGTGCCAAACCGCCAGGAAACAGCACTTTCCTAGCAAGTAAGGATGTCTGCTTTGGTGCGCATTGCAAGACATTGGCCAATGTCCGCTTTACCCCCAAAAGCAGACATTGCCGCAGCGCAAACAAATGTCCGCTTTGTGCCAAAAGCGGACATTCTGCACTGCGGCAGAGATTGTTATTCGATCACCTCATCCGCGCGGGCGAGTAGGGTTGGTGGGATCGTCAACCCGAGCGCCTTGGCGGTTTTAAGGTTGATGAGAAAATCAAACTTGGTGGCCCGTTGCACCGGCAGATCCCCGGGCTTCTCACCTTTGAGAATGCGGCCGACGTAAGTGCCCGCGAGGCGTTGCGCCTCCACGAAGCTCGAACCGTAGCTCATCAGCCCGCCTGCTTTCGCAAAATCCTTTTGCGCAGCGAGCGCCGGCAGTTTCCCGCGAACCGCGAACCCCGCCACTTCCTCGCTATTCCGGAACGCCACGTCCGTTTGAATGATGAGTCCTTGCGACCGGGCGCCGAGGCCGCTAAGCGCCGGCTCGATTTCACCTTCATTGCTCGCAAATACAAATTCTGTTTGCAGACCCATCGAGAACGCCGCTTCTTGCGTGTCCGTGATCATCATCCGCGCAACGTCCGCATTCTCGATATTGACGAGAATAGCGATACGCTTCGCTGCCGGCAGCAATTCGTGCAGCAGCCCGACCCATTTCGACCCAAGCTCAAGGTTCATCGCGCTGATGCCGGTGATGTTGCCGCCGGGTCGATTAAGGCTCTCGACAAGCCGGCCTCTCAGCGGATCGGCGCCCGTCGCAAAAACAATCGGGACCGCTGTCGTCACTGCTTTGGCTGCGCGCGCGGCCGCTAACGTGTCGAGTGTTACGATGACCGCCGCCCTGCGCTGCACCAGTTCAGTGGCCAGTCCGGGCAGGAGGTTGGCGTCACCGCCTGCCGATCGAAATTCGCTGATGTAGTCCTTGCCTTCCACAAGGCCGGTTTCGCCGAGGCCGTTGCGGTTGGCAGTGACGAGCACAGCGATTTCCTCCGGCTTAGCCTGCGCCAGATAGCCAATCATAGGAGGAACTGATTGTGCACGCGCCGCGAGCGGCGCCGCGGCTGCCGCACTGCCGAGCAGCGTGATGAACTCGCGCCGCCTCATTCGATCACCTCGTCGGCAATGGCGAGTACACTGGGAGGAATGGTGAGGCCGAGCGCCTTGGCGGTCGTGATGCTGATGACGAGATCAAATTTGTTCGACTGCAGTACTGGTAGCTCGGCGGGCTTGGCCCCCTTGAGGATGCTGCCGGCGTAGACGCCGACCTGACGAAACATGTCGGTGAAATCGGGTCCGTAGCTCATCAGCCCGCCAACTTCCACATAATCACGTAGGGGATAAGTCGCGGGAATCCTGTCGCGC
>DATLJR010000030.1:0-4075 GCA_035538755.1 Pseudolabrys sp.
GTCGAGCCGAACTCGCCGTTCGTATCCGATCCGGCATCGCTCGACGACGATCCGGCGCGATCAAGCAATGTCAGCTCGCCGCGAAATCCTTGCAGCACGACTTCGGTCGAATAGCGATCCTGACCCGACTGATCTTGCCACTTGCGCGTCTGCAAGGCCCCTTCAATGTAAACCTTGGAGCCCTTTTTCAGGTACTGCTCGGCGATCCGGCACAGGTTTTCATTGAAGATCACAACGCGGTGCCATTCGGTCTTCTCCCGTCGCTCGCCGGTTGCCTTGTCGCGCCACGAATCGGAGGTCGCGAGTCGCAGATTGGCGACCGGCCGGCCATCCTGAGTGCGACGGATTTCCGGATCGGCGCCCAGATTGCCGATCAGAATGACCTTGTTCACGCTTCCCGCCATCGTCCTACTCCGCTCGCTTTTCGGTGATCATTTCCACATCTAAGGCACGATCGCGTAAGGCTCGATCGCACCTCGGCACTATCGCCAAACGCCTTTACGACAGTAGTGGCACGCAATCGGTCCGCAACAGCCAAGCGCGTTTTCCACACGCACGTCTTTCATCAACGCTGAGTGACCATGTTCCTGCTTCGTTCTAAGATTTTTCTGCTAGGAGTACAAGCGATGCCGATCTACGCCTCCCGCCATGCCGAAGAGTTGATCGTTCTGGACGATAGATGAGTAATTCTCACTCTACGTGTGATTCGCGCTCAATATTGACCAGGACGTGTAGAAAACCCTGGCCCTGGCTTTTGCGTTACATCCGCACTGGCGGCGGCGCGGTTGGCAATATCTTCGTTGGCGTAGGTGGCGGCACAGTTTGCAGAGCGTCACCCGATTTGGCTGGGCCGCACACGCGCCGGCTTGGAAGCGGCGTTCACCGACAATCTGACCGCACGGGTAGAATATCTCTTTGTCGGCCCTACCAGTGAGCCGGGATCACCTCGTGCCTTTGAGGGTACGTGAATGAGGCCAATTTGCCGGTTATCGACGTCGTCGGGGCGGTCCTTGACGGCCGCGATCGGAAGTTTTGCGCTTTGCGGATTTGCGGTCATGGCTGCGCCGGCGCAGGCGGCCGATCTGGGCGTTCCGAGCCGATCCTACTACCCGCCCCTGCCGCCCGCGATCTATGATTGGACCGGCATCCATGTGGGGAGCCACAGTGGCGGTGGAATGCTGGTCGATTCCGTGAGCCAAAATGGCGTTTCGCCAGGCGGCTTCAATCTTTTGTCCTCGGGCAACCTGCGGCCGACCGGCGTCATCGTCGGCGCCCAAAATTGGCGCTAACTACGAAGTCACACCTTGGGTGGTCGGCATCGAAGCCTCGTGGACCGATTCTGCGATCGACGGAAACACGCTGGTCGGCTGCTCCGGCGGTTGCGCGATTGGCGCGACGCCCACGCCTCAGGAGCGCCTTATCTCTCAAGCCAAGTGGTTTGCCGCTTTGACCGGACGCGTAGGCTACGCCGCGAACGATTGGCTGTTCTACGCAAAGGCTGGCGGCGGCTGGATGAACGTCAATATACCGAGGATCTTCTCAGTACCGGAGGTGTGACTGCGCAAACGCAAGTCCTCACCGACAACCGGACCGGTTTCACCGTCGGCACCGGAATCGAATTCGGGCTCGTAGAAAATCTCTCAGGCAAGATCGAATATGACTTTTACGACTTCGGCAGCAAGAAACTACAATTTCAACGCCATTACCCCGGTCAGCGTAAGCTCCAATCTCCACACAATCATCGTCGGCCTCAATTGGTCGGGCGGCCCCAAGCCTTAAGCAACAAAGTCCAACGCGCGATCCAGCAGGGCTTTAACCGTCCAATATCGGCAGCTGCGCATGCCGCAACTGTTTTTCCCGGGAATAGCCGCATTCCCGCGCTGGCAAACGCCACCCGTTCTCACTATGTTCGGTCCAGCACCTGAAACAGCTGGCGGGTTCCACATCCGCTCGTTCCCGCAATCCTGGCAGCCGCATCTGCCGATCGCGGCGCCGCGACAAGCAGGAAGTCCAGACTGCTTTCAGGATAAATTTTTGCGACGAGCGGACGACCGGAATGAACGACCTGTTCGATAAAGCCGCTAAAACGCAGAGCGGCCGCCCCGGTCGCGGCGGCGCAGAGGATCGCCGCTTCATCGTGATCCGCGGCGCCCGCGAACACAACCTCAAGAACATCGATCTCGACATTCCGCGGGATCGCCTGGTGGTCTTTACCGGCCTGTCCGGTTCGGGAAAATCGTCGCTCGCCTTCGACACGATCTATGCCGAAGGCCAGCGCCGCTATGTCGAAAGCCTTTCGGCTTACGCGCGACAATTCCTCGAAATGATGCAGAAGCCGGACGTCGACCAGATCGACGGCCTGTCGCCCGCCATTTCCATCGAGCAGAAGACTACCTCGCGCAATCCGCGTTCGACGGTTGGTACGGTCACCGAGATCTACGATTACATGCGGCTCTTGTGGGCGCGCGTCGGCGTGCCCTATTCGCCGGCCACCGGATTGCCGATCGAGAGCCAGACCATTTCGCAGATGGTCGATCGCATCATGGCGCTGCCCGAAGGTACGCGGCTTTATCTGTTGGCGCCGGTGGTGCGCGGCAGAAAGGGCGAATATCGCAAGGAACTCGCCGAGTTTATGAAGAAGGGATATCAGCGCGTCAAAATCGACGGCAAGTTTTATGAGATTGCCGAGGTGCCGGCGCTCGACAAGAAGTTTACCCATGACATCGACGTCGTGGTCGACCGGGTGGTAGTTCGTCCCGACATTGCCACGCGGCTCGCGGACTCGCTGGAGCAGGCGCTCAAACTTGCCGACGGCCTAGCGGTGGCGGAGCTGGCGGACGCTTCTGGCGACGCGACCACGCATGTTGTTTCCCCGCTCGAGAGGGAGGTGGGCGCGAAGCGCTCTCAAGGGGGGAGGGAAAAGACGAGGCTTGCCGCCGCGGCGGCAGCCGATGCGCGCCGGCTGGTCTTTTCCGAAAAATTTGCTTGCCCGGTCTCCGGCTTTACCATTCCCGAAATCGAGCCGCGGCTGTTCTCGTTCAACAATCCGTTCGGCGCCTGCCCGAAATGCGGGGGGCTCGGTGTCGAGCAGCACATCGATCCCGATCTCGTCATTCCCGACAAAGACCGCACGCTGCGCCGCGGCGCGATCTCGCCGTGGGCGAAATCGAGCTCGCCTTATTACGTGCAGACGCTGTTGGCGCTCGGCAAGCACTACCGTTTCACGCTGGATACCAAATGGAAGGACCTGCCGAAGAAGACCCAAGACGCGATCCTCTACGGCTCTCGCGATACCGAAATCCGCTTTTCCTACGACGACGGCATGCGCGCCTATGACACGCGGCGGCCGTTCGAAGGCGTCGTCACCAATCTCGAGCGGCGTTACCGCGAGACCGACAGTGACTGGGCGCGCGAGGAGATCGCGCGCTATTTCACCGACGTGCCGTGCGATGCCTGCAAAGGCTATCGGCTCAAGCCTGAAGCTTTGTGCGTAAAAGTCGGCGGGCTGCATATCGGCGAGGTCTCCGATATGTCGGTCAAAGGCGCAGCGAAGTGGTTCACCGAGCTACCCCAGCGGCTTACTACGAAGCAGAACGAAATCGCGGTCCGGGTGCTTAAGGAAATCCGCGAGCGGCTGAAATTTTTGGTCGATGTCGGGCTTGAATATCTCACGCTTGCGCGCGCCTCCGGCACCTTGTCCGGCGGCGAGAGCCAGCGCATCCGGCTTGCTTCGCAGATCGGCTCCGGCTTGACCGGCGTGCTCTATGTGCTCGATGAGCCATCGATCGGGCTGCATCAGCGCGACAATGCGCGGCTTCTGGAAACGCTGAAACGACTTCGCGACCTCGGCAACACCGTGATCGTAGTCGAACATGATGAAGACGCGATCCGCGCCGCTGATCATGTGCTCGACATCGGCCCGGGCGCCGGCATTCACGGCGGCCACATCATCGCGCAAGGCAAGATCGACGATCTCATTGCCGCGCCGCAATCCTGGACCGGCAAATATCTTTCAGGCGAACTGGTCGTGCCCATCCCCGAGCGGCGGCCGCGCAACCCGAGCCGGACGCTGAAA
>DATLJR010000031.1:0-15286 GCA_035538755.1 Pseudolabrys sp.
TACTGGCTATCCGTGTGAGGGCGATCTTTCGTATCTATGCGAAGACTACGGTTGTGCTCGCAAGGGTGGGTTGTCACCGCACTCTGACGAAAATTTCTGAGTGCCTTGTCACGCAGGTGGCCCAATACCACGAATGAGTTGGTCCTTTTGCTGCACTGCAAGGCGGCGACCAAGTACGAGCTGATCATAAACTTGAAAACCGCCAAGGCACTTTGTCTCACAATTCCAGGCACAGTGCTTTCCCGCGCCGACAAGGTGATCGAATGAGGCGGCGCGCGTCATCCTGCGGACTTTTTCGCGTGTTCTTTCAATGGCTTTGACACTTCGCCCGGCTCGGGTTTGACACTCTCGTTGGCAATCCGTTCCATGGCCGCCTTGGCCAGCCGGACCTGGTCGGCCCGCTTGGTGTAGCGCTCGATTTCCTTCAACGTCCGGTGCCCAGAGATGGCGGCGATCTCATGCGCGGTGCAGCCGCCGTCGGCGAGGCGGGTGCATGCCGCCTTGCGCAGCCCATGGAAGACGCAGTGCTGCGGCAGCTCGGCGGCGTCGCACCACTTCCGAAACATCTCCGAGAAAGCGTTCGCGCCGTAGCTCTTGCCGGTCTGCGTCACCAACAGCGTGAGGTGCCCGGCCGGGGTGGCGGCAATGATCGCCGCGAGGTCCCGGTGAACGGGGATCGCCAGTGTCGCGCCGGTCTTCTGCTGACGCAGGGTGAGCACGCCGTCGCGGATATGCTGGCGGCCAATCCGCACCACATCGCCGCGCCGCTGTGCCGTGTACAGCCCGAGCGCCAGCGCGAGGCGAGGTTTCGAGCCAATCGGCCAGTGCGCTTCGAAGGCGGCGATCTCGTCCTCGGTCCAGGTGGCGAATCCGTCCGTCTTTGGCCGCCTGACGTGGACGCCTGCGGTCGGGTCGTTACGCATCAGCTTGCGTTCCACCGCCCACCGCACGACGTGCTTGAACGTGGTTAGCCAATTCTTCGCCTCGTGCGGCGTCATGTTATCGATCAGCGCGACGACGAATTCCCTCGGCAGCGACGCCAGAGGAAGGTGACCGTGCTTGTCGCGAAACTTTTCGAGGATCGCGCGGCGTGACGCCGGCGTGCCGCCGGTGAGGCTGCGGAAGGCCTGCGAGCCGTAATATTCGGCAATGGCGGCGGAGACGGAGCCGGGCTTGCTGCGCTTGTTGGCACCGACGGGAATCGGCGCGGCGGCGAGCGCCTGCTGATACGCCGCCATGAATTCGCTGGAACCGGGCAGCCCCCGCAACGCAACCCTCGGACGTCCAGCGCGACGGAAGTAGTGAAAGGCGCGACCGGTCTTGCGGTCGACAAAGGCTTGGACGAATTGCAGACGAATCTTGGTCATTGCCCCTTCCTCGCTGCCTTCAGCTTCGCGATCTCCAAATCCCACGCCTTCGCGTCGGCGGTCTCTTGCGTGGTCTCCGCCAGCGTGGCGTTGTCCCCGTAGACCCTGAAGATGGTACCATCCTTGGCAACGATCTCAATCATCGCAGGTTCGATGCCGCCGTCACGCGCAATCTTGAGAGCACGCAGACCGTCGTTTCGCTTGAAGAGATTCGTGCCGCGACGAGCCATTCTCGCGCCCTCACCGGGCTGCCTTAATTAATCGCGTGTAGCCCTTCACCTGAATCCCGCCGATTACTGTCTTCTTTGGCCCGTCCCAGCCGAGCCGACGCATACATCGGCCGAGACGTTTAAAGTCTACGTCTCGTTGTTTGCTCACATGAACCCCAAGAGCGATCTCTAACAAGTCAGCGCTCGAGACGCGCTCCTCGCCCTGCTCGACCGTTCCGCATGCCCGGATCAATTTATCGTCCCAGGGATCGCTTTCTTCTCGCGCTTCCTGTTCAATTCGTGCGGCGCTCCATAGCTCCCGGCGCAGCAAGATCGACTCGTTCGGCTCTTGCGTGGCCGCCTCTGCCCATAGCTGATCTCGGTCCTTGCTGAGTGCCTCGATGTTGATGTCGCCAGTCTTGATCGGCCAAAATCGGCGGTCGGCTGCCTTTAGGTATCGATCATCATTTGTAGTTGCGAACAGAACACAGCGGCGCGGCTGGTCAACGCGCGTCCGTCCATAGGCCGGCCTGGCGCGGTCGTGCGTGCGTGAGGCGAAGGCGCGTAAGTGCTCGACCTCCGTCTTACGGATATTGCTCAGCTCGGCGATCTCATAGAGCCACACGCCGGCGAGCAACTCCTGTTGCTCCCGGTCGCGCGCGCCGAGGATGGTCTGATCGCTGAAGTTCTCGGTCCCGGCGAGCGTCTCGATCGCTTTCGATTTCTGCACGCCCTGCGGTCCTTCGAGCACGATAATAAAATCAAATTTGCATCCCGGTCGCCGTACACGACGAACGGCGGCGAGCAGTGCTAACCGACCGAATTCGAGATTAAGCTCAGTATCGTCGGCACCCATATACGTGATCAGCCACCGGTCGAGTCGGGGCGTACCGTCCCACATGAGCGAATTGATATACCCAAGCACCGGATCAAATTCGTTTTCCAAGCCCAGCTGTACGACGGCATCGGTCGTGTTCTTCGTGCCGGGATCGAACTTCCACGCCTTATGGATTTTGGTGCGCAAGACCAGGACGGTTTGATCGAGGTTACTGCGGTACTTGATGGTTTGTCCGCTGACGAGCAGCTTGTCGTGGAATACGTCGTAGCGACATTCGACGTTAAGGGCTCGAAGCGCGCGACGCGCATTCGCGCACGTCCGCCGCGGAATTCCCTTTTTATCCGTGGCCTCCCAAACCGCTTCCTCGTCCGGCTCATGTTCCGGTTGGGAAATGTGTCGCTTGCGCTGCCACTTGTTGAAGGATCGTTCGACCTCTTGTCGTAGACGATTAGTGTATCGCCGTCCGATTCCGTTTGGCCATTTTGAAAGCTCGTCGACGATCGCGTCGACTGATAGGCCATTACCGCTGAGGTGGCCGACGACACTATGGAAGAGCGCGCTGGCGTCGCTATCGGCCGGCGCACCGTTCTGGATCACGTCGTCCCAATCAATCTTGTTGTCGCCGGCGGCGTTGAAGTCGAACCCTTTAGCGTTGGTGTCGTAATGCACCTTGACGTCATAATGCGCCTTGATCTTGCCGAGCAGGTCAATCGGCGCGAGCTCCTTACACTCGCCAATTTGCACGCCTGTGATTGTGATATAGCGCTCGGCGTTCCTGTAAATCTCGATCGCGGCGCCTTCGCGCGCGCCTTTAATCGGCCATTTGCGATGTAGCTTCTCGCCGGCACCTAATCCGATGATGCGTAGTCCTTCGCCCGATGGCGTCCGCTCGACGTAAGCACCGTTTGCCATGTCGAGCCAAGTTGTCGCCCATTTATCTGCCTTGCCGGTTTCGGGATCGAGGCAATGATCGAGGTCGACGACGTCAAAGGGTGTATCCGGCAGGACAAAACCGATGCCGTCCATGGTGCCATTAGCGCGTTTCAGCGCCTCGAGTGCTTTTAAATATGGGGCCCACGTTGCTGGATCATTATTCTTCGCAGGGTATGAGCGTTCAGCCGCGGTGAATGGCGGCTTAGTCCATTTCTGCTTACGCAATTGCCACTTCCACAGAACCCAATGGTCAAGCTTGCACAGCGGCGCGAGCGCAGCCGGGAGATTCGCGAGGTCGCCGCTGATCGTGTTTGGCTTGTTCATTGCCGCCGCCTTCCAAGGCGTACGTAGAGCAAATGCAGCCACTTGCCTTGCTTCTCGGACGGTTTTCGATGGACGGTCCATCGCAGCATATCGTTGACGAAATCGCGCTCGCGTGGCGTCAGACGGCCGTCATCTTGATCGCGGCAGTTGATCGCCATCTCATGCCAATTCGGCTCGATGTCATGAAGCTCTGCCGGTTTGTCTTTTTCGGCGTCACGCTGTCCGTCCGCATATGCCGCGTCATAAATGCGCTGCATATCCGCTTCGGATAGTTTGCCGGATTCAACCCGGTGGGCGAGCTCGTGAATATCCGCACCGGCACCTTCGAGAGTGCGCAGGATCGCCCGAGCCGCGGCGATAACTTCGCCGTCGCGCGGCGATGAAAGCATCTTCAGGAGCTTGCCGAGTTTGTCGGCCACCGGATCGATGCTCATCGCCAACACCGTTCTTTATGGCCGCATAGTCGGCAACGCCAATGATCGGGATCCTCCGTGAATCGAGGCAACAGCTCGCCGGCTCGCGTTGCGTTGATGATTGTTTGTGCCCGTTCGATCCACGCTCTAGCGCGCTCGGCATCGAACGGCACTAATAGATGCAAGAGCTCGACCGAGTCGGCATTCACGCAGGTGAAAATCGCCGGGTGGTCATTAGTAGCGAGAAATTGTTGATAGAGCGCGACCTGGGCGGCGTATTGTGGGTACGTTTTTTCAAGGCCGTCGCGATCGAGCGACCGCCACCCCTTGGCGTTAATGCATTTATTCTCCCACAAGCACGGGTATTTGACGCCCTGAATCTTGGGGCCGTTGAGGAAAATGCCGTCGGCGTGACCGCGCAGCCAGCCGTCGAGCGCCTCAAAGGCGAGCCTGTCCGGCTCTGCAAATGTGAAGCCGGCCCGAGTAAAGTGTTCGCGAGTTTGCGCTTCAAAAAAGTGTCCACGTGCGAAAATGTCCCTCGTGCGTAACGCGTGCGCCGGGTCGCACAGCCACGTGTATTGAATTTGCCGCATGCACGGGTGCCCGACTGCACTAGCTCCCAGGTAACCGCGGGTCTGCTCCGGATCGATACGCCCGCCTTGTTCGAGCAGCACATTGATCGCGGTGTTGACCGGCAGAGCAGAATGTTCGGTGCGGTTGAAGTCGGGCATGGCGATTCTCAAAACGGTACGGGATCATTCCAATCAGCCTGCTCTTCCGTCGGCTCCGCTGCGCCGGGCGGACCTTTACGCGTGACAAGTTTCTCGCCCTTGTCACGTGCGAGCATCGCCTTGCCGATGAGGTTGTAGGCGTCGCCGAGGAAGGCGATCATCTCCTCGCGCGAGAATTGCGAGAGCGATTTGGACCAATCGGCCTCGCAATTTCCGAGCTCTGGAAGGATCGCCTCGATAGCGCCGGCGTCCCAAGGGTCGGGGTTGAGCATTTCATTGACGTAGAGGTACTTGTCCGGCCCGACACCGTTGCTTGTGGCTTGTCGCGAGCGTGTAGTGATCCAGCCAAACAGTACGGCCGCGACGATCCAACCCCACTCGGAATCGGATAGCCGCCCGACCGGCGTCATGGGGGGTAGCGCGCCGCCAGAAACGACGGCGCGCGCCTTCTCGACAGCAACGCGAGTGGCCTCGCGCTGCCAAGCATCTTCAATCGCGGTTAGCGACGGGAAGCGCGGTTTAAATTTGCACGCCATCACTGTGCCCACGCCGGCTTGACGATCACGTTGCTTAGCGCCTCGGCGGCAGGCACTGGCGCTTGCACCGGCTTCGTAACCTGCTCGACGGGCTGCCATTCCTTGCGGTCGGGGGTGATGATCTGCGCCAAAAAGTTCTTGGCGCGATAATCGCCCTTGGCAGGCTCGACGCCGATCTGGGCGCGGAACCGAATGCCGTCGAAGTCGGCATACTCGACAACACGCGCCTTCTTCGCCGCTTCAGAGACATCGGTCGGCTTGATGCCGCGCGCGCTCTCGATGATCGCCCGCAACTTGCGATGCGTGATATCGGCCGCCTGGGCGTGACCGTCAGTCGTTCCGTTAACGGTCATCCAGTCCCAAAACTTGCGCTTATCATATTCGCCGCCAACGACGATAAGCTCACAGTCGAGGCCTTCGGCCTGACCATTGTTCGAGCGTTTCAGGAATCCGCTTTCCCCAGCGTCGCCGGGGCGGATATTCAATTGGACTACCGCAATGGTTTTGTCCGGGATAACGTCGAACGAACGTTGCTCGCCGGCTGTATTGAAGTCGTACGACATAGTTTCACCTTCACTTTCATCATTGAGCGGCTACGAGCTCGACGAAATTGCCGCCCGGTGATTTCGCCGAGAGTTTCGCTAACAGTTTGCCTAGGTGCGGCTCTTCGATTTGCTCGAGCCGGCCAGACCTGTCTTTTGCGGGGTACTGCCAAGGATTCGGCGTCGTGCAGATAAAGGCGCGCGTAAGAGCGCCATCGCCGAAGTTGATCCAGTTATAGGTGATCACCTGGTCAACGACCGCCGGCAGCTCCCGCGACGTGCGAGCGCCCTCAAGCTGCAGCCGATGTTCGGTGCGGTTATAGTCGTCGGTTACGGTCTCAAGGATTCCAAGAAATACGACGTTCACCTCCCGCGCCTGCTGCAGGTGCATCAGCCACGCGATCATCTCTCTGGCATGGAGACCATAGGCGCCGCGAAGATCGCGCTTTCCACTACGCTCGGAAAAAGATTCCGGCTGTTGGCTCGCCCACGCAAAGCACAGGCGCCCGACGGCGGTCAGGCTGTCGACGAAAAAGGTGTCGTACCGTTTCGGACTGCCGAGCTCGGCGATCGCGGCATCGTAGTGCTCTTGGCTGTAGACGGCGTCCGCCGGCACCGCCGGATTGGGACCAGCCAGAACAACGGCAAGGTCCCTGCACTGCGGCCAAGTCCGCGGCCGAAATGTATCGACGGCCAAGTCCTGCACGGCAAGGTCGCCGGCCTCGGTGTCAACGAAAAGCGTGCTCGACAGGAGGTCACCGAGCGTCCCTAGCAGCGAAGTTTTGCCGACACCGGTTGGCCCGACGATTAAGGCCTTCGCTCCGCGCGGGCTCGCTGTGCAATCGGTGGCGGGAATGATCTTGTTGCTCATCGGTTTTTCTCATCACTGAAAAGCAGGCCCTGCCTGTCATCGTCGAGAAGCAGGTCGAGCGCGGCACCTACCGGACCGAGCGCACGGCCTTGGCTGTCACGGCAAAGGGCGCGCCGGATCGCTCTGATGTCAGCGCCAAACTGGAGCGCAAACGAAAGCAGGATCGCCGCGTCGCGCGCGTTGGTATCAACCTGATTGCCCGCCTTGTGGTTGTTCAGAAACAGTTCGCCGACGCGGCCGTCAGCAAAGCGACTGACTGTCGCGGTGAAGCGCAATCCGTTTAGTTCGAACGTGAAGGACTCGCTGCCACGCCGATCGGGCAATCTTTCGCGGGCGCTCATGTGTCGCCCCCGCTGCCGTAGCTCTTGCGTGCCTTGAGCTTTTGAGTCGCGGTGACCCAATCATCACCGAATCGAAGTAAGGCTTGCCTGTCATCGTCGAGCTCGACTTCGGGCTCCGGTACATCAATCGGCGGTAACTCGAAGTCGGTCGTCGACAGCTCCAGTTGTTCGTTGATGCGCTCGATCTCGGCCTGCAATTCGACGAGTCGGGCAGCCGCCTCTTCGCGGATCGCGCTGACGGCGTCTTGATCAATTTGCTCATCGAGCGCCTTTTGCGCGTCAACGTTCCACTCATTGTGCGCTTGCCTGACCCGGTCATCTAACGTTCGGTCAACGTAGCGATCGAATACTTTCTTCATGATCCGGCGGAGCACGCCGCGGCGGATCATCTCGGGCGTGGTCAACGCATCGACCTCGGTCTGCTCGATGCCGAACGACTCGCGCCAACGGCTCGCGCGTTTTTCGCCCTCCTTCAGGGGGGTTTCAGGCAAGCCTTCCGCCCGAGCTTGATCCGGCGTGAGCGCCGCCGTCACCAACTCCCAGCGTCCGCGGAGTTTGGGAAACTGTAAGTCGCAAAATGCTTGCAGCTTGCGGCCGATGCTCACCGGCATCTGATAACCGGCAGGGTCGCAATCCGAGACCGTGAAGACGACCAGCGGGCGGCCGTCCTGAGCTGCGTCTCTCGCAATCTGCCAGACCAGCGCGTCGCTGATTTCGCCGGTCGGCAGATAAAGGTCGGCGTGCTCTTCTTCGGCGACCGGAAGTAGAACTTCCTCAAGGCTCGATTTTTCGCCGAAGATAACGAAGTGAAAGCCTTGCCTTGCACTGAACCCGCGGGCGACGGGCGTCGGGTTAATGTCATCGGCATCGGGGACGGTGACATCGATGCCAATCGACAAGTACGATTCAGGTGTCACGCTTGCCGTACGATGGATGATCGGCTCGGCGTTGCGCTTGTCGAAGATGCGGTCGAACGGGATGTAGCCGAGCCATCGTGCTGCCTTACCGGCGCGCTCGGAGAGCCAAAGCCAATCCTCTTCGGTGTTCTGGTAGGCGGTCCCATCCGGCTTAAGGATCTTCTTCTTGGACATGATGATGGCGTAGTGCAGCCCGCGCCAATGAGTCCGCTTGCCGCTCGGATAGAGGCGGTCGAACTGCTCACCGGCCCAAGCGCCGTCGCGATGATTGGCGGAAGTGTCGAGCCGGTAAGGATCGACCCTGTTCGACAGGACCGTGAGGTCACACTGATCGAGGTCATACTTCCTGCACGCCGCTTCTAAAATGGCGCGAAGAGTTTGTAGGCTTGCCTTCACGTCCGTCGTCTCCAGTTTTGGCGCGCCGCGATTTGCGGATGGCCAGTGATGTGCTAGAGACGAGCTGTTCCAAGGTTCGCCCTAGCTTTTTGGGTGGCGGATCGGGCGGGATTTGAACCCGCGGGAGAGCATTCTTAGCCCGGGTATAAACCGCGCCCTCTCTCGCCCATCGCGGCCGATCCGTTTCTCTTCAGCGATCTGCTACGCAACGTCCTTCTTCGCGCGTCCGAGACGCGTGATGCCAAGCCATGCTTGTTTTTGATAAATTTGAGCTTCTGTCAGACCGGTGAAGTCAGCATTGGCGCGCGCGCCAATCAGCAAATCGTCTTTAAGCGACTCGCCTTCTTTCCTCGGGAGGACCTCACCGGTGAGGACTTCCGTCAGCTTTCGCTTACTGCCGACAAGAATTCCCCACTTTGGGGGTTTCTTGCTCGAAGTCGGCATGTTGCACTCCGCGATTTTCGCGGAGGTTAGCGACGGCTGTAGGGTCGGTCAGGGACGGGTTTTTAAAAAGGCGTCCCAAGAGGGGGAATGTCAGGATTGTTGCGGGGAACGCTGCGCCGATCCCGCAGCACACGCTTACAGGCGCGCTCCATGTCCTCGCCTTGCTCGCCGTGAAGCAGACCGGAAATTGCCTGCATAGCATTGAGGGTCGGTCCCTTCACGGTGAAGGTTTCCAGAAGAAAGAAAGATTCGTCGGCGCAGCGGTGCTTGAACTCGTCCGCACCTTCTGGCGGTTCTTGCCTAGTCTTGGAAAATATTTTGGCCCATAGCCCGCTAACGCCCGCAAGCTGCCTAAGCCATGGCCAGCGCAGCCATAGCTTGCCTTGCTGCCGCAATGCGGCAGCGGTCACTCGCGAGGGCTTTAGCGGATGATCATCGGGGATCGTCAGCCGGACACGATCAAAGCTTCGGCCTACTTCAGCGACGACATAGTCCTTCAGAGACAGGGCGCGATCGTCGAGTTTACGGGGATCATTAAAGTCGCGCGCTTTCAGCTCACGAACGATCCTGTCAACGAGGTCGTCCGCGTCGTTCGGGCGTGAGATCGATGACATCTTAGAAGCGACCCGGGAGCCACAACGCAGGACGCCCGCCGTCACGCGCAGCGCGGACGCTGCACCTGGCCGTCGTGCGCGAGGTTGATCGCGTAAGCGATTTTCCGCGTTTCATGCCGCGAGTATGTCGTATCAAGCCGCCGTGAGCCATATTCAGCCGTTGGAACCCACACAATAAAATCTCGCAACGTGCGTGATGTACTTTGCGAGATAAAATTGAGCTAAGTCTTTGATGTTGCTTATCAGCGCTCGGCTTGCCGTTGCCGGCTTTTTACAGATCGACTTGAGCTCGCCACTCCAGCGGGAAAAGCAATTAGTACCGGTAGTACCGGTCACGATTGTCGCACCGGTTCTCGAGTTAGCCGTTAAAAATGGGCATAAGAACCGGTTGAACCTGTAGAACCGGTTTTTATACTGGGGAAAATAAAAACAAGAATCATTAGCGCTAATACGAGTACTGCTTTGAACCGGTACTACCAGTACTCGCTCCCGGCGTTGGCTGAGGCTGTGCGTCGCCGCCACCCATTGTGCGGCTGATTTGCGTGCGTGCAGGCTAATGTATAGCAGCGGACTACCTTCCAGGATGCGCGGTTGCGCCGCCTCCTCCCACAACCTTTAAGTGACTGGCTCTATACCGAAAGGATGGCTGCACCGAGCGGTCGGAAACCCCCATAAAATGGGCATTTCCTAGGGCTGTTTTGCCTTGCCAAAAGGAGTAGGTTTCCGTATGAAATAGGAATCAGGGTTGGGGGGTCACATGACCAAGACGGTTGCTCTTTATCTGCGGGTCAGCACCAGCGGGCAGACGATTGAAAATCAGCGCCGCGAATTGATGGCGACTGCCGAACGCAATGGCTGGACGATCGTTGCGGAGTTCATCGACAACGGCATCAGCGGCGCAAAAGGCCGCGACAAGCGACCGGGTTTCGACCGGCTGCTGAAGGCAATCGCCCGCAAAGAATTCCAGATGGTGGCGGCCTGGTCTGTTGACCGGCTGTCGCGCTCGCTGAGCCATCTGGTCACGTTTCTAGGTGAGATTCACGGCAAGGGCGTTGATCTGTACTTGCATACGCAGGGCCTCGACACGTCCACCCCCGCGGGTAAGGCGCTATTCCAGATGATGGGCGTGTTTGCCGAACTTGAGCGCAGCATCATCGTCGAGCGCATCAACGCCGGCATTGCGCGAGCCAAGGCAGCCGGTAAGCACTGCGGCCGACCACGCGTTAGCGATGCCGTCGAGAAGCGTATCCGCGAACTGCTCAAAGCCAAGACGGGTATCTTGGCTACGGCGCGCAAGTGCGGCGTCGGCACCTCAACAGTTATGCGGGTCAAAGCGGCTTTGTCTTTGACGTAGGTGCGGCGCGGCTGTATTTTTCCCAACACACGGAGGAGGCACGCCGCGAGGCGGTCCGTGGCCCTGTTTAAGGGCTGGAGGACTCCGTGGTGGTGTACTTTTCAACGGCACAGCCCGGTCAGGTCGAGCAGGCGGCGACGTCACGTTTACCCAATGGCCGTTGGGCCAAGGGAACATCCGGCAATCCATCCGGTCACGCTGCCTCGCTGGTCGAGCCGTCCAAGCGCAAGCAGGCCACGCTGTTCGCCGCGATCGTTGACGATTTTGGCGGCGAGTTGTCGCCGCTGCATCAGGAATATGCCGCCCTCGCGTCGCGACAGTTGGCGCGAGCGGCGCGCACTCGCGATGACGCCATCGCGGCACGGCTGTGCAATACCGCGAGCAAACTGCTTGACCTCATTCGTCAGGGCCGCGAGCGAAAGGCGGCAGCGAAGCCGGTCAACGCCTTCGATGAATATTTGCACCAGCGCAACGACAATGGAGCGAAGCCGTGAAAGTGCTCGTTCCGATGCGCGATGCTTTGTCCGACAAGCGGTTGCTTGCCGATGCGTTGCCTGGCGCGAGCTGGTCGAGCTGGCGCGTGCTGTTGATTGCCGCTGCTGGCGAAGCACTAACCGACGACGAACGCGTGATGTTCAAGCAATTGACTGGACGCGAGCGTGAGTCCGGCAGCATGGTTGAGGTGATGCTGACGGTTGCCGGTCGCCGTTCCGGTAAGTCAAAGGCGATGGCCGTGTTCGCCGTTTGGCTGTCCACCTGTTGTGATTGGTCCGATGTTCTGTCGATTGGCGAGCGCGGGCGTTGTTTGTTCCTTGCGCCGGTCGAGCGTCAGGCCGACGTGGTCGATGATTATGTGCGCGCGGTGCTCGACCACGTCGAGCTGTTGCGTAGCCTGGTCGAGGACAAGACGGTGCACATGGTGCGATTGAAGCGCAGCGTTGCGTTGGAGGTACAGCCTGCGTCGGCCAAGCATTCGCGCGGCATGACCGCAATTGGAATTGTGCTGGACGAATGCGCGTTCCTGCCATCGAACGAGGATGCGGCCAATTCCGACGTAGACATTCTGACGGCGCTGCGGCCGTCCCTGAGCACCACGCAAGGTCCGTTGTTGCTGACCTCATCGCCCGCAACCACCACCGGGATTTGTCACAGCCTTTGGCAGAAGCATTACGGTTCGGAAGGCGATCCGCTGTGCCTGGTGGTGCAGAGTGATACGCTTGGTCTCAATCCGACTTTGCGCAAATCGGTCATCGACCGCGCCTACGAGGTGGACGCTGCGGCGGCGGCTGCCGAGTGGGGCGGCGAGTTCAGAGAACCGTTGTCAGCGTTCCTGACCCGCGAGTTGGTCGAGCGTTGCGTCGAGCGTGGCATCAGCGAGCGCCAGCCGCTGCCTGGCATTGTCTATTCCTGCTTCATCGACAGTGCGGGCGGATCTGGAACGGATTCGTTCACTGCATGCGTCGGGCATCGGTCGCGCGATGCTGACCGCGATGTCATCGTGGTTGATGCGGTTTATGAGGTTATGCCGCCGTTCGACCCTTTGGCGGTTGTCGCCGCCTTGGCTGGTCATCTCAAGCGCTGGAACATTTCCCAGGTCACGGGTGATAGCTATTCCGCCAATTTCATCGTCAGTGCGTTTGGCAAATTCGGCATCACCTACGTGCAGTCCAAGTTGGACGCGAGTGCGCTTTATCTGGCCGCGCTGCCTGCTTTCACGTCGAACACGCTCGCGCTACTCGATGTGCCGCGCGCGATTGACCAGTTGGTGAATTTGCGTCGGAAGATTGGACAGGCTGGCCGCGAATCGGTGCTGCACATGCGCGGCCAGCACGACGACTTGGCGAACGCGATTTGCGGCCTCGTTCATCTGCTGACGCCGTTCGGTGGCGTGGCGTCGAGTTGGGCAAACATCGGCGTTGTCAGCGTGCCGCGGCAATATCCCAGTTATGCCGATGCTGGAAACGACACGATGTCGGCGTGGTGGCGGGCGCACGGTCCTGGTCCTGGTTATTTGGCGCCTGCTGAATCCGGGATTCACGGTCCGGGCGCTCCGCTGAAATCGCGGGCGAGCGGCAATGCACTGTGGTGACCGACATGAGCGCGGCAGTCATCAACATCGGCACCCGGTCGCGAGCCACGGCGCTTTGATGGTTGGTGCGTGACCGCTGCCGATTTGAAAGACTTAAATCCGGCCGCGAACTGGAGCGTGAGCAGGGGTTATTCGGACTCCACGCGTGCTGCTTGGTGACGGTTCGATCATCCCGGCTAGTGACCATGAATGTCCGCTTTTGGGGTAAAGCGGACATCACGCGGACAAGCCTTGATGTCCGCTTATGCCCCAAAGCGGACATTCAGTGCTGAGGATTGTTGCTGCGCAAAATGACGGTTGGACCCGGTTCCACCGGTCGTAAATCCCTGCTGTAATCACATCATTCCAAAGCACAGTCCGCACAGCCTTGGGGAAGGCAATGCGACGCCGCGATTTCATTAAAGGAATTACTGTTTCGGCCACGTGGTCGGTTGTGGCGCGCGCGCAGCAGAATGCAAAGACGCACCGCATCGCCCTCGTTCATCCCTCGGCCTCCATTGCTGACATGAGCCAAAGTGGGGGTAATCCAAACTACGCCGCGCTTTTCAAGGAGCTGCGCCGCCTTGGTTACATGGAGGGAGTTAATTTGGTCGTCACGCGATACTCTGGCGAGGGACAGGAGGAGCGTTATCCCGAGCTGTGCCGCGAGGTAGTGCGCACGAAACCCGATGTTATCGTAACAGCTTCGACAAGACTCGTTTTGAGTTTCAAAGCCGCGACAGACACGATCCCCGTTGTTGCCGCCATGGGTGATCCTGTTCCTGTCGGCATCGTGTCCAACATCGCGCGGCCGGAAGGAAACATCACCGGAGTGAGTTCGATGGCCGGGCCCGAAATCTGGGGCAAGCGCTTGCAGGTTCTGCGCGAAGCTGTCCCGACGGCATCGAAAGTGGGGTTCCTTGGTTCGCGTCAGTTATGGAGCCTGCCGTCGACAGATGTGTTGCGGAAAGCCGCCCAGCAATTGGGGATCTCTCTCCTGGGCCCACCCATCGAAAGCCCGATCCAAGGCGAAGAATATCGCCGCGTATTGGGGGTGATGGCGCAGGAACATGTTGACGCGGTCATCATCGGTGATCAAACAGAAAACATCACCTCCCGGCAGCTCATTGTTGATTTGGTGCGGGCCGCCAAGCTGCCAGCGATTTTTCCCTTCCGCGAGTATTTTGAAGTTGGGGCGCTTATGGCCTACGGCCCTTCGACTTCAGATATTTACCGTAGACTCGCGGGTTACATTGACCAGATTCTAAAAGGTGTATTTACTTACAGTCGAGGTTCGATTTGCTGGTAAATCTAGCGACCGCAAAAGCCCTCGGACTTACCATCCCACCCTCATTACTTGTGCGCGCCGACGAGGTGATCGAATGAGGCGGCGCGACTTTTTCGTATCACTGGCCGGCGCAGCGGCGGGGATGCTGCGGCCGGTTGCGCTCAATGCCCAGCCATCGAGCAAGATTTGGCGCGTCGGCGTGCTGGAAACGACTTCGATGGAGTTGAATGCTCCAAACTTTGACGCCTTTCGTCAAAGCTTGCGAGACTTAGGTTACGTCGAAGGAAAGAATATCGTTATCGAGTATCGCTCGGCCGAAGGTCGCGCCGAGCGCTTTGTGGACCTTGCCGCTGATTTGCTTCGCGTCAACGTCGACGTGATCGTGACAAGAGGAACGCCAGCCGTTCTGGCGGCAAAAAGTGCCACGACGACGACGCCCATCGTGATGGCGGCAATGGGCGAACCGCTCATGGTCGTCTCGAGCCTGGCGCATCCTGGTGGAAATATTACCGGATTGAGCGGCTACGCCACCGACCTTGAGGCAAAACGCGCCCAGCTCATCAAGGAATTGCTTCCGGGCGCGATCCGAATTGCCGGCCTTTACAACATGGGTAACCCGTTGTTTCCGCCGCAGTGGAACGAGCTTCAAGCTGCGGCGCAGAAACTGAAGGTCGAACCGCAACTGTTGGATGTGCGAAAGCAGGCCGACCTCGCGCCGGCGTTCGATGCCGCAACTGCAAAACATGCCAGCGCGGTTATGGTTGGCGTCGATGCTCTTACCCAGGAAAATCGGGCACTGATCGCAGAACTCGCGGCCAGCCATCGTTTGCCGGCGATTTATGTGTCGAAAGAATACGTCGATGCCGGAGGTCTGGTCGCCTATGGGCCAAGTTATCCTGATCTCTATCGGCGCGCAGGTATTTACATCGACAAGATTTTTCGCGGCGCCAGCCCCGCCGAGCTTCCGGTAGAGCAACCGACAAAATTCGAACTCATCGTCAATCTTCGGGCGGCGAAAGCACTAGGTCTGACTATCCCGCCGACCTTGCTCGCGACCGCCGACGAGGTGATCGAATGACGGCGCAAATTGCCGCGGCGCA
>DATLJR010000032.1:0-2463 GCA_035538755.1 Pseudolabrys sp.
ACTGCAATTTCTGCCCGTGGAATTGCCGCGTCGACCGCGTGGCGGGTGCCAAATTCGGCGCCTGCAAACTCGCCTCGGCTTCGCGGGTCAGCTCGTATTTCCACCACACTGGCGAGGAGCTGTTCTACCGCGGCACGGAAGCCTCGGGCACAATCTTCTTCACCTCCTGCAACATGCGGTGTGCATTTTGCCAGAATGGCGACATCTCGACCGATAAGGACAACGGCGAGGAGACAAACCCGCGCACACTCGCAGCAATGGCGTGGACGCTGCGCCGCGAAGGTTGCCACAACATCAATTGGGTGGGCGGCGAGGTGGTCATCCACCTGCATGCCATCGTCGATGCGATCACGTTGTTGGGCCGCGATTTCACGCCGACGCAGGTGGAGCTTGGGCGGGCGCGCAGAACCAAAGCCGACCGGTTGTTTTGGTTCGACGAAGTGCCCGGCAAGGCTCTCTATGAGGGCAAGTTCAATGCGCCAATGCTGTGGAACAGCAACTTCTTCATGACGCTCGAAAGCATGAGAATTCTGCGTGTGCTTATCGACGTCTGGCTGCCCGATTTCAAATTCGGACCCGGCCGGTGCGCAATGGCATTAGCGAAGACGCCTTGGTACTGGGAGACAGTGACCGGGAACCTCGCCCTCATCGTCGAATGGGGCGAGGATTTTTCGATTCGCCACTTGGTGATGCCCAATCATGTCAAGTGCTGTACCTATCCGGTGCTGGAATGGATTGCCGAGCATGTGCCTGAGGCGCCAGTAAACGTGATGGCGCAATTTCATCCCGATAATTTCTGCGATCCGGCGAGCACCAAGTATCGGGACAAATACGCCGAGATCGCCCGCCGCCCGTCACGCACTGAACTGAATAACTCTTGGCGTCGCGCGCGCGAATTGGGCTTGAAATTCGAATCTACGACGTTCGAGCGCTGCAACACATTGGGCATGCAGTTACTCGAGATGTGATTACTGTGCCGCAGTGTTTGATCGGATGTCCGTTTTCGAAGGCAAAGCGGACATTCCAGTCGATCGCGCCTTGATCGGCGAAAACACCGAGAATCCACTGCGACAAGGAAAAGAAATCATCGTCCATGATCTTAAGACCACGAAAGCTGGGGTCACGCCATCGCGAATTCCGCGACAGTTCGGTATTTCCCAATCGGATGCGCGGCGTGTTCCGTCGTGTTCCTGCCGACGAGAGCGCTGAGTGATGCCAGAGGTCTCCTCTAGGCCAGACGAGTTAAGGAGTTCATCAGCGACAATTAGAGAGAAGACGATATGACGAGTACGCCCGTCGTTGTTGTGACCGGTGCTAATCGTGGCATTGGTTTTGAAATTTGTCGCCAACTCGCTAATCGCGGGGCTCAGGTTGTTTTGACGGCGCGGAAGCGTGAGGCGGGAGAAGCTGCGGTAAAAAAATTGGCCACGCAGAATCTGACTGTGCAGTTTCAACCGCTCGATGTGACGTCGCAGAAGAGCATCATCGCCCTACGCGAATTTCTGAAACGAACCTATGGACGACTTAACGTTCTCATCAACAATGCCGGGATTATTGCAAAAGGCGATGCCCCCGGTCTTGAAGTCGACATGGAAACTGTCCGCGTGACGCTCGAAACGAATGCACTCGGGCCATTGCATCTATCACAATGCTTGGTGTCGTTGCTTCAAAGTAGCAAGCCCGCTCGTATCGTAAATATATCAAGTGGCATGGGCGCATTGTCGGAGATGGAAGGCGACTACGCCGCCTATCGCATCTCGAAAACAGCTCTGAATGCTGTGACTGCGATCCTCGCGGCCGAACTTCGCAATAGGATCGCCGTAAACGCAGCCTGCCCGGGGTGGGTCAAGACAGATATGGGCGGCCGAAATGCCGATCGCGATGTTGCCCAAGGTGCCGATACCCCCGTATGGCTCGCTCTTGACGCACCGCAGAGGTTGACAGGAAAATTTGTGCGGGATCGAGAGGTGATCCCATGGTGAGCAGGCCGCTAGGTACAAGCATTCGAGCTATCGCCGCCCTTATCGCGAATAGCCTCTCGTTTTACCCGGGGTTGCTCAGAACTGGCAAAACTAGCTGAGGCCCATTTTGTTATTGCCGACCGGCCCGAAAACTTTTTGTACGTCGACCCTCTGACTGAATTCATAAATGATTATATCATGAGAGAGGCCAGCTAGATCGGTCGCGCTTTGCGACGATCTTCAATCGCCACGGCCTCGCTTGTTGCAGTCTGGGCTCAGGCTGCGCGGATGGCGTGGTTTCCTTGACTCGGAGCTGCAAGCAGAAAATTCGCCGCACTGGAGCCATTGAACGTTGATCAGCAACGGTGACAGCAAAGGCCTTCAGCCGCACTGGCTACACCGCCTCGGCCGCGAAGCCGCCTCGGCGGAGCATCGGGGTCATGCAGCGCCGTTCGAGCTGCTAGAACATCCTGCCGACATCAGGCTGCGCGCGCGCGGCGCC
>DATLJR010000033.1:0-2651 GCA_035538755.1 Pseudolabrys sp.
ATTCGATATTCTTGTATCGGACTGACCGCGTTTCTAACTCATTCCCCGCCGCGACCTTGCCGCTCCAACCCAGCCAGACGCCCCCGTTTTTCTGGAGCGCCGGCCGCAATGCAACTTCGAGCCCCCCAGCGCGCTGAGCGCTATCGCCCGGAACCGAAACACGGTTAGAAACGACTACGAGTCGACCCAATAACTATCCCCCAACCCGCGGTAACAGGCTCAATATCCAGTCTAGAGATGGGCATGTTCGTGGCTTTCTAAGGGCCCTCAGAAGTTGATCTACCGATTCCACTGTTCTCTGCGCGCTGCGGTGAACCTGCATTTCTAGGATAGAACACGGGTGCTGGCATGTCCGCTTTGGGTCAGAAGCAGACATTCAGCGACGTCTGGGCAAGGTCCGCTTTACCCCCGAAAGCGGACATTGCGATAAGGAAGGGGTCATCCCTCAAGGAGGCCGCGCAAGCGTAGTTGCGACTCGATAATCGACAATTCGAGCTGCGCACGAGCCCGCGCGTCCCCTTTCGGGATTGCGGCTGCGGTTGTTGTAAATGCGGCGCTCCGCCGCTGCGACCCGGTCTCGTGCGCGCTCCAAGTCAGCAACGTTGTAACTGCGGAGGCTGTGGCCGCGTGCGTTTCTTCCTCGGTCCCTTCGCCAGCTTTCTGGCGAGGATAACGGCCTTGGCCCGGTTCCTAGTCACATCATCGTGCCTCTGATTATCTCAGCCGATCCCCCGATGTTTCGGCTTATTCTTAATGACTAAATTGGCTCGTAAAACAAAGAAAGAGGATCGCCATGCTGATCGGTGTACCAAAGGAGATCAAAGACAACGAATATCGCGTCGGTATTGTGCCCTCGACTGTGCGTGAGCTCACCGAGAACGGGCACCACGTTTTGATTGAGAGGCAGGCAGGGGCAGGCGCAGGATTCGGAGATGGCGACTATAAAAGTGCGGGGGCCGAGGTCTTATCCGACAGCGACGCCCTATTAGGCCGTGCCGAGCTCATCGTGAAGGTAAAGGAGCCACTCGCCGCGGAGCGCAAAAAACTGTCTCGAGGGCAAGTGCTGTTCACCTATCTCCATTTGGCGGCGGATCGCGTGCAGACTGAGGAGTTGATGGCGACCGGCGTGACGGCGATCGCCTACGAAACTGTGACTTCCCAGCAGGGCGGTCTACCGCTTCTGATGCCAATGTCGGAAGTCGCCGGTCGCATGGCGCCACATGTCGGCGCGCATTGCCTGGAAAAAGAGAATGGCGGACGCGGCGTGCTACTTGCCGGCGCGCCGGGCGTTGCCACCGCAACTGTCGTCATTCTCGGCGGTGGTGTCGCAGGGACAAACGCGGCCAAGATCGCCTCCGGCATGGGAGCCGATGTTACGGTGCTTGATCGCAATCCGGAGGCACTACGCCGGATTGCTACTCAATTGGGCAGCCCCGTGCGAACGTTGTTTTCGACCCGCGACGTGGTGGAGCTACTCTGCCGGCGAGCCGACCTCGTTATTGCTACCGTGCTTATGCCGGGCGCAACCACGCCAAAACTGATCTCGGCGCAGACAGTCAAAGCCATGAAGCCTGGCACGGTCATAGTGGATGTTGCTATCGATCAAGGTGGTTGCGCCGAGACATCGAGGCCGACCACCCATTCGCATCCAACCTTTGTGGTCGACGATGTTGTGCATTATTGCGTGACGAATATGCCAGGTGCGGTACCGCGCACCTCGACCTTCGCTCTGACCAACGCCACAACATCCTTTATCCTTGCGCTCGCCGACAAAGGATGGCGACGGGCGCTCCACGATGACCCACATTTGCGTAATGGCTTGAATGTGCACAACGGCCAAATCACCTGTCACGCTGTCGCCGATGCGCTCAAGCTGCCTTACACGTCCGCCGATCGAGTTTTGCAAATATGAGGAGCCACACACACTTCTCGAAGGCCCTTAATGTCCGCTTTACCCCCGAAAGCGGATATTTTGGTTTGAACTTGAAATCACCGGGCGGCAATCGAACCTTCGTCATTTGGCAGTGCAAGCCGTCGAAGGAGCTCATGTGCGAACTGCGAAAGCGAATCGTCGCGCGCGCCCATAACCACGATACGATCACCACTACGGGCCAACTTGACCAACTTGTCGCCACAGACGCTGCGGTCTGGAAAAGCGAAGGCCTTTCGGCCGCACCGCTGGATTTCGCGAACAATATCGTCGCTCCCGACGCTACGGTCGACTGTGCCGCCGAAATAAACAGGCTCGGGCATGACCAGAACATCCTCATCGCGCAACCCGCTTGCAAAGCAGCCCACTAAGGCATCCCTCATCAAACGAATCGGGCCGTAGCCATGGGGCTGAAACATCACCAACAAACGGCCGGGGAACGCGTGCAAGGTTTCGAGCGTGGCTGATATCTTTTCGGGGTTGTGGGCAAAATCGTCGACCACGGTTATTTCATTTGCGGTGCCCACGACCTCCAGACGCCGACGGATGCCACTGAAGTCGCCCAGATGGGCCGCGGCGGCCGCGAGAGTCACGCCGCAGGCCTTCGCGGCACTCAGGGCGGCGAGTGCGTTGGCCACATTATGCAGTCCTGGAACTTTCAGGTTCACCTCGACGACCTCACCGGTCTCGCGCGCCTTCACTTGGAACCTGTTTCCAGACG
>DATLJR010000034.1:0-2002 GCA_035538755.1 Pseudolabrys sp.
GGGTGAATCATACTCCTGATTCGCGCCTTACGTCGTGATCTGTTTGTGTGCAAGAATCCTCGACTCTGATATGCCTCAGATGGCTACTTGGAGAGGATTACAATGAGAGCGGAGGCCGTCACTACCGTAGGAGTGGCAGCAAATATCTTTCGATGGTTTGTCCGGCTTGGTGCGGCCGCCAAGCATATTCTCCGACCAACCGATCCTGCATGCCCCAAGGCTCCGGCCGAAGGCGCCGTGTCCCCTCAAGCCGACAACACCGACTCAAACCCAACGACAGCCGAATCTTTCGCAGCCCCGCTCACTGCTAGTGTGAACGACGACAGGGACAGCGGCATTAAGGGGCTCACACCCTCTATACCTGACAAGCAGGAAATCGAACGTCGACGCGACTTGGTGAGGACGTTGTTCAATGATTTTTGGAGCGGGGCTTACGAAAAGCCGGTAGCGTTCGTGGAGCGGCTCGACCAGGCTGAAGATTATCTGAACGAGCGATTAGCAGCGACCGGCGAGTTTTGGCAGCTCGACGCCAAGATGCGGCTAATGCTCGGCTTGCCGCCCCGGGCGAATTCGCCCAATGGCGAATATCGCCAAGTTGCCGGAGCTACTCAAAAACAGTGACCCGCCGAGCGCGTCCCATCGTAGATGGGCAAACCCGCTACTAAATATGGGTGGGGTGTCGGGCGCTGCGAAAACGGGCCCTTGATGACGACGCTAATAATTGACGGCCTAAATCGTGATGTTCTCAAAAGACGGTCGATTGTGACCCTCAAATGGGAGAATGATCCCGAGAAGCGCCTTGGGCTCCCTGTGCCGTTCGATTGCCCGCTGGATACCTTGAGGGCAGAAGCGGAAAAGGCAGTCCGGGCGCTCGCAAAGGAATTGGAGTCGGCAACCATACAAGGTCCTTGAGGGCGCGTCAGTTGTAGGTGGCCGATACGAAGGGTGCCGGCTTTGCAAGCATTATGTCGGTGAGATCAAATGTCTCAAAAGTAAATTGCTAGTCCAAGCGTAGCCTCAATAGCCGGGAGAACGACGCCTGGGCGTTTGGTTGTGATTGGGTTTGAGATGCCGCTCGACTTTTGCCACCCGATGGCTCCGCACAGGAAGCTGAGATTGCCGGAATGGTATGTCTCGAGCCTGATGATGGAGCGCGCGCTGGACGCGGTCGTGCGGCGGGTCGGGAAACTCGACCGCAAGCACGACATTCCCTATCTGGCCGGCTACAGCCTCGACGGCAAGACGATCTATATCGACCGGCACATGCCGCGGGCGTTCAAATTTCGTGGCCGCACCGTCGAGACCGATCGCTTTCTCATCCTCCACGAAGAAGTCGAGAAGACGCTGATCGATCAGCTCGGCCTGCACTATCTGCACGCTCATCAGATCGCGACCCGCGCCGAGGAGGCCGCCGTGCGCGCCTCCGGCATCAAATGGCGGGACTACGATCGCTTCATGCAGAAGCATGTGAAAACCATCGGCGACGAACGCCTTAGCAAAGTTCCGCGGGATCTCGACCTTAAGCCTTACCGCGACGAGCACGATGACGATCTCCTTCGACGCATGCTGGTGAGCGTAAAGGCGGGGAACGCGCCGAAAGGCATTAAAGTTCGCGATCTGGCGGAGGCGATCCAGTCATTGCGCCAGCGCGTGCGGCGCCACGATACCGCGGGCGCGCATCGGGTTGCCGCGCTTGGGAAGAAATAATATCGGAGCGCCCAAGGCGGCGAGTTGTTCTCTCGGCCGCCGAAGAGGAATCAGTCGGGTTGGAGCAACGGATATGATTTTCAGGAGGGGGACGCAACGAGCCGACCGCGGGAGCCGCCATGATCGCTTATTTATTCTGGCACTGCGCCTACTCGACGACCACTGTCGAGCAATATGAAGAAGCCCTAATGCGCTTCCAACAGCGCCTTGGGCAACAGCAACCGCCAGGCTTCGGCGGCAGTGACGTCGTGTGCACTCATCACCGCGCCAGCAACAGCGAAAGCGTTGATGAATA
>DATLJR010000035.1:0-76048 GCA_035538755.1 Pseudolabrys sp.
GACAGCCAAGAAACGGGTCACTCGCAAACCGCAGGCAACGCGGCGACGTGAGAATCCCGATGCCACCATCAATACGCTGGTCATCCTGTTGGTGATCGTGATGGTGCTCGGCGGGTTGTTCCTCTACGCGCAGAACAGCAAGAAGCAGGCCGCGCAATGGCAGGCGATCTTGCAGACGATTGCGGCCCTTCCGGCCCCCGCGCCGACGGCGCTGCCCGATCAGTCCCAAGTCATCGAGACCACGGCAGGCATAGATGCCCCCAAAGATCCGCTTAAGCCTGCAGCTAATTTGGCGCCAGTGCCAGCGGCAACGGCCGTCGTCCGGCCACCGTCATCCAACGAATAGCCCCTTGCGGGGGTCGTTAAGAAGCTGAGGGTCCTACCAACCATTCCGTAACCGATCGGCGGCTAGCCTTCGGTTATGGGCACAATCCGTCAATCGCGTTGCCCGCGCACGCGGTCCGCCCCTGAAATGCCGCCGCCTCGACGCAACCCGCGTCCGACAGATTTCCTGTTATTTTTCGGCGTCCTGTTCATTGCCGCTGCGATTGGTGCGAAGGCCTTCTGGCGTGAGACTGTCCCTCCCCCGGTCGGCATTGACGCGCCGGAGTTGTGACTGACCTGCCGCGACGGGCAAGGCCGTGAATGGTCATGCGGAAGAGTGGCAAAAACTCGTCTTGCAGAGCTGGTCGCACAAGGCGACGTCGCGTGCTCGCCGCGCGGCCGCGACCGCTACAGCCGCACGCTCGCTGTCTGCTCCGCGCGCAATGTCCCGGATATTGGCGAAGTGATGGTGCGTGAAGGCTACGCAGTCAACTTCGCGATTGACTATGGTGGTTACCCTGTCGCTGAGCGCGAAGCACAATCGGCGCGCAGCGGCATCTGGCAAGGCGACTTCGAACGCCCGAAGGACTGGCGCCGACGCCACCCGCGGATCGGATAGAAAGGCTTCGGTGTCAGGCTGCGCCGTTCTCGGTCAGCCGGGCGATGCGCTTGCGCAAGACCGCTTTCTCGTTTTCGCTTTGGCGCAGGCGCCTCGCCAAATCTAAATACGGGCATCTCATTATTGTATTCACCCAGGAATGTGACACCATGCGTGCACGGAGGCCGGAAAGCTTGCGTTAAATCGGAAGGTTACCGGGAGGGTCTTAACGCCTATTCTTCTTTTTCGGTCGTGAAATAGAGCGGATAACCCTTGATCCGGCCCATTTCTGTCGCTTCTTTCGCCTTCGTCTCGGCCACGTCGCGTGTATAGACCGCAATCACGCAGGCGCCCCGCTGATGCGCCGTCATCATCACCTTGTAGGCATGGCTTTCGTTCATCCGGAAAACTGCCTTGAGCACCAGAACGACGAATTCGCGCGGCGTATAGTCGTCGTTGAGCAGGATCACCTTCCATAGAGGTGGTCGCTGCGTTTTCGGTTTGGCCTTTGTGCGCGGCTTCTCAAGGGTCTTCTGGTTCACGCTGAGCCCCGATCGCGTTGGCGCTCTTGTGTGAAAAGGTTCGTCCGTGACGACTATAGACGCCGCTTGGCCATGGATCGAGCCGGGGTCTTCGCGTCGTGGCTTATACTCGCCGGCTATTTGTCTTTATCGGGTTCGGCGGTCGTCTTTGACGATCCTTCCGGCGCGGCTTGCATCCCGGGCGGCGTCTGCCCCTTGCGGGCTCGACGCGGGTGCGCCGCCAGTGGTCGTGGGGCCAGTCCATCCTGCGGCTGGTTTTCGCCTTTTATCTCAGGCGTCTGCGTAGGGCCCGTTCCATGTTCCCGCTCGTCGGTGGGCTGACCCGCCCCACGGGCCGATAACGTCGGGAGCGTGGCCGCGGGTGCGAGGTGTCTCCAATGACCGTGTAGCTTAACCCTCGACGCTAGAGCCAAGTCCCAGGACAAATGGGGCTACAGTGCTCTATCTCGCTGTAAAAGCGGCGTTGTTAGGCGTTATCATTGTCGTCGTGTCGCGCCGATCCCCAACGCTTGGCGCCCTCATCCTTCCCTGCCTTTGGTTTCGATCCTCGGCATTCTCTGGCTGTGGCATGATACCGGTGACGCCGAACGGATGGCCGCGTGCGCGCAGATGACGTTCTCGTGCGTTCTGCCAACTTTCCCGATCTTTCTCCTGATGCCAGCATTGCTGCGTCACGGAATCGGATTTTGGTCGACGCTTGCGGCCCTTTGCATGCTGACTTTCGTCCTTTATATCGGAACGATCTGGTCGCTCCGAAAATACGAAATGACGCTGTGACACTGTGATGCAGTGCAAAATGTTTTGAGAAATCGCCGAGAAAATTTAGCGCCAATCCCAATTTTTCTGCCGCAAAAAGTTCACGAGTGGCGCGTACACGTTACGTCAGCGCTACTGCTTTACTCGCGCGACCCGTTCAATAATGTCAAAAAAGACGGTGGGAACGGGGCCCGCGTTGGATCGGGAGGTCCCCATGGAAGTGTCTCGCGACATCGCAAGATTTGCGCGCTCGCGCCCGGTGATTGAGTGCGCGCAATGCGGCGAGCGAATCTACATTCCCGAATGGTCTGAGTGTGTGGACGGGTGCCGGGTTCGGCACCTGTGGCGGTGCGAGGCCTGCGGCACGTCATTCGAAACGTCGGTTCGCTTTGAGATGGCATAACCGCATTTACGACCGTCACTAAAATTACATCTTTTTTCGCGCAATTTTGCGCAGGCAGTAAAACGCCTGCCCGCTATGGGCATGATTGATCGCAGACATATCCTAGTGCTCGGAGCTGCCGCGCTAACCGGACTCAATCCGCTCGCCGCGCTGGCGACGTCCATGAGCCGTGTCACCGCCTATGCATTCACTTTCAAAGGGCTTGATGGCGACGAGATCCTGTTGTCCTCCTACCCGGGACACCCCCTGCTGGTGGTCAACACTGCGTCGCTTTGCGGCTACACCCCACAATACGCCGGCCTGCAGATCATTTGGACGCGCTACCGTGACCGCGGCCTTGTCATCCTGGGAGTACCATCCAACGATTTCGGCGGTCAGGAGCCCGGCAGGGTAAGCGACATCCACAGCACTGCACAGGGCCATTATCACGTCACGTTCCCGATGACCGAAAAGGTGTCGGTCAAAGGCAAGGACGCGCACCCGTTCTACAAATGGGCCGTCGCGGAGCGTCCTCTGGAAGGGCCACGCTGGAATTTCCATAAATATCTGATCGGCAGGGATGGGTATCTGAAGGCGGCATTTGGTTCGGCGATCGAACCAACCGATCCGATCATTGTCGCAGCGATCGAAAAGGAATTGTCAGCGGCCTGACGTATACAGGTGAGTCGCGGTCTGTCGTCATATTTCCTAAAAATCCGATTGACGAATCAGCGTGTCCATGACGAACTCATGACGACATTTGGTCACGTGGGCCGGCGGGTTTTGCAGCCGACCCTTATGAGGTTCCTCCCGCGTGGCGTTTAAACTGGGCGGTCGCAAGGCCGCCCCTTTTCATTTCTGCGCAGCCAATGCTTCAGGCCGACACTCTGATACGCTCGGTCGCGTCCGCAGCGGCGGGCTGCAAAGGATCGGTGGCTTCGACGAGCTGGAGGAACGAGCAGATGCGTCACCGGCTCGAAATTCTCGACCCTTTCAGCCATCACATCCATCCGCACGTTGCGTGCCAGATCGACCAAAGATTCGACAATGGTTGTCGAGTTGCGATCGGTGCCGATGGCATCAACAAACATCTTGTCGATCTTGATGATGTCGAAACCTAGCTTGAGCATGTAAGAAAGGCCGCTATGGGCGGTGCTCATCCTTTTCCGTCATAATCCCAAGGCTCGCATCATCGAGGCGCACACCGGTTTTTCGGTACCTCCAGCGCGCGTTGGGCAGTTGCTCGATGAACACAAAGATGCGCTGTGGGGCGAGCGATCCTACCGGGGCGGCATTACCGGCGGCGACGGCAAGTTGACAAGCGACAGGCGGAGCCTATTTGAACGTTATTCTGACCGCTTCCTGCTTGGCTCAGGCACCTGGATGAATGAGCGTTGGTTCGGTTATGACACGATCTTCAAGGAATATCGTAACTGACTCGCGCCGATTTCCCTCGAGCAGGCGCGCCGCATCGCGAGCGAAAATGCGTTGCGGCTGTTTGGACTACAGGCACGCAACTGATGCGTTGATGTAAAGGAGAGACCATGAGCTTTTTTCCCGGCAAGGACCCCGAGGCAGGCAACGCCTATCAGTGCGATGCGATCAGTCAGGTGATCGTGCCGCGGACCGTCGACCTCGGCGACTTTGCCGTCCGCCGCGCGCTGCCCTCCGCACGCACGCGCATGGTCGGCCCTTTCATATTCTTCGATCATTTCGGCCCAGCTGAATTCCGCGCGGGCAACGGGCTCGATGTCCGTCCTCACCCGCATATCGGGCTTGCCACCGTTACCTACCTGTTCGACGGCGAGATCATGCACCGCGACAGCCTCGGCACGGCCATGGCGATCAGACCCGGTGAAGTGAACTGGATGACCGCAGGCCGCGGCATCGTGCACTCGGAGCGCACGCGTCCGGAACGGCGTGTCGACCATGAGCCGATCCATGGATTGCAAATGTGGGTCGGCCTCCCAGCGGCCAAAGAGGAAATGGAAGCAAGTTTTACCCATCACGCGACCGCCGAATTCCCTATCGTGAAGGAGAACGGGAAAAATGTGCGGGTGGTCGTGGGTTCTCTCTATGGTGCATCGTCGCCGGTGCCGACCGTCCACGAAACGATGTTCGGAGATGTCCACCTCACTTCTGGCGCAAAGCTGCCGCTCGATACCGATCACGAGGAGCGAGCTGTCTATGTGATCGACGGTGTACTCGATATTTCTGGCGACAAGTTCGAGGCCGGACGCCTTTTGGTCTTCAAGCCGGGTGACACCGTAACGATTTCCGCCGTGACCGACACTCATTGCGTCGTCCTCGGCGGGGCGGCAATGGATGGGCCGCGTCACATCTGGTGGAATTTCGTCTCGTCCCGCAAAGAGCGCATCGAGCAGGCGAAGGCGGACTGGAAGGCCGGTCATTTCGGCAAAGTGCCGGGAGACGAAATCGAGTTCATCCCGCTACCTGACAAGTGACCTTCTGCAAGAAGTCGTGGATGCCGGGGGCATGACGAGTAAGACACTCAATTTCAACGTCACTTTTTAGGCAGATCCAGCCGAATGGACAGCTCCTTGAGCTGCTTTGCCGTCACCTCGGACGGGGCGCCCATCATCAAGTCTTCGGCCCGCTGGTTCATCGGGAACAGCACAACCTCGCGCAGATTTTCCTCGCCGGCGAGAAGCATCACGATGCGGTCGATGCCGGGCGCAATGCCGCCATGCGGCGGCGCGCCGAGCGAAAGCGCGTGCAGCATGCCGCCGAACTTCTTCTCCAGTACGTCTTCGTCGTAGCCCGCGATCGCAAACGCCTTTTTCATGACTTCGGGCCGGTGGTTACGGATCGCACCCGATGACAATTCCACGCCGTTACAGACGATGTCGTATTGTACGGCCTTGATCGAGAGCAGCTTGTCATTGTCCTTCGGATCAAGCGCGAGGAATTCTTCGACCGGCAGGTTCGGCATCGAGAATGGATTGTGCGAGAAATCGATTTTTTCCTCTTCTTCGTTCCACTCATACATCGGAAAATCGACGATCCAGCAGAACTCGAAGCGATCCTTCGCGATGACACCAAGCTCTTCGCCGATCTTGGTGCGTGCCGGCCCGGCAAATTTGACGAAATCCTTCGGCTTGCCCGCCACGAAGAACACGGCATCGCCGACGCCGAGCTTGAGCTGGTCGGCTATTTTTCTGGTGCGTTCGGGGCCGATATTCTTTGCAAGAGGACCGGCGCCGCCCTCCTCGCCCTCACGCCAGAAGATGTAGCCGAGACCGGGCTGGCCTTCACCTTGCGCCCAAGCATTCATACGATCGCAGAATGCGCGGTTGCCGCCCTGCGGAGCGGGAATCGCCCACACCTGCGCCGACGCATCGGAATTGAGGATGTTGGCAAAGATCTTGAACCCGGATCCGCGAAATGCGTCGCTGACGTCCTCAATCACGATCGGGTTTCGCAGGTCGGGCTTGTCGGTGCCGTATTTGCGCAACGCCTCGGCATAAGGAATGAGCAGAAACTTCGGCGTCACGGGCTTGCCGTTTGCAAATTCCTGGAACACGCCGCGAATGACCGGCTCGACCGCGTCAAACACGTCCTGCTGGGTGACGAAGCTCATTTCCAGATCGAGCTGATAGAACTCGCCGGGTGAGCGATCGGCACGCGCGTCCTCGTCACGGAAGCATGGTGCGATCTGGAAGTAGCGATCGAAGCCAGCGACCATGATCAGCTGCTTGAATTGCTGCGGTGCCTGCGGAAGCGCGTAGAATTTTCCGGGGTGCAAGCGCGAAGGCACGAGATAATCGCGCGCGCCTTCCGGCGACGAAGCCGTGAGAATAGGCGTCTGAAATTCGAAGAACCCGGATTCCTTCATCCGCCGGCGGATCGAATCGATGATCTTGCCGCGCAACATGATGTTTGCGTGCAGATGGTCACGGCGCAGATCGAGGAAGCGATATTTGAGCCTGATCTCTTCGGGATAGTCCTGCTCTCCGAACACCGGCATCGGCAGCTCGGCTGCGGGTCCAAGGACCTCGATCTCGTTGATGTAGACCTCGACCTGCCCAGTCGGCATATCCGGATTTTCCGTGCCGGCAGGCCGCTGGCGCACCTTGCCGTCGATTCGCACCACCCATTCCGAACGCAACGTCTCGGCAAGCCTGAAGGCCTTGCTGTCGGGGTCGGCGACAACTTGAGTGAGTCCGTAGTGGTCGCGCAGATCGATAAAAAGCACCCCGCCATGGTCGCGGATGCGATGGCACCAGCCTGACAGCCGCACAGTCGAGCCGACATCGCTTTCGCGAAGCGCGCCGCAGGTATGTGAGCGATAGCGATGCATGGGTATTTCCGGGGGTCGATTCAGGTCTGGATATGAGGCGGGCGAAAAAGCGCATGGGGGGTGGTCTTTGTCAAGACAAGCGCCAGCCCGCCGTCCGGGGTATGACGGTGATAGAATCGCGACTTATCTGATTGAGCCCATGTTCGAACCCATGTTCGACCTCGCCCTTCCGACGCTCGCCATGATGGTCGTTGCGACGGCCATTTTGGCGCTGGAGCGCATCGCGCCCGACCGGAAATTGCCGCAGCGCCTGGGTGGTACGGGCGCGCGATCCTGATCAACCTCGTCCAGGTCGCCGCCACATTGGGTGAAGTATTTCATCCAGACTCCGGAGTTGCACTCGATCCATCATCAGCTCGATGTCCATTACTACAACTATGCCGACCTGCCGCTATGGGACCGGCTGTTCGGAACCTATCGCTATGCCGACACGTTCGCCGCACGTTGCGGCTTTCCGAGTAACAACGAACGGCAGCTTGGCCGCATGCAGCTGTTCCGCGACGTTTACAAAGACTAGGGTGTGCCGCCTTGCCCCGCCTCTTGGCCATGGCGAGGTATTGCGCTCGATTGAGTAGGAAGTGTCATGTCAAAGCCTGCCCGCAAAAAGAAGGCAAAGTCGACAACCTTGGAAATGACCACGGCCGAGGCCGCGGTTGCGACTCTCATCGGCCACGGGCTCCACACCGTTTACGCGCTGCCCGGTGTCCACAACGACCATTTGTTTGACGCCTTCCACCGCGCCGGAGAATTTTTGCGTGTCGTCCACACAAGGCACGAACAAGGTGCGGCCTATATGGCGCTTGGCGCAGCGCTCGCGACCGGCAAGCCGCAGGCTTATTCAGTGGTGCCAGGCCCAGGGCTTCTCAACTCGGGCGCGGCCTTGCTCACGGCCTACGGGATGAATGCGCCTGTCCTGGCCATGATCGGACAGATCCCCGCGTCGACGATCGGCAAGCGCCAGGGCCACCTGCATGAGATTCGCGATCAGGCCGGCATTCTTGCGCGCCTAGTGGATCACTACAGCCACATTGAAGGTCCGCACGAAGCCTCGATCAAAGTCGCAAAGGCCATTCAATCCATGAGCCGTGGCCGCCCGGGACCGGCAGCACTCGAATGCGCATTGGACGTCTGGGGCAAGCGCGGGCCTGTTGCTGCCATCGCGGCGCCCCCTGCTCCACACGCCCCAAAGATTGATGACAGCAAAGTTCGTGCGGCGGCAAAAATTCTGGGCCAGGCGAAGCGCGTGCTGATCGTCGCCGGCGGCGGCGCGCAGGATGCCTCGTCCGAGGTCACGCTGCTGTCCGAAATGTTGCAGGCGCCGGTGCTCGGCTATCGGCGTGGCCGCGGCGTGCTCGATTCGCGCAATCCCTTCAGCGTGACGTTGCCCCTTGGCCGCGAATTGTGGAGTGAGGCTGACGCCGTGTTGGCCGTCGGCACCCGGCTCCTCAACCCGATGCGGCAATGGGGCGTGGACAAGAAATTGCAGATCGTGCGCGTCGACGCCGATCCCGATGAACCGGCGCGACTGCAAAAGCCCAAGGTCGCGGTGGTTGGCGACGCCGCACCGATCCTCAGACGGCTTATCGACAGTCTCGCCAAGTTCAATATGCGGCGCGCCTCCCGAGCGGACGAAATGCGGCAGCGTCAGGCGAAGCTGCAGGAGCGGCTCGCCAAACTCGCGCCCCAAATCGCCTTTCTGCAAGCGATCCGCGCCGAGTTGCCCGAGGACGGCATTTATGTCGATGAAGTCACCCAGATGGGATTTGTCGCCCGGCTTGCTTTGCCGGTCTACGGCCCGCGCACATTCCTGTCGCCCGGGTATCAGGACAATCTCGGCTGGGGCTACGCCACCGCCCTCGGTGTGCAGCACGCAAGGCCAGACGTTCCTGTACTCTCGATCAACGGCGATGGCGGATTTCTCTATACCGGCAATGAGCTCGCCACCGCCATTCGCCACCGGATACCACTGGTGGCGGTGGTGTTCGTCGATGGGGCGTTCGGCAATGTGCGACGCATCCAGCAAGAGCAATTCGGCAATCGGCTAATTGCTTCCGACCTTGCCAATCCCGATTTTGTGAAATACGCGGAGAGCTTTGGCGCCGCCGGACGTCGCGCCCGTGATCCGGATGAACTCCGCGTGGCTTTGCGGGAAGCTTTCGCCCGACGCGAACCGACCCTGATCGAGGTGCCGGTGGGGTCCCTGCCCAGCCCCTGGGAATTCATCCATATGCCGCGTGTACGAGGAAAGTAAGTGTGAGTTGCAAGTGTGGTGTTGCCATGACGGCGTCGGATCGGGTTAGGTGCGCGGCACGATGGATTTGATCACCACGACGGATGCCCTCGCGGCGGTTTGCGGGCGGATGGCGAAGCATCCGTTCGTCACGGTCGATACCGAATTCCTGCGCGAGACCACCTATTACCCGCTGTTGTGCGTTGCGCAGATGGCCTCCCCCGAAGAGGCTGTCGTCGTCGACGCGCTGGCCACCGGGCTCGATCTTTCGCCTTTGTTTGCGCTGATGGCGTCTCAAAGCGTCACCAAGGTGTTTCATGCCGCGCGGCAGGACATTGAAATCGTCTGGAACATGGCCAAGACAATCCCGCACCCGATCGTCGACACCCAGGTGGCGGCCATGGTTCTCGGCTATGGCGATTCGATCTCGTATGACCAGTTGGTGCAGCGCATCACCGGCGACACGCTCGACAAGTCGCATCGCTTTACCGACTGGACGCGGCGGCCGCTCAGCGATGCGCAGATCGCCTATGCCTTGTCCGACGTGACGCATTTGCGCGACGTCTACCTGAAGCTTGCTACCGATCTCGAAAAACGCGGCCGCGGCAACTGGGTCGAGGCGGAGATGGAAGTGCTTACCTCGCCCGAAACCTACCGCGCCGACCCGGAGCGGGCCTGGGAGCGGCTCAAAAGTCGCGTGCGCAAGCCGAAAGAGCTCGCCGTGCTGATGGAAGTGGCCGCCTGGCGCGAGCGCGAGGCGCAGACGCGCGACGTTCCGCGCGGGCGCGTGATCAAGGACGACGTCATTGGAGACATTGCCGTGCAGGCGCCGACCTCGATCGAGCGGCTAGGCCACCTGCGCTCGCTGCCGAAGGGCTTCGAGCGCTCGCGCTGGGGCGAGCAGATCATCGAGGCGGTCAAACGCGGGCTTGGGCGCGATCCAACGACGCTGCCGCGGCTCGATCGCTTCCGCGCGACGGCAAACGGCACGGCGACGGTCGAGTTACTCAAGGTGCTGCTGCGCATGACGGCGGAGCGGCATGGGGTTGCCGCCAAGGTGATCGCCACCGTCGACGACCTCGACCGAATCGCCGCCGACGACGACGCCGACGTCCCCGCCCTCAAGGGCTGGCGCCGCGACCTGTTTGGTGAGAAAGCGCTCGCGCTAAAGCAAGGTCGGCTCGCGCTCGCGGTTGACAATGGAAAAGTTATAACCGTCGATAAGAACTAGATTTACGTTTCGATCGATGGCTCGCGACCGATGAGGCGCGCGAGTTGACGCAATCGGCCCGCCAATCGATCGCTCGCGAGTTCGCTGTATGCGCCGGGCAGTTTGAGTATCAGCTTGCCGCGCTTGACCTTCATCGAAGTCTTCGGAAGCACACCGCTTTGCCCAGCGGTAAGAATATAAGCGACGCGCATCGCTGCACCCAGCACGCGTGCGCGATCCAGCATTCGCGTTGTCGCAAGCTCTCGCAACCGCGGGGACAAGTCCTCTTCACTCAATCCAGCGTGACGAAAGTAGACCGACAACGCAAGGTACGCACGGCCAGGATGGTCAATCGCAACAAAAGAACCGTGCGCGATAATATTCATCGACTGTTCGCCGCGATAATCCGGGTGGGCGCGCCAACCGATGTCGGCGAGCAAACAGGCAGCGCGCCGCAGTCGACGCTCGTCGGAACTTTCTTCGAGTCCTGAGGACTCCATAAAATGATCGGTCCAGCCGATCAGTTCCTCCCCGTGGCGCGGCGATCGCGAGCGCAGCACGTTGAGATCAGCGGCGGCCGAGATGAGCGGGTCGCGAGCACGCTCACGTGCATTGAGTAGCGAGTACAGAAGCCCCTCACGCACACCGAGTACGGAAATCACCACCTGCCTTGGCTTGATCGTGCGTACTAGATTTTCCATCACCAATGCCGCATAGGCCAGCAATGGCCGGCGCGCGGCATTCACGACCTCGATTTTCGAAAGCGTGTCGGTATCGACGTGATGCACGAGCCTGGAAAATTCCTGCGCTTCTCGCGCTGAGATACGGTAGTTGTGCATCACGTGGAAAGGATAGCCGGTCTGCCACATGTGCAACCGAGCGAGCGCACGCCATGTACCGCCGACCGCGTAGAAGGTGCGGTCCTCGCCGTCGTGCAACATGTCGAGGTCTTCGAAAGCCTCCTCTACATATTTCTCGGCTTTCTTGAGAGATTTCCCAGTGATGTCCTGAAGAGCCAGGCCACCAAACGGCAGCGTCACACCGCCTCGCACGCGAGAACCGTGCACATCGACAAGTTCAAGTGAGCCGCCGCCCAGATCCCCGACGATTCCATCCGCCTTGTAAATTCCGGACACGATACCGAGTGCCGAGAGGTGAGCCTCACGTTTACCAGACAGGATTGTGATTTTTGTTTTGCAAATGCGTTCTGCTTCGGCGATGAACGCACGACCATTGCGCGCGTCTCGGCATGCGGCCGTCGCTATCGCCCAAATGCGCCGAACGTGCAAAATATCGCACAAGGCGCGAAAGCGTCGTAGCGCATCGAATGCCGTATCGATGGCATCGACGGGCAACAGGCCGGTCGACTGCACTTGCCGCCCGAGGCCAGCGAGCACTTTTTCGTTGAAGATGGGCGTGGGCGAGCGAGTCAGACCCTCGTAGACAACGAGACGGATTGAGTTCGATCCGATGTCGATAACGGCAACCGGCGGACCGTGGTCAAGCCGCCCTTTTGCCGACGCTACGACCTTGGGCGAACGCTTACGCGCCTTCGATGAGGCGGCGTATAAGGCTGCGCGGTGGCGATTCCTTGAGTGATTTTCCACGGCCGGACAGGCTCGGATTCGTCATAAAATACTTGTGGGCGTTGAATGGCTCTTCGCCCGGGGCGGCCTTTATGCGCGTGGAACTACCATCCGGCAAGAGCTTCCAGCTTTGCTCATTGTCCTTGAAATTTGCCACCATGATTTGACCGAGAACCTGCTCATGAACGGTCGCATTGAGAATCGGACACAGGACCTCGACCCGGCGGTCAAGATTCCGTGGCATCATGTCCGCCGAGGAAATGTAAATCGCCGATTTTGGATGCGGAAGAGGGTGGCCAGCACCGAAGCAATAAATGCGGCCGTGCTCGAGGAACCGGCCGATGATCGATTTGACGCGGATGTTCTCGGACAAGCCCGGAACTCCAGGGCGCAAACAACAAATGCCGCGAACGACCAGATCAACCGAGACCCCCGCGGCTGACGCATCGTAAAGCGCGTCGATGATTCCCGGGTCGACCAGTGCATTCATCTTCATCCAGACTGATGCAGGCCGGCCGGCTTTGGCATGCGCGATCTCTTGCGCGATGTGGTCCAAAATGCGCTTACGAAGGTTTATCGGCGAAATTGCCATACGCTCAAGTTCGGCTGGCTCAGCGTACCCGGTTATGTAGTTGAAAATGCGCGCAACATCGCGGCCAATCACGGCGTCAGCGGTGAAGAACGACAAATCGGTATAAACGCGCGCGGTAACCGCATGATAGTTGCCCGTGCCGACGTGAACGTAAGTGGCCAATTCGCCCGCTTCGCGGCGGACGACCAGCGACAACTTTGCGTGTGTCTTTAATTCGATAAAGCCATAAACAACCTGCGCGCCCGCGCGCTCAAGATCGCGCGCCCAGCGAATGTTAGCCTCCTCATCAAATCGCGCTTTCAGTTCGACCAGCGCGGTTACCGACTTACCCGCCTCGGCCGCCTCCACGAGCTGTTTCACGATCGGCGACTCGGCAGAGGTCCGGTAGAGGGTCTGTTTGATTGCTACAACATTGGGGTCGCGCGCCGCCTGTTGCAGGAACTGCACCACCACGTCGAAGGATTCGTAAGGATGGTGAACAACAAGATCTTTTTGACGAATGGCTGCGAAGCAATCGCCACCATGATCGCGAATCCGCTCGGGATATCGGGGATTGTATGGAACAAACTCGAGATCGGGACGATCGAGCTTGGTAAGTTGGCTTAGATCGTTGAGCGCGAGCACGCCATCGACTCTGAATACTTCATCGTCGGCGACTGCAAGTGCACGCTGAACAAAGTTGCACAATTCCGCAGGCATCGATGCACTGAGTTCGAGGCGAATCACTGAACCGCGGCGACGCTGCTTGAGCGCGGTCTCGAACAGACGCACCAGATCCTCGGCCTCCTCCTCGATTTCAACTTCGGAGTCGCGGATCGCACGAAATGCACCCTGCCCTTTGACCGTATATCCTGGGAAGAGACGGCTGATGAAAAGCGCAGTCGCCTCCTCCAGTGTGATCAAGCGGATCCCGTGGTCGCCGCCTCCCGGCAACTTGATGAACCGCTCGATCTTTTGAGGCATCCGGATAAGCGCATTCATCGCCTTGCCATCTTTGACACGTGCAAGCTGCAGAGCGATCGAGAAGGCGAGATTTGGAATGAATGGAAACGGATGCGCCGGATCGATCGCCAGCGGAGTTAGCAACGGAAAAACATGTGTGAGAAAATGTTCTTCCAACCAGTTGCGTTCCGGTTTTTTGAGATCGCTGCCCTCAACGAGTACAACATTCGCTGCGGCAAGCACCGGGCGCAACTCAAGCCAGCGCTTTTGCTGATCTCTCGCGAGCTGCGAAACCGCCTCCCCGATCCGCGTCAATTGCTCGGATGGAGTCAATCCATCGGGGCTTTGTGTCAGGATGCCTTCGCGGAGCTGCCCTTTGAGGCCAGCAACCCGCACCATAAAAAATTCGTCAAGGTTGTTTGCCGAAATCGACAGGAAGCGCACACGCTCAAGTAGTGGGTGCTGTTCGTTGGCCGCCTCTTCAAGCACGCGTCTATTGAAATGGAGCCAAGACAGTTCGCGGTTGATGAACCGTTCGGGGCTTGCCTTGATATCGGGAGACGCGGCGGCCTGAGTTGGCGCAGGCGAACCGGCGCGGCCAGTCGCCGTATCGATTTCATCAACTTGAACAACGGCTTGTACGCGGTCGGCCATCGGAATTGCCTAGGACTCAAGAACGTTAGCCACAAATAGTGGCTGCGGGAAGACAGTTCGCCTCTTTGCCCCCGCCTCGTCAAGTGTGTCACAGCAGCGTTAAGGAGAGCGAAACAACTCTACGGCGAGCGCTCTTGTCACCGGCCGGTGTTGTCGCATTGCTTCATCGTCAAGGGTTTGGATGGCGTTGCGCGCGGCAGCAAATGATCGATCAATGCGGTTAACAAGATAATTTATAACCGATTCATCAAAAGCTAATTGACGGTCGGCTGCCAGTTTTACCAGAAGCGATCGCAACAGCACGTCATCCGGCGGCGCAACCATCACTGCTGGGAGAGCACGCAATCGCGAGGCAAGATCGCGAATTGTTACCTGTAGACTTGCCACTGCAGAACGAGACGTCAGCAATACATACGCATCCTCTTCGCGTGCGAGATTAATAAGATGAAATAGCGCGTGTTCGTCGAGATCTTCCGCTTCCAGATCTTCCACGACTAACGCACCAGTCGCGAGTGTCCCAGGCACGTCGGCAGTAGACAAAAATTTCGCAGACAACGCGCGGGCGCCGGACTCATCGGCCCATATCGCGGCAAGATGACTTTTGCCTGAACCCTCCGGGCCGGTGAGAGCAACAATCCGGCCAGGCCAATCGGGCCAGCGTTCGATTAACGTGAGTGCTGCGACGTTTGACGGACCACTCACAAAATCCTCACGGGCGAAGCTCACGGAGTGATGAAGGTCAAGGACAAGCTGGCGGGGAATGAACGGACCACTCATGTTGCCAACGGGCGCCTGCGCAAAATGAACTTGAAGCTGGCGACGCGCCGCGAAACGAGACCCGTCGCAAAAAGCGTGTGGCTGGTCTCGCTCATTTTTTCGCCGCTGTGGAATTCATGTGCCGTACCCATTCGGCCACGTAGGCCGCGACAGACAGCAACGTCAACGCTGCAACCACTGCCATAAGCAACAGCGAGACCCTTGGTAGCGGATATGCAAAGCCGAGCGTGCCGAGTACGACGCAAGCGAAGACGATCTGAGCGGCGGTATTGAGTTTGGACACCAGCAACGGTTTGACCTTGACCGGCGTGCCGAGCAGCCAGGACAGCATCACGGCGCCAACAATCATGATATCCCGGGAAACCACTAGGATAACCAGCCAGCCCGGAATCAGGCCATTGATTCCCAGGGTAATATAGATCGACACAATCAGGGCCTTGTCGGCCAACGGGTCGAGATAGGCGCCGAGCTCGGTCGTCATGTGGAAACGCTTGGCAAGATAACCGTCCACGGCGTCGCTCAAGCCGGCGCCCAAAAACAGTACGAATGCAATCCACATTGCGCCTGAGGCGATCGCCCAGACCACGATCGGCACAAGCAGAATTCGGCCCAGTGTGATGAGGTTTGGAATACTCAAGTGAAACCCGGCTCGCGAACGCGGTCCGGCCCCAAACGCCGGAAACACGGCAATTCTCTCGATGGAGTATAACGGCGCTCAGACCATTGCGCGACTTGCGATTCCAACGTACGACCCGGCGCGGACGAGGACCCACTATGGCAGAAAAATCGCGCGGACTCACTTACGCGCAGGCCGGTGTTGATATCGACGCCGGCAACCGAATGGTCGAATTGATCAAGCCATTGGTCCGGGGTACCGCGCGGCCGGGCGCGGACGCCGAGATTGGGGGCTTTGGCGGGTTTTTTGACCTGAAGCGGGTCGGATATCGCGACCCGGTTTTGGTTGCGGCGACCGATGGCGTCGGAACCAAGCTCAAAGTCGCAATCGAAACCGGCCGCCACAACACGATCGGCATTGATCTGGTCGCGATGAGCGTCAACGATCTGGTGGTGCAAGGTGCCGAGCCCCTTTTCTTCCTCGACTACTATGCCTGTGGGAAACTCGAACCGGAAATCGGGGCCGCAGTGGTTGCCGGCATCAGCATCGGCTGCCGCGAAGCCGGCTGCGCTCTGATCGGCGGCGAAACAGCCGAAATGCCCGGTGTCTACCAAGGCAAAGACTATGATCTCGCAGGTTTTGCAGTTGGCGCGGTCGAACGTGACGCCATCCTGCCACGCTCTGATATCCAGGAAGGAGACGTCATCCTTGGACTTGCCTCGTCCGGAGTGCACTCCAATGGCTACTCTCTTGTGCGCAAGGTGATTGAGAAAACCGGGCTGCCATGGGAGGCGCCGTCGCCTTTCGGGTCGGAGCAGAGTCTGGGTGATGCCATCCTCACACCGACCCGCATCTATGTGAAAGCGTGTATCGCAGCAATTCGTGAGACCAACGCGGTCAAAGCTATGGCGCATATCACCGGTGGCGGATTTCCAGACAACATTCCGCGCATTTTGCCAAAAGGACTTGGCGCACGTATCGATTTGGCGCGGATCGCGGTGCCACCTGTGTTTCAATGGCTCGCCAGAGCGGGAACCATTGCACAGAGTGAGATGTTGCGAACCTTCAACTGCGGAATCGGAATGATCGTTATCATCGCGCCGAAAAATGTTGCTGCGGTCACGAGAGCTTTCGAACGTTCGGGTGAGACCGTTGTAACGCTGGGGAAAGTAATTACGGAAACCGGCGATCTGCGCGTAGTTTATGATGGCCTCCTTGATCTCGGTTAGACCATGAGCCGCAAACGCGTCGCCGTGCTCATCTCCGGCCGCGGCTCCAACATGGCGGCCCTCATAGAAGCCGCGAAGGCCAAAGATTATCCCGCCGAAATCGCGTTGGTAGTATCCAACCAACCAGAAGCAGGCGGCCTTCTTGTGGCGCGTGTTGCTGACATCGCTACGGAAATTGTCGATCACACAAAATTCAGCGGCGATCGCAACCATTTCGAACATGAGATTCAGGCGCTTCTCGAGAAGTACCGGATCGAGATCGTTTGTTTAGCTGGTTTTATGCGGTTGCTCACCGCTAATTTTCTAGCGAAGTGGCCGTGGCGGGTTCTAAATATTCACCCTGCCCTGCTACCGGATTTCAAAGGTCTTGATACACACAGGCGCGCCCTTGAGGCGGGCGTAAGAATTCATGGTGCGACCGTGCATTTTGTCGTGCCCGAAATGGATTCTGGACCGGTCATTGCACAAGGTGCGATCACTGTACGGCCGGGTGACACTGAAGAAGCGCTTGCAGTTCGCGTATTAAAGGTTGAGCACCGCATTTATCCCCTGGCTCTCAAGCTGGTGGCTGAAGGTCGTGTTCAGATCAAGAACAATCACGCCATGGTCGACGGAGTTCCTGTTCCTGACGTCGCTGACCTTGCCCCAACCGACCCACCTTAAATTCCGTGCTGCAGCAGTTGACAAAAAATTTTAATTGCGTGCGTGGTGCTATAAACTTGCTTGGGACCACGACGTCACACCCGGTGGCGTGAGCAACATAGGGGAAAACCATGGCGGCAAAAGGCGATGCGAAACTTTTGTATCCGGGATTGTCCGACTTTTACGCTACGTGGGGCGATATCAGCTACACGCTGGTACGTATCGTTGTCGGCGTCATCATGATCATGCATGTGTTGGGCAAGTTCAAACTTGGCGCGGGTGCGGTCGCAGCCAACGTCATGGCAAAAAACGGGCTCGAGCCCTCGATGGCATTTGCATACACTGCGATGTTTCTCGAGGCGGTCGGCGGGGTCTGTCTCATCATTGGGTTATTCACCCGTTTTTTCGCGGCCGCGCTGGCAATCGAAATGCTGATCGCCCTGTTTGCTGTGCATTGGGCGCGGGGATTTTCAGTCAGCCAAGGCGGATACGAGTTCGTGCTGCTTCTAGGCGTAGTTCTTTTCGCCATCGCAATTCGTGGCGGCGGACCTTATTCGGCCGACAACGCGATAGGCAAAGAGCTCTAGACGGGTTTCGATCGGGAAATGTGAAGCGCGGGCATTACGCCCGCGCTTTTTGTATCCAAACTCTGTTGTCGTGGAAAGCCGCCCCCCCGTATGGGGCAATCGGATCGGCGCCGGTCAGAGTGTTGATGCCGCGACCATCGGCATAAGCCGAATTTGGCCAGATTGACTCGGCAATCAACACGCCGTGGCGCACTCCGTCAAAAAGCTTCGCGTACAGGCGTACCTGGCCCCGCTTGTTGCCGAGCACGACCAGATCTCCTTCCTCAATTCCATGAACGCGCGCATCATCGGGATGGATCATGACTGTCGGCCGATGTTCTAGCTCGAGTGAGGTCGGCGTCTCGTTAAAGGTCGAGTTCAGGAATCCTCGCGCCGGGGACGTCGCGAGCCGGAACGGATGATCTACATCCTGCTGCTCGATCACTGTCCAATGATCCGGAAGTCGAGGCATATCGGCGACGGGCCCGCTCCGGTAAGGGCTGCGAAACGGTACGTTCGGCCAGTCCGGTTTGAATCGGAATTTGCCGTCGGGCCAAGGGAAACCGTCCAGATAGTGCGATTGGCGAAACGGAGGCTGACAATCGAGCCAGCGGTTGGCTTCGATTTCGGCAAGGGTGCCACGCTTGGATAGCCGCAGCATTTGGTCGATCAACTCGCGCGGGCTCATCGCGAATCCACGATGTTCGGCGCCAACACGCTTTGCTAGCTCGCAGATCACTTCATGATTGTTGCGGCATTCGCCCGGTGGTTCGACCAGTTTAGGCCCCAGGATAAGGTATTGGTGACCGCCGCCACGATAAATATCGTCGTGCTCAAGAAATGTCGTGGCGGGGAGCACTACGTCCGCCATCTGAGCGGTCTCCGTCATAAACTGCTCGTGCACGCAGACGAAGAGGTCGTCGCGAAGGAAGCCGCGCTTCACCTTGGTCTGGTCGGGCGCAACCGAAACTGGATTGGTGTTCTGGATAATCAACGCGTGAACGCGGCCGCCGCCCATTAGCGCGTCTGTCTCATCGGTCAAGATGGCGCCGATACGCGACTGATCGAGCATACGGACAGACTGGTCGCGAACATCGAGGCCCTCGATCAGCGTTTTGTCGAGCTGAAAAATATCCGCGCTGATGTGGAAGGCGCCTCCGCCCTCGTACTGCCACGCACCAGTTATTGCCGGAATGCAACTGGCCGCGTGCATGTTCGCTGCGCCGTTGCGCGAACGCGAAAATCCATAGCCGAGCCTGAAGAAAGCCCGCTTGTGCTCGCCGATCAACTTCGCAAATTGCTCGATGGTTTCAACCGGTGCGCCGGTGATCGCAGAGGCCCAATCCGGACCACGTGTGCGAAGATGCGCTTCAAGCTCACGTGGTGCATCGGTATATTTTTCGAGATAGGCCCAATCGGCCTTTCCATCGCGGAAAAGACAATGCATGACGGCGCACGCGAGTGCGCCGTCTGTTCCAGGTTTGACCAGAACGGGCAGATCGGCATGCTCCATGGTGCCGTTCATATAAATATCAACCGCTGCGATCTTCGCGCCGCGCTCTTTGCGAGCGCGCACGGCGTGGGTCATCACGTTGACCTGTGTATTGACCGCATTCGTGCCCCAGATGATGACCAGATCGGATTTGGCCATTTCTCGTGGGTCGACGCCCGCAATACGTCCGACCCCGGCCGCAAAACCGGCATAGGCGGGATTGACGCAAATTGTTGAATGAAAGCCGGAATATCTCTTCACATGGCGTAGACGGTTGATCCCGTCGCGCATGACCAGACCCATGGTGCCCGCGTAGTAATATGGCCATACGCTTTCGGCGCCATGTCGTTGCTCGGCTCGAACGAAGTTTTCGGCGACGATATCAAGTGCCGCGTCCCAAGAGATGCGTTCGAACTCGCCGGACCCCTTGGCGCCTCTGCGCCGGAGCGGATGCAGGACCCGCTGCGGATGGTGTTCCCGCTCGGCGTAGCGCGCAACTTTCGCGCAGACCACACCGGCAGTGTAATCGTTGTCCGCCGAGCCATGCACACGTCCGATCGTGCGCTCGTCAAGCAATTCGACATCGAGCGCACAAGTCGACGGGCAATCATGTGGACAGGCCGAATGGCCGATCCGCTTTGCACGTGGGAGCCTGACTGTTTGATTCATGCGCTCCCATTATAGCTGAACCACCTAGACTTTGCTCTCCGCCTGAACCTTAGAGCGGCGCCATGCTCCGCCCACAACCAATACCAGTACAGCGCCAACCACCGCGGCGCCGATCTCGACCTGGTGCGCCACTGCTGCGCCATATTTGACAGTAAGCCATCCGACCACCACCGGATCGGTCGCGATCACTTCGCCAACTATCCACCCCAGGAGCGCCGCACCGGCCCAGACCAGAATCGGAAATTGGTCGAGCAATGACATGATCAAGGCGGCGCCGGCAACGATCAGGGGAATGCTGATTGCTAAGCCGATTACCAGTAGCGCCATGTTGCCGCCTGCCGCCGCAGCAATTGCGATCACATTGTCGAGGCTCATGATGATATCGGCGATTGCCACAATACGAACGGCGCGCCAAAGGTGCTCTGTCGCCTCAGACTCGCTTTCGTCCGGCTCATCGGGCACCAGCAATTTGGCCGCGATGTAAAATAAGGCGAGCCCACCGATAATTTTCAGATATGGAAGCGTCATCAACGACGCGACGACCCCGGTAAAAACTATGCGAAGTCCAACGGCAACACCCGCGCCGAGGATCATGCCCCAAACCCGTTGGCGATGCGGCAGCCCGCGGCAGGCCATTGCGATCACCACCGCGTTGTCGCCAGACAACAGAATGTTGATCCACATGATCTTGGCGAGCGCGATCCAGAACTCGGTATGGCCCATATCGCTCCAACCGGAGCTGATCAGCGACCACCATCCAGCCGGATCAGTCAACTGAGACATCCAACCCACGTTGTATTTCCTCCCCTTATCGCTGGGCGAGCGCGACCTTTTTTGCCGTCTTCACTTCGCCCGCTTCTGTGCCGTCTTAACCGACGATCTCGTTCTCGGAAAAAAATTGCGCGATTTCCCGCACTGCAGTTTCCGGCGCATCGGAGCCATGGACCGAATTTTCGCCAATTGATCTGGCGTGTGTTTTCCGAATGGTCCCGGCCGCCGCTTTAGCTGGATCGGTTGCTCCCATGACATCGCGATATTTCGCGATCGCGCTGTCTCCTTCCAACACCTGAACGACGACAGGCCCGGATATCATAAAATCCACCAGCTCACGAAAAAAGGGGCGTGCTTTGTGCACGGCATAGAATCGTTCCGCTTCTTCGCGCGAAATGCGCACTCGCTTTTGCGCGACAATACGGAGCCCCGCGTTTTCAATCATGGCATTGATGGCGCCGGTCAGGTTGCGCTCAGTTGCATCGGGTTTGAGGATCGAAAAGGTGCGCTCGATCGCCATCGGATCTTTCCTTCACTGGAACTAATCGGAGAATTTACGGAGTTTCATTAGAGAAGATAGGTCGCGCGGCTTATACCGGTGGGTGTTTCGGGCGGCAAGGTCGGCCACCAAGGACCTTTGCTCATAAACAGGAGGGCAGCATGCTGACTCGCTATACGATGTTCGCCGGCTACAACGCATGGTGCAACGAGCGACTATATGACGCGACCGCAAGGGTCGACGGCGGTGATTACCGCGCGGATCGAGGCGCGTTCTTCAAATCGCTGCACGGCACGCTTAACCACCTCCTAGTCGGCGACCGAATTTGGATGCAGCGCTTCACGGGCCAAGGCGAAATACCCTCGAGCCTCAACGACATATTGTACGACGATTTTACCCAGTTGCGTTCAGCGCGTCGCAGGGAAGATGCACGCATCGCGCAGTTCATCGCAACTTTAACGGAAGACGATCTCAGGAAAACGATCCATTATCGAACCGTCGTCGACCCGCAGGATATCGAGCAGGTACTAGCTCCGGCGCTCGATCATTTTTTCAACCATCAGACGCACCACCGCGGCCAAGCGCATGCGCTGCTGAGTGCCATTAACGGAAACGCGCATACACCCAGCTTTGATTTGATCATCTATCAACGAGAGACCGGACAAGTCCGCATAATTCCGGAAAAATAAATTGCCAAAAACTCCAAAAATGCCGATAAATGTTAGCCCGGTGTTGGCCGGTTTTATCCGGCTTTATAGGATCGCCACGCAAACGTCGACCCGCGAAAGCGTCCTTGAGTGCAGGGCGGTTTTTCTGCGAGCGCAAAACGTTGCAAGCAGGTGAAACGTATCTGATCACGCTGCTTCGGCGACCCGGACTAAGCGCAGCGTCCTGCTTGGCGGCGGTGGCGGAAGTGGAAAGTCATGTCATAAAGACATAAACAATGATAAAAATGAGTGAAGTGCGGTGCAACATCGCGGATAGAGCCGCAAACCGCACAGACGCCTTATCCAAACAGAACCATAGACTAAATTACCACTGACTGGCTCTGCCCACAGGCGTTGACTGTGAGATTAATCGCGCTCCCGCATGTGCCAGTAAGGGGTGCCCCATGCCACAGCCAAATCATCCTGATCCGTCCCCTTTGCCGTGGATTGCCACACATCGCTGCCCGAATTGCGGACTGCGCGGTTGGTTTCTGTCGTGCATCGAACCGACCGATAACGACGATTATGAAAATCGCACCTATGAGTGTTCGTTGTGCACCTATGAAGAAACGGTGAGGACCAAATTTCGGTAACACCGTCCGAAACCGATTTCGCGACGCAAGTGTTGGCGTCTGGTGTGAACGTCTTTTTCAAACCGGCGCAAAGTCACTACATATTCGTTCGCATTTCCGACGATGGGCATGTATCGCGGTCAGCACCTTTGTCACGCGATGCAATTGTTCGGCACGATGGTTCAGGTGACACAGCCGACTACGAACCCACTCAGCTTTTTGAAATGGCCTATCGGGTAGCGTCGAAAGCGGCAGGCGATGCCCGCAAGCGAGAGTGAAGTTTACGTTGTAACGCTGCGCGCGGCTCTGGTGACCGAGTTCAGGCAGGGGCGCGACGCGGCACGAACCCGTTTCTTGCGGTAGCGTCCTACGCCCATCGGTGCGCCCACACCGCGACATTGGCCCAAGGTCCACTTCCTGCACGCGCTGATCGGGGCTTCGCTTCTGTCCATCTATGAGGCGGGCGAAATGGTCGGCCCGTAATGCTAGTCCCCTTGTGTTGCGGGCCGGCTTGTTTGTGGCGTTTGCCATAGTGCGCCTTCGATCAATTCCCGAAACGCGAAAAGCTGCGCCATGGTTCTCGCATTCGTGCAACGATGCGTGGCCTATGGAAAAAGGCGGCGTAGCCGTTGGCTTAGCAACCATTAGCGTTTGTGTTAGCTGCGCTCGTATTTGCAGCCGAGAAGGCCCTCACCGGACCGATGCAATTTATTGAACGGTATTTGGCTTTTCGCCGGACGGTGGCGACGGTTCGACGGAAATTCTGCTCGCCGTAGTGTTGGTGGCGCTTGTCGTGATGGGAGCGACGTGGCTGGCGACGAAGCCCGCCGCTATCGCAGGCGATGCCCGGTCATCACCACGACAAGGACGACGACGATAATGACGATCAAGGCGACGTAAACGCCGCGTAGGTCTGGTTCCACAGCCCCAGTTGCCCCCTGTGACCCGGCTCACAAACAGTCGCTCACACTTGCGCATCCGACGCTTGTTATTTCCGGCCAAACATTTGGGAAGGATTACCCGTGCGACAACGTGGCCGCCTCGATCTTAGCCAGTGCCGAAAGACCTTTCGGTGCGCTGGAATCTTGTTAGCCCACCGTTAGCCCCTAGCCGCCAGCGCGCTAGAAAGTGGCAAAGTCATTGGTGAAATACGCGCTCAAAGGATGATCATCTATCAGCGAGAAACCGGAGACGGCATGCTGCGCAACCGCAGCTAAAGTGCTTACTGCACTCGCTCAAACTGAGCAGTATTGGCCGGTTTCTTTTTTGGCGTTTTCTTCGCTGTTGGCTTTGCGGATTTCGGCTGTTCCGGCGCGCGCTCTACCACATTCAGCCGGCCACCACTGAACGTGTAGATGCCCGGCCACGGACCACTCAGGTATGTCAGGACGGCTATGCGCTCACCTCTGTCGCCAGTACTGATCGCGACATTGCTTGGCGTACCTGCGCGCTGGACAGCCTGACATTCTGTCATGCCAAGCGCGATGCCGCCCGTCACCAATGGTGCGGAGGTCGTTTCAAGTCGTTGTAGGCCCGAGCTGGGCGCCGCGGCGACTTGCGTTGCCGACGACGCACCACCGCCACCCGAAGCCTCGGTTGTGTTTGGCTCGCTCGATTGTGCTAGCGCCGCGGCAGGAGCTGCGCACTGGCCCTCGGTACTCACCATGTCGTCTGGGCCGACCGGTCCCTGCGGACCCAAGCTTACGTTTCCGGTACTTGCCCGGCCCCAATCTTGCTTGGCAATAAAAGGTTTGGAAAACCAACCGCCATCGTTCTGGTCTTCGAACACCTGCGACGTATTCTTGCACCCAGCGACAGCGATCGCCGCTGTGCAGGCAAACGCAATGCTTAAGTAGACGCGACCGCGCGGCAAAGTCAGCCTCGATTGATTGTCTGTTTGTCCCTTAAACCGCATTTTGCGTCATCACGATGGCGCCGGGCAAGCCTCGGTCACCCAAAGGGTTAGCTTGTGGTTCAGTGGCCCCTGGGTTCAGTGGCCTGGTGGTCCAGTGGCCGGTGGTTCACAGACCGACCCGTCCAATCCGAACCGGTTCGTCTAAACCTTCTTCGACCAACGCCCCCTTTCATCGGCCTGCCAGTAGGTGGCATCCAACCCTTTTTCTTTGGCTGCTGACCACTGTGTGCGTGCCGCCGTGACCGCTTCCTCATCCTCTCCGTCGAACAAAAGTACGATCCGTTGGTAGTGCTGTGGGTCAGGCGGCATGGGCGCACCGTCAATCAAAAATCGGACAGCCGCCCCATTGGGATTGCTATCGGTCACCGTAAACAGGATCGGCTGAAGCGCGGCCTCCGGCTCACGCCACGTACCGTGGGGCAAAAAGCCGTCATCGCGATAGGTCCAAAGGTGCGCGTCGAGGGCCTCGATGCGCTCTTCCGAGGATCCTTGCACAATCACTTTCCACCCGCGTTCAAGCGATCTCTCAAGCAGAGCGGGAAGAATGCCTTCTAACTTCTGACCTTGAAGATGATAGAAAAAAATTTCGGTCATCTGTTTCGCTTCGAAAAACTACTTCTCGTAGTGGTCTTCAATCAGACGATTCAGCAGTCGCACGCCCCACCCCGAGCCCCAGCTCTTGTTGATGTCGGTTTGACGCGAGTCAAAGGCCGTTCCAGCAATATCAAGGTGCGCCCATGGCACCTTGTCATCAACGAAACGTTTGATGAATTGCGCCGCCGTGATCGCTCCTCCCCATCGGCTGCCGCCAGTGTTTTTCATATCGGCGAATTTGGAATCGATCATCTTGTCGTATTCGGGCGCAAGCGGCATTCGCCAAACCAATTCACCGGTTTCGATGCCCGCTTTGTTCAAACGTTCGGCGAGCTGATCATTGTTACAAAACATACCCGCATACTCCTGCCCTAGAGCAACGATGATGGCGCCAGTTAGTGTCGCGAGATCAATCACAAATTTCGGTTTGAACCGTTGCGCCGCGTACCAGATTACGTCGGCGAGCACGAGCCGCCCTTCAGCGTCCGTGTTGATGATTTCAATCGTTTGCCCGGACATTGATTTGACGATGTCGCCGGGCCGCTGAGCGTTGCCATCGGGCATGTTTTCGACCAAGCCGACGACACCAACCGCATTCACTCTCGCCTTTCGGGCAGCGAGCGCGTGCATCAAGCCCGCTACACACGCTGCACCCGCCATGTCGCCCTTCATGTCCTCCATACTGGCGGCAGGCTTGATCGAAATGCCCCCGGAATCAAAACACACGCCCTTACCTATAAAAGCAACCGGCGCCTCGCCGGCCCGCCCCCCATTCCACCGCATCACGACAACGCGGCTCTGGTGTGAGGAGCCCTGGCCAACTCCGATGAGCGCGTTCATTCCGAGCTTTTTCATCGCCCTGACATCGAGAACTTCCACAGCAATGCGCAATTTTTTCAATGCAAGAGCCCGGCGTGCAAACTCCTCAGGGTAAAGAACGTTGGCTGGTTCATTGACGAGATCGCGCGCCAGGAGGACACCGTCCGTAATGGCCGATCTTGGGTTGAATGCCTTGCGGACCGCCGCGACATCACCGACGACGATCGCCACGTTGCGTGTCTTGGGCGACTTTTCTTCATCCTTGCGTTTCGTCTTGTACCGGTCGAACGCATAAGCGCGCAGCCGCACGCCTTGCGCGAGACCGGCCACCTGTTCGGGTCTCATCGCCCCGCCGGGCATTTCCGCAAAAACAGTCGCATCACTCGCGGCATGCGGAAGTCTGCCGACCGCAAGGCCTCCTAACTTGAGAAAATCATTCGGCTTCAGCTCAGCTATTTTGCCCAGGCCTATGACAGCCAGCCGGGACACCTCGAGGCCGGGTGGAACCGCAAGATCGAGTGTCGAATTTTTCTTGCCGGTAAAACGTTCAGCTTTCGCGGCTCGCGTTATCGCGTCGGCCGCTGACCCGAGCGCCCTCTTGGTCGCTGCGCCAAAATTCAAGCCGTCATCACAGAACACGACGAGAACGCCCTTGGTGGGTGTTGCGAACGGGCTAAACCCGAGCTTGAGGGCATCGGTCATCGATAGGCAGTCCTTTTCTTGGCAGTGGGGCTCGGCGGGGGGCTTACCGCGCCCATATGGCGCGCGCCAAAGCCCTCTGCAAAGCCCCAATCGACCAGAATCCAGCCCTTTTTGCCGTGACGGACGGTGTGCGGTGCCTCAACCCACTGCGATTACGTGGGAAATTCAGTTGCCCAATCCAAAGCGAAGCGTGGAACTGCGTATGTCCTCGGGGCCACACAGTTAGATTTTGTTGTGCATGTTCAACGGGTTTGCCTTTGCCCGGCCACTTTGTGGAGCGATCAAGTTATTCTGGTGGGGGGCTGAGTTTTAAGCTGAAGCGCCGCGTCCGGTGGGGAAGCCGAACGCGCGGTCCGGTTTGTGCCGGATCTGGGGACTACACTGCGGATGGGGTCAATCAGTCGATATATTTTCCGCACCACTTTAGGTGCATTCCTGGTTGTGCTGGTCAGCCTGACCGCAGTCATCTGGGTCACACAGGCGCTGCGCGACATCGACATCATGACGAGCCAAGGCCAGACCATTCTGGTCTTCATTGGCATCACCGCGCTGATCATTCCGCTGCTCGTACTTGTGATTGCGCCGATCGCGTTACTGATCGCGGTCGCTCATGTCCTCAACAAACTTTCCAGCGACTCCGAAATCATCGTGATGAACGCCGCAGGTATGTCGCCCTGGGTTCTGTTCCGCGCATTCCTCGCAGCCGCCGTCGTAGTCTCGCTGCTTGTTGGCGCGATAAGCGCCTACTTCGCGCCCAAGGGCCTGCGGATGTTGCGCGACAAGTTGACTGAAGTTCGCGCGAATGTGGTTAGCACCATTGTTCAGCCTGGCCGCTTTAGAGCGATCGAAAACGGCGTAACAATCCATATCCGCGAGCGGCGCCCCAATGGGCAGCTTGCCGGCATTTTCCTTGATGACCGGCGCAATCCCAACGAGCGGATCACCGTGCTCTCGGAAATCGGTGAACTCGTCGACAACAGCAGTGGCACGTACCTCGTGCTCCAGAAAGGGATCGTCCAGCGACACGAGGCTGGCCAGCGCGATCCCGCAATGGTGGCCTTCGATCGATACGCCTTCGACCTTTCGCAATTCGCGGCCGGTGCACAGTCCGTGAAATATTCTAGCCGCGAGCGCTATTTATGGCAGCTCCTGTTTCCTGCCGCGAATGATCAATTCTATCTCGAGCAGCCCGACCAGTTCCGCGCCGAGTTGCATGATCGGCTGATGGCGCCGCTGTATCCAATTGCCTTCGTCGTAATCGCCTATGCCTATCTCGGGGCCCCTCGCACCACCCGCCAAAGCCGCACGATTTCGATGGTGGGCGCCGTTGCTGGCGTCGCGTTGCTGCGTCTCATCGGTTTCGTGTCCACTGTGTTCGGCGCAAGCATCCCCTGGATGTTGTCGTTGCAATACGTGGCAACAGCCATCGCTATCGGCTTCGGGCTGTACATCATCCGCTGCGGCCTGATTTTGGAGCCGCCCGCTTTCATCACTGATTGGCTGGCAGCGCTGACCGAGCGCCTCAGCCGGCGTTTTGTCGCGTCATAGGAAACCATGCCGATATTCGTCGGAACACTAGCGCGATATTTCGGACTGCGATTTCTGACCGCGGTGCTGTTGGTATTCGCGGGAATTTTCGCGCTGGTTACGCTTGTCGACTACATTGAACTGATGCGTCGCGCCGGTGACATCCCGAACGTGTCGGCGGTACTGGTCGCAAAAACGTCTTTCTACCGCGTACCGCAGGTTGTCGAGCGAATCTTGCCTTTCTGCATCCTGATCGGCGCGATGTCGTGCTACCTCAACTTGTCGCGGCGGCTCGAACTCGTCGTAGCCCGTTCAGCCGGCCTATCCGCCTGGCAATTCGTCGCGCCGGCGTTGTTGGTAGCATTCGTGCTCGGATTGATGGCCACCGCCATCTACAATCCTCTTTCGGCGATACTCCAAGAGCGATCGAAGCGATTTGAGGCCGAGCTGTTTGGCCAGACCTCATCAGCGCTAAGTCGAAGCGGCGGTACCTTTTGGGTCGGTCAGCGGACCGACGAAGGCCAGGCAATCATCAACGCCGTCAGTAGCCGGGACCAGGGAATCAATCTCAACGGCGTGTCCGTCTTCACTTTCGACACTGAAGGCCGCTTCAAGCAGCGAATTGAAGCGCGGGCGGCTGTGTTGGAGGCTGGCGTTTGGGTCTTGCGCGATGCTCGGGTTTATGCACTCGCCGTATTGCCGGTGAAGCAATCGGAATTCCGTCTGAAGACCAGCCTGACCCCCGAGCAAGTACGCGAAAGCTTTGCCACGCCAGAAACTGTCCCCTTCTGGGAACTTCCACAGTATATCCAGATAGCAGAACACGCAGGTTTAGTCGCTGCAGGCTATAGATTACAATTTCAAAAGCTTCTGGCGCGCCCGTTCTTGTTGGCAGCGATGGTGCTTCTTGCGGCTGCTGTAAGTCTACGGTTCTTCCGCTTTGGCGGTGTCCAAAAGATGGTTTTAAGTGGCGTCGCAGCGGGGTTTCTGCTTTATGTTCTATCGAAAGTGACTGAGGATCTGAGCAAGGCCGAGCTGATGCACCCAGTGGCAGCGGCGTGGTTGCCTGTGCTTGCCGGGGGCGTAACGGGGTTTATTGCGTTGCTGTACCAGGAGGATGGGTGATGGCGGGGCTGCTTAGCACTCGCCCATCAGCGCCACGGCCGTATCGCCGTGTCGTCGCCACGGTTGCCGCTGTCCTCGGACTGCTGGCCTGCGGCGCGTTGCTTGCGCCTGTCTCTACGCCAGCGCAGGAATTGCAATTCCCGAAACGTCCGCCGCCGGCCAAAAAGTCCACGGTTGCTCTAGAGCGCGAGAAGTCTGGTCAAAAACAGATGCTCGTTCAGGCGAACGAGATCGATTACGACTACGCCAACAATCGGGTTGCCGCAGTTGGCAACGTCCAGATCTACTACGGAGACTCAACCCTCGAGGCTAATCGGGTCGTTTACGATCAGAAGACCAAACGTCTGCACGCTGAAGGAAACGTCCGGCTGACTGAGCAAGACGGCAAGGTCACGTATGGCGAAATCATTGACCTCTCGGATGACTATCGCGACGGCTTCGTTGACTCCCTGCGTCTCGATGCCCCCGATCAAACGCGAATGGCCGCCACGCGCGCCGAACGCTCGAGCGGCAACTACACGGTCTTCCATAATGGCGTCTACACGGCTTGCGCACCTTGCAAAGACGATCCGAAAAAACCGCCGCTCTGGCAGGTGAAGGCTGCACGCATCATTCACGACCAAGGCGAGAAGATGATCTACTTCGAGGACGCCCGCCTCGAATTCTTCGGTCAACCGCTGCTGTACATGCCGTATTTCTCTGCGCCCGATCCAACCGTTAAGCGCAAGAGCGGATTTCTTATGCCGTCGCTTTCGACAAGTTCGGTGTACGGCGTGGCAGCCGAGATTCCCTATTACTGGGCGCTGGCCCCCGATTATGATGCGACCTTCGCGCCGATGATCACGACCAAGCAGGGGCCGCTGCTGCAGGGTGAATTCCGTCAGCGGTTGATCAATGGCTCCTATTCGATCAGAGCGGCCGGCATATACCAGCTCGACAAGGATTACTTCGCCACGTCGAAATTCACACCCGCTCCCGGTGAGACGTCGACAAATCCGGGCTTCCAAACCTGGCGCGGCAGCCTGGAAAGCACAGGCTTGTTTGCGCTTAACGAAAAATGGGTATGGGGCTGGGATGCGGTATTGCTTTCTGACAAAACATTCCTGCAGGACTACAACCCGCGCCTCTCCCGCTACTTCGCCAACCCAAATGAACCCATTCTCAATGCTACGGGTCTTAATGACGCGGCGGTGTCGCAACTATTTTTGACCGGCAAAGGCAACCGCAGCTATTTCGACGTGCGGACTATTTACTACCTCGGATTTTCACAGGCCGACACGCAATCGCAAATCCCCATCATTCACCCGGTGCTCGATTATAATTACGTCTTCGATCGGCCAGTCCTCGGCGGCGAGCTTGGTTATAAAATCAACTTCACCAGCCTAACGCGCAACGATGCAGACTTTGATCCGATTACGCAGAGCGCCCTGAACAACGGCACGTGCACGCAAACAGCCAATCCGGCGATTAAGACAACGGCGAGCTGCCTGCTGCGCGGCGTACCTGGCACCTACAGCCGCTTCTCTGCGGAATCAACATGGCGTCGCAGCATCACCGATCAGTTCGGCCAAGTGTTCACGCCGTTTGCTTCGGTACGCGTTGATGCCGGCGCCATGCAGATCAGCAATGAGCCCGGCGTTTCCAATTTTATCGCACCCGGCGATACAAATTTGGTGCGCGCCATGCCCACGATAGGCCTTGAGTATCGATATCCATTTATCAATGTGCAGTCGTGGGGGACACAGACCATAGAACCGGTAGCTCAGGTAATCGTCCGGCCGAACGAACAACAAATCGGACGCTGGCCGACTGAAGATGCGCAAAGTTTAGTTTTTGACGATAGCAACCTGTTCCGTGTCGATAAATATTCAGGCTGGGATCGCGTAGAGGGTGGCGGCCGCGCCAACTATGGCGTGCAATATACTGCGCAGTTCAACCAGGCCGGATCCGTTAACGCGCTATTTGGCCAATCATACAGCATGTTTGGCCAAAATTCCTTTGCACTTGGCGGGACGACCAATACTGGCCTCAACAGTGGTCTGGACACGACCAACTCCGATTACGTCGCGCGGTTATCGTATCAGCCAAACAACATTTACATGTTCACCTCGCGGTTCCGCTTTGACAATGACACCTTTACTCCGCAGCGAATTGAAATCGAGGCTCGCGCCAACTTCGATCGTTGGAGCGGTAGCGTGCTTTACGGCGACTATGCCGCCCAGCCAGCCCTTGGCATCCTTGAGCGACAGCAGGGCATCCTTGGGACCGGTCAGGTCAAGCTCGACGCGAATTGGGTCATGTTGGGTGCGGCGCGTTACGACATCAATGCTGGAAAATTCGACCAGACGAGAGTTGGGCTTGGCTATGTCGACGATTGCGTGATCTTGGGCCTGAACTACATTACAAATTACACGTACAGCGGAAATGTTCAGGCTAACCATACGGTCATGCTGACGCTGAACCTGCGCACACTGGGTGGCACGTCGGTGAGCCAGGGCGTTGGTCGACCAGCGTCAAACTAACGACGCGCTCTTCGGAAACTGAAATGCGGAAGATGATCTTACGGTATCGAACGTGCTTGGCAGCCGCCATCGTCGCCCTGGCTTTCGTTGCACCCGTTTCCGTGCATGCCCAAGTTGTCGTCATTGCGAACGGCTCACCGATCACAGAGTACGATATCCAACAGCGACTGAAGCTTGACGCTATCTCTCAGAAAACTCAGAACCGCCAGCAGGTCATCAACGATCTGATTGATGATCGGTTGAAAATTGCCCGCGCGAAGGTCTACGGCCTGGAAGTTGGCGATTCAGAGATCAATGGCGCGTTCGAGAATATGGCCACACGGCAACACATCACGACCGAGCAATTTACTCAGGTTCTGGAGCACGCCGGCATCTCTCCAAATGCCGTAAAGGCACGCATTCGTGCCGAAATAACATGGCAACAATTAATTCGGGGCAAGTATAACTCTTCTCTTCAAATCGGAGATAGTGACATTGCCAAGGCCCTGAAAGACAAAAACGAAGGCGACGCTCCTGCCGTGGGTTATATCTACACGCTCTACCCAGTGATGGTTGTCGTGGCGCGAGGTTCAAACGAATCGGTTATTTCCGCCAAACGTAGCGAAGCGGAGAGCTTGCGATCCCGTTTCGCTTCTTGCACAGAGGGCCTCGCAATGGCGCGTGGATTGCGCGACGTGGCGGTACGCGATCCTATTACCAGGAACTCTGCCGATTTGAATCCGCAGTTGCGGGATTTGCTCGGAAACATTCAGGTTGGTCATCTCACCCCTCCCGAAGTTACGGCGCAGGGTCTTCAGATGTTTGCGGTTTGCAACAAGAAAGAAAGCGCTACGGAATCGCCGCAGAAGCGCGAGATGCGCGAGCAACTCTTCGTTAAACGTTTCGAATCTGAATCAAAAAAGTATCTGGATGAGATCCGCAAAGCGGCGATGATTGAATACAAGAATAACAAATGAGCGATCCGACGATCCTTCCGCTCGCTTTGACGCTGGGTGAGCCAGCCGGCATAGGGCCAGATTTGACAATTCAACTATGGCATCGGCGGATTGAACTTCGATTGCCGCCTTTCTATCTCATCGCGGATCCGGAATTCATTAAACGCCGCGTTCGCTTACTTGGATTGGACGTGGCGGTAAGTGTGGTGACGCCCGCACAAGCGACCGACATTTTCGGACGCGCGCTCCCGATTTCAGTCCTGGATTCACCGGTCACGGCCACACCCGGTCGGCCGGACGCCTCGAGCGCACCCGCAGCAATCGGTTCGATTCAGCGCGCGGTCGCTGACGTTCTGGCGGGACAAGCAGCCGCCATCGTGACCAACCCGGTGGCGAAGAACGTACTTTACCGATCTGGTTTTGCGGAACCTGGCCATACTGAATTTCTGGCCAAGCTCACGAAAGAATCGACAGGCAAAGCTGCTACCCCGGTCATGATGCTTTGGTCGCCTGAACTCGCTGTTGTGCCCGTAACAATCCACTTGCCGTTCAGGGATGTCGTGACCAAACTGACATCCGAACTTGTAGTGGAGACCACACGCATTGTTGCACGGGACCTTGCGGCGCGTTTCGGCATTTCGCGGCCGCGCATTGTTGTAGCCGGCCTCAACCCACATGCGGGCGAACAAGGGGCGCTCGGCGACGAGGACGGGAAAATCGTGGCGCCGGCGGTGAAGCGATTGCAGGCCGAGGGCATCGACGCGATTGGACCGTTGCCGGCGGACACCCTTTTCCACGAGCGAGCACGCGCAACCTATGATGTTGCGCTTTGCATGTACCACGACCAAGCGCTGATCCCGATAAAGACGCTGGCTTTCGATCACGCGGTCAATGTCACCCTCGGACTGCCGTTTGTTCGAACCTCGCCCGATCACGGCACTGCCTTTGATATTGCTGGTAAAGGCACTGCAAATCCTTCTAGTCTCCTGGCGGCGCTGACGCTCGCTGCGCGCCTCTCGGCAACTGCGCCCGCCCTCGTACCAGCGAAATAGTCGTGGTCTCACATGACTCTGATTGATGACCTGCCGCCGCTGCGCGAGGTCATCCGCCGGCACAATCTGAAGCCGAAAAAATCTCTCGGCCAAAATTTCCTCTTCGACCTCAATCTAACCACGCGCATCGCACGGGCGGCTGAACCGCTTGAAAATATTACGGTGGTGGAGATCGGACCGGGGCCGGGTGGGCTTACGCGTGCACTGCTTGCGCTCGGCGCACGCCGTATCATCGCCATCGAGCGCGACGAACGTGCAATCGCCGCACTTGAAGAAATTGCCGAGCACTACCCTGGGCGCCTCGAGACCGTCGCAGGCGATGCCTTGAACATAGACCCCCGTGACCAGCTCGGACCTGAGCGCGCTCGCGTAGTCGCAAATCTTCCGTACAACATCGCAACCGCCTTGCTGGTGCGATGGCTCACTGTCGAACCCTGGCCGCCCTGGTACGACTCAATGCTGTTGATGTTCCAGCGCGAGGTTGCTGAACGCATCGTCGCTGCGCCTGGACGGAAAAGTTATGGTCGCCTGTCAGTGTTAGCTGGCTGGCGAACGGATGCAAAAATTCTGTTCGATGTGGCCCGATCAGCATTTGTACCACCACCCAAGGTGACATCCTCTATCGTGCGGCTGACGCCACGTCAGGAACCGCCCGCGTGTGATGCGGAAGCCTTGCAACGCATGACTGAGGCCGCCTTCGGACAACGACGCAAAATGCTACGGCAAAGCCTGAAAACACTGGGCGTCGACACGGGCGCGTTGCTCGCCGAAGCGAACATCGAGCCAACGGCGCGAGCCGAGGAAATACCAGTCGAGGGTTTCGTGGCACTGGCGCGAGTTTTCACCGAGCAATCGAAGACCGGCGCGTGATAAGTTCGTTGCTGATGCAACTCCACCGCCAATCATTGATCGCCTATGCCGCGCCGCTGTGCGAAACGGTCGTCGATGTACCGCGACCGCAAGGATCTGAAGTGCTTGTCCGTATCGACAGGTGTGGGGTCTGCCATTCCGACCTGCATATGCAAGACGGCTATTTTTTTCTTGGCGGCGACAAAAAACTTGATGTTCGTGCCGGCCGCACCCTGCCCTTTACATTGGGACATGAGATTGCCGGCGTGGTCGACAGTGTCGGTCCCCACGCGGCGGCAAAGCTAGGCGCCAAGGTTGCCGTCTACCCTTGGATTGGCTGCGGAGAATGCGTCGCGTGCAAGGCCGGTGACGAGAATATTTGCTCCGCACCGCATCATCTAGGGATCTCCGTGGACGGTGGCTTCGCCACTCACGTGCTGGTACCGCATGAGCGTTATTTGATTGACTATGAGCCTTTGCCACCGGGTTTCGCCGGCGCATTGATGTGTTCGGGTCTCACGGCTTTTGCGGCTCTCAAACGTCTTGCCGACCGGGTGATGCGCGCCCCACCGCTGCTCGTAGGCCTTGGTGGCGTCGGCTTGATGGGCCTCGCTCTAACTCGCGCTATGTATGGCGTCGCACCGTTAGTTGCGGATGTCGATGCCAAGAAACGCGAGGCCGCGCTCGCCGCCGGAGCATCCGCGGCATTCGACCCGTCCGATCCGAGCGCGCGCAAGGCGCTTCTGAAAGCCAGCGGAGGAGTATACGCGGCCTGCGATTTTGCAGGATCGGACAGCTCCCTGCATTTTGCCACCGGCGTGCTTGCCAAGGGTGGGAAGGTCGTGGTGACCGGGCTGATAGGGGGCGCCTACTCAACCGCCGTCGCCATGTTTGCGCTGAAAGCCATGACAATCGAAGGCACCACAACGGGAACGTTGGCCGAAGCGCGCGAACTGATCGATCTGGTGCGCGCCAAGCGGATAGCCCCACCCCCGATCACAGAGCGCCAACTTGGTCACGCGTCGCAAGCCCTCGATGATCTGCGCGCCGGTCGGATCGTCGGGCGCGTCGTCCTCACCACTTAAAGCTTGGCCTGAAGGCCACGCACAAAATCAGAAAGACCGGATTGGCGTTCACGCTTAAGGCGTTCGGCGGCGAGAATGGCCGCAACGTCAGCAAAGGTCTGATCTACGTCGCGATTTATCACAACATAGTCGTACTCTGCCCAGTGGCTCATCTCGTCGGCAGCTTTAGCCATACGGCGATGAATCGTCTCATAGTCGTCTTGTGCGCGCGCGCGCAGTCGTCGTTCGAGCTCCGGAACGGACGGGGGCAAAACGAAAACGCTGACGAGATCGGCTCGAGCCCTTTCGCGGAGCTGTTGCGTGCCTTGCCAGTCGATATCGAAGAGCACATCACGGCCTGCCGCAAGCGCATCCATTACCGGCTTTTTCGGCGTGCCATAGTAATTGTCAAAAACCTCAGCCCACTCCAGAAGTTCGTCATTGTCGACCATGAGATCGAACTTCTTTCTGTCGATAAACAGGTAGTCGCGGCCATCTTTTTCACCTGGACGCATTTTGCGCGTCGTGACCGACACCGACAGCGCGACGGTGTCGTCTTTATCGAGCAGTTTGCGGGACAGCGTAGTCTTGCCCGCACCTGAGGGCGACGACAGCACAAGCATAAGCCCGCGCCTGGCGACAGCAAGATCCTGTTGCCGCTGATGGCCCACGTGCAGTTACTCCAAGTTTTGTACCTGTTCGCGGAATTGCTCGACCACGCTTTTGAGCTCGAGACCTATATTGGTCAACTCCACGTCATTGGCCTTTGCAGTCAGTGTATTCGATTCGCGATGAAGCTCCTGCGCGAGAAAATCGAGCTTGCGACCGATCGCGCCGCCGCTGGCGAGAAGCCTTTTCGCCTGTTCGACATGAGAAGAAAGCCTGTCGAGCTCCTCGCGGATGTCGGCTTTTGCCGCGAGCAAAATTGCTTCCTGGTGCAAGCGGTCGGAATCGAATCGCTCCGAAGCTGACAGCAGGACCGCGACCTGTTCAGCCAACCGGGACCTGATGGCTTCCGGCTTGCGCCCGGGTGCGTCCTCTGCACGACCGGCTAATTTGGCGATTTCATCAAGGCGCGTAGTCAGGAGCTGGCCAAGAGTTGCGCCCTCCGCGCGACGCATGTCGATCATTGCTGAGAGCGCTTGTTCAAACGTCGTAATGATCGCCGCCTCTGCCGCGCGGTGGTCTTCCTCGCGCTCATCTTCCTCGGCAATTTCGATCACCCCCCTAAGTGATAGAATCCCGTCCAGAGTTGCCGGAGCGGCCTCGACTTTTCCGGAAAGGCTTTTGAGCGTTGAAAGAACCGCACTCAGCGCGGGTTCGTTGATCTTGGCTGTCGGCAGTACACCTTTGCGATCGACAGTAAGATTGGCATAGATGGTCCCGCGCGACAGTTTTTCTGCGGCGCGCGCGCGCGCCGGCACCTCAACGGCGTCCCATCCTGGCGGCAGACGGAAGCGCAGATCGAGGCCTTTCGCATTAACCGATTTGATTTCCCAATTCCACGCGTAGGAACCAGCGGTGCCTTGGCCGCGAGCAAATCCCGTCATGCTCGACAGAGCCATGGGCTGGATCCGTTGTACAGTTGTTGCCTGCTCTAAAGCGCGGCGACCTTAGCCGTGAGAGGTAATCGCCACAAGCCTACTGCTTGGTACCGCTTTGTGATCCTGGCGCGGGGGGACTGATCGTGCCGTGCTCAATGCCACGCAAGCGCGCGACATTTTTCTGGTGCTCTGCGTAATTTTCCGAAAAGACGTGGCCGCCGGTGCCGTCAGCAACGAAATAGAGCTCCTTTGTGCGGGCAGGATTTGCCGCCGCTTCGAGTGAAGCACGGCCCGGATTCGCAATTGGCCCGGGCGGCAACCCATCGACCAAGTAGGTATTGTAAGGTGTGGGCTGCTCGATCTCGCTTCTGAGGATCGGACGTCCGAGCGACCCCTTGCCGCCGGTCAGCCCGTAGATGATGGTTGGATCCGATTGAAGCCGCATTCTGTTTTTCAGCCGGTTCACAAAGACCGCCGCAACGCGGGTGCGTTCGTCAGGTCTGCCTGTTTCTTTCTCCACGATCGATGCCAGCGTGACAAGCTGCTCTGGCGTCTTGACCGGTAAATCCTGCATCCGGCGTTCCCACACCTCCTGCAAAACGCGTCGATGAGCCTGCTGCATGCGCTGAATGATCTGCTCGCGCGTGATGCCCCTGGTGAACTTGTACGTCTCCGGAAGAAGCGTCCCTTCGCGCGGAATCTCTTTGATCTGACCCGCCAACCCATCGTTCTCCAAAAGACGCGCAACGATCTGTTCGGAGGTTAGCCCCTCGGGCACAGTCACGGTATGCTGTACGACCTTGCCTTCTGTGATCGTATCTACGACATCGGCGACGCTCGAATTCCTGGCGAACTGATACTCCCCATACTTGAGCTCGCCACGCGCTTTGAGCGCAATGACACTGCCCATAAAGACGTACGGTTGATCGATCACACCTTCGCGCTGCAATAGGTCGGCAATATCCTTAATCCCAAGGCCCCGCGGGATATTCACCATCTTGTCCTCAGCAAGAGGGCCCGGCGCTTCAAACCTCTGTTTTCCAATGAACAGGACTGCGGCAGTCGCGATCGCTAAGACAATGAGGAGCGTAAAGATCGCGTTCCCGACTACCACCACTGGATGGCGCGCTCGCCGCGAATGACGACTCGGCAATGGCACTCTTTCTGGCTCGAGGGCGGCTCGCGGACTGCGTGGCAAAGGCGGTTTCGCGGACGAAGAGCCACCGTCCGCGGGTCGATCCGAATTCACGTGGCGCGCTCCCGAATCAACACCAGCGTCCCCTTATCGCAATATTCACCGCCCTGCGTCGCGCACGTTAGAAGAAATTATGGCGAAAGCTTGGGACGTGCGCCGACCGAAGCTCCTAGGCGGCGTAGCGGCGGAAAATAAGTGACGCGTTTGTACCCCCGAATCCGAATGAATTCGACAATGCGGTGTCAACATCTCGTTTGCGTGCCTGATGGGCAACTAAGTCGATTGGCGTGTCAACCGACGGATTATCGAGATTGATCGTGGGCGGCGCAACCTGATCGCGAATCGCGAGGATTGAAAATATAGCCTCTACTGCACCAGCCGCCCCCAACAGGTGGCCAATGCAAGACTTTGTGGACGACATCGATATCCGGCCTGCCGCATTGCCAACCAATTTCTGTACTGCACCGAGTTCAATCTCATCCCCGAGCGGCGTCGAAGTACCGTGCGCGTTGATGTAGTCGATATCGCCACTTGAAATACCCGCCCGACGAATTGCGGCATTCATGCAACGCAACGCGCCATCACCATCCGGGGCCGGAGCCGTAATGTGATAGGCATCGCCTGATAGCCCATAGCCTATGAGTTCAGCGTAGATTTTGGCACCACGCGCCTTCGCGTGGTCAAGCGCCTCCAAGACGACAACCCCAGCGCCCTCTCCCATCACGAAACCGTCGCGATCCTTGTCGTAAGGGCGCGAAGCTCGGGTCGGATCATCGTTGAAGTTTGTGGAGAGCGCTCGCAACGCTGAAAACCCTGCCAACGATATTCGGTTCACAGGGGACTCCGCCCCGCCGGCCACCATGACATCAGCGTCGCCCAACGCCACCAATCGACCGGCGTCACCAATCGCGTGCGCTCCGGTCGAACAGGCGGTGACCACCGCGTGGTTCGGTCCTTTGAGACCAAAAGCGATCGATACAAATCCCGAAGCCAAATTGATGATACGGCCCGGAATAAAGAATGGTGATACCCGACGTGGGCCCCTCTCATGCAAAGCAACGGCCGTCTCGGCAATCCCTTCTATTCCACCAATGCCAGAACCGATTAGCACCCCAGTGGTAGTTTGCTCATCATAGGTCTTCGGATGCCAACCGGCGTCGTCGAGCGCCTGGCGAGCGGCACACATAGCGAAGACGATGAACTCATCGACCTTACGTTGTTCCTTCGGCTCCATCCATTGGTCGGGATCGTAGGTCGCGTTTGAACCATCGCCTCGAGGAACGACGCAAGCAATCTTGCAAGCGATATCTGAAACATCAAAACTGTCGATCTTCTTGGCGCTGCTCTCGCCTTTGAGCAAGCGTGCCCAGGTCGGCTCAACGCCACAACCGAGCGGCGTAAGCATTCCCATCCCTGTGACAACAACACGTCTCATAAAAGGCTCCGAGCGAAATCCGTTGCGCCGCTGCATTGCGCACAGCCAAAAAGCCGATGACGAGCGAAGCGATTGAGCAGCGGCGCGACGCGCGCGCTCAGCTTTTGGCGTTCTTTTCGAGGAATTTGACCGCGTCGCCGACGGTCAAAATGGTCTCGGCGGCATCATCCGGAATCTCGCAGCCGAATTCCTCTTCGAAGGCCATCACGAGCTCAACGGTGTCGAGGCTGTCGGCGCCAAGATCGTCGATAAAACTCGCTTGATCGGTCACCTTTTCGGGCTCCACGCCCAGGTGTTCCACGACGATCTTCTTCACCCGCTCGCCAATGTCACTCATCGTTCCAACCTCGTGCTTTTTAGATTGGGCTGCGGTCCGAAGCCAGATCGCAACAACCATCTCAGTATGGCCTCGTCCTGCTTGACGGTGATGAGACAACCCCAATTGCGGAATATGCTTGTGACTTCCGCGACTAGCCGCCCCAACCCGGACCAAAGTTCGGTTACCATACTTCAAATGCGTTGACTAGCGCGTGAAGGCTGGCCGAGCAAGCCCCGGGAAGGTGGCTTTTAGACCACTCATCGGCATGATCCGTCGTAAAATCCGACGCGGCCGTTTCGGGGGTCTCCGCTATATCATGGCCATCCCGCCATTGACGTGGATGGTCTGGCCATTCACGTACGCGGCTTCGTTCGAAGCCAGAAACACACCAGCGGCCGCAACGTCTTCCGGAGTTCCGAGCTTGGCTGCCGGGATGCGCGCAAAGATCGCCTCGCGCTGTTTGTCGTTGAGCTTTTCAGTCATGGCTGATGCGATCAGACCCGGCGCAATGCAATTGGCGGTAATATTGCGCTTCGCGTATTCGGCGGCCACTGACTTTATCATCCCGACAATTCCCGCCTTGGAAGCCGTATAGTTTCCCTGTCCCGGATTGCCGGTAAATCCGACCACCGATGTAATAGCAATGACGCGACCCCACCGGCGGCGCATCATGCGCGATACGGCGGCGCGGGTGAGGCGGAATGTGGCGGTTAGGTTGACCGCGATTACTCGGTCCCAATCCTCATCGCGCAATTGCACGAAAAGATTGTCGCGATTGACCCCGGCATTCGCGACGAGAATGTCGAGCTTCCCCATTTTTTCTTCTGCGTGAGGTACCAAAGCTTCAACGGCATCTTTTTCAGCGAGATCACACGGCAAAATATGCACGCGATCACGCAGCGCGGCGGCGATGGCCTCGAGCGCATCTTTGCGTGTACCAGAGACAGCAACCGTCGCGCCCTGGGCGTGCAAGGCTCGCGCGATTGCGCCGCCGATTGCCCCGCTTGCGCCGGTCACGAGCGCGGTCTTGCCCGTCAAATCGAACATCATGCGTTCCTCCCGGCCTTGAACGCGGCAATATCTTCCGGGCTTCCGACAGCAGATACTGTCGCATTGCCGGCAAGCCGCTTGATCAATCCGCTAAGCACCTTTCCAGCGCCAACCTCGTAGAAGTTTGTTACGCCGGCATTCGCCATATATAGAACTGACTCACGCCAGCGCACTGTACCGGTCACCTGTTCGATCAGTCCGCGCACGATTTCATCCGGATTACGGATGGCCTTAGCCAGAACATTGGCAACCAAAGGCACAGTCGGCGATTTCACTGACACTTTCGCAAGCGCTTCAGCCATAACATCGGCGGCGGGTTTCATCAGGGAACAATGGAAGGGTGCGGACACGGGCAGAAGCATCGCGCGCTTGGCGCCCTTCGCTTTGGCGATCTCTACCGCACGCTCGACCGCCGCCTTGTTTCCGGAGACGACAACCTGACCAGCCCCATTGTCGTTGGCCGCTTGGCACACCGCACCTTGCGCGGCGTCCGCCGCAACTGCCGACGCCGCATCAAATTCTAGGCCGATTAACGCCGCCATCGCACCTTCGCCAACCGGGACCGCTTTCTGCATGGCCTGCCCGCGTGTGCGCAATAACCGTGCGGCATCGGTAACCGTGAAAGCGCCGGCAGCCGCTAAGGCGGAGTACTCGCCGAGTGAGTGTCCGGCGATAAACTGCGCGTCGCGCTCCAAATTCAACCCCGCTTCCGTTTCCATGACCCGCAAGGCCGCGAGCGAAACCGCCATCAAAGCAGGCTGTGCGTTTTCGGTGAGCGTGAGCGCATCGGAAGGCCCCGCAAAGATGATGGTGCTCAGCTTGCTCGCAAGAGCAGCATCGACTTCATCGAAAACCTGTCGCGCGGCAGCAAAGTTCGTCGCGAGCGACTTACCCATTCCGACGGCCTGACTGCCTTGACCCGGAAACACAAAAGCGACCGCCATAATCCTGCTCACTGTATTCTTCGTGCATACGCAGAAATCGGGCCGAAAGACACCTCGATGCCGGGTTCTGTCAAGTTGTGGCGTGCTTGGTAATCTTGCGACAAACTCTTTTCGTTAGGATTTTTTCAAATTTTTCAGAGGCCAAGGTCATAAATGAGCTGGTTACCGAGAGCGAACTTGCCCAAGCTCGCAATGATGCGTCTTTCCGACAGCAATTCCTGGCGAGAAACCTGGGCCGGCTGCTGGAAGCCCTCAAAATAACGCGCCGCGGAAACGGCCAGGATCCAAAAACCGAGCGTCAGATCAAGGAAGGCGCGGACCTCGCCGTAAAACTAGTTGACCGACTACAAAGCCGCGGTCTTGGAAATTAGAGGAGCGGCAAATTCATAGCTGGATTTTGCCGGCCCTGAGAGCGCTGTTTTACCTTGCCTTTTTGTGAAAACCCCCTATAAACCGCCCGCTCCATCAATCCTGGTTGGGAGCTGAACGGACGGCCGGCTTCGTTCGAAACCGGTAGGACTGTTGGTCCGGCGTCCCGTGCTTCCGCCTTCAGAGCATTCGAGCCTTTCCCGAAGGGCTCGAGGGGCTTGGCGCCAGGATCGAGGACTGGGATTTAACAAGGGAAAGGCATTCATGCCGTTGTACGAACACGTCTACCTCGCGCGCCAGGACCTAAGCGCGCAGCAGGTCGAGGAATTGACCACGCAGCTGTCCGGGGTGATCGGGCAGATGGGTGGCAAGATCACAAAGAACGAGTATTGGGGCTTGAAGTCCCTCACCTACCGCATTCGCAAGAACCGCAAAGCGCATATGACGCTGCTTAACGTCGATGCTCCGCCAGCGGCACTTAACGAGATCGAGCGACAGGAACGTCTCAACGAAGATGTGCTGCGCTATCTCACAATCCGTGTCGAGGCGCACGAAGATGGTCCGTCGGCGATGATGCGCAAATCCGATCGCGACCGCGATGACCGCGGAGGGCGCGGGCGCAGGGGTGGCGACGACATCGAAGGCGTCGACGGCGGCGACCGCAACAGCGGCGGGGAGGAATAGACCATGGCATTCTCACCGCAAGGCGGCGCGCGCCGACCTTTCTTCCGCCGGCGCAAGACCTGCCCGTTCTCCGGCGCCAACGCCCCGAAGATCGACTTCAAGGACGTGAAGCTCCTGCAGCGTTACGTCTCCGAGCGCGGCAAAATCGTACCGAGTCGCATCACCGCCGTGTCGGCGAAAAAGCAGCGCGAGCTCGCGCAGGCGATCAAGCGCGCGCGCTTCCTCGGCCTGCTGCCTTACGTGATACAGTAAGACGATAACGAGGCGCGCGGGGATCATCCCGCTCGCCGATGGTTGGGGCGGATGCACATGCCGCCTCTAACCGCTCGAGAGGAGCGGGACAGCTCGTGATGATGAACTTCGCACTCATCGGTATCGGTGCCGGCGCCGCGGCGGCCTTGCTGTTCGCCTCGGTGATCTCGGGCGCGCTTTTGTCGATCCCGCTGTTCTATCTCGCGCCCCTGCCGATCATGATTGCCGGGCTCGGCTGGGGTCACTGGGCGGCATTGATCGCGGCAGGCGTCGGCTCGATCAGCATTGGCCTCGCGCTCGGCACCGTTTTCTTCTTCGGCTTTCTCGCCGACGCCGGCATCCCCGCCTGTTGGCTCGGCTATCTCGCGATGCTAGCCCGCCCGCTGGCCGCGGCCGGCAACGGACCCCAACAGCCACCGCTCGAATGGTATCCGATCGGGCGCATCGTCATGTGGGCCGCGATCCTTGCCGCGATGGTCGTTATCGTCGCCATTCCGAATTTCGGCACCGACGCCCAGACTTTCAATGCCGGCCTGCACGACGCCCTCACCCGCATGTTGCGCGCGCAGATGAACGCGCCGGATGGACCGCTGACACTGCCCGGCGGCGCCGATCCCGAACGCTTCATCAATTTCATGGTGGCGGTCATGCCACCCACGGCGGCCATCCTCGCCATGCTGACCTCGCTGCTCAATCTGTGGCTCGCTGGCCGCGTGGTAAAATTTTCAGGTCGTCTGACGCGCCCGTGGCCGGACCTGTCGGCTTTGCGCTCCCCGCCTTTGCTGGCGATCGTCCTCGCACTCGCGATCGCTTTGAGTTTCGCTGATGGGCTGCTCGGGATCGTCGCACGCGTGGTCTGCGCCGGCCTGCTGATGGCCTATGCCGTGCTTGGCTTCTCCGTGCTGCATGCGGTGACCCGCGGATTGAACGGGCGCCCCTTCGTGCTCGCCGGAATCTACCTCGCAGTGCTTCTGGTCAGCTGGCTGATCCTTGCGATTTGCCTGCTTGGCCTGATCGACACCGTGATCGACGTGCGCGCGCTCGTCGCGCGCAAGACCAACACACCAACGCCTTCATGAGTTTGAGACAACCACCAACCAAAGTTCAGATCGAGGAGTAACGACAATGGAAGTGATCCTGCTCGAGCGTATCGGCAAGCTCGGCCAAATGGGCGACGTCGTGCGCGTCAAGGACGGCTTTGCCCGTAATTTTTTGCTCCCGCGCGGCAAGGCCCTGCGGGCAACCGCCGACAACAAGAAGCGGTTCGAAGAGATGAAGACCGAGCTTCAGGCCCGCAATCTCGAAATGAAAGGCGAAGCCGGAATGCTTGCCGGCAAGCTCGACGGCAAGAGCTATGTCGTCCTGCGTCAGGCGAGCGAGGCCGGCCAGTTGTTCGGCTCGGTTTCGACCCGTGACATCGCCGCCATCCTCAAAGAGCATGGCGCGGACGTTGGCCGCTCGCAGATCGTGCTCAATGCCCCGATCAAGACGATCGGCCAGTACAAGGTGCCGCTCGCGCTGCACCCGGAGGTCGAAGTCGCGATAATGGTCACCGTCGCGCGCAGCGCCGACGAGGCCGAGCGAATTGCGCGCGGCGAGGACGTGACTGTGGCGCGCAGCGAGGCGGAAGAAGAAGCCGCCGCTGCGGCCGCAGCCGCGGAGACGATGTTCGAGCCGGGAGCAAAGGCCGAGGAGGAAACCGCTGCCGCGGACAAAGCGAAAGCGGACACCGGCGAGGCATCAGCCAAGGCCAAAGGCAAAAAGAAGAAGACGGAAGACGCTTGAGCGACACGCGGACGCCGCTCTGACTACTCTCCTGCGCCCTCGGCTGGTTTTGCTTCGCCGGCCGCGGGCGGGTTCGGCCTCGGTTCAACCGCCCGGCGCTCAGGTGCCGTGATGTCGGGAGGTCTCCCGGCGCTCGGCTTGGTGTCACCGGGTGCACCGCTCGGCTTCCTGCCGGCACCCTTGACCGAGGCGCGCTTGGCGCGCGTTCCCGCCGGTCCGCTGTCCTGCGATCTCAAGTAGTTGGCAAGCGCCGTGGCCGACTCCCGGCTCGACGTATAATGCTCGCGTAAGAAGCCTTCGACCCCAAAGAGGCCGCCAGCGGACTTCGTGAGGCCTCGCGGCGACTTGTGACAGACGGCGCAATCGGACGCGAAAGTCTGCGCCGGACTCTTATTCCGGCCCAGGGTTTCCTGCGCCGCGGCGCTGTTGACCAGCCACCCCGCCGAGACGCCGACCGCCAGCCAGGCCACGTTCTGGCATAACCTTTTTCGCTCCATCCAATGTCCCGCTTACTGACCGCTACCCACTCGCCACCCCGATCGACGGCCTTGATAGCGTATTATTTCGCAATTGTGACCAGCGTCGGAATGATAGCGGGTTTGCGCGGGCAGGATTGCTGATCCCCGGCAACTTTGATTAAATACCTAAGTCCGAACGTTTGTGCGTCCGCGGCGTTGTATTTTTGAGTATTGCCAGCTGCGGGGCGTCGATTTGATGGTGGAGGCGGCCGATGGATCGGTTGCTTCGAGGTCTGTTCGGTGCGTTTATCCGGCGGGGGACGTTCAAACTCACTACCTCGCGCGGACGAACCTTTGTCTTTGGAGATGGCACGGGCAGCCCGGTCGCAGTGCGCCTCACCTCGCGTCGCACCGAGTTAGACCTGCTGCGCGATCCCGAGCTCAGATTCGGCGAAGCTTACATGGATGGAACCCTGGTTGTTGAGCAGGGTACGATTGCCGACGTACTGGCCGTTCTGCTTGGGCAAGGTGTTGAAGCCCCGAAATGGGCGCGCCCGCAATGGCTGCTGCGCTACACCGGCCGCCGCCTCGCCCAGTTCAATCCGCGCAAGCGGGCCCGTCGCAACGTCGCGCATCACTACGATCTCGACGGCCGTCTCTACTCGCTCTTCCTGGATGCAGACCGGCAGTACAGCTGTGCCTATTTCGAAACGCCGGAGACCTCGCTCGACGACGCGCAGCTCGCCAAGAAGCGACACATTGCGGCAAAGCTCAGGCTGGATCGCGACCAGACCATACTCGACGTCGGCTGCGGTTGGGGCGGTCTCGGTCTTTATCTCGCGGAGCTCGGCGGGGCCAATGTTACCGGCGTGACGCTGTCCAAGGAGCAGCATGCCAATGCAAACGAGCGGGCCGCGGAGAAGGGACTGAGTGAACGCGCCCACTTCTTGTTGAAGGACTATCGTGACGTACAGCAGAAGTTCGACCGGATCGTTTCGGTCGGCATGTTCGAGCATGTCGGGATCAACCATTACGATACGTTTTTCCAGAAATGCGCCGAGCTGCTGAATGATGGCGGCGTGATGCTCCTGCATTCGATTGGCCGGTCCAAAGGGCCTAATGTCACCAATCCCTGGATCGCAAAATACATCTTCCCGGGCGGCTACATCCCTGCCCTGTCCGAGGTCCTGCCCGCGATCGAACGCGCCGGGCTCCTTGTCACGGACATCGAGATCCTTCGCCTGCATTATGCAGAAACGCTCAAGGCTTGGCGCGAGCGGTTTCTCGCGCACCGCGACGATGTCGAGCGCATCTACGAGCCGCGCTTTGTGCGTATGTGGGAGTTCTATCTTGCGGCTTCCGAAATGTCGTTCCGCGAGCAGAACATGATGGTGATGCAGATCCAGCTCACCACGCGCCAGGGCGTCGTGCCGATCACGCGCGATTACATTGCCAGCGAAGAGCGCCGCCTCGCGGCCGCCGAAGGCAAGCGTCGCCCGCCGTTAAGGCTTGCCGGCGAATAGTTTCGCCGCCAGTCCAGAGAAAAAACCGGCCTTACCCACCGCTCAATGATGCTGTGAATTGCGGGAGAAGCGCGCGGGCCGTGCGTTTCCTTCACAAACCACGTGCTATGCCACAATTCCCGGGTAAGCAACGCAATCCATGGCCATCGCTGATTCGACAGCCCGCAAGCAGGTCGAAGAACCTGCCCCGCTCTACCGTTCGGCTCCGCACAATATAGAAGCGGAGCAGGCGCTATTGGGCGCGATCCTCGTCAACAACGAGGCGTTCTACCGCGTGTCCGACTTCCTGGAACCGGTGCATTTTTTCGAGCCGATTCATCAGCAGGTCTATCAGCTTGCGCGCGATCTTATCCGCGCCGGCAAGCTTGCAACGCCCGTCACGCTGAAGACCTTTCTCGATGCCGGCGCGGACATCGGCGGCCTGACTGTCAGCCAGTACCTCGCCCGGCTCGCCGCGGAAGCCACAACGATCATTAATGCCGAGGACTATGGCCGCACGGTGTACGATCTTTCGGTCCGCCGCGCGCTGATCCAGGTCGGCGAGGACATGGTGAATGTCGCCTACGACGCGCCTGTCGATTTTTCTCCGCGCGACCAGATCGAAGATGCCGAACGAAGACTTTATGAATTGGCCGAAACAGGCCGATATGACGGGGGTTTCCAGCGTTTCGCGCAGGCGCTTACCACGGCCATCGATATGGCCGCGCACGCCTTTCAACGCGATGGGAAGCTGTCCGGCGTCGCCACTGGCCTTGATGATCTCGACCGCATGATGGGCGGGTTGCAGCAATCCGACCTGGTCATCCTTGCGGGCCGGCCCGGCATGGGAAAAACCGCGCTTGCCACCAACATCGGTTACAACATCGCCAAAGCATGGCGCGGCGAGATCAAACCGGACGGCCACACCAGCACCGTCAACGGCGGAATTGTCGGCTTCTTCTCATTGGAAATGTCAGCCGAACAGCTCGCAACCCGCATCATCGCCGAGCAGACCGGCATCCCCTCAAACCAGATCCGCCGCGGCGGCATCAGTGAAAGTGATTTCGAAAAGATCAAGGATTACTCCATCGAACTACAGAATATTCCGCTCTACGTTGACGAGACTGGCGGTCTGTCCGTTGCGCAGCTTGCGGCTCGCGCGCGACGGCTCAAGCGGCAACGCGGTCTCGACCTTCTGGTCATCGACTATTTGCAGCTTCTGCAAGGCTCGACCCGGCGCTCGGCGGAGAACCGCGTCCAGGAAATCACTGAAATCACAACGAAGCTCAAGGCATTGGCGAAGGAACTTAATGTTCCGATTCTCGCGCTGTCTCAATTGTCGCGCCAGGTGGAAAGCCGCGATGATAAACGGCCTCAGCTCTCGGATTTGCGAGAATCCGGCTCAATCGAACAGGACGCCGACGTGGTTTTGTTTGTTTATCGCGAAGAGTATTACCACCAGATGCGCAAGCCGCTGGAATCCAATCGCGAAAAATTCGCGGAATGGCTGGCGGAGGCCGACAAAGTGCACGGCAAGGCCGAAGTCATCATCGGCAAGCAACGCCATGGGCCAACCGGCACCGTCGAGTTGCAATTTGATGCGGCGGTTACACGTTTCTCCTCGCTCGCACGCGAAGCCCGTTTGCCGGAACGCACGTAAATGAGCTCAAGTCTAGGTCACCGCAAGTCCCATAGACTGGCGGTCGCCGGGCAGCTAAACCCTCAGTATGGCCGAGGCCAAAACCGCCCTGCTGCACGATGCGTCGCAAGCGCCTGTCGAGCGCCGCGCCGATTCCGATGTTCCGGAAATCGGGGGAATCTTGACGATTGATCTGGGCGCGATCGCAGCCAATTGGTTCGAACTCGGCCGACGCGCGATGCCGTCGGAATGCGCAGCCGTCATCAAGGCCAACGGCTACGGTTGCGGAATCGAGCCGGTGGCCCGCGTGCTCGCAGGAGCCGGGTGCAAGACGTTCTTCGTCGCCGATCTTTCCGAAGCGCGCCGCGTGCGCGCGGTCGTGGCAGAGCCGGCAATCTATGTGCTCAACGGTCTGTTGCCGGGAACGACGGCGGCCTTTGCGGACATTCAGGCGCGCCCCGTGATCGGAAGTCTGGTCGAACTCGCCGAATGGGATGCTTTCTGTGCCGCAAATGATTGGCGCGGCGGAGCCGCGTTGCATGTCGACACGGGCATGAACAGATTGGGCATCTCCATAAATGAAGCGGCGGCGTTGGCCCCGCGCATTCGCGCGGAGAAACACGGCATTACGCTGCTGATGAGCCACCTCGTCTGCGCAGAGCAGCCAGGCCATGCGCTCAACGAGCAGCAGATAAAATTATTCCGCGAAGTGCGCCTCCTCTACCGCGGCATTCCCGGCTCGCTTGCGAATTCGTCCGGGATATTCCTCGGCAGTGCCGCGCATTGCGATATGGTGCGGCCCGGAGCAGCCATCTATGGCGTCAATCCGACGCCGGGACGTCGCAACCCCATGCGTCCTGTGGTCGAACTGCAGGCGCGCGTGATTCAGGTTCGCACGGTGCCGAAGGGCGAGACGGTCGGTTACAACGCGACCTGGACGGCCAAGCACGCAACGCGCATCGCCGTGGTCGCCGTCGGCTATGCCGACGGTTATCCGCGCGCGGCGAGTGCGACCGATGCTGCGCCAGGCGCGGATGCAATCGTTGGCGGCACGCGCTGTCCGATCGCCGGACGGGTTTCGATGGATCTCATCGCTGTCGACATCACTGCCCTGGCCGACCGCTCGGTCCGCCGGGGCGACCTCGTCACGCTTCTTGGCGGCGAGATCGGCGTGGATGAGCTTGCGACCCGCGCCGGAACGATCGGCTATGAGGTGCTGACGAGCCTCGGGCACCGCTACCATTGTGCCTACAGGGCACCGGCGTGAGATGCCGCCGATCCCGCGGCGAATTAGCGACTTTTTAAAAAATGTTCTTGTATTGTTCTTATCGGCGACTTAGCCTTCCTGAGCACTATTTCCCGGCGATTCCCCATGTCGAAACGCAATCTGACCTTCGTCTGCCAGAACTGCGGTGCTGCTTTCAGCCGCTGGCAGGGAAAGTGCGAGGCCTGCGGGGAATGGAACACGTTGAGCGAAGAAGGCGCCGAGCGCCCGTCCGGCCCGGGCCGCAAGCCGGGCCGAGGCCGCCTGTTCGCGCTCGAGGCGCTCGCCGGCGAGGCCCATGACGCGCCCCGCCTGCCGTCGGGGATCGCTGAACTGGACCGCGTCACCGGTGGGGGCTTCGTGCGCGGCTCGGTTCTCCTGGTCGGCGGCGATCCGGGGATCGGTAAATCGACTTTATTGATCCAGGCTGCGGCCGCCTTAGCCCGCGCCGGTCATCGCGCGGTTTACATTTCAGGTGAAGAGGCCGTGGCGCAGGTTCGCTTGCGCGCCGAACGGTTAGGTTTGCGCGACACCGCCGTCGAGCTTGCCGCTGAAACCGCGGTTGAAGACATCGTCGCAACCCTCTCGGAGGGCAAGACCCCTCGCCTGATCGTCATCGATTCCATCCAGACCATGTGGACCGATACGGTTGAATCTGCCCCCGGTACGGTGACCCAGGTGCGCGGTTCGGCGCAGGCGCTCATCCGCTTCGCCAAAAAGTCGGGAGCGGCCATCATCCTCGTCGGGCACGTCACCAAAGACGGGCAAATCGCCGGCCCTCGTGTCGTCGAACATATGGTCGATGCGGTGCTGTCCTTCGAAGGTGAAGGCTCGCATCAATTCCGTATCCTGCGCGCGGTGAAAAACCGCTTCGGTCCGACCGATGAAATCGGCGTCTTTGAGATGACCGGCTCCGGCTTGCGCGAAATCGCCAATCCCTCGGAGCTTTTCCTCTCGGAACGCGATCTCGGGCAACCCGGCACGGCCGTCTTTGCCGGCATCGAAGGCACGCGGCCCCTGCTCGTCGAAATCCAGGCGCTGGTCGCGCCAACCACGCTCGGAACTGCGAGACGGGCAGTCGTCGGATGGGACCCGAGCCGATTGTCGATGGTGCTGGCAGTACTTGAGGCCTATTGCGGCGTGCGGCTCGGCGGCCACGACGTCTATCTCAATGTCGCGGGCGGCATGCGCATCCACGAACCTGCCGCGGACCTTGCCGCCGCTGCGGCTCTCGTCTCCTCACTCGCCAACGCGCCGCTACCGGCGGACGCGGTCTATTTCGGCGAGGTATCGCTGTCCGGCGCTGTCCGGCCCGTGGCCCAGAGTGCCATGCGCATCAAGGAAGCGGCGAAACTCGGTTTCAACCGCGCAGTCGTGCCCGAAGCCGCACGCGGCGAGACCGCCGACCCAAGCCTGACGATTGCCGATGTCACGAACCTTGCCAATCTTGTGGCGGACATCATCGCTGAGGGTAAACCACGCATGGCCAAAGCGCGTGGACAAGAAGGGTGACGGGACCGCGAGGTCCCGCTATATACGGCCCGTCAAAAACCCGGCCAGCGCGTCGATGAGTTGGCGGCAAGCGAAGGAATGGACTTAAAATTAAGCACTTAGGGCCGATATAGCCGCCAGGTTTGGAGCCGCTATGGCTGGCCCGGATTCGCCATGCTTGCGGACCATGAAGTGCGGCGGCAATCGCCAGAACCTGTGGAGTTCGTAAGCCTCGATGCCGATCACACTGCTCGACGTCATTCTGCTCCTGGTCATGTTGGTCTCCGGCCTTTTGGCTTTGATCCGGGGATTCATGCGCGAGATCCTTTCGATCGGCGCCTGGGGCGTGGCCGCGCTCGTGACCCTTTATTCCTATCCGCGCGTGCTGCCGTTGGCGAAGCAGTACTTCGCCAGCGATTCGGTGGCCGCCGCCGTTTCGGCTGGCGGCATATTTCTCGGCACCTTGCTGATCGTCTCGATCATCACTGCGCGCATTTCCGACATGGTCCTGGACAGCCGCGTCGGCGCGCTGGACCGCACGCTCGGCTTCCTTTTCGGGCTGGCCCGCGGGCTCGTGATTGTCGTCGTCGCCTTTCTATTCTTCGCCTGGCTGGTGCCGGACCGCAGCCAGCCCGAGTGGGTGCGCAGCGCCAAGTCGAAACTTGTGCTGCAAAACACTGGACAATGGTTGATGTCGATGTTGCCGGATGACCCCGAAAGCACCATCTTAAAGCGGTTGAAGAAGCCGAAGCTGGAAGATCAGGATACACCCGATGCCGGCCCCGACCAGCGTTCCGATCTGCCGCCCGTGACGCAGCCCAGGACGACCGGAAACCGATAGCGATGCAGAAGAAGCCGCAGGATCGTGTGACCATGGATCAAACGGATCTGGAGGCTGATAGCGACCGTCTACGCGAGGAATGTGGGGTATTCGGAATCTTCGGCCATCCGGACGCGGCCGCGATAACCGCATTGGGCCTGCACGCCCTTCAGCATCGCGGACAGGAAGCGGCCGGCATCGTCTCATTCGACGGCAAGCGGTTCCATTCCGAGCGGCGTCTTGGCCTCGTCGGTGACGCCTTCGCACGCCGCGAGGTGATCGATCGTCTGCCCGGCACATCGGCCATAGGTCACGTGCGCTATTCGACGACGGGCGAGACGATCCTGCGCAACGTCCAGCCGCTTTTCGCCGAGCTTAATGCTGGCGGTTTCGCGATCGGTCACAACGGCAATCTCACCAATGGCATCAAGTTGCGTCGCGATCTGGTGCACGAAGGCGCGATGATGCAATCGACGACCGACACCGAGGTGATCCTGCATCTTGTCGCGCGCGCCAGACGCAATCGCTTTGTCGATCGCTTCATTGAGGGACTGCGCCAGCTCGAGGGCGCCTATGCCTTTGTCGGCCTCACCAACAAGAAGCTGGTCGGCGCTCGCGATCCGTTCGGCATCCGGCCGCTGGTGATCGGCAAGCTCGACGGCTGCCCCATCCTGGCCTCCGAGAGCTGCGCGCTCGACATCATTGGTGCGCAGTACGTGCGCGATGTCGAAAACGGCGAAGTAGTTGTCTTTGACGACGATGGCGCTCAGTCGCATAAGCCGTTTCCACCGATGGCGGCACGTCCCTGCATTTTCGAGTACATCTATTTCGCGCGACCGGATTCGATCGTCGGCGGGCGTCACGTCTACGACGTGCGCAAGACGATGGGCGCGGAACTTGCACGTGAGGCACCCGCGCAGGCCGACGTCATCGTCCCCGTGCCCGACTCCGGCGTGCCGGCAGCCATCGGTTTCGCGCAGGAAGCAAAGATCCCCTACGAGCTCGGCATCATTCGCAATCACTATGTCGGACGGACCTTCATTCAGCCAACACAGGCCATTCGTGATCAGGGCGTCCGCCTCAAGCATTCGGCCAACCGGGCGGTGGTGCAAGGCCGACGGATCGTCCTCGTCGATGACTCGATCGTGCGCGGCACCACTTCACGCAAAATCGTGCAGATGATGCGCGATGCGGGCGCGAAGGAAGTGCACTTCCGCATTGCGTCGCCCCCGATCACTCACCCCGACTACTACGGGATCGACACACCCGAGCGCGACAAATTGCTCGCCGCCACGCACGACCTTGAGGGCATGCGGAAATTCATCGGTGCGGATTCCCTCGCCTTCCTGTCGGTCGATGGCATTTACCGCGCGATGGGTTTCGAGGGACGCGATCCGGCGCGGCCGCAGTTCACCGACCATTGCTTCACCGGCGACTACCCGACGCCTCTCACCGATCTCGCCGCCCAGGAAGCAAGCCCGAGGCAACTGTCGCTGCTGGCCGAGGCCATCTGAATTCTTCCCAAGCCGTGACCGGGCTTGTTCCGAGCGCGCGCGTCTTCTAAAGCCTGCATTGAAAAAGACGTGGGTGCCCGGCACCGGCCGGGTTTAGCTGTTGAATGGCCGAGAATTCCAAGCCCCTTTCCGACCGTATTGCGCTTGTAACCGGCGCCTCGCGCGGCATCGGCGCCGCAATCGCGCTTGAACTGGCGCATGCGGGCGCACACGTGGTTGCAGTGGGCCGCACCGTCGGCGGGCTCGAAGACCTCGATGACAGGATCAGGGCGGCGGGCAGTTCCACCACTTTGGTGCCGCTCGATGTCAAGGACAGCGAAGGCATTGCGCGCCTCGCGCTGGCGCTCAACGAGCGATACCGACGCCTCGATGTCCTGGTCGGCAATGCGGGGATTCTGGGCCCGCTATCACCGCTGAGTCACGTCGAACCGAAGGATTGGGACAATCACCTCGCGGTCAACGTAACGGCGAACTGGCAGTTGATCCGCTGCATGGATGTGCTTCTGCAACGCTCGCAAGCCGGTCGTGTCGTCTTTCTGACGTCCGGCGTCGCGCATATGGGACGGGCCTACTGGGGCCCCTATGCGGCTTCGAAGGCAGCGCTGGAACTCCTCGCGCGCACATACGCATCGGAGTGCGCAACGACATCGGTGCGCGCGAACCTGTTCAGCCCCGGACCGACGCGCACACGCATGTACGCGAGCGCCTTCCCAGGCATCGACCCGCTGACATTGCCGAGCGCGGAGGACGTGGCAAAGGCAATCCTCCCACTGTGCCTGCCCGAATGCGGTGAAACAGGCAGGCTCTACAGCTTCCGCGAAAAGAAATTTCTCGATTTTCACGCGCCGGCCTGACGCGCTCAGTGCTTTCTTTTTGCCCGGCCTTTGTACGGATTGTCCTTCTCGCGCAGCGCGAGACGGATTGGTGTTCCCGGCAAATCGAAAGTCTCACGCATTGAATTCAGCAGATATCGTTTGTACGCATTGGGCACGGCGTCCGCGCGCGTGCAGAACACGACGAAACTCGGCGGCCGGCTTTTTGGCTGCGTGATGTAGTTGAGACGCAGCGAGCGGCCCGCCACCGCCGGCGGCGGATTCGCATTGACGGCGTGCTCAAACCAACGATTGAGCGCACTGGTCGGGATGCGCTTGTTCCAGACCTCGTAGGCATCAATGATCGCCTGCATCAATCGGTCGAGGCCTTCACCGGTGAGGCCTGAGACCGCCACCAAAGGCACACCCTTGAGCTGTGTCAGCTTTTCCCCGGACTGTTCGCGAAGCTTGCCGATGGCGCCTGCGGTCTTTTCTTTCAGGTCCCATTTGTTGACCGCGATAACGATGGCGCGCCCTTCCTGTTCGATGAGATCGGCGATGCGCTGGTCCTGCTCTTCAAACGCGCTTTCCACGTCAAGAAGCACGACGACGACTTCAGCGAAGCGAACCGCATTGAGCGCATCGGCGACAGAAAGCTTTTCCAGCTTTTCCGCGACCCGCGAGCGGCGGCGTAATCCGGCGGTGTCGTATATCCGGAACTTGTGACCTTGCCAGTCGTGCTCGACTGCTATCGCATCGCGCGTGATGCCGGCCTCCGGTCCGGTCAGCAGCCGCTCCTCGCCGATCAGCCGATTGATCAGAGTCGATTTCCCGGCGTTGGGGCGCCCGACAATGGCGACACGGATCGGATGCGTCGGATCGGATGCGTCTTCGACCGGTTGCTGCGCGGGTTCTTCCAGCACCAAGGCGTTCAAGGCATCGTAAAGATCGGACATGCCCTCGTCGTGCTCGGCCGAGATCGGGATCGGCTCACCGAGGCCGAGGGCGTAAGCTTCAAGACGTCCCGCTTCACCGGCAGTCCCTTCGCTCTTGTTGGCGATGAGCACGATCGGTTTGCCCGATTTGCGTGCCACGTCGGCGAAGGCGTGATCGACGGGTGTCGGGCCCGCGCGTGCGTCGATCATGAAAAATATGATGTCGGCCTGGTCGATCGCCGCTTCCGTCTGCGCGCGCATGCGTCCGGACAGGCTTTCCGGCGCAGCCTGTTCGAGCCCGGCCGTATCGATCACGGTGAACGCGATGTCACCGAGACGGCCTTCCCCCTCGCGCCGATCACGCGTGACACCGGGCCGGTCATCGACCAGCGCCAGGCGCCGACCCACCAGCCGATTGAACAAGGTTGATTTGCCGACATTGGGCCGGCCCACGATGACAATCGACAGGCTCATCGGTTTCGCTGCCAGGCGCGCGCCGGCAGTCCATCAAATCAATACGTCAAGTGTTTGCGGCGCGGTTTGCCTTCGGGTCAAGCCCGACGCGGTCAGCGCTGAAAAGTGCCGGGCTGCGGCGACGAAGGCCAGGGTGACGCAGTATTAGTCTGCGCTGGTGCCGGCCATGCCGACTGGCCACTCTGCTGGGCAGGCTGCACCTGCTGCTGCTGCTGCGGCCAAGCCGAGGATTGCGCCGTATTTTGCGTCGGTTGAGGCTGCGGTTGCGGCTTGGGCTTTGCCACCTTTTTCGGCTTTGGCTTTGGTTTCTCCTCAGGCTCGGCTGTAGCGTCTTTTTCTTCCTCCCCGGCCGCGGCCGCTGCCTTGGTTTGCGCGGGCGCCGGCGCCTGTGCGGTTTCCGGCGGCGGCTGATCGCCTTTCAGGTATTCCGGGGGAATGCCTTGCGTCACTCCCGGAACTCCGCCGGGAAACACGTCCTTGCGCTCACCCGGAAGCTTTTTCTTCTCGCTGAGGCCGAATATGTCGAGCTTGTCTGGATCAAAACCCCCTGAACAGCCGGTCAGCCCGACCGTGGATGTTGCGAGAGCGGTGAGCAGCACGACGCGATAATAGATGGTCCGCATGCCTTGCCTCTCAACTCTTGCCTTCGCCGGCAACCAGTGCCGACAACACTTCCGCGCGCGCCCGCGTGCCGGCCGGCGACTCAGAGTCGCTCGTGATCATATCGAGGTATCGCCGGGCGGCGGCAAAATCATGATTGCGCCACGCGGATAGCGCCAGCAGTTCGCGTGCGCTGTGGCGGAAACTGCGCGAGGGTTCCGCAACCGCGTCAAGTCGTCTGCGCATGTCCGGGAACGAGAGTGTATCCACCAGCAACATGCCGGCGCGCACAGCAGCAAGGTCCCGCCAGACAGCGGGGACCGACGAGTCGTTCGAAATTTCATCGTAGGCTTTCACGGCCTCGGCGGGCTTGACCTGGGCGAGTGCTCCTGCCCCGCGCATGCGTGCCAACACACGGTAGCCTTCCGGTGCGTCGGTTGCGACTTTGGCGAATGCAGCCTCGGCTTCGGCATATTTGTTCTGCTCGATCAGGGATGCGGCAGCCTCGTAGGCGGCGCCCGCGGCAGCGGCTCTTTTGGCGACCCAATATTCGTAGCCGCGCCAGGCCGCAATCGCGAGGACGATCAGTACGGCCGCGGCGATCAAATAGCCGCTGTAGCGATCCCACAGCTTTTTCAGCTGTTCGCGCCGGACTTCCTCGTCCACTTCATGAAAAATATCGGCCAAGATTGCTCCAATCCCCGATCGACCCATCCCCGGGCCGGATTTCGCGGTAAACTAGCGATGTGGCGCGCCTAAGGCAAAGGAAGCCTGTAAGCTTTAACAATTCAGGGCGTTAGCCCTTTCTTCTTCATCTGATAGACGTGCTCTGGCCCCGGAAAGGTGCGCGACCGTACCTCCGCCGCATAGTCGGCAACGGCCTTCTCAATGCTGGGTCCGAGAGTTCCGTAGCGCTTGACGAATTTCGGCACCCGCGGGGACAGGCCGAGCATGTCCTCGAGGACCAGAATCTGACCATCGCAGGCAGCGCTCGCCCCGATTCCGATGGTCGGGATTGGAACCGCAGCGGTCAGCTTGCGTGCCAGCGGTTCGGCCACCGCTTCAATCACCACCGAAAATGCGCCGGCCTGCGCGACGGCAATCGCGTCGTCCTCGATGCGCGACCAGTCGGCCTCGTCGCGGCCTTGCGCACGAAACGAACCGATCGTGTTGATGGACTGCGGTGTCAGTCCGACATGAGCCATCACCGGAACCCCGCGCTCGGCGAGAAAGGCGATCGTCTCGGCCAGGCGTTTTCCACCTTCGACCTTGATCGCGCCGCAGCCGGTTTCCTTAAGCACGCGCGCTGCGTTCATGAACGCCTGCTCTTTCGAGCTTTCGTACGAACCGAACGGCATATCGACTACGACCAGCGCGCGCTTCGAACCGCGCATCACTGCGTGACCCTGCAGGATCATCATGTCGAGCGTGACGGGCACGGTGGTCTCGAGCCCATGCATCACCATCCCGAGCGAGTCACCGACCAGGATCACGTCGCAATGCGTATCGACGATGCGAGCCGTATGGGCGTGGTAGGAGGTCAGGCAGACAATCGGCTCGCCGCCTTTGCGTGCGCGGATGTCTGGTGCGGTCGACCGCCGGATCTCGTCCTGTACTGACATGACTATTTCCCGAACACGGGTACACCGATCACGACCGGATGGAATGCATAACCCAACGCCAGAAAGACGACGGCGCCGATCGCAACAACCAGCGCGTCATTCATCCAGCCGGCGGGCGTCGTTATCGGCTTGAGGTCGGTGCGGCGCTTGGCGGAAATTCGCGCATAGACGCCCCAGGCCAGAAATGTACCAAACAGCAAGATAGAGCCGAGGTCGCCATTCGACAGCAGATGCGCGAAAGCCCAGGTCTTCACGCTGGCCAGCATCGGATGCTTGAGCCGCGCCTTGATGTGGCTTGGAACAAAGGCCGCCACAAGGAAGATCACCGAAAACAGCATCAGGCCGACTGTGATGTGCCGCATGAATGCCGGCGGCGACCATATGTCGATCCACCCATGCGCGCGGTATTGCGCGTAGCCCCACACGATCAGCGCGAGGCCAGCCAACGAGACCAGCGCAAATAATCCTCGATAGGCTGGCAGGCCGAGCTGCGCGATCACGCGCGCACGCGGCTCGCGGAACGACACAAAGACGTGCGTCCCGAGAAAGACCAGCAGGCCAAGAATGAGAATACCTAAGCCCATGCTACAACTCGCGTTCTACCGTGGCCGCAGTAGAGGATAGCCCCAACCAATGCAAGACGCATCGAGCAGAGCTCACCTTCGATGAACGCAGATGCGGTATTTCGCGCGGCGAAACACGCCCTCGCAACGCTTCTGGCCTTGCTGGCCCTCGGGGCTACGGCGTCAGCGCAAGACTGGCCAACAAAGACCGTACGGATTGTGGTGCCCTTCGGTCCCGGATCGACCCCGGACGTCGTGGCGCGTCTGGTCGCCGAGGGATTGCAACAGAAATACCCCGCCAGGACGTTCGTCGTGGAGAACAAGTCTGGTGCGAGCGGCAATCTCGGCACCGACATTGTCGCTAAGGCCACGCCCGATGGGTCCACCCTCGGGGTCAGCATCGGCGGGCCTCTCGCCATCAATACTCTGCTGTTCTCGCGCCTGCCCTACGATCCGCGCAAGGACATTGAACCAGTCACCCAACTTGTTACCCAGCCGAGCGTGCTCGCGGTCAATCCGGCTCTGGGCGTCAACTCGGTGGCGGACTTCGTTGCGCTTCTGCGCAAAAATCCTGGCAAGTACAACTTTGCCTCGATCGGAAATGGTTCGCTGTCACACCTCGCCATGGAAGCGATCGCCCTCAAAGCCGGCTCTGAGTTGGTGCACGTGCCCTATCCCAGTTCGCCGCAGGCCATCACGGCCGTGATCCGCAATGATGTCCAGATCGCCTGTCTCCCGGCGATCGCGGTTACGCCACACGCCGCAGCGGGCGCGGGGAAGATGCTCGCGGTCTCTACGGCCCGACGCTCTCCCTATTTGCCGGACGTGCCGACGCTGAAGGAAAGCGGAATCGATGTGGAGGCCGATGCCTGGAACGGCCTAATTGCGCCGGCCGGGACGCCAAGACCGATCATCGAACGGATCAGCAAGGAAGTCGCCGAAATCATCCGTCAGCCGATGCTGCGCGACAAACTGGCGACCCAATTGATGGAGCCTGTCGGTTCCTCGCCCGATGAACTGCGCGCGCGGATGGACAGCGAGATCGAGCGATGGGTGCCGGTGATCAAGGCGGCCAATGTGACACTGAACTAGGCAGCCGCCTTGTCCTTCACGTCTTTGATGTCGGTGAAGGAAATTCCGGGTGCGCGTTCCCGCGTGTAGTCGAAGATGAACTGATTGCGCGCCATAAAGACTCTATCGTTGTCGAGATCCTCGGCGCAGCTTGAATAGTTGGCCTGCACGAAATCATCGAGGCCCTTTGCATCAGTCGAAGCTATCCAGCGCGCGAGCTGGAACTCCGGCTGCTCGAAAGTGATGTCGAGGCCATATTCCTCCGACAAACGCACCTTCAGAACGTCAAGCTGCAGGGGACCGACAACGCCGACAAGCGCCGGGGCGCCATCGAGCGGGCGGAAGACCTGGACGACCCCCTCCTCCGCCATCTGCTGGAGCGCTTCCTTCAACTTCTTCGCCTTCATGGGATCGCCCAACTTCACGCGGCGCAGAATTTCCGGCGCGAAATTCGGCACGCCGATAAACGCTATATCCTCGCCTTCCGTCAGCGTGTCGCCGATACGAAGCGTGCCGTGATTGGGAATGCCGACCACATCGCCGGCATAGGCTTCATCGGCGAGCGCACGATCCTGGGCAAAAAAGAATTGCGGGGTGGACAGCGTCAGCGGTTTCGCGGTTCGCGTCAGCTTCGCCTTCATCCCGCGTCGCAGTTTGCCTGAACAAAGACGGGCGAAGGCGATACGGTCGCGATGATTGGGATCCATGTTGGCCTGGATCTTGAAAACGAAGGCGGTCATGGAGTTCTCGTGTGCATCCACAGTGCGCGTATTGGAAGCCTGCGCGCGGGGTTCTGGCGCGAATGACGCGAGCGCATCGAGAAGGTCCTTCACGCCGAAATTCTTCAGCGCCGATCCAAAGAACACCGGCGTAAGATGGCCTTCACGGAACGACTTGAAATCGAAAGTCCGGCAAGCCTCTTTGACCAGCGCCAGTTCGTCGCCGATGGCCTTCGCGTCGAGCATGGGATTTTTCGCGGCCAGCGCAGCGAGGTCGAGCGGCTGCCGCTCGACGGTTTTTCCGTCCTCGCTGACGAGCCGCATCTCGCCCGTGGCGAGATCATAGGTGCCGGCAAAATCACGCCCGCGGCCGATCGGCCAGGTCATCGGTGACGTATCAAGAGCAAGGGTTTTTTCGATCTCGTCGAGCAGTTCGAAAGGATCACGGCTTTCGCGATCCATCTTGTTGATGAACGTCACGATCGGGATGTCGCGCAGGCGGCAGACCTCGAAGAGCTTGCGGGTGCGCGCCTCGATGCCCTTTGCGGCGTCGATCACCATCACGGCCGAGTCGACCGCGGTCAGGGTCCGATAGGTGTCCTCGGAAAAGTCTTCGTGGCCTGGCGTATCGAGAAGATTGAAGACGCGGCTGTCGTAATCGAAGGTCATAACCGAGGTCACGACCGAAATTCCGCGCTCGCGTTCGATCGCCATCCAGTCCGAGCGTGTGGAGCGCCGATCGCGCTTGGCTTTGACCTGGCCGGCGAGATTGATCGCTCCCCCGAACAGCAGCAGCTTTTCGGTCAGTGTGGTCTTGCCGGCGTCCGGGTGGGAAATGATCGCGAACGTGCGTCGCCGATCGACCTCCGCGGCAAGCGGTGTCACCGGAATCGAATCGGAACTGACCAAGGGCTTGTTCATCGCCTGCATGTGGCCGCAGAAAGCAGCAAAATCAAGCCGAAGCGGGTCCGGCATGCCGGCCACGCTTCCGCGGTTCGCATCTTGTCACCGAGTGGTTAGCGCCGCCTTATAGGCACCGGGGTTGAACCCGACCAGCAGCTTGCCGCCGCCGGCATCGAGCACCGGACGCTTGATCATCGACGGCTGCTTCATCATGAGGGCAAAGGCTTTCGCTTCCGACAGGCCGGCTTTGTCCTTGTCGGGCAGCTTTTTGAACGTCGTTCCGGCGCGATTGAGGAGAATTTCCCAGCCCGCCTTTTTCGCCCAGCGCTCCAGGCGCTCGCGATCGATGCCTGCCGTCTTGTAGTCGTGAAACGTATAAGTGACGCCGTTCTTGTCGAGCCAGGAACGGGCCTTCTTCATGGTGTCGCAGTTTTTGATGCCGTAGATGGTGACGGGCACGATCATTCCCACTCGATTGTACCGGGTGGCTTGGACGTGACGTCGTAGACGACCCGATTGACGCCTTTCACTTCATTGATGATCCGCGTCGCTACCATGCCCAGAAATTTCATGTCGAAGGGATAGAAGTCGGCGGTCATGCCGTCGGTCGAGGTCACCGCGCGCAGGCCGACGACATATTCATAGGTGCGATAGTCGCCCATCACCCCGACGGTCTTCACCGGCAACAGCACCGCAAAGGCCTGCCAGATGTCATCGTACTGGCCGGTGCGCCGGATTTCCTCGATGTAGATTTCATCGGCGAGCCGCAGGATGTCCAGCTTCTCGCGCGTGATCGTGCCTGGGCAGCGAATGGCAAGTCCAGGCCCGGGAAAGGGATGCCGGCCGACGAAGGCCTCGGGCAATCCCAGTTCGCGACCAAGCACCCTCACTTCGTCCTTGAACAGTTCGCGCAGCGGCTCGACCAGCTTCATGTTCATGCGCTCTGGCAGCCCGCCGACGTTGTGATGCGACTTGATCGTGACTGAGGGACCTCCGGTGAACGACACGCTTTCGATCACATCCGGATAGAGCGTGCCTTGCGCGAGAAACTCGGCGCCGCCGATTTTCTTCGCCTCTGTCTCGAACACATCGATGAACAGCTTGCCGATGGTCTTGCGCTTCTGCTCCGGGTCCTCGACGCCCTCGAGCGCCTTGAGGAACGTTTCCGAGGCATCCACGTGCACGAGAGGAATGTTGTAGCTCTCGCGAAACATCGTCACGACTTTTTGCGCTTCGGCGAGCCGCATCAGGCCATGATCGACGAGCACGCAGGTGAGCTGATCTCCGATCGCCTCATGAATCAGCACCGCGGCGACGGCGCTGTCGACGCCGCCCGACAGCCCGCAGATCACGCGCCCTTTTCCCACCTGCTTGCGGATTTTCTCGATCGCCTCGTCCTTGAAGGTGCGCATGGTCCAGTCACCGCTGAGGCCGGCAATCTTTCGCACAAAATTGCGCAGAAGCGCCGCACCGTTCGGTGTGTGCACCACTTCGAGGTGGAATTGCGTGGCGTAAAATTTGCGCTTGTCGTCGCCGATGATGGCTATCGGCGCATTGGGCGATGTGCCGAGGACCTTGAAGCCCTTTGGCAAGGCCGTGACCCGGTCACCGTGACTCATCCAGACCGGATATTTCTCGCCTTTGCGCCAGACGCCCTCGAACAAAGGCGTGTCCTCGGTAACCGTCACTTCGGCGCGCCCGAATTCGCGATGATGACCGCCCTCGACCTTTCCGCCGAGTTGTTGCGCCATCGCCTGCTCGCCATAACAGATGCCGAGCAGCGGCACGCCGGCGTCGTACATTACCTTCGGCACGAGCGGCGCGTCCTTGTCGAGAACGGAGGCTGGGCCACCGGAAAAGATCACCGCCTTGGGCTTCATTTCGCGGAAGGCTTCTTCGGCCTTCTGGAAAGACACGATCTCGCAATAGACCTTCTCCTCCCTGACCCGGCGCGCGATGAGCTGGGTAACCTGGGAGCCGAAATCGACGATCAAAACCTTGTCGTGCATGGACGGCGTTTGCCCGAACATATCCGGAATCGGGCGCCTGAACGCCGTTCGGGCCGGCTTTGTGCGGGCTTTGGACTTCCGGGTCAAGCCTTTCGGCAGCTATCGGCAGGCGGTCAGCGCCGCGCGTTGTCGATAACCGGCCCCAGAAGAGGAATGTTCGATATCCATTTGCTCGCGCGCGAGCGGCCCTGCTCCTCGGATTTGCTGTCGCCGACGTCGGCCGGCGGAACGGGATCAGGAATCGCTTCTGGCGGCACCGGATGGTCGGTGTCAACTTGCCGCACCGTCGGCGGTGCGACTGCGATTGGCGGCGGCAACACGGGTGCCGTCATCGGAGATGCCGTGACCGGAACGCTTACGGGAGGTCCAACAGGCGCCGGCGGCAAAGCAGTCTCCTGCGGCGCCCGCCGAGCCGGTGGCAACGCGGCGTCCTGCGGCACCGGGCGAGCCGCCGAAGGTGCGAGCGAGGTTTCCTGCGGAACGGGGCGAACAGTCGGCGCTGGAATCGGCTGCGGCTTCGCGTCGCTCGGACGCGGATCGGATTGTCTTGCCGCGGGCGCCGAGGAGTCGGGCTTGCGAGTCACAAGCGCTTGCCTGACTGCGTCGAGCCACTGACTGTCCGAGACAGCCGGATCTCGCTTGGCCGGCTCGGAAGCGCTCGGAGCAGCCGCGACCGGGGCCGCAGTTGGACTTGTTGCCGGCGGCTTCGCCGTCACCTGCAGCCGTGGCTCTGGCTTGCGGACGGCCTCCTTCGGCGGCGCGGTTTCAGTGCGTTGCACCTTCGGCGCAGCCGGGGGCGGAGCCGCCGTCGGTGCAGCGGCTGGCGCAGCAGCCGATTTCTCGGCGGCAAGCAAAGACTTGAACGCTGCCGTGGCGTCCGGGTCGACGGCGGCGCAGGACTTTTCGAACTCTTGGACGTCGCGACGGACAAGCATGCGCCGCGTGCTGGCATCCACACTCTTGTCGAGCAGCGCAATGATTCCGCTGCGCAGGTTCTGGCAGGTCGTCTCGGGAGCAAAGTTGGCGCGGTAGAACGAATAAGCGCTGGCGATCCCGACCGGTACCGCCAAAAGCGATCCGATCAACTGCATGGCGGTGACGACCCGCGCCGTCCTTGAGGCACGTGGCGGCGGATAAACATGGGGATTGAGGGGCGCCGCGTCCTTCGCGTCCACATGAAACGGCGGATCGCGCCTGGCCACTAGCATGGAAAACCCCAAGATAAAGAGCTTCGCGAGTTCCACAGACACTGAATTTTCGCGGACAAATTGGGCCCGGAATGGGGCACAATCGAGGTATTCCGTTTGCGATTTGTTACTGAACCGGACACGAAACCTCAACCCGCCCGTCGCATTACTGAAACATAAAAGCCGTCGGTATCGGTCGAACGTGGTGTCATCAACGTACCGAGAGCCGACAGGCGTGCCGCGTTTCCGAACATGAAGGCGCGCTCCCCGAGTGACTTGATGACCTCCGTTGGCGCCTGCACGGCAAAGTCCGCATGCCGGGCGAGGAAGCCTCGCGCCTGGGCATCGTTCTCCTCCTCCAGCACGGAGCAGGTGATATAGGCGATTCGTCCGCCCGGTTTGACCGGGGGCACAGCGCGGTCGAGGATTTCGGCCTGCTCCTTCTGACGCTGTTCCAGCGCGCCCGGCCGCACTCGCCATTTGGCATCGGGGTTGCGGCGCCAGGCGCCGATGCCGGTGCAAGGCGCATCGATCAGCACGAGGTCCATTCGTCCGGCGAGATCGCTGATTTCGTCGCCGATGGACTTTGGCGTGCGAACCTGGACGTTGCGGGCACCCGAGCGCTTCAGCCGCTCGTGTATGGGGGCAAGCCGTCGCTTGTCATCATCGGTTGCGAAGATCTGCCCCTTGTTCTGCATCATCGCCGCCATCGCCAAAGTCTTGCCACCGGCGCCGGCGCAGAGATCGATCACCTGCTCGCCCGGCTGCGCGGCCGACAGCAATGCCGCGACCTGTGAGCCTTCGTCCTGCACTTCGACGAGGCCTTTGAGAAACGCGGGCTCGGCGTGAATTGAGGGATTTTTCGCCTCCGCCGACAAACGTATGCGCAGCCCCCAGGGGGACCACCGGGTCGGCTCAGGATGAACGTCCGCAAGCATATTGCCTGCGGCTTCGCGCTCGCTCTTCAGCAGGTTGGTCCGCAGATCGAGCGGAGCGCGCGATGCTAGCGCCGCACCCTCTTCGTCCCTCTCCTCGCCGAAGACGCGCAGCAGATGCGGATCAAGCCATTCCGGATAGTCGCCGGCCACGTGCGCGGGGGCGCGCGACATATCGGAAGCCTCAAGACGCGCGCACTCGTCTTCGCTCAGCGCCTCAGGCGCATATTTCGAGCCGTCAGCGAGCCTGGCGATGGTTTCGGCGTCGAGGCCCCGCTCGCGCCTGAGCATGCCGAGGACAACAGCGCGCGGCGTATCCGCATCCATGATAAATGCACTCGAAGCACGGCGACGCAACGCGTCATAGACAAGTCCTGCAATCGCGGCACGGTCGCCCGATCCGGCAAAGCGATGCATGAGGCCCCACGACTTCAGCGCATCGGCGGCCGGCCGGCGTTCCTTTTCGATCGCGCCAACAACTTCAATCGCGGCAGCGACGCGTGCCGCCGGCGTCATGGCAGGGCGAGAACGATGCGCACGATGTAGATGATCCACATGATGAACAATATGAGCGCGCCGACGCCGTAATACGCGCCGCGCATGCGGACATTATTGTTCGTCACGTGCACCACCGCCTGGAGAACGCGCATCAACACGAAAATCCAGGCAAGAAGAACGAACAGCAGATCGGCATGGTGGGTGATGATTACTAGGATTGTCAGTACGTAGAAGAGAACCGGCAGCTCGAATTGATTGGCAAACGCGTAGCCGAATTGCGTTGCCCGCCGCGGCCAGTTCGGCTCGCGCAGGGAAATATCCTCAAAGCGCGTCTCACCGCTGCGCAAGGTCGTCGTGCGGAAATACATCATGCCGAACATCACGCCGAAGGTGAGCAACACCTCGACAAACAGAGGCAACAGAACAAATTGAACAGGCACGGTTCAGCCCTCGTCTTCCCCGAGACAGGATAACTATACACGGCTCGGATAGTTCGGACTCTCACGCGTAATCGTCACGTCATGCACGTGGCTCTCTCGAAGGCCCGCACCTGTGATGCGAACGAATTCAGCCTTCTCGTGAAGCTCACTTAGGTTTTTGGCGCCGACATATCCCATGGCGGCGCGCAGACCCCCGGTGAGCTGGTGCAGAACGGTTGCCGCCGCGCCCTTGTAGGGCACCTGACCTTCAACACCTTCCGGCACGAGTTTGAGCGTGTCCTTGATGTCCTGCTGGAAGTAGCGATCGGCAGAACCGCGCGACATCGCACCGACCGATCCCATGCCCCGATAGGTCTTGTACGAACGCCCCTGGTAGAGAAACACTTCGCCGGGAGTTTCGTCGGTGCCCGCAAGCAACGAACCGACCATTGCGCAATCCGCGCCGGCAGACATCGCTTTCGCCAGGTCGCCCGAATATTTGATCCCGCCGTCGGCAATCACGGCCGTGCCGCTCGCTTTCGCGGCCTCCACGCAGTCCATGATGGCGGTCAGTTGCGGCACGCCGACACCTGCCACGACTCGCGTCGTACAGATCGAGCCCGGTCCGATTCCGACTTTGATGGCATCGGCGCCGCAATCGATCAGCGCCTTGGCGCCTTCCGCGGTTGCAACATTGCCGGCGACGACCTGGACCTTGTTCGACTGACGCTTGATCCGAGAGACGGCGTCGAGCACGTATCTAGAATGACCATGCGCGGTGTCGACCACCACAAGATCGACGCCGGCAGCAATGAGCGCCTCCGTTCGTGCAAAGCCTTTATCGCCAACGGTCGTGGCGGCGGCGACGCGCAGACGCCCCTGCTCATCCTTGCAGGCATTCGGATTGGCAACCGCCTTTTCAATATCCTTCACGGTGATCAGACCGACGCAGCGATACTGGGCGTCAACCACCAGAAGCTTTTCGATGCGGTGTTGGTGCAGCAGGCGCTTGGCTTCGTCTTGGCTCACACCTTCGCGGACCGTAATCAGCTTCTTCGTCATCAATTCGGAAATTTTCTGCCGTGGATCGGTGGCAAAACGAACATCGCGGTTGGTGAGAATTCCGACGAGTTTGCCCGGTTGACCGTTGCCCCCACTCTCGACCACTGGGATTCCGGAGATGTGATTGTCTTTCATCAGATCGAGAGCCTGCTGCAGCGTCGCACGAGGCTCGATGGTCAGCGGATTCACAACCATTCCGGATTCGAATTTCTTCACCTGCCGGACCTTCGCGGCCTGCTCTTCGGGCTCCATGTTGCGATGAAGCACGCCGATGCCTCCCGCCTGAGCCATGGCGATCGCCATTTGAGCTTCGGTCACGGTGTCCATGGCCGAGGCAATGATCGGGATGTTGACGGCAATTGAACGCGTGACGTGAGAGCGGATATCGACATCGGCAGGCAGCACCTCCGACAGGCCGGGCTTTATCAGCACGTCGTCGAATGTAAGCCCTTCGCGAGGACTTGCATTGTATTTCACGGCCATCGCCAACTCCGTTTTGCCCTAAAAGGCCGGTCGGCAAACGGTTAAAAAGGCCCGTTGCGAGGGGATCCTCGCCGTCCGTCACGGCCCGCTTTTGGGTTGGCGTGGGTCGATAGCACGGGATGGCGCCGATTCCTAGCGCAATCGCGGATGGCTGTTATGAACTCGTAAACGCGGATGGGCCTTTCTTCCGCCGCTGCTTTAAGCTTCAAGACGCATATTACAACGCCTGCATCCGCCGGATTTTCTGATGCCCCGTGACCGCATTGTTCCGCTGATCATCGCGGTCGCCCTTTTCATGGAGAATATGGATTCGACGGTGATCGCGACCTCCCTGCCCGCGATCGCCGCCGATATCGGCACCAATCCCCTGGCGCTCAAGCTCGCCGTCACATCCTATCTGTTGTCGCTTGCGATATTCATTCCGGCCAGCGGCTGGACTGCGGACCGTTTCGGCGCACGCACCGTGTTCCGCGCGGCCATCGGCGTGTTCGTGATCGGGTCGATCGGCTGCGCGCTTTCGAGTTCGCTGGCCGACTTCGTCATCGCCCGCATCGTGCAAGGAATCGGGGGCGCGATGATGACGCCGGTAGGCCGCATGGTGGTGGTCCGCACGATCAGCAAACGGGAACTCGTCAAAGCAATGGCCTGGGTGACGACTCCCGCATTGATCGGGCCCGTCCTCGGACCTCCAGTCGGCGGCCTCATCACTACCTACGCGACCTGGCATTGGATCTTCCTCATCAACGTTCCGATCGGATTGCTCGGTATTGTCCTCGCGACTCGTTACATCCCCGATGTTCGGGCCGAGGAACATGAGCGTTTCGATGTCGTCGGCATGATTCTCGCCGGACTCGGAATCGGTGGCATGGCATTCGGCCTCTCGGTACTCGGACTTAATTTCCTTCCCTGGTTCGTTGTCGTCGCACTCGTTTTCGGTGGCGCCTGCTTCATCGCAGCGTATCTTGCCCACGCGCGACGCACCGAAAACCCCGCACTCGATCTGACACTGTTCCGCCTGCCGACGTTTTTCGCAAGCGTCGTCGGCGGATTCATTTTTCGCCTCGGACTCGGTGCATTGCCTTTTCTTCTGCCCCTCATGCTGCAGATCGGATTCGGCATGACGCCGTTTCAGTCAGGCATGATCACATTCGCAACGGCGCTCGGCGCGATGGGAATGAAGTGGGCGGTTGCATTCATTCTGCACCGCTTCGGCTTTCGAAACATTCTGGTCATCAATTCGGTGATCAGTTCGGCCTTTCTTGCGATCTACGCCGCTTTCACTGCGACAACGCCCATTGCACTAATGCTGATCCTGCTTTTTGTCGGCGGCTTTTTCCGCTCGTTGCAATTCACCAGCATCAACACGATTGCCTACGCCGACGTGGATCCCCAGCACATCGGCCCGGCGACAGCGCTGGTCAGCGTGGCGCAGCAACTGGCGGTGTCATCTGGTGTCGCCCTTGGGGCCATGACAGTGGAATTGACCGTCTATTTCAGAGGCGGCGGGCCATTGCAGGCCTCGGATTTCCCGCCGGCATTTCTGGCGGTCGCGGCGATTTCGGCCCTCTCGGCGCTGATCTTTGCCCGGCTGGCACCCGACGCCGGTGCCGAGATGGCTGACAGATTGCCGACGCCGGTGGAGCCTTCCGATCAACGCGCCGGCTGAGATGCAACTGCGGACGCGCCGCGAAATCCCGTTGCCAATAAATACAACTCAGCCGAATCTGTTCGGCTCGCCGGCGGCTTGACGTGCTTTACGCTTTTGTAGTCCCGCTTGAGCGAGGCAAGCAGGGCCGCTTCGGTGCCGCCTTGCAGCACTTTTGCGAGGAACGTGCCGCCCGGCACAAGTAACTCACGCGCGAATTCGGCGGCTGCCTCGACCAACGCCATGATCCTGAGATGATCGGTGCGCGCGTGGCCGGTTGCATTGGCCGCCATGTCGGAAAGCACGACGTCGGCTGGCCCGCCAATCATATTCTTGAGCTTGTCGGGCGCGGTGCGATCGAGGAAATCGAGCTCAATGAAGTCCACGCCCGGCACCGGTTCCATCGCCAAAATGTCGATCGCGATGACCCGCCCCTGCTCGCGTGCTCCCACACGTTGCGCGGCAACCTGACTCCAACCGCCCGGTGCCGCGCCGAGATCGACCACCCGCGCTCCTTTCCTGAGAAATCGTGCCTTGTCGTCGATCTCCATCAGTTTGTAAGCGGCCCGCGAGCGCATGCCCTCGCGCTTCGCACGGGCGACGTAAGGATCGTTGAGCTGACGTTGCAGCCACTGTCGAGACGACACCGAACGATTCTTGCCGCCGCGAACACGAATCTTTTTTTGACGTGGATTTGCCATTTGCGGATCAGGGCATGGCCGCCTGACTGCCGCCACTCCAGGCACCGTCTTCGCGCATCATCTGCACGAGCATCCCTTCGCGCAAGCCGCGATCGGCGACGCGAAGGCGCGGACAGGGAAACGCGCGCCGGATCGCCTCAAGGATTGCGCAGCCGGCAAGCACAAGGTCCGCGCGTTCAGTGCCGATGCAAGGGCTCGCCACCCGATCTTCGTGCCTCATCGCAAGCAATCGCTCGATGACGGTGGTGATCTGATCTGCGTTCATCCAGCAACCATCAACGCGATTACGGTCATAACGTTTGAGGTTGAGGTGCACGCCCGCGATCGTCGTCACCGTGCCGGATGTTCCGAGCATGTGGAGTCCGTTCGTCCCGTCTCTGCCGTGCTCGCGCACGAACGGAGCGATCAAGGATGCGACGTCGCTGACCATCGCCTCGTAGGTTTCGCGGCTGACGATTATGCCGCCATAGCGTTCCGCCAGCGTCACCACGCCGTGCGGCAAAGAAATCCAGCCGCGAATCTGCGGCAATGGCGGTCCGCCGCGTCCCTTCTGCGAGCGCGCAAGCCGCACGATTTCAGACGAGCCGCCACCTATATCGAACAAGATGGCACCGTCGGCCTGCGGGTCGATCAACGGCGTGCAGCCGGTGGCCGCGAGCCGCGCTTCGGTTTCGCGGTCGATCACCTCAAGCTCAAGACCCAATTCGTCGGCGACACGGGCGAGAAACTGCACACCATTCTGCGCCGCGCGGCACGCTTCAGTCGCGATCAGGCGCGCGCGGGTCACGCCCTTGTTTTTCATTTTGTTACGGCAAATGGCGAGTGCCGCCAGCGCCCGCGCGATTGCGGGTTCACTCAACTGACCGGACGCTGAGACGCCCTCTCCAAGTCTGACGATACGGGAAAACGCATCGACGACGCGGAAACCTTCGCCCGATGGCCGCGCCACCAGAAGCCGACAGTTGTTTGTGCCGAGATCGAGCGCTGCATATGTCGCGCCGCCCCGGTCGCTGCCGAAGCCAGCATTGGGCCGCCCAGGCGACCGCCGACCCCACCTGGTGCGCGAGAGCGGCGCCCGGTCAATAGCGGGGTCGAGGCCCGGGATGTCCCCGGCCTCGCCGCTCATATCAAAACCTTCCCACCGCTTCGCAGGCCACCTTTTCTCGGCGCGTCACGGTTTTGGACTGTTTATTCTCGATCAGGAAAAGTGTACCAGCGTCCCCGCTTCACGCAACCCTCCCTCCCGAATGCTATTCTTGTCCAACCACGCGTGCTGCTTTAATTGACCTAGGACCAACCGGAACATTCTGAGCACATGGACGATCGAACGACTGAAACCGCGCTATCGTTGACCAAGTTCGGCATCGGTCAGCCGGTGCGGCGCAGCGAGGACCCAAAACTGGTGCGCGGTGAAGGCTGCTACACCGACGATTTCAATCGGCCTCGCCAAGCCAACGCCGTTATCGTCCGTAGCCGCGAAGCCCATGGCATCATACGCGCGATCAGCACCGATGCCGCGAAGACGATGCCGGGCGTGCTCGGCGTTTACACCTCGGCTGATCTGTCCGCCTACGGACCGCTCAAATGCAATATGCCGCTCAAGAGCCGCGACGGTTCGCCGATCCGCTACACGCCACGCCCTGCTCTGGCCGGCGACAAGGTTCGCTTTGTCGGCGATCCGGTTGTCTGTGTCGTAGCGGAAACGCTCGCGCAGGCAAAAGACGCGGCCGAGGCCGTGGCTGTCGACATCGAACCGCTGCCCGTCGTGCTCACGCCGGCCGACGCGGTGAAGCCTGGCGCGCCGCTGGTCTTCGACGCCGTGCCGAACAACATCGCGCTTGATTATCACTATGGTGATGCCGCGAAGGTGGCCGAAGCCTTCGCCAAGGCGAAACACGTCACGCGGCTCGAAACATCCAATCAGCGCATGGTGGTGAACGCCATGGAGCCGCGCGCCGCGATCGGCGAATTCGACAAGGCGAACGGCAAATGGACGCTCTATTCAACGAGCCAGGGCGTCCATGGCATGAAGACGTCACTCATGGACATCCTCAACGCGCCCGCCGACAAAGTTCGCGTTGTGACCGGTCAAGTCGGCGGCTCGTTCGGCATGAAGGCGTCGGTCTATCCGGAATATGTCTGCATACTGCACGCCGCCCGCATTCTCGGGCGCCCGGTGAAATGGACCGATGAGCGCTCGGGCAGCTTCGTATCCGACCATCACGGTCGGGCGCAGGACATGGTGGTTGAAATAGCCTTCGATGAGAGCGGCCATATCCTCGCCTTGCGACTGACCGGCTACGGCAACATGGGTGGTTATCTCGCACAGTTCGGTCCGTTGCTGCCGACCGGCAATCAGGTCAAGAACCTCGCGAGTATCTACCGCACGCCGCTCATCGAAGTGGCGACCAAGTGCGTTTTCACCAACACGAACTTTGTCTCGGCCTATCGCGGCGCCGGCCGGCCCGAGGGCAACTACTACGTCGAGCGCACGCTCGATCTCGCGGCGAGTGAACTTGGCATCGACCGCCTCGATCTGCGCAAGCGCAACATGATCCGCAAAGGTGATCTGCCTTTCAAAGCCGCATCAGACATGACCTACGACTGCGGCGATTTCCTTGGCGTGCTCAAGCAAGCCTTGGCCGTCGCCGACTACGCGGGCTTCAACAAGCGCAAGCGCGAAAGTCGCAAGCGCGGCTTGCTGCGCGGGCTTGGTATCGGTTGTTACCTCGAAGTCACTGCTGCTCCCGGCAAGGAGCTCGGCGCGGTGCATTTTGAACCGGATGGCACAGTCACAATCGTCACCGGCACGCTCGACTTCGGCATGGGTCACGCGACGACCTATGCGCAGATCCTGACCGACCTGCTCGGCGTGCCGTTCGACCTTATCCGTGTGGTCGAAGGCGACAGCGATCGCATGGCGTTCGGCGGCGGCAGCGGCGGATCACGCTCGGTGATGTTTGCCGGCGCGGCGCTGACGGAATCGGCGGCGACCATCATCGAGCGCGGCAAACAGATCGCATCACACGTGCTGGAAGCCTCGGCAAGCGACATCGAATTCAATGCCGGGCGCTTTGTCATCGCCGGTACTGACCGTTCGATCACATTGCTCGAATTGGCGGCGCGGGTGCGCGGCGGACTCAAGCTGCCGGATGGCGTACCGAACTCGCTCGACGTCGATCACGTGGTGAAGGATCCGGTTCCCTCGGCCTTCCCGAACGGCTGTCATATTGCCGAAGTCGAAGTCGATCCCGAAACCGGTGCCGCTCAGGTCGTGCGTTATTCCGCGGTCAATGATCTCGGCACGATCGTCAACCCGCTTCTGGTCGAAGGACAGATCCAGGGCGGCGTCGTGCAGGGTCTCGGCCAGGCCTTACTCGAGCGCGCCGTCTACGACTCCGACGGCCAGCTGGTGACCGGCTCGTTCATGGACTACGCCATGCCGCGCGCGCACGACGTGCCGACGATCAATGTGCTGAGCCACCCCGTCCCGACCAAAAGCAATCCGCTCGGCGTCAAGGGATGCGGAGAAGCAGGCACGTCCGGCGGCCTGCCGTCGGTGGCGAATGCCGTGATCGACGCGTTGTCGGAATACGGCATCAGGCACCTCGAAATGCCGATGACGCCCGCGCGGATCTGGCAGGCTATTCAGGACGCTAAGGCACGGCGAGCGTCCTAGAGGACGGTTCCGTCAGCGACACGGCCGCATACCACGCCGACATGGGCAACCCACTGCAAATGCATTGGATTGCCGGCGGGGTCCAGGGCATAGTCGCGCCGCTTCGTGGAGATTCCCGTCTTATGACCCAAACGGCCGAGGTTCTGACCGCCAGTCGGCCGTCTTACGTGCGTCTCGTCGGCGTCGTCAGTGCGGCGCACTTCGTGTCGCACTACTACATTATTCTGCTCGCACCGCTGATGCCCTTTGTGCGGGACGCCTATGGCGTCAGTTACACGGAAATCGGGCTGGCCTTCACGGCCTTCAATATCGTATCGGCTGTCGGCCAGACGCCGGCAGGATTCCTGGTCGACCGTATCGGCGCGCGTGCGTTGCTCGTCGTGGGTCTGCTGACAGGTGCCGCGGCGCTCATCATTGCGGGCCTGATCGATTCATTCTGGATGCTGGTCGCGATGTTCGCGCTTTTGGGCGTGGGCAACACGGTCTATCACCCCGCCGACTACGCGCTGCTCTCGCAACACGTGCCGTCCGACCGTATTGGTCAAGCGTTCTCGGTGCACACCTTTGCCGGCATGCTCGGCTCGGCGGTCGCGCCCGCGAGTCTGCTCATCATGCAAAGCCAATGGGGCTGGCGTGGCGCCTTCATCGGCGCGGCGGTTCTCGGCATTGCCGTTGCGGCGATACTGATCGCGTTCCGTGATCACTCCCCCGTTCAAACGAAATCCGTCCCGGCACACGTCACCTCCGGCGACACGTTGGGCGGCTGGCGATTGCTGATGTCGGCGCCGATCCTGCTCAACCTCTTCTTCTTTGCGCTGCTCGCGATGATCAGTGCGGGGCTTTACAATTATTCGGTCGTTGCGCTCGGCGCGCTCTACGGCACTCCGGTCACGACCGCCAATGCGGCATTGACCGGCAATCTATTGTGGTCGGCGATCGGCGTGCTGCTGGGCGGCCTGCTTGTCGGCCGGACCACGCAGCACGGGCTGGTCGCGACCATCGGGCTTGCCGCCATGGGTCTCTTCACCGCGATGGTTGCGAAGATTGATTTCAGCGCGGTGGCGTTGATCGGGATGATGTCCCTGATCGGGCTTTTCTCAGGTGTCATCATGCCTTCGCGCGACATGATCGTGCGCGCGATTACCCCGCCGGGTTCCTTCGGCAAGGTATTCGGCTTCGTGACCACGGGATTCAACATCGGCGGCATCGTTGCTCCGGTGATGTTCGGCGCCATTATGGACCACGGAAATCCGCGCATGGTTTTCCTGACGGTCGCGGCCTTGAGCCTGGTTGCGATCCTCACGGTCGCAACGCGCCCCCGACGCCCTGTCTGATCGGGGATCCAGGCGTTCGCACTTGTAAAATTGGCCGAATTGGCCCATGTCAGGGCCGTCCGGAAGGCTGCTGAGGCGTCCCAGCCCCGTTGGGGAATAGTTCAACGGTAGAACATCGGACTCTGACTCCGAGAATCTAGGTTCGAATCCTAGTTCCCCAGCCACTTGCCCCCTTTTTCACCCGCCGAAACTCCAGGATGATCCATTGCGTGGATGGTCCGGCGCGCCAGACCTGAATCGGCTGGCCAATAATCAAATTGTGGCTCATCCTGATGCGGGCTGCTGAGTACCAACAAAAAACGCGATAGGGAGGGACAGACCGTGGCTCAGACCATAGAGGCATACGTCGGC
>DATLJR010000036.1:0-2649 GCA_035538755.1 Pseudolabrys sp.
CCGCCGTTCGCCGGATATTGACGAGAGTGTCCTTGACCCGCCCGTCGGGCCGCTGATTGACCGCGAACATGCAGAGCGGCGGGTCCTCGCAGAACACGTTGAAGAAGGAAAACGGCGCCGCGTTCACGACGCCGGTCTGGCCGACGCTGGTCACCCAGGCGATCGGCCGCGGCAGCACAAAGGAGGTGAGCACCTTGTAGCGCTCACGGGGCGAGAGATCGGCGGAGGCATATTCCATGGGAGGGTCCTGGTTGGGGCGAGCTTGTCGCAGGTTAATCGATCATGAGGGAAGGCCAAAAGATCTCAGTAGTCGTCAGATACATCGGTTCATCCATAAAAAGAGGTCGATTAGGAACATCGATCGCTGCGTTAGAGACAACCGCGTCGAAAAGGCCATTTACATTCTACCGATCGTCAGCAGAGACAAAGAGCCCGCACGATCATCGGTTGCGCTCCGCGCGCACGCCGCTGCCGATAAAGCCAGCCCACGAATGTCTGCTTGTGGCGCCTAGCGGACATCGGTCGGACATATTTACGACGCTACGTCGACATGGGGAGGAGTAATGTTAGATCTGATCATTTGCGGCGGCGACGTTGTAACGCCTCAGGGCGTCGTGCAGGGGGACGTCGCGGTTGCTGGCGAGACAATCGCCGCGATCACGGCCTCTGACGTGTTATCGGCCAAAACCGCCAACCGTGTCGTCGATGCTACGGGTCATATTGTCATACCAGGTGGCATCGATCCGCACGTACACCTGCATCATGTATGGATTAAACCCGACGGGACACCGCTCGTCACGGCCGGCCCGGAACAGGTCGGCCGCGCAGCGCTTCACGGCGGTACAACGACATTTATCGATTTCGCTTATTGGCGCGACGGCGGCACGGCACTCGAGGCCATTGAGAACCGTGACAAGGATTTCGTGGGGAAAAGCCCCTGCGACTGGGCTTATCACATCATGCTGCATTCCGAGCCGCCGGCGGAATTTTCTAGTCAGCTCGCGGAGGCGATCCAGGCGGGTTACCCGACACTAAAGATATTCACCACCAATATCCTACCGTCGCGCAGCGGCCGCATGATTGATTTTGGCGATATTTGGGAGGCATTCCAGGTTCTTGCAATGGAAGGCGGGCTTGGCGTCATCCATGCGGAAGACAACGACATCGTCATGCATATGTACGCCAAGCTGGTCCGTGAGGGCCGCGTTGGCTTTGAGAATTTGGCTGAAGTCCACAATCAGCTTTCCGAGGATTTGAGCTTTCACCGTATTTTACGCCTTGCCCAAAGCGTCCCCGGCACCGCACTCTACATGATGCACGTCTCTGCCAGCACCGGCGTAGCCGCCATCGCCGAGGCACGCGGCAAAGGGCTGCGGGTCTACGGCGAGACGCTCCACCAATATCTCATTTATTCATCAGAGGACTACAAACGTCCTAACGGTCAAATTTATCACACCTATCCATCGCTGAAGTCGCCGGATGACCAGCGGGCACTTTGGCGCGGAACGGCTAGCGACTTGATCCACTGCATTGCGACTGATGAGCTTTGCTGCACGCTCAAGGATAAAACCGTCGGCAATCGCATCGATGACACCACAGGTGGCAATTCGGGTGTCGAGCCGCGGCTCGGTGTCATGTACACTGAAATGGTCGCACGGCGCGGCTATTCACTGACTCAATATGTCGACCTTGTTTCGACCAATGCCGCCAAGATTATGGGGCTCTATCCAAGGAAAGGTGCGCTAGCGCCCGGTAGCGACGCTGATATCACGATCCTCGATCCCAAACGACGCGGCAAGGTGCGCGCTGCCGATCTGCACGAGACCGACTATACCCCGTGGGAGGGCCACGACATCTTTGCCTGGCCGGTCACAACCGTCCTACGGGGCAAAGTTATGGTGGAACACGGCCAATATCTCGGCAGCCCGGGAGACGGCCGCTACCTCAAGCGTAAAATCTCGTCGCGAACACTCGCCGGGGCGATGTTATGAGTCGCTTGTCGATTGGTCTGGTGCACGAACTTATCACTGAGAGCCTCGCGGCATGGCACGTCGCCGGCATAGTCGAGCAGACCAGTGACTGCGCCATCGTCATAGGCGCGAAACGGGAGATAAGGATTGAGCCTGCGCAAGCGGGCTCGATGTTTCGATGGACAGTCACAATTGACGGTCGGACACGGCCGGCTATTTCGCTCTTGGCTGTCCTGCGCCAGGTCCGTGGAGCTCTTGACCCTGGCTATGCCGTGTCCCGCGTCCGTGTCGCGGTTTCACCCGTGGTACCATCGTGATGGATACAGAGCTAATCCCAGTTTCAGTGCTTACCGGCTTTCTCGGCAGCGGCAAGACCACAATACTCAGCCATCTGCTCCGTCAGCCCGAGTTTTCGCGCACCGCTGTCGTGATCAACGAATTCGGCGAAGTTGCGCTCGATCACGAGTTGATCGAAACGAGTGAAGACAGCGTCGTTGCGCTGACCACTGGCTGCCTGTGCTGCAAGGTTCGCACCGATCTGACCCAAACCCTGCAAGACCTGCTGCGCCGGCGTGATGAAGGCGCTTGCACGCAGTTCAATCGCATTGTGATCGAAACGAGTGGACTCGCCGACCCGGCCCCGATCCTCCATGCCTTGATGATAGACACCGCCCTTGCG
>DATLJR010000037.1:0-3340 GCA_035538755.1 Pseudolabrys sp.
ATGAGTATGACCGCTATCGAGAGCCACAGCCACATCATGAAGACCACGATTGCGGCAAGCGAGCCATAAGTCTTGTTATAACTCCCGAAGTTGGCTGCGTACCAGGAAAACCCAATCGAAACTGCGATCCAAGCTATTGCGACAAAGGCACTGCCCCACGTTATCCAATGCCATTGAGGTTTAGCGTGGCTCGGCCCGTATCGATAAACGAAGGCAAGACCACTGCGCTCTCTCGCCCGCGGCGGGAAAGCGGCGTTCTGTCACGGCGTTCTGTCACATTGCTATGCCACTAGCGAGCTATTCTATGCATGGCGGGGACGACGCCATGCACGTGCTTCCGCTCACTCACCCGGCCATATGAAAAAGAGCCTGCACATGCAAAGTGCGCGTGGGGTAGCGCCGGGCCATATGAAGAAATACTGAAATTGGACGTCGAGTAGTTTAAGCGCGCGGCAGGCGACTGGCCGACAAAAAAGCGCCTGGCCTTTGCGGGACCAGGCGCCTCTTTAGTTTTGCTTCTTAAGAACTAGTGGTCGATGTCAACGTCAAATCCCGGTCCATGGATTTCGGCGCCGCCTCGACGATGGTAGTAGTAGTCTCTGTCGCGGTCATACATGTAGAGGCGATCGCCTCTCTCGCGCAACGAGTTCGACAGAAGCCCTCATCGCAGACTTGGCGACAGATGCGTTCTGCGTTGGCAGGAACTGCCAGTAATGTCGCGGCTGTCAAGACAGCGGCGGCGGTTCCCATGAACGTTATCGAGCGCATGTTTCACTCCATTGGTGACCGCCGACAACGATGGACCATCACACGAGTTTCTCGAAACAAGGATCACTTAAATTTTGATACGCAGAACATTTTTTGAGTTCCTTGCGGAACATTTTTTCAAACGCCTCGTTGGCGAAATTGGAACCGGGCCCGGCCTACATCCGGCCGAGGCGTGGCGGATTGGGTGAATATCGCTAAGTTGCCCGATCCACTGACGAGCTAAGCAGCGCGGCGGCGTTTTTCAAAACGAAGATTATGAAGCCTGAATCTGTATCGACCAGCACCATCGGGCTGTCGGATTTGCAGTAGCGCCTCCCAACGATGTGCCATCTTCAGCCAAAAGTCGTGGTCGCCCTTGTTATGAGAGCGCGCGGCGCAATCTCTGCACTGCTTGATTTGCTCTTGAAAAAACTCGGTTGTTTGCAGCATTGCAGACTAAGGCGCAAGGAAGCGACGAGGGGAGGGCATGGTGCACCGCGAAGCGCAATTTTCTGAACCCAGCGTTCAAATTCTGTTCATGCAACTGCCAACCTTGGTTCCGCGTTATCTGGAAACCAGGGAGGAACAACAATCATGCGAACTTTAGGGAAAATCGCTGCGACATTAGGTGTTATCGGTGCAATTGCAGTCGGCAGCGCTGCTCCAGCCGCAGCTTGGTACGGCTATCATCATCGTTATTACCATCATCACTATGGTTACTACCATCATCGCTACTATCACGGGCATTACTACGCCTATCACCCCTACTACCATCATCATTATCGCCATCACTACTGGTACTAGCGCGTAATTCTTTCGGCGCTGGGAGAAAGTCGCAGCGTTTCGTGAGCGCGATCTACACGAGGCTGACGACTAGCTTCTGTCATTTGCGCGTGAGTGATCGCGCAATGACGCTGAACGAATTAGATTTGAGCGATGATCGCCTGCGTGACAATTAACACGCTTGGGAAGGATTGCCTTCGACTGCGTCTAGTTTCCTGACAAGCGCCAGCAAACGCGGCGGCAATTCTTGAGCCACCGCATAGCGCTCTCGAAGGTCCTGACCAATACGTTCTCTGGTGAGCCACCAAGCAAACGGCTCGTAGTCGTACTGCGCGCACGCCTTCGCCAAACCTCGGGCACCTTCCTTTGGCGCCCTCACGCACTATGGGAAACCTGGGAACTCAAATCCCGTTCCCGGTCGTTGTGCGACGCACCTATCGACATGAGGTTGTGCTGCTGGGACAGGCCCAGGCTTGCGCCAACCGACTGACAGACCCCTGCTCCCGGCAGCCCCGTGCTGATGGCCACGCGAGCATTGAACAGAGGATTAGCGTCCCCAATCAAGGAACCCGATGTTCCTTCCGCGACGGTCAGTGAAACTGCGGCAGTTTTACTGCGTTTCCCATGAACAAAAATGGGGATGTAAAAATGGACCGACGCGATCAGGAACTCTTAGACAAACAAATGCGAAGGCTTACGCCGCCGCGAAATGACGGCGCAATTGCTGTGATGCTTGCAACGATGTTTTTAGTTGGCATAGCCCTCGGCAGCGTCCTGTCTCCTTACCAAAGTGCGCCGACACAAATCGCATCGATGGATTAGGTGGCTGTTGCGTTCAAAAAAGGGGCCCCAAATACCCACCTTCAGCCGATGTCCGCTTTACCCCCGAAAGCAGACATCGGCCCAGCGCGTTGGTAATAACCTCCTTTGGGTCCGGTCAGTCGTTGCGAATGGCTCGCCCGTCAAGTAACGGGACGAGCGAGGCGAGATCGGCGAAGATAAAATCCGGCCGCGGTACCGACGGGTGCAGATCGACACCGCACCGATTGATCCAGGCAATCGTGAGTCCGAGGGGCTTACCACCGACCAGGTCAGTGAATTGCGATCGGCCAACGTGAAGGATTTCGTCGCGTGCGACGACCGAATGCGCCATGAGATAACGGAATAGAGTGCCGTCGGGCTTGTAGCCTCTCGCGCGCTGCGCGGTACACACGAGGTCAAACTCCCTACAAAGCGGGGTCGCAACCAAAAGATCGTCGTCAATGTTCGAGACGATGGCCAACCGGTGACGCCGGCCCAGCGCGTCGAGAGTCGGAAGAACATCGGGATAGAGCTCAAAGCCGCAGAAGGCGTCGAAGTAGCGACGGATCAGGCTCGGATTTCCTCGAATGCCGAAATGTGCAAACGCCTCGCCCAGCGACAGTTCGCAGATCTCTTTATACGGGCGATACCGCTCCCAGTAATGTGCGATATTTCTTTCTTCCCAGTACTCCCAAAACTCCTGGACATGGACATCTGAGCGCGCGGAATCTGCGAGGATCGATCGAAAGACATTGTACGAGCCCTCTCGGACGCTGATGAGCGTCCCGAAAACGTCAAATGACAGGAGACGCGGCGGCATGTTCTTAGTTCCGGTTAATTTTGCGAAGCAGCAAACCTGCGGGCCCGCATGTCCGCTTTGGGTCAAAAGCGGACATTGCCAAAGGTCTGACTGATGTCTGCTTTACCCCCGAAAGCGGATGTTTGGACTCATCGGGTTGTCGCGGCTCGCAGCGGAATATGCAGGGTGAAATTGACGCCAATTGGAGTC
>DATLJR010000038.1:0-4404 GCA_035538755.1 Pseudolabrys sp.
CGACAACGATGCCCTTGGCGTGATTAGCACGAAAGCCTGGATGGACACCAAATACCTTGTTCATCGCGTCAACGAGTTGTTGCTCGATCGGCTGATCCTCAGCCTTGACGATCCCGGCCGATGTTAATCCGAACATGATCACCGCTATCAAAAGCTTGTGCTTCCTCATGGAGGTCTCTCCTTGCGCCATCGAACGCTCGCGCAGCGGCAAGTTCGAAAATTACATAAGTCACGTTCCTTGGGATTGAGGTTTGTTGGTTGGTATCGGCTCTAGGGGCGTAACCAGAGAGAAAGCCTATGCCGATGGTATCGCGGGTCAATGTCCGCTTTGTCCCGAAAGCGGACATTAGTTGGCGTTAGGTCGGCGTCATGTCCGCTTTACCCCCAAAAGCGGACATCAGGACTTGGCCTGTTACGTTCGGTTGCAACAACTGTGGCAGCTTCGCAATATTCGCCGCGATCCGCCGCGCCTCATTGCGCGTGAGCTTTGTGGTGCTTTGCGTGATGGTGCTTTGCGTGCCCATGGTGCCATTGGCTGGGACCAGTTTGCTGCTGGGGGTTTGACCCGGATAGAAGCCGACACCGTGTCGAGTTGGGATTACAATTGCCGAAAAAGCCGTCTTGAGCAATTGCGGTCGTTGCGGTTGCGATGCTGATGCCCAAGGTCAGAGATGTTGTCATTAACCTGATCATTTTTTCTCCTTTGATTGGATGCTCCTTCAGCGCCAAAAGGTTGCGACTTTAGCAGCTCCGGCAACTTGGCGATGTTTGCCGCGATCCGCCTCGCCTCGTCCTTCGTGAGTAGCTTGGCCGCCGATCGCCGCCCCGGCTCGTCTTCGAAATAGTTGTAGGCAAGCTGCTGGCCGTTGTGGTCGCGCACTACAAAGCACGCCTCTTGTTCTTCGACAGACCAGGGTGGCGGGAAGCGGCGCTCAGGGAACTGTGCCGCTGGCATGAGTGTTGCTCTCACAGTGGTAAAGCCGAGGGGCTTAGCGAAACGTGCCCATGAACCCCCCTGATGAAATGGCTGCGAAAATAGGACCTACAGAACGCCAGTCAGCCGGTGCTGCGGCAGGTTCTGATGATAGCTCGAAGGAACAGTTGCGTGCCGCTTTCAAAGAATTTGAACGTACAAGCCAACAGTCAGAGCCTGTGGAAGATGATAAGTTAGACCAACAATTACATGCCGTTCTCGAAGATTTACAACGGGTGGGCCTTCAGCCGAACCCTGTGGAGGAGGATGAGCCTGTGGAAAGGGATAACCTTCGTCCGGGGATCACGTCTTACCTCGACCACGAGGCTTCGGAGCGCAAGGCAATTTATGATCATCTCGTAGCAATAGAAAAGGAGATTAAAAGGCGAGGCTCGCGACGGTTCCGCCGCTACTTTGTCGCTATCTTAATCGGTGTTGCAGCTACCTTGGCTTGGCAATCCTATGGCGAGTCAGCAAAGCAGATGGTCGCGACGAGGGCCCCGAAACTTGGCTGGTCGCCAGGGGCCAAGCAAATGATTGCGAGTTCGATTCAGTGGATTGGCTGGACGAAACCACCGGCCGGTCCTGAAAAGCAAGCGCCACCCGTTGCGCAGACTGCGTCTACCACTCCCACGCTTGACCCGGGGCAGGTGCAGCAAATGGCGCGGGATCTCGCCATGCTGCGGGAAATGGTCCAGCAGCTCACCGCCGGTCAAGACCAGACGACGCGTGAGATCGCCAAGCTGGAGTCCGCCGTCGTAGAAATACTGATGAAGACCCCAGAGCCGCCGCCGCAGCCCCCCGGTGCCCCAGCGCGCAAGCCCACGCCAGTGCCGCCGTCATCGCGAGCGCCGGTGGCACCGCGGCAGTAAGGAAGTCTCGCTGAACAAATGAGGGAGAACAATCGCCGTCGCGTGCTGGGCGAATAATCGTCAGACCACGGCGGTTCCCATGCCGTGCGGACCGCCAGCGTCTGGTCATCGAATACGCCGATCACAAACTGCCTAAGATACCAGGCGATAGAGTCAACCAGATCGGCCCACGATTTTGGTCATGTGGCGATTACCCGGCTCTGCGCACGAAGCACGTTGGGCGACCCTTGTGGAATTAGTTCCGCACTCTGGCACCGTGCCACAAAGCGGATATTAACCACTGATCGATCTGGCACGGCCAGGCGGCGGTATTGATCAAACGATGAGTCTTAAGCGCCGCTTTGGGCAGGAACGGACATTCTTAGGACAAGCACCGATGTCCGCTTTGCCCCCGAAAGCAGACATTGGGATTCAGCCGCGAAATGTCCGCTTTGTGGTGACTGGGATGTCCGCTTTGTGCCAAAAGCGGACGTCCACCTTCGCCTATTTGGATTTCTCCCCCCAGCATTGGACTAGGTGTTGGTCGATAACGGTGGTCCCAGGATCGTTAAGATGGCGTACCAACACCTCCCTGTGCTCCTTTAATGCGCCTTCGGCTAGCAATCCTTTGACGATGATCTTCTCGCCAACAGAATCAATCAGCGAGACCAGATGCGTCCGGCGGTCGTCGCCAATCGGGGGTGTCTCGACCGTCACCTTTATCTGGATGTTCTCAACGCCGGCAGCGCGAAGCAAGACCGGAAGTTTGCGGCCTATAAATCTATCGCCGCCGGCCGCATGGAAGACGGTGTGAAATGCGTTCAACAGGATGTCCCACGACGGATGCGCCGGTTGGCACAGCCAGGATACGGTGTCCACGTCTTCGAGAGCGATTGTTCCGCCAGGGCGAAGCAACGACAGCATTTCTTTCAGGAACGCCTTGCGATCGGACACATTGATGAGGACCAGCCGCTCGTGTACCAGGTCGAATGCGCTTTTCTCCAGGCCGGTATTAAGCGCGTCAGCCTGAACGATCGTGATGTTTCCCAGCGAGCGCCTAACGATTTCGGCGCGCGCCATCTCCGCAAAGCGTTGCTCGCGTTCAAGGCCGACGACAGCGCCACCCGGACCGACGCGCTCGGAGAGCAGGTTAAGGATGCCGATTGGCCCGCAGCCAATATCAACCGCTCGCCAGCCGGGCTGAATGCGAATTTGATCGAGAAGCCAGTTCGCCTTCGGCGCGTATTGCTCCGCCTGCAAAAGAAGCCGATCACGTTCAGTCTGCGTGCCGCCTAATGGATAGCTTTGAGAGTCGGTTGATACCATCGCCTTGCGTAAGGCTTAGGACCACGCCAATCGCATCGACGATTACAGCAGGGATTTGCTACTGGCGAAATGGGGTTCAGGGGTCAGTTTGCACAGCAGCAATCTTGAGCCGCTCATGTCCGCTTTGGGTCAAAAAAGCAGACATCGGAGCACGACTGGATCATGTCCGCTTTACCCCACGCTTGCCGACATGAAGGCAAAGTGGCAGCGCAAGGAACGGTGAAGTCTGCGGCAGGATGGCGCTGAGGGCGGACTCACGCCGAATTGTCCGCAGCCTTCAATGAAAGCGACACCCACTATCCGCGTGGCTGACATTGAGCGAGGCCGTACTTCGTTTAGAGGTAGGCTCCGCACACAGCGGAAAGAGAAAATTGAAGAAGTGATCGCCTCAAGACCGGCCTTCGATGTGAGCCTTTCCTACCAAATTCGCGCATCGCTCTATTTCGCAAGCGGCCATTCACATCTAACGAAACCGTAATGTTGCACGTTCTAATCTTTATCGGTTTGGCCATTATCTTAGTCAGCATGACAGCGACGACTAGGAAGCCCCAACGAATGACCAAAGAAGCGATAACGCGCGGATGGCTTAGGGACGCGCTCGATAAGGCACTAAGCGAAGACAAGGCCAAGCCATCGCCGGTGCAGCAATTCGCATTTAACGTCAAACGCGGCAAACCAGATACAGACAAAGCCGCTTAATAAATGATCGGCTTGGCCCGCTTGCTATTTCTTGAATACGTTTCCAGCGTGATAGGCTCGCAGGCGTCAACTGAGTCTAAATTCTGAGACCAAGCATGATCTGTCATTATTGCTGTCGCGGCTACATCGCTGACGGATTCGACGTGCGGCCCTGTCCCGAATGCGGCGGCTCCGGCATCGTTCATTGCTGCGAAGGCGAGCGGCCAGATGGATGCCCCAAGCGGGAAGCCACGCCGGAGCCTGCATCTCCCTCACATGCAGTCGATAAGGCTGGCGCCCCATGAAAGTCGAAGAAATCGCCGAAGCTGTTGCCAAGCTGCCGCCGGATCAACTCGCCCGATTCCGCCGCTGGTTCATCGCATTCGAGGCGGGTCGCACCGACCACGCCGAGGTGCTTGACTCCACTGCGACCAAACTTGGTCGCCTCGCCGGCCGCGCGTTTGCTGAATTGAAAAAGCGCGCGAAGGAACCGAGAGAGTAGCCGGAACATAGGTGTCGCCTAACGCTTGCTCATGCGGCCGACTCCACTTGCCGCTCAACAATCACCGGAAGCGT
>DATLJR010000039.1:0-2359 GCA_035538755.1 Pseudolabrys sp.
GAATGTCCGCTTATGAACCCAAAGCGGACATCGCCCTTTACAGATCAACGACTGGCGGCTTTGCGCTCGTCCATTCCGACAGTACGGCCCGGAAAGCCAGCGGCGTCGAAATACTGTATCTGGCCCACGCGCTGACCGACCAAGATGGTTGCAAGTTCGGTTTCGCTTGGCTTACCGCGTTCAACCCAGGTTTCCACGGTCGGGCCGGCGCCGCCCGGCAGCGCTTCTTCCACCACGCGGCCCTGCAGCGAACCTTTGAACGGAATCTTCAGTCCCAGCATGTGAGCAATGGTCTTTCCGATATCGGCATTGCTTACTGGCGCTTCATCGACAAAGCCGCCTTTAAAACTTGGCCCGATCGCCGCCATAAAATTCATGGTGTCTGCACGACTGAAGCTGCCATGCATGCCCTGGCCCTGTTGCAAGACCGAATCGGCGACGTTGACGGAGCACATTACCGGCCGCTCGCAATCGGTCGTGTAGGAGCGAAAATTGATTACGATCGTCGGTCGGGGTGTGCGCGCCATGCCTTGCATATTGATTGCCGAAAGCGACAGCGTGCCTGGGAAACTCCCGATATCGCCGTCGACAAACAGTCCACTGACATAGTCCTGAGCCAAGAGAGTATTGATCACCTTACCGGTGAGGTCGGGGTTCTTGCTCGGAACATAAATGAGGTCGGAGCCGCCGTTGGCGGCAACGACAACATCGGGCTTTTCGGGATCGCTGCCAATAAGTCCATCGCCTCGGCTGGGGTGGTGTCCGGCTTCAACCATCTTGTTCTTGTCGTCGGGATCGTAGAGCGGCGAGTCGAGCGCCTTGGCAAGATCGATCGCAACGAAACCAGGCGGTAGCAAACCGGTCGGGACATCGGCATAACTTGCCTGGGCAGCCGGGCTCGATTTGCTTTCTTTGGAGATTGTCGAGAAGCCGTGGTCGGCGGCAATAACGATATCAGTCGTCGCGGCAAGGCCGAGTTCGTCTAGTGCGTTGCGCAGCTCGGCAAAATTATCATCGGCATTTTTGATAGAAGCGAGAGAGGTCGGGCCATTAATGCCTGGGGTCACCTTCAGGTGGCTGTCGCCCTGATTATGTTGCGTGCCATCCGGGTCGCGCGACCAAAACACCAGCACAAATGGCTTGTTGCGCGCCTTGAACATTGGCAGCACCACTTTGGCGGCGACGTCAGCGAAGTACTTCTGTTGCACGACATTTGCCACAAGGGTACCAGGCTTTGCGAAGTCTCCTGCGTTGGCATTGTCGCCCGGCGTGTCTTTGCGCGAGGGTGCGGCCAGTGGCAAGCCTGCCGCTTTCATACCGTCTTGCATCGCCTGTGACAGCGGAATGCCTTGTTTGCTGCCAGTAGAATCGTCGACGGTGATTGGTGCCTCACCAGTCCGCTCGGTATGATCGAACACAAGGATCGGGCCAACTTTGCCAATCGCGGCGGTGCTAAAGCCCCGCTGACGCGCAGCGAACAGGATTGAGTCCTCGTCGATGAAATTACCGGAAAAATGCGTGTCGATGTCACCTAGGATTGGATCGCTTTCAATGAATGGCGTCACGCTCCCGCCAGCGGTTGAGACCGCATAGCCGGTATAAATGGTGTTGCTGAAAGCGCCGGTGTCGCCGAGAAAATGCCCGGTCGCCATGCCCGATGCATTGGCCATGGTGAAGGTCGGGAACAGGGAATGCGGATTGATAAAATTAACACCTTGATCACGCGCAGCTGAGAGTGTCGGCGCGTTTTCGTGGGTCACCGAATGGGGCCGCAAGCCATCTGGCACAAACAAAATCAGGTTACGCTGGTTTTGTGCGCCGGCGGCCGTGATTTGCAGAAAAATAATAGCGCATACGGTTGAGAGAACGGATTTTGAGTGGAGCGACACGGCAGTTCTCCTAATTTTCTTGGTTTTGATGCCGCGATAAATACGCTCGCAAAAAGACACTATTGTAACAGCGGATACTGGCAGGATAGAGGAAGATCATGCGTGAGGATTGATGTTCGATTTTTTGCACAGTTCTAAAGTCAACAAAGTTCGAGTTCCTCATCAACCTGCAAACGGCCAAGGCTCTCAGTCGAGGCGCCCAACTCGATCCGTTGCTTTGCTGCGGTGCATGAATCCGCTTTTGGCACAAAGCGGACATCACGACCGTGCGGATCCATTTCCGCTTTTGGGGGTAAAGCGGACATCAATGGAACGCTCTGCAATGTCCACTTTTGACCCATCTCGGAAATCGGGCGGCCAAGTTTGCTGCGCTGCTACAAAGTCACTTCTGGTGAGCTGGTCTCACCCGCTACGATGCCTTGTTCTGAGCCGAGGGCGACGGAATGAAGCGGCGCTCAAAAGCGGTCGGC
>DATLJR010000040.1:0-1544 GCA_035538755.1 Pseudolabrys sp.
GGTGAAAGCTGAAAGCGCCGCCCAAATCAGGTCAATGCTGACAATCTAACTGACTACTGGCGGATGTAATCGCGTAGCGCTTCGGCTTCGTGTTCTATCTCTTCGACGCGGTTCTTGACCACATCACCAATTGACACGATGCCGATTAGCTTTTCCCGCTCCACCACCGGCATATGGCGGAATTTTCCGGTCGTCATGCGGCCCATTAAGCCTTCGATCGTGTCATCTTCCGTGCAGGTTTTTACATCGCGGGTCATGACCTGACTGACCCGTTCGTTCAGTGCTGTCGGCCCGCGCTCGGCGAGCGCGCGCACAATGTCGCGCTCTGACAGGATGCCTACGATTCGGTGATCTGCGCCGAGGATGACAACCGCACCAATGCGTCGCTCGGCAAGCAATTTTATCGCCGCGGTAACATCCGCGGTCGGCTCAATCGTGACGACTTCGCCGCGCTTGTTGGCCAAAATGTTCTTGACGATCATGATAGCCTCCCTTCCAGTCGTGGCGGGCAGAGCCAAGCTCCCGGGTTTCAATCATGATCCGCCCCAAGGCCGGTTCGTTCAAGAGAGAGACAGTGCAGTGCGATAAGACAAACCGCCTTGCAGCCTGCGCTGACGCGCAAATCCCGATGCTGTTCCTGCAAGGCACTCGCGATGCGTTGGCGCCGCGCCGACGAGGTGATCGAGTAGCCGCCCCAATGTCCGCTTTTGGCACAAAGCGGACATTCCAATCGTGTCGGCGGATGTCTGCTTTCGGGGGAATAGCGGACATTGCCTAAACGTCCTCTGATGTCTGCTTTTGACCCAAAGCGGACATTCGCCACCATCCACCTGACCACTTCCAGTGAGCCGGTTTAACCCGTTACGATGGGTCGTGTTTGGCCTGGGGCAGGCTATGAGGCGACGCAAATTCATTGTGCTTGCCGGCGGAGCCGCGGCGCTATGGCCACTCGCTGCGCGTGCGCAACAACCTGCGACGCCGGTGATCGGATTTCTTAGCAGTGTATCTCCTCAGCCGTTTGCGAATTACGTCGCCGGCTTTCGCGCGGGCTTAAAAGAGGCTGGCTACATTGACGGACAGAACGTTACTATCGAGTTCCGCTGGGCCGAGGGCCATTACGACCGCCTGCCCGAAATGGCAGCCGACCTAGTGCGCCACAAAGTGACCGTGCTGGTCTCGACTGGGGGAGAACCGAGTGTCCTGGCGGCCAAGGCAGCCACTACGACTATCCCAATTGTCTTTACAACCGGCGTCGACCCAATACGCGCCGGGTTCGTCAGTAGCCTCAGTCGGCCCGGCGGCAATATTACCGGTGTGTATTTGTTCACCTCCACAATCGAAAGTAAGCGGCTTGGCTTGTTGTGCGCGCTTGTTCCCGGAGTCCAGTTAATCACCGTACTTCTCAATCCAAACCGGCAGGATTACACGCGTCAGAAGGGGGACGTTGAAGAAGCGGCGCGCACTATTGGCCAGCAAATACATCTCTTGTCGGCGAGCAATGAGAGCGAAATTGACGCCGCTTTTGCAACTGCGACGCAGCTGCG
>DATLJR010000041.1:0-1564 GCA_035538755.1 Pseudolabrys sp.
CCTTGTCCTCTGATCCCATGCTGGAAGGGCCTCGCGCCGATTCCGAAGAGAAGCACGAGCCCGCGAGTGATGCCGACGCCGCAGTCGTGGATAGCCTGAAAGCGCTTGACCTCAACCGGCCGATTAGAGAAGCGGACATCACCGGCCTCGTGGAGATCGCCTGCGACCGCATGTCGGGTTCCATCATTGAGCTAAATCAAATTACCAGTCGTAGCGTGCGACGTATTGTCAATCGCTGCACGACAACCATCGCCAGAACCCTGCGCTGAATTGCCTTTACCCCCGGAGGACACAGGTGAGCGAAGAGAAAACGGACAAGAAGCCCGATGCGGGCAAGGTCGAGATCAGCCGCCGTCGATTGCTTGGTTCCAGTTCCGTTATTGCCGCATCGGCAGTCGCCGCGACAGCGCTACCGCGCACGGCGGCCTCCGAGACCCCGAGCGTATTGCCGCCGCCGGAACCTCCGTTTCAAGGAAAAATCGGACGCACCGTAAAGGATTCGACGCCTGACTTTCCGAAAGGCATCGAAGCCCCCGCTGGCGCACCCAATGTTCTGTTGATTTTGACCGACGACGTGGGCTTCGGGGCAACGAGCACGTTTGGTGGGCCAATCCAAACCCCCAACTTCCAGCGGGTCGCTGACAACGGACTCCGCTACAACATGTACCACACGACTGCGCTGTGCTCGCCCACCAGAGCGGCACTCATTACGGGACGCAACCATCATTCGGTTGCCAGCGGCGACATCACCGAGTTTGCAACCGGCTATCCGGGTTACAATTCGTTGGTGCCCAAGAGCGCCGGTTCCGTAGGGGCTGTGCTTAGGGAAAATGGCTACAACACGTCGTGGTTCGGCAAGATGCACAATGTGCCGGACTGGATGTCGAGCCAGGCGGGTCCGTTCGATCTGTGGCCGAACGGTCTCGGCTTTGAGTATTTCTACGGCTTCCTCGGTGGTGACAGCGATCAGTGGCACCCGGCGCTGTACGAGAATACCAAGCCGATAGAGCCGTATTTCGGCAACCCGAACTACATTCTGGACGTCGATCTTGCCGACAAGGCGATTGCCTGGATGCGGATGCAGCATGCGCTCGCACCCAACAAACCATGGCTCCTTTACTACGCAACTGGCACCGCGCACGCACCACATCACGCGCCTAAAGATTGGATCGCAAAATACAAAGGTCAATTCGATCAGGGATGCGACAAGTTGCGCGAGGAGACGCTCGCGCGGCAGATCAAGCTCGGTGTCGTTCCGCCGAATGCCCAATTGACCAAACGCCCGGAACAGATCCCCGCATGGGACTCTTTATCCGCGGATCAGAAGCGCCTGTTCGCGCGGATGATGGAGGTCTATGCGGGCGCCCTGTCGCACGCCGATTATAACATCGGCCGTTTGCTCGACGCGGTGGAGCAGTCGGGCCAGATGGATAATACGCTCGTCATTTTCATGATGGGCGACAACGGCGCAAGCGCCGAGGGAAGCCTGCAAGGCACGACCAACGAGGTCGCGATCAATGCAAATAGCGTTCAGGAGAGCATACCGTTTCTGCTCTCGATGATC
>DATLJR010000042.1:0-2592 GCA_035538755.1 Pseudolabrys sp.
GCCGTGAGCCATCAAGTAAAGGCGCTGGAATCGGAGCTCGGGGTCAAGCTCTTCAATCGCGAGAGGCAACAGCTACTCATTACCGATGCCGGGCGCGATTATTTGGCAGTTGTTCGCGACGCGTTTGACCGCATCGCTATGGGAACCGAACGCCTGGTGCAGCGGCAAAGTTCTGGCATGCTGACCGTCAGCACTTCGCCGGATTTTGCCGCCAAGTGGCTCGTTCATCGACTCGGCCGCTTTGCAGAGATACATCCCGAAATCGACCTACGGGTATCGGGCACGTTGCAGCACGTCGATTTTGCCCGCGAAGACGTGGACATCGCGGTTCGTCACGGCGACGGCCACTGGCCAGGACTGCATGTGACACAGCTGTGCACCGAACATTTGTTCGCAGTTTGCAGCCCCGCACTGGCCTCGAACTTGAAGCAACCAAGCGACATGCTCAAGCTGCCGCTCTTGCACCTCGATGATCGCGTGGCCTGGTCTGAGTGGTTTAACGCGGCTGGCGTCATCGGTCCTGACGTTCTTCACGGACCGATCCTGAACCGTGCAAGCATGCTCATCGATGCAGCGGCCGACGGTCAGGGCGTGGCGCTCGCCCGCACCACACTTGCCGCGTGGGATCTCATCCATGGTCGACTTGTGAGGCCGTTTCCCATCGCGGTGCCGTTGTCGAAGTCCTATTGGATCGTTTGCCCTAAGGCGAGCGCGAACCTGCCGAAACTGGTCGCGTTCCGCGATTGGCTGGTGGCGCAGGCAAACGCGGACACACGCCAGCTGGAAATTTTAGCCACTTCGGCAGGTCGTGTTCGTTCCACCAGAAAGCATGAAAAAGCTGGTTGACCAGAGACCGGCGCTTATCGGTTCACACCTTCTCCTTGTGGCACGCAAAAGCCCGTCGCAATAAACGAGTCTCCTTTTAACAAAAACGGACGTATCTGTGCTTTCGACCACCGCTTTTGAGAGGTAAAGCAGACACCGAGCGAAGGCATGTTAATTCGCCAATGACGCAAAGCGGACATTGCTCTCGCTTGTGAGAGGATAGTCGGGCGAATATAATGTTCTTCCGGGGACTAGCAGGCTCCCCGTTAGACGGTTTCCGTCCAAGCTCTGCGCAGCACTCGCTTTGTCGAGGAGATTGCGCTTGGTCGGAACAGAACATCCCGCAACATTCCACGATCTTTATGCGTGCGCTGGGCTCGTGCGCGCTGTTGTCGTGCGATCATGCAGTTCAACGGATTTAGGAGTCGGCCGTGCCATACGCGATGAAGTCATTGTCCTGCGATCCGGCTCGTATCAAAGGCATGTCGGAGCGGCTCATCATCAGCCATTACGAGAACAATTACGGCGGTGCAGTTAAGCGCCTCAATCTGATCGATGAACAGTTGGCGCACCTAGAATTCGACAAAGCCGCCGGTTTCTTGATCAACGGATTGAAGCGCGAACAGTTGATCGCGATGAATTCGATGATCCTGCACGAGTTGTTCTTTGACGGATTGGGCGACCAAAGCGAGCCGCGCGGCCCTCTGCGCGAGGCCATCATCCGCGATTTTGGGTCCTTTGAGCGTTGGCGCGCCGAATTCGTTGCCATGGGCAAAGCGCTCGGCGGTGGCTCGGGCTGGGTGCTCCTGTCTTGGTCGCCGCGCGATCGCAAGCTGGTCAACCAATGGGCGGCCGATCATTGTCACACATTGGCCGGCGGCACGCCGATCCTGGCGCTCGACATGTACGAGCACTCTTATCACATGGGCTTTGGCGCCAAAGCTGCGGGCTACGTCGATTGCTTCATGGAAGTTATTCGCTGGCAGAACGCTGAGCGCCAGTTCAAAGCGCTTAGTGACGGCGGGTCGAGGTGAAAATCCGGAGGACAATGGCATGCGTTTCTTCAGAGTTTTGACGATCTTCGTTCTCGTCGGCCTCGGCGCGCCACATTCGGCGCAGGCCCAGCAGGCTAACAGCTGCAAACAATGTAGCGACCAACGGCACGCCTGCACCGGAGGCTATTCCGCAAAGACCTGTCAGATCGAATACGAACGATGCATGAAAAACTGTCAGCGCAAATAGCCGGCCGGAGCTCAAGCTACAGCCACTGCGATGGCTAAAGGTGAGGGGCGCAAAAAGGGCATGTGCCCACAAGGAGACGATGATGCGGTTTGTTTGTTTACTCGCAGTTATCGGTGCGATCTGCGCTTCGACATCAATGGCCCGCGCGCAGGCCGTTGACTGGCAAAAAGTCGATGATGCTTTCGGCCGCAAAGCGGCAGTCATTTCAGGTGACGCGCATCGCTACGGTTTTCCGCGTACGGACCTTAGCGTGACGCTAGACGGCGTCGCCATCAAACCGGCTTTGGCGCTTGGCGGTTGGGTGGCGTTTAAAGCTATGAATGACGACGCGATGGTCATGGGCGATGTTGTCTTGCTGGAAGACGAGATCAACCCCGTGATGACCACGCTGATTGAAAATGGCATCGAGATTACGGCCCTGCATAACCATCTGCTCCGCGCCAATCCCGCTACTTTCTATCTGCACATCGGCGGCATGGGCGATCCAGTAAAGATGGCAACTGCCATTCGCACCGCTTTGGCGCA
>DATLJR010000043.1:0-2922 GCA_035538755.1 Pseudolabrys sp.
TTGGGCGAGTGCACCATGCCCTCGTTGAAGGCCTTCACCGGGACCGCTGTCCTGATCGGGAACGAAATGAACAGCATGCCGACGTTGGGATCATCGATGAGCGCCTTGGTCACGATGGGCAGCATCTCGGGCGAGAAGCCGGCCGTCGTATCGAGCGGATTACCAAAATTGCCATACGATGGAAGTGTTTTTTTGATCGTCTTGAGCGTCGCAGGTTCGAGTTCCGGCAGATCGAGACCTATTTCCTCAGCAAGGTCGTTCGTCAGCGCGACGTATGCGCCCGATGCGGTGATAATCCCCGGGCCTTTAGCCGGCGGCACCGGAAAGCGCTGCAGGATGGCGACGAGATCCATGGTCTCGTCCATGGTGGTAACGACGATGCATCCCGCATCCTCTGCCTGGGTGCGGACGGTCGCGAAATCGCTGACCAGCGCGCCAGTGTGCGATTGCGCTGCCTTCCGGGCCTTGGCGCTGCGGCCCACCAACATTAGGACCACTGGCTTGCTTGCGGTGCGCGCCCGCCGCAGCGCGGCCAAAAAAGCTTGCGGCCGTCTTATCTCCTCGCAATAAGCCACGATCACGCGGGTTGAGGGATCGTGGACGAGAAACTCCAGAAAGTCCGTAGTATCGAGACCGGCTTCGTTGCCCGTCGAGATCATATAGGACAACGGAATACCCCGGCCGTCACAAGCGCGCTCGAAATGACCGAGCAAACCGCCGCTCTGGCCGACGATGGCGACAGCTCCGGTGACACCGCGCGATGCCTCGCGCGCATAGAGCATGTGCAGCATCAAGCCGTCGACATTGTTGGTGACTCCCAGACAATTCGGGCCAACGACGGCCAGGCCCGCGGTTCGTGCAGTCGCAGCCACGGCATCTTGCATCGCCTGATCGCCGGTTTCCGCGAAGCCAGCCGCGAAGACCAACGCAGCACCCACCTTGCGGCGCGCGCACGCTTGCATCGGCTCACGCACAGCCGCGGCCGGCAGTGTGAACACGGCGAGATCAACACCTTCCGGCAATTCGTCCGCACTTTTCAGCACCCGACGGCCTTCAATCGGCTCGTCCGTCCGGCCGACGAGATGGACCTCACCCGCAAACCGGTTGGTTTTCAGGCATTGCAAGATGATCTGACCGGCGCTGCCCGCTCGAGTCGATATGCCGATCACCGCAATCGAGCGCGGACGCAGGAATCGCGCGACCGCGTTCGTGCTACGAGAGACCTCCGCTGCGCTCATGCTGCGTCCATGTCGATGTCGGGCTGCCACATCAGAAGATGTTCGCCGTTATCGAGCGGGTGCCAATACGCCTTCACCTTCATTCCGATTTTCAGCTGCTCGGCCGTACAGTTGACCACGCCAGCGATAACATTGACGCCAACGTCGAGTGTCACGCTGGCGATAGCATACGGCTCGACACCCTGAAACGCCGGCGGCCCGCGGTGCGCAATGGTAAAGGAGAATACCGTGCCCCTGCCGGAGACCTCACGCCATTCGATGTCGCGCCGTCGGCCAGTGAAGATGCTCACCGGGCGAGGAAAGTGCTGATATTTCTTTGTTGTCTTGCAGTACTGGATGACAAGCTTCTTCTGCCGCGTGGCCTCCCAGAACGGCAGGCCAAAATCGTAATGCCTGATGTCACGCTTGACCTTGAGCGTTTCGTTGAGTGTGACCGCCATGACGCCCTCTATTGGTTCGGTACCAGCGCCAGTGCGGCGCTGGTACCCCAGTTGCGCCCGTAATTGATCCAGCCGATGCCGGTCACCAGCGCATTGGCGGTATCTGTGACTTGGCGCTCGCCGGCTTCGCCCATCAACTGACGCACCGCCTCAATGAGATTATGCGAGGAGCAGGCGGCCTGGCCGGCCGAGATTTGGCCGCCGCCGGTGTTCATTGGCAGCGTGCCCTTGTAGGACAGGTCAGTATCACGGACGAACGCCATGCCCTGCCCGGGCTTGCAGAACCCGAATGCCTCGAACTGCATCACGATCGCGATCAGAAAATCATCGTACGGATGGAATGAACGGATGTTCTTGATGTCCAGCCCGGCGGCGCTCAGGGCCTTTTGGCCGGCAATCTCATGACCGCTGCGGGTGACGTCGACAAAATTGTCACCGCCCAGAAAATTCGTACGCTCCGCATAGCCGATCGGGACAACATATTTCTGCAAACCTTTCTCGCTCGCGCGCTGTTTGCTGGTGACGATCAGGCCGGCGGCGCCGTCGGCCAGCATGACGCAGTCAAGGAGCCGGATCGGATCAGCGATCAGACGTGAATTCAGATAGTCTTCGATGGTGATGGGCACCCGTAATTCTTCGCAGGCGTTCTCGTTCAAGAGCGCGTGGTTGCGTTGCGTGACCGCGAGCTTGCCGAGTGCGTGCAGATCGACGCTGTACTTCGCATCGTAGGCGCGCTGCAGAAGACCGAAGGCGCCAGGCGGCCCCAACAGACCATAGGGTTCGGTCCAATCGCGGCGATAGTTGCGATCATTGCGGCCGTTGTGCTCGCGGACATGGGTATCAGCGTACAAGCATAGCGCAACCTCGCACATGCCGGCATCGATCGCAGCGGCGGCGCGCGCCACCGCCCCAACCGCCGAGCAGCCGCCGGTATGGACCTGTTCGCAAAAGCCCACTTCGAGTCCGAGCATGTCGCAGGTGCTTTGGGCCCAGAACATGCTGGCGCCACCGGTGCCGGTGAGGCCGGACATCACCAGGCCATCGATCTCGGCCTTTTCGAACCCGGTCTTGTCAAGGAGCGACTCCAGTATTTCGCCGGCCAGCACCCAAACGTCCCGATCACTCTTTTTCATCACCTTGGTTTCGGCATAAGCGACGATGGCGTTGTCACGTAGACCCATTGGCGTCTCCTAAAGTCCCCGTGCTCAGGCGTGATCTGGCCGCACGCGCGGCGCGGTCTTGTC
>DATLJR010000044.1:0-2230 GCA_035538755.1 Pseudolabrys sp.
TACATGTCCTTGCGAAGCTTTCCGCAAGGCAAGCTCGTGCGCCAGCATACCGCCATCGTCGATGCGATCGAAAAGGCCGAGCCCGACGAGGCCGAGCGCGCGATGCGCGAACATTTGCAGCTGATCATGGACGATCTTCCAGCGATCGAAGCGCAACACCCCGTGCGAACCCATCATCCTGGGCCACGAAGTCGCCGGCACAATCGAGGCCGTCGGCGGCGAGGTCACGAACGTCAAACCGGGAGGCCGCGTCGCACTTTGCCCCAGCCTCCCCTGCGGCCATTGCTGCTTCTGCCAGATCGGACAGCAGCAGCATTGCCTTGAGATGCAATTTTTCGGAAGCGCGATGCGCAAGCCTCATTGCGACGGCGGTTTTCGCGACGAGATCATCGTCGAGGATTTTCGGTGCGAACCGGTTGGTGATATCGGGCTGGACGAAGCCGCATGCGCCGAGCCGCTCTCCGTCGGCCTGCACGCCATCAACAATGCGGGCAGCGTGTTCGGCAAGCGCGTCCTGGTCATGGGCGCAGGACCGATTGGAGCCCTGCTCGTGGGTGCGGCGAAGCTCGCGGGTGCTCAGGAAATCGTCGCCGTCGATCTCGCTGACGCACCGCTGGCAGCCGCAATCAAAATGGGAGCCACGTCGACCGTGAATGCCCGCTGCGAACCGGATCGGCTCGCCCTGCTCTATTCCGCCAACAAAGGCTATTTCGACGCAGGCTTCGAATGCACGGGGGTTGGCGTCGCGCTTGGGAACATGTTCCCGGTCGTCAAGCCACGCGGGGTGATTGTGGCGGTGGGCGTCAGCAGCGGAACCCACATTCCGTTCAATGCTCTGGTCGGCAAGGAGATACGCCTCGCCGGCACGCACCGCTTCCATGCCGAATACCCTGTCGCCGCCCGGATGATCGCCGAGCGGCGCATCGATGTACGTCCGATCATCACCGCGACGCTGCCGATGGACCGTATTCGCGACGCCTTCGAAGTCGTGCGCGACCGATCATCACAGATGAAGGTACAACTGAGTTTCGCGGCGTAAAGAGACGCGACCGAAACCAAGCATAAAAAGGGAGGAAAAATGCATACGACGACCACGATGGACAGCGAACACGTCCGACTCCTGTCGGACGAGGCGACGCAGTGCCTGCTCAACAAGGCCGGCACATCGTCGAGCACGCAAGGCGGCTGGATGATGATCGCCACGATCTTGATCGAGGCGTGGGATCTCTACGCTATCGCCTTTGTGTTGATCTTTATCAAGACGGATTTCAATCCGACGGCGGCCCAGCTCGGCCTGGCGACGGCCGCCGTACAGGGCGGCGCGCTGATTGGCGCCCTCCTGGGCGGCGTGTTTGCCGATCGCTTCGGCCGAAAGAAGGTGTTCATCGGCACGATGGTGCTCTTCATCGTCCTGGCGATCGCCCAGGCGTTTGTGCGCGACATCTGGGATCTGATCATCCTGCGTCTCTTGATCGGCATTCCGCTCGGCAGCGATATTTCCAACGGCTATGCCTACATCATGGAATCGATGTCGAAGGGAAAGCGTGAGCAAATGGGTAGCCGCTGGCAGTTCATGTTCGGTCTCGGCGAGGTGTTCTCCATTATCGTGATCACGCTGATGTACGTAACGGGCATGGACCATTCGCTGCTGTGGCGCGTCGCGCTGGCGCTTGGCGCCGTGCCCGCAGCCATCCTGCTGTTCGGGCGGCTCGATTTGCCGGAAACACCCCTGTCGCTGCTGCAGCGCGGTCAATTCGTGAAAGCGAAGCAAGTCTCGAAGCAGCTGTTCAACGATCCGCTAGATATGCTGCCCAACCAGGACCAGAAACTCTCAAAACCCAAGCTGAGCGATTTCCTGCAGGTCATCTGGGCCGATCCGATCAAGCGGCGCGCCACGATCTTTGCGTGGATCTCCAATGCCTGCCAGGGCGCGGAGTTCACCGCCTGGGCCTTCTATCTTCCGGTGATCCTGGTCCTCAGCGGCGTCGGCGTGTCCGAAAGCGGCAGCATCCTCGGCACAAACCTGGTGACCGCCCTCATCTTTTGCCTCGCCACGGTTTCAGGCTATGTCGCGCCACTGATGCTGCCGAAAATAGGTCATCGCGGCGTCGCGATGTGGGGCTTCGGCCTTGCCTTTTTCGGCCTCGTCCTCGGTGGGTTCGCCATCCAGAACGACTGGAAAATCCTCATCGTGGTCGGCGCCTGCATCCTGATGTGGGGCCATTACTGG
>DATLJR010000045.1:0-2253 GCA_035538755.1 Pseudolabrys sp.
TGGTTACTGCTCCAGGGCGTAACGGGAAGGTTCCCGCCGTAAATCGAGGAACAGCCAGTCGCGTTGGCGACCATCATCCGATCGCCAAACAGCTGCGAGAGAAGCTTGAGATAGGGCGTCTCGCCACAGCCCGCGCAAGCCGCAGGGAACTCGAACAGTGGCTCCAGGAATTGAATGCCGCGTACGTTGCCGAAATCGATACGTGCGCGGTCATTGACCGGCAGGCTCTCGAAAAACGGTATGTTTGCGCGCTCGGTTTCGACCAGAGGCGGTTTGGACTCGAGATTGATTGCCTTGATGCCTGGATCGGCCGGGCTATGTTCAGGACAGGCCTCGATGCACAATCCGCACCCCGTGCAGTCCTCGACGTAAATCTGCAAGGTGAAGCGGACGTCTGGATAGCCACGAGCGTTCACTGGAGCCGACTTGAAGCTTTGCGGTGCTCGCTCCAGACGCGATCGGTCGTAATATTTCGTCCGAATCACGCTATGCGGGCAAACGAAGCTGCACTGTCCGCATTGAACACAAAGATCGGGCCGCCAAACAGGCACGTTAGCCGCGATGTTGCGCTTCTCCCACGCGGCTGTGCCGGAGGGAAAAGTGCCGTCCACTGGCATCAGGCTTACCGGAATCTGGTCACCTCGCCCTTCAAACATTTTTGCTGTTACCTGGCGCACGAACTGGGGTGCATTCACCGGCACGGCATGCGGGCGATCGAACTCGCTCGTTACTTGATTGGGAGCCGTAACTTCGTGCAGCCGGGCCAGAGTTTCATCCACTGCCTTGAAGTTCTGTTTGACGACTTCGTCGCCCTTTGCGTGGTAGGTCTTGCGGATCGATTCCTTGATCCGCGCGATCGCCTCCTCGCGCGGCAACACGCTAGAAAGAGCAAAGAAGCAGGTCTGGAGCACTGTGTTCGTGCGCTGCTTGAGCCCTGCCTCTTGCGCTACCTTGTTCGCGTCGACAACGAAGAATTTCAGTTTTTTCTCGATGATCTGCTGCTGCACCGAGCGCGGCAGCTGGTCCCAAACCTCAGCCGGTCCGTACGGGCTATTGAGAAGGAAGGTTGCACCAGGTGCCGCGAGCCTCAGAATGTCCAGACGCTCGAGAAACTGGAATTGATGGCAGCCAACGAAATTCGCCGCACTGATGAGATAGGGTGAACGGATCGGACGCGGGCCGAAGCGCAGATGCGAGACGGTCTGCGCGCCGGATTTGTGCGAATCGTAAACGAAATAGCCTTGCGCATAGAGTCCCGCATCTTCCGCGATGATTTTCACGCTGTTCTTGTTGGCGCCCACAGTCCCGTCGGAGCCAAGACCGTAGAACACGGCGCGTACGATGTCGCTGGGCTCAATTGAGTAGTTTGGATCGACCGCAAGGCTAGAGTGTGAAACGTCGTCGCTAATGCCCACTGTAAAACCATTCTTAGGTGCAGGGTTCTTCAACTCGTCGAACACCGCTTTGGCCATCGCCGGACTGAAATCCTTCGATGACAAGCCGTAGCGACCGCCAATAATCTTGGGCATCTTTGGTCGGTCACCGCGCGCCAGAGCCTGTGCGAGCGATTCGACAATGTCCAGATAAAGTGGCTCTGCTGCACCTGGCTCCTTGGTTTGTTCGAGAACGGCGATTGCGCGGCAAGTTTCGGGAAGAACTGCCAGCAGATGAGCGGCTGAAAATGGGCGGTACAGGCGCACCTGGATGATGCCAATCTTTTCGCCGGTGCGTCGCAACGCCGTGGCGGTTTCGCGGGTTGTTTCGGCGCCAGAACCCATCAGCACGACCACGCGTTCGGCGTCGGGGCAGCCTTCGTAGTCGAAAAGATGATATTGCCGGCCCGTCAGGCGCGCGAATGCATCCATGCGTGACTGCACGATGCTGGGAACTCTGGCATAGAACGGGTTCACCGTCTCTCGCGCTTGAAAAAAGGTGTCCGGGTTGTGGGCTGTGCCGCGAATGAAAGGATGTTCCGGGTTGAGAGCGCGCAGACGATGGTCGCGAATGAGATCGTCGTCGACCATCGCTCGAATTTCTGAATCGCTCAGGAGAGCTAGCGTATTGACCTCGTGCGACGTGCGGAACCCGTCGAAGAAATGAACAAACGGTACACGGGATTGCAATGTGGCGGCCTGGGCTATTAAGGCCGAGTCGTGCGCCTCCTGGACGGAGCCCGAAGACAAGAGAGCAAATCCAGTGGTGCGCACGGCCATCACATCGGAGTGATCGCCGAAGATCGACAGCGCCTGCGTG
>DATLJR010000046.1:0-33928 GCA_035538755.1 Pseudolabrys sp.
CTTCACCCATAAGGTTGCTCGATCAAAGCTCACATCCTCAACCCGGAGGTCCACGGCTTCGCTACAGCGTAAACCGTGCCGGTACATCATCAGAAAGAGGAGGTGATCTCGGACCCCTTGGCGACCGGCCTTAGCAGCATCGAGGAACGTCTTCATCTCACTTGGATCAAGAAAATCTTTACGTCTGTGAGGATCAGTAACCTTACTCTGCACATTACCCGTAACGGCAAGGTCACTCATTAGCTTGCCTTTCTTCGATTACGTGGGAGTTTGATTACACCTCTCTTCACACAATCCCAGTATCGTGCAGTGGCCAGCTCTATGATCTCCGGATGGATCCTCAACGTAACGGTTGGCCGCTCGACTAAGCTCACCGGCTTCGACCTCTCGCAGCTTGATCCCCTGTGCGTACATCTCTCGCTTCACAGCCTCCCTTGCGAGATACCGAGCAATAGTCATCATCTGTCCGTTCATTGTCAGCTCCTCCAATGTGTGTTGAAGCTCGCTCTCATCTCGGCGCTTGTGTTCGAGAGCAGTCAACAATTATTCAAACATCTTCGTTGCGTTGTTGCGCTGATGATTGGATCATCGTTGCGTGTTAAATTATCTTTCGAACGCCAGAGATGGAGGGCCCGGGGCCAAAATTCTCTCGCTCAGTCCAGCGCACTACACCTTCGCAAATTCTGTGAGAATTTTTCACTTTGCCTTTAGCAAAAGAGTTAGAATGTCAGAAGTGTTGGGAGGGGTCATGAAATCAATATGCGGGATTGCGTTTGTATTGGGGCTTTTGAGCCAAACGACAAACTCAATAGCTGACCCAGCGATTATGGGACCGGGGTCCGTAACGTGCGGTAAGTTTGCAGCGGACTATCGGCAGAACCCCGATCAAGTCGATAGTTTATTTTTTACATGGGCCCAAGGATTTATGAGCGGCTTTAATATCACGGAAACAACGGGAACCTATCGAGATATGGCGGCAGTGCCCATTGATGCCCAAAAGAAGTTCATCCTGAATTATTGTAACCAAAATCCGTCACTTGAATACGCTAAGGCTGTTATGGAGCTTTATCATTATAAACTGCCATTGAAGAAGACAGCGCCTGCCTCTTCACGCTAGCTGGCGCATCATCGGATGGCTTGCGCAAATTGTGTGAAATTCCGGCATCATATGATCATCGCTGGGAGCACTAAGGGGGCGGCGTGAAGCAAGCTAGGAAACAGAGAAAGATCGAGCATCTCTACAAGGCAATTGCGACGATGCGGAGTGAGCAAGGGCACAACACTGTCAAAGAGCAGGCCCAGCGTGTCGTTGAAATTCTTAAACGTGACTACGGCGTTTCCGTCTCGGACAACCTACACAAGTTCATTGGTCGCCGTATCAAGCAGTTCAACGCAGGCCAATGAGCTGATCAATAACAACGCCGCACAATCGATAGCGATAGCGCAATCGAACGATGATGACTGCGCTAAAGTTGGACCATAGTCCAACTGAAGACACCCGATATGAAGTGCTAACCCGGAGAGGCAGGTTACGCTCCTCAGCCCGGATAATCTGCTTGAGGCAATAGCGGCCCGTAACGAACACCATCCGTTACGGGCCGTTAACTCGATATGCCATGCTGTTTTGACATTGCACTATTCAAGTATTCCCTGAAACAATAATGCATGCGTCATAGTCAAAATGATAGGATTAGGTCTTCCATTTAAGGAGATCGGCAATGGACGACCCACAGATAGGCTGGATTGCAGCCATCATCGTCGGCGGAATTGCAGGCTGGCTTGCCGAGCAATTCATGAAAAGCCAAATGGGCCTCGTGATGAACATCGTCCTTGGCATCATAGGGGCCGCAGTCGCTAGCTGGCTATTCGGCATGCTCGGTGTCTCGCTCGGTGGCGGTTGGATAGGCTATTTGATCGCTGGCTTCATCGGAGCATGCATCCTCATCTTTGCCGCACGGGCAATCCGAGGGGCGATGGCGTAGCATCGGATTGATTGCGGAAGTGTCATTGCTGCCATTGGTGGGCCAGAGGGAGTGCTGCCCCACCCAGAACAACCATGGTCTGGTCTGACCTTGGCGCTAACTCCATCGTAGCGGGAAATAGTGCCAATCGAACTGTCTGCTATTGATCGTAAGCTCTTATGGTCGATACACAGAAGGATCTGATGATCCATGTATTGCCATCGATTGTTGCTAGCGACGCTCGCCCTAACAGCGACGCTCGCCGAACCAACGGCGGCTCAGGCTCCGCAATCATGGACGCTGGCGGGTAGCCTTGATTGCAAGGTCGATCCGAATGTCGGCTTCAGCATACCCGGTCACCAGTCGATGCGTTGCCTCTTCACCCCAACTGTGCCGATCTCATCCGAAGCCTATGCAGGTGCCCTCAACACCTTGGATCAGAACCCCGGCATCAATGCCGGCAGCGTCTTTGGCTTTGTCGTCCTCGCACCGACAACTGGATTATCCCCCGGAGCGCTCGCTGGAGAATATGTCGGCGTTTCGGGAGATGCTGGCATTGGCGTGGGTGCTGGCCCGAGCGTTCTTCTTGGCGGTTCCAACCGCACCGTTGCGCTTCAGCCGAGCTCGCTTCAGGGTTCGATCACACTGAACGTGGTGACCGGCTTGTCGTTGCTTAAGCTCCGACCTTTGCCGAATTAATTCATAGATTATGACAGCGCTAGAACGGTCATCCCGCTTCAGCCGAGGCGGAAACTGCCAAAATCCTGGCGCAAGATATCAAGACTAAATCCGCAGAACTTATTAAGTGAGACGGCGATCTTATTCACGAAATGAATGATTGGTGAGGGGGCTGTTATGGCTGCGAGATTGGGGAACGGTCTTTATTGGCTCTGCTGCATCCTGGCCGTTGTAACAGGGGCAATTTGCGCCTTCGTTTGGTTCAACCGAACGGAGCCTAGCGATGTGGGAACCGTCATAATATTAGCCGTGCTTGGCACTATCGCTTGGCTGATCGGCCGAGCTTGCCGCTACGTTCTTGCTGGAGCTTGAGCCAACTACGTTGATGGGCGAATTAGCTCCCCGCCAAACTCTTCTTGAAATGCCTTCGCATCATCCGGATTAGCGAAGCACCATCGAACATAATGCCGACCTTCGTGATAACTTCCTCTGCCTCGTTGGCTTTGAATGCCCCGAGTAGAGTGCCAACGGTGCATGGTGTTGAGCCTTATACCGAAGCCGTTCGGTGGCACCCTTAGCTCAATGATATGCGGATAGTGGCGTTCGGTTTCTTTAGTGCCTATGCGTCCTTTGTACGCCATTGAGATGGCTTAGCACATTGGCGACCGAGTTGATGGGGTGACCAGGGGATCACGTCTTCGCCCCCACCGGTGTCGCTTTCACTAGCACCCGCTTGCTCAAGGCCCTTGCAAGGGCTGCGAAATTTACTTCCCCAATGACAGGATCACCTATGGAGTTCTTCTCGACCTTCAATCCACATTGGCGGAGTGCGGAGACGATTTCACTTTCAAGTAAGCGCCAATTAGCGATGGCTTGGGTTTGGTACATTGGGACGCCTCATTGGGCTGCGGTACCAAAATGGACTTGTAAGTCTGATTTGATGAAGAGATTGTGACTAGGTGAGAGAGACGCATTGCCGCTACGTGAGCCTATCTTCGATCCATGCCTTGTAGCGTTTTGGAAGCGATTGGGTGTGAGGGTTAGTGACGCTTAGCAGCGTGCTAGTTAGTAGCGTCCTAACAGTTTCCTATTAGCGGTTTCCTATTAGCAGCGCCCTATAGCAGCATCAGCAAAGACCTATTTAGCAGTGTCCTATTTAGCAGACGGGCTAATCAGCTCACCGCCAAACTCGGCGAGGATTACATAACTTAGTTGGTAGCATTGTGCTGTTCGGTCCGGTTGCGATACCATCTCCTGGGGCAAAACTTGGGGATGGGGCATGAAGTACACTTCGATTTGCGGAGTGCTGGCTGGCTTAGCGCTAGCTGGCTGTATTACCACTCAAGAACTGCCGTTAGCGCCGAATGTCGTTCGCTTGGATACGCAATCAAAAGGGTTGCTATTCACCGGACAAACCGTGCCACAGACAATGCGAGCGGCAGCTCAAGCGACGCTCAACAGAGGCTACACCCACTTCAAATTTGAAGATGCTTCCCTTCAGCAAGGTTCAGTGGTGGCGGGCACCATTGGAAGCAGCAACACTAACATGAGCGGCTCTTATGGCCACGGGTTCATGAACGCAAACGCTAACACGTTCGGTAGCACAGCCGTCATGCACGCTCCCACCGCCGGTGCTGCTGTAACGGTTATTATGTTCCATGCAAATGAACCGGGTGCACAGGGAGCATTCGACGCCGAGCAAGTGCTGAAGCAGTATTCGTCATGAGCAGCCATCAATAAAGGGAGGGGCATGTTGGGAGACTTATTAAAAGCTCAGATGCTCACTCATGGCAGCGCTCAACGACAACGAGAGAGACAAAGATTGCGATCCGAAATGCGCAGAGTGCTATCGAAGCGAGCGAAGGCTTTGATCGTTGCCACTTACTAGCCACTTACTACAGCTAAAATCGACCTCCCACGCCGCACTATTCGTTAGGCCAATCAATTCTTTAACTGAAAGACAGCCGCACTCGACGGAACTGAGCGTTTTCTTGTGCAAGAGCGCGCCCGGGGCTACTGTGCAACTGCCGAGCGTGACCGGACCGCAAACTTAAGCTAAATCAATGCGTTACATCTCTACCCGGGGCGAGGTTCCCTCGCTCGATTTTGTCGATGTGATGCTCGCGGGCCTCGCCCGCGACGGCGGTCTCTATGTGCCGGAACGCTGGCCCACGCTTGATCGCGCGATCGTCGGGAACTTCGCGGGGAAGCCCTATGCCGAAGTCGCCGTTGAAGTGATTCGTCCCTTCGTCGGGGATGGCATCGCGGAAGCGGACCTGGCACGCATGGCGCGCGAAGCCTATGGCAATTTTCGCCATCCGGCTGTGGCGCCGTTGATCCAACTCGGCCCGAGCCTGTTTGTGCTCGAGCTTTTTCATGGGCCAACGCTCGCCTTCAAGGATCTGGCGATGCAATTTGTTGCGCGGCTCATGGATCACGTGCTGCATCAACGCGCCGAACGCACCACGATTGTGGTCGCGACGTCCGGTGACACGGGCGGTGCAGCTGTCGAAGCGTTTCGCGGCCGCGCGCAGACGGACGTCGTTGTACTTTTTCCGCAGGGGCGGATCTCCGAAGTGCAGCGCCGGATGATGAGTACAGCGCCGGACTCAAACGTGCATGCGCTCGCCATCGAAGGGACATTTGACGACTGTCAGGCCTTGGTGAAGGCCATGTTCAATCACCACGCGTTCCGTGATCGCGTGCGGCTTTCCGGCGTGAATTCGATCAATTGGGCGCGTGTTGCCATTCAGGTGGTTTATTATTTTACGGCAGCGGTTGCGCTCGGTGCTCCGCAGCGAAAAATCGCGTTCACCGTGCCGACCGGAAATTTTGGCGACGTCTATGCCGGATATGTCGCCTCGCGCATGGGCTTGCCGATTGATCGCCTCGTGGTGGCGACCAATGTCAACGATATCCTTGTGCGCACGTTTGCGACCGGGACCTATGAGATCCGCGACGTCATTGCAACGACGTCGCCGTCGATGGACATTCAGATTTCATCCAATTTCGAGCGCCTGTTGTTTGACGCTTACGGGCGGGATGCGCAGGCCGTACGGGCGTTGATGGCCTCCTTGGCTCAGCATCGTCGCTTCGCTCTGTCCGCATCGGCAATTAAGGACCTCCGATCGCTTTTCACCGCCGATCGGGCCGATGAGCAGGAGAGCGCTGCGGAGATTCGTGCCTGGGTCCGTGAGGCAGACTACCGCGTGGATCCGCACACTGCGGTTGCCCTTGCGGTGGCGGAGAAAGAGAAACGAGATCCTTCGGTCCCGATGGTTGTCCTGTCGACGGCCCATCCCGCGAAATTTCCTGATGCGGTCAAGGCTGCCTGCGGCGTAACGCCCGCGCTACCTGACACGCTCGCCGATCTGGGGCGTCGGGAAGAACGGATCGTTGTCTTACCGGCAAATCAGACGGCCGTACAGCAATACGTAACATCTGTGTCGCGCGCGGCGCGTGAAGGAGCAGCTGCATGAGTGTTGAAGTTACCCGTCTTCCGTCGGGTCTTTCGGTGATGACTGACCGAATGCCGCATCTTGAAACGGCGTCTCTTGGTGTGTGGATCGGTTCGGGGAGCCGCAACGAGAAACCCGATGAACACGGTATCTCTCATTTGCTTGAGCACATGGCGTTCAAGGGCACCAAGCGCCGCACCGCACGGCAGATCGCGGAGACGATCGAGGCGGTCGGCGGGGATCTCAATGCAGCGACCAGCGTAGAATCGACCGGCTATTTTGCACGCGTGCTCAAGGCGGACGTCCTCCTCGCAATCGATGTCCTGTCAGATATTCTGTCCGAGCCGACTTTCGACGCCGATGAATTGAAGCGCGAACAGAATGTGATTGTCCAGGAAATAGGTGCGACTGAAGATGCACCCGATGATCTCGTATTTGATCGTCTTCAGGAAACGGCATTTCCTCTCCAGTCGGTCGGCCGCTCCATTCTCGGCACACCAGAGACCGTGCGCTCGTTCAACCCGGCGCGTTTGCGCGCGTATTTGTCGCGCAACTACAGGGCCCCCAACATGGTGGTAGCCGCAGCCGGTGCTGTGGAACACGAGGCGATCGTGGCGGAAATCGACAAGCGCCTGACGACCTTCCAGGGACCGCGCGCTCCCGAACCCGAGCCAGCGCATTTCCGCGGTGGCACCAAAGTCGAAACGCGTGACCTCGAGCAGGTGCATATCGCCATGGCGCTGCAGGGATTGCCGGTACGCGACGATCAGCTTTACAGCCTGCAGGTGTTCACCAGCGTGCTTGGTGGCGGCATGTCCTCGCGCCTGTTTCAGGAAGTTCGGGAAATTCGCGGTCTTTGTTACGCAATACACGCGTTCCACATGCCGTTTTCCGACACTGGGCTATTCGCTCTCTATGCGGGCACCGACGAATCTGACGCCCCTGAACTCATGCGTGTCGTTATCGATCAGATTGGCAATGCCACTGAAACGCTGAACGATGCCGAGGTAAATCGCGCCAAGGCGCAGATGAAAGCAGGTCTACTAATGGCGCTAGAAAGCTCTGAGGCGCGCGTGGGCCAACTGGCCAGACAGATGCTCGCTTATGGACGTCCGGTTCCGCTTGAGGAGATTGTCGCCAAGGTCGATGCAGTGACCGTCGAAAGCGCCCGTGCGGCGGGTCGTGCTTTGATCGGTCGCGCCAGACCTGCGATCGCCGCGCTTGGGCCGGGCAGCGGACTTGCAAGTACCGCTGCGATCGCCGAAAGTCTGGTCCGCCGCGCGGCATGACCGCGATACGTCCATGGCGTTTTTCCGAACCGTAAGTTCCAACGAAACAGTGCCGAGCATGACCGGCGCGGGCGTGACGTTGCGTCCGCCGCACAGCGGCGATTTTGCCGAGTGGGTGGCCTTGCGCGAAACAAGTCGGCGCTTTCTGGTTCCCTGGGAGCCGATCTGGCCGGCTGACGATCTTACGCGCGGTGCTTTTCGCCGCAGGCTCAAACGATATGCCGAAGATCAGCGCAGCGATCTGGCCTATGCTTTTTTGATATTCCGCAGCGACGACAACGCCATGGTCGGTGGACTGACGATCGCCAATATTCGTCGCGGGGTGGCGCAGGCGGGCAGTGTTGGGTATTGGGTTGGTGCGCCATTTGCCCGCAAGGGGTATATGACCGCGGCCGTGCGGGCCCTGATACCTTACAGCTTCTCCGCCCTGCGCTTGCACCGGCTGGAGGCGGCTTGCATACCGGACAACGTCGCTTCAATCCGTCTGTTGGAAAAGACCGGGTTCAAGCGCGAGGGTTACGCCCGCGGCTATCTGTGTATCAACGGAGTTTGGCAGGATCACTTGCTCTATGCGCGTCTCAAAGACGATGTCGATTGACTGCCACAATGATTCGGTTGTCTGGGCGCGCGAGTAAAAATGCCGCCAAAGAAAATGGTAAGAACATGCGGGTAGCCGGCAAAATCGCACTGTTAGGCCTGTCAATGGGGCTTGCCAGCTGCGGCTCCGGATCGAGCAATCTCTTCAGTTCATCCGCGCTGGACCTTTTCAGTACGTCATCCAAGGCGAGTGCCGACACCCAGGTTGCAGGGGAACCCGCCCCCGATATCGAGTGTCCTGGTGTCAGTGTGCGTACGGGTGCCGCTACGCTCATGGTCGGCAGCAAGCCGGGCGAAGAGCCTTCCGCGCTGGACCTGCGTTATCAGGCCACAATCGTCCGTACCGCGCGCGAGTGTCACGTGAATTCCGGCATCATGACGATGAAAGTCGGTGTCGAGGGACGGGTTATCACCGGCCCTGCCGGTGGGGCCGGCACGGTCGACGTGCCGATTCGACTTGCCGTGGTTCAAGAAGGGGTAAACCCCAAAACCATTCTGTCAAGATTCGCCAGCGTGCAGGTTGTCGTGGCAGGAGCAGTCGATCGCGTTCCCTTCGTGCACGTCGATCCGGAAATTTCGTTCCCGTTGCCGCAGCCGGTGTCCAATATCGATGCTTATGTGGTCTACGTGGGATTCGATCCTGCGGGAGCACAGCAGGAAAGAAGAAAGAAACCAGCAAGCAAGCCAAAGCCGCGCACCGCCCCTGGGACAAATCCGCGCCAAAGCTGAGAAAACGCCGCAGTGGCTGGTCTGCGCGCATTCACGATCGCGATTTGAGGAGCTAGTTCAGCTTCTTGCGAACGTCTTCGATCCCTTTGGTGAGAAGCTCGCCAGCGAGCTTGCCCTTGGCTTCCACGCTCAGGATCTTTTCCGCGGCGGCAACGGCAGCCTCGGCGGCGACGCTGCGGACGTCGGCCGCTGCCTGCGCTTCTGCCTGGGCGATCTTGGTTTCAGCCATCGCGGTGCGTCGAGTCACGAAATCTTCGATCCTCGTCTTTGCTTCCGTCGCAAGCCTTTCGGCTTCGGCCTTTGCGCCGGCGATGATTTCTTCCGCTTCGGTTTCAGCGGCGTGCTGCTTTCTCTGATATTCCGCGAGGAGCTGGGCTGCTTCGTCCTTGAGCTTGCGCGCCTCGTCGAGCTCGGCGCCGATGCGCCCGGCACGATCGTCCAGCGCCTTTGACACCATGTTGTGCACGCCGAGATAGCCCAGGAAGCATACGAAGATGACGAATGCGATCGCCACCCACGTTTCCGGATCACGCAGCAGTTCCATGGCTTCCGTTACCTCTTCAGAACGTCAGCGACCGCTGCGTCGATCGCATTGTCCGCCGGCGCTTTGCCCGTAAGCCGTTCGACAATCGCCTTGGCCGCATCTGTCGCAATGCCGTGCACATTTGCCATCGCCGCCTGCTTGGTTCCAGCGATGGTCTTTTCTGCGTCGGCTAACTTGGCTTGCAGCTGATGCTCGAGCTTTTTGCGGGTCGATTCCGCTTCAGCAGCCTGTTTCTCGCGCATATCGTTGGCAATTGACTGTGCCCGATTGCGGGCATCGGCCAGAGACTTTTCATAAGCGGCAAGCGCACCGTCGGATTGCGTCTTGAACGAATTCGCCTGCGCGAGGTCGCCATCAATCCGCTTTTGCCGTTCCGCGATGATGCCGCCGACGCGCGGCAACGCGACTTTCGCCATGAGCACGTAGAGCAACACGAAGGTGATGGCGAGCCATACGAGTTGCGATGCAAACGTGTGCGAATCGAAGGGCGGAAACGCGCCCTTATGTTCGCCCGGCACCTCGGTATGGGCAGTCGTGGCCATAGTGGAAAACGCGACTAGTTCTTACAGCGCAAAGAGAAGCAAAAGGGCGATCAGCAGCGAGAAGATGCCGAGCGCTTCGGTCACGGCAAATCCGAAAATCAGATTGCCGAATTGGCCCTGGGCGGCCGACGGATTTCTCAAGGCGGCGGCCAGGTAATGACCGAAGATGGCACCCACGCCAACGCCGGCGCCGCCCATGCCGATGCAGGCAATTCCGGCACCGATGTATTTTGCTGCGATTGGATCCATGACGAACTCCTTTGCTTGATCTTGTCCGGTCTTCAATGACCCGGATGGATGGCATCGTTGAGATAGATGCAGGTGAGGATGGCAAAGACGTAGGCTTGCAGGAAGGCGACGAGCAGTTCGAGTGCCGTCAGTGCAACCACCATCGCGAGCGGCAACGTCGCGCCGGCCATGCCGATAATTCCCGCGCTTCCAAGTAGCGTGATGAAGCTTGCGAAGACCTTCAGCGTGATGTGACCGGCCAGCATGTTGGCAAAGAGACGCACGCTGTGAGAGATCGGGCGCGAGAGGAACGACAGCACTTCAATACATACGATGAGCGGCAGGATGTAGATCGGGATGCCCTTGGGCACGAACAGGTTGAAGAAGTGAAGCCCGTTCTTCCAGAATCCATAGGCAAGGACCGTCAAGAAGACTGACATCGCCAATGTTACGGTAATGATGATGTGTGTTGTGACGGTGAAGGCGTACGGAATCAGGCCGACGATGTTCACCGTCAGGATGAAAGTGAACAGTGTGAACACGAAGGGGAAGAACCGCATTCCCTCGGTGCCCGCCGTACTTTGTATGGTGTTTGCCACGAATTCATACGTCAGCTCCGCCGCGGATTGCACGCGGCTCGGCACCAGGCTGCGCCTGGCCGTACCGACAAGAAGGAACGCGGTGATGATCACTACCGCGGCAACCATGTAGGCTGCAGAATTAGTGAAAGCGATCTCGGTATTACCGATTTTGGCGACCGGAAAGAGGTCGATGATCTGAAATTGATGGACTGGATCGACAGCCATGAGCACTACAGTTGTCTATCGCGAACGACTCCTGCCGCCCGCATCACATTTAATACGCCCGCCGCGAAGCCGAGCAACAAAAAGACGATGAGCCCCCAGGGCGAAATTCCCAGCCAGCGGTCAAGCAGCCAGCCGATCACCGCGCCCACAAGTACCCCAGCGACCAGTTCAGTCGACAGCCGGAAACCGCGGGCGATCGCCGAAGGATCGGCAGTCTGACGAGGACCGGTGTCGTTTTCGGGTGGTCGATTCGCCTGCGCGAGCCGATTGCCGAGACGTTGGAGCCTCGCGGAGAGAGCAGCCTCGTCGTCCGGCGGGTCGTTGCGATTGTCTTTGCCGCGCGTGCCGTTAGCCATGCTTGCGACTCGCGTCGGTTTCAGGTCTTGCGAGTCCCCGCCGCCCTAAAAGCCGCGCGGACCATACTTATCGCGTTTCATCGAGTCAAGGAACGAACCTGCGGCATAAGTGTTTGATATGTAGCGAAAAAGCAGAAATTTCGGTGGCGAAAAACGGGCGTGGCCGTGCACTGCAGAACGACTGACGCTACATTCGCACGCGTTCAGGTTCAGCCGATGCCGTGTCGGTGATAGGCTACTGATATCCCACCGCTGTTTAGAGGTAGGCGCCATGCGCGTTTCTACGCTTGCACTCGCAGTAATCCTCGTCTGCCCCTGCGGATATTCGTGGGCGCAGAGCTCGAACGAAGGGGAGAAGGCGGCGCTCCAGGAGTCCGCCGCGTCAAATACGCAAGCACCGATCGCGAGCCGGTACAGCTTCAATCGCGTCGACAACGGATTCATCAGGCTCGACAGCGCCAACGGCGAGATCGCCTATTGCAGCGCGCAGGCGACCGGATGGACCTGCCAGACTGTCCCGGTCGATCGGACCTCATCTGCAGCTGGCAGCGAAGACATGCACAAGGGCGTCACCTTCCTGAAGGGACTCGAAGAAAAGGTGGGCCGCTTGCAGGATGAAGTTGCATCGCTGAAGAAAGAAGTTGCCGCTTTGAGAGATCCGCCGCCGCCACGTCCGCCGGCAGATCTGTCGCCGCAATCCGGCAACGGCTCCGATTTAACGATCAAGTTGCCAACGCAGGAAGACATGACCCGCGCCCGCGAGTTTCTTGAAGAAACCTGGCGTCGCCTTGTCGAAATGTTCGGCACGGTTCGCAAAGACATCATGCGCAAGACCTAGACGGCCGACCTGAGCGAGGCCGAATTTATGCCTGGTCGTTTGTCCGCCATAGTCGAGGCCGCGCCACAACTTATCACCACTGCGACCTTGCGCATGGATACGCGGGGCAATGGCTTCATCGATATTACCGCTGACGCCGCAGGCTTTATCGACAGCATCGGAGCAAGCGAGGGGGTGTTGCTGATCTATTTGCGACACACCTCGGCTTCGTTGACGATTCAGGAAAATGCCGATCCCGACGTGCAAGTGGATTTGCTTACCGCGCTCGATCGGCTGGCGCCCGAAAACGCGAACTGGATCCATGATTCGGAAGGCCTGGACGACATGCCGGCGCACATCAAAGCAATGCTGAATGGGGTGTCACTGCATGTGCCAGTAACCCGCGGAAAACTCGCACTCGGGACGTGGCAAGGCATCTACCTCATCGAACATCGGCGCAGGCCGCATGGCCGGGAAGTGATGCTCCAATTCATCGGTAGCCGAAAATGAAAACGCCCCGCATTGCGGAGCGTCGAGGAAAGGAGAGGGCGGCGGTTGTGCGCCGCCCTCTCGGTGATCAGCCTTTCTGAATGGCCACACCGGAGCCGGTGGTGATATCGACGTCTTTGGTATCGCGCAGGAAGACGAGGCCTACCACCAACGTCATCACCGCCACGATGATCGGATACCAGAGACCGGCATAGATATCGCCCTGCGCGGCCACCACCGCCGTGGCGAGCAGGGGCAACATTCCACCGAACCAGCCGTTGCCAATGTGATACGGCAGCGACATCGAGGTGTAGCGGATCTTGGTCGGGAACATCTCGACCAGGAAGGCCGCGATCGGTCCGTACACCATGGTCACGTAGATCACCATGATAACCAGGATCAATTCGGTCATGAACCAATTGATCTTCTTGGGATCGGCGGCCTTCGGGAAGTTTTTGGCGGCGAGAGCGGCCGTCCATTTGGCGTTATCCCAACCCTGGACCTTCGTCCCGCCGATATCCAAATCGACCGACTTGGAGCCTGGCGCGTTCACCGTTTTGAACGACAGGCCCGACTTGGTCAGGAAGTCCTGTGCGCGATCGCAGTCGGTAAATTTCGACCACGGACCGACGAAGATGTGGAAATTACAGTTCGACTGATCGGCGCTGACTGTAATCGGATTGGCCTTGGCAAAGGCTTCCAGGTCCGGATTGACGTAGTGAGTCAATCCCTGGAACAGCGGGAAGTACGTGATCGCCGCAATTGCGCAGCCAGCCAGAATGATCTTGATCCGGCCGATGCGATCGGAGAGCCATCCGAAGAAGATGAAGAATGGCGTGCCGATGATTAGCGACAGGCCGATCAACATGTAGGCCGTCACGTAATCGACCTTCAAGGTGATCACCAGGAAGAACAGCGCATAGAATTGCCCTGTGTACCAGACGACGCCCTGACCGGCGGTGGCGCCGAGCAGAGCAAGCAGCACGTATTTGTTGTTTGGATAGTGGAAGAAGCTCTCGGTCAACGGTGCCTTCGAGCCTTTTCCTTCCGCTACCATCTTCTGGAAAATCGGCGTCTCATTCAGCTTGAGCCGGATGTAAACCGAGAACACCAGCAGGATCACCGACACCAGGAACGGAATGCGCCATCCCCACTCGGCGAAATCTTTGGCGGCTATGTTGCCACGGCAAAGCGCGATGACGATGAGCGCGAGCAGCAGGCCTAGTGTTGCGGTGGTTTGAATGAAGCTTGTGGCATAGCCACGCTCACCTGGTCGCGCGTGTTCGGCAACATAAGTCGCCGCTCCACCGTATTCGCCCCCGAGTGCCAGTCCCTGACAGAGGCGCAAGGTCACGAGCATGATCGGGGCAAGCCAGCCGACGCTGGCGAATGTTGGAAGCACGCCGACGAGGAATGTCGCAGTGCCCATCACCATGATCGTGACGAGGAAGGTGTATTTCCGGCCGACCAGGTCGCCGATGCGTCCGAAAATGATTGCGCCGAAGGGGCGCACCAGAAAGCCGGCCGCATAAGTAGCGAAGGCCGAAAGCAAAGCGGCTGTGTCATTCCCGGCCGGGAAGAACAATGAGGCGAAGAACGGTGCCAGCACCGCGTAGAGATAGAAATCATACCATTCGAAGATTGTGCCGAGCGATGATGCGAAGATGACAAATTTTTCGTCCTTCGACATTCCGCCCGCGCGAGAAGCGGTACCTGCCACTGCACTCATCTTGAATCCCCCGTTTGTGCTTTTCCAAAGTCCTTTCCGCCGCTAATGGCGAAAACGCATGGCCCATCGGACCCGACCGGCCATGCGCCCCCGCTGGCGGTGGTAATGAAAACACTAATCTGGGGTGAGCCGTCGGCCCTATTCGTCAACCGCCTAAAGCTTGGATTTATAAGAGCTTTCTCGCGCTGCACCAAAGCGATTTTCGTCGAGAGGTGAAAGGCTTGCGCTCAAACGAGCAGCGGAGGAACATGGTTTAAAGCGCGGCGTAATCTGCAAGAAAATGGTGCGGCGCATGGCCGCGCCACCAAAACGCTCAGAGGAAAGTTCTGATTTGAATGAAGCGTTGCAATACCGGTTTGTGATTGCCGACGACCATCCTCTGTTTCGTGGAGCGCTGCGTGAGGCGGTCACAGGTCTCTTGGCGCAAGCGGAGATTGCCGAAGCCGGCACTTACGAAGAACTCGTCGAGCTGCTCGAACGAAGCAGCGATGTCGACCTCGTGCTGCTCGATCTTGCCATGCCGGGAGTTCGCGGCTTCTCCGGATTAATGTACATGCGCGCCCAATATCCAGGGGTGCCGGTGATCGTCGTGTCAGCGAACGATGACCCGGCCGCTATCCGACGTTGCATGGAATTTGGTGCGTCTGGGTTCATCCCAAAAACGCTCGGTGTCGAAGCCATGCGCACGGCGATTTCGCGTGTGTTGGGTGGGGACGTGTGGACGCCGCCCGACGTTGATCTTACCGGCGGATCGGATGCTGAAGCGGCAGAGTTGATGGCGCGGATGGCCACGCTGACGCCGCAACAGGTTCGCGTGCTGATGATGCTGTCGGAAGGACTCTTGAACAAGCAGATCGCCTTTCAGCTCGGCGTCTCGGAGGCGACGGTGAAAGCCCATGTCTCCGCTATTCTGCAGAAGCTCGGCGTTGAAAGCCGGACGCAGGCCGTTATTGCTGCCGCCAAGATTGAGGCCGGCCAGTGGCCGCAAGGCGCGGCGGCTGAAGGGTGATTACTACTCCGCTGCAGCAGCGCGCATCATCCGCCATTGCGCCAATAGCGCGCGCAGCGCGGCCGGCTTGATCGGCTTGTGCAAGAGTTGAATCCCTTGCGTCCGTGCCTGTTCGCGTACGATCGGCGAGCGATCGGCGGTGATCAGAATCGCGGACAGGTCGCCGAATCGGTGCCGAAGCTCCGTGATTGCCTCTAAGCCGTTCCCGTGGTCGAGATGGTAGTCGACCAGCAACCCATTCGGCATCAGCGAACTTTCCCCGATCACGGCCAAGGCAGTGTCAAGGTCGGGCGCCTTGATGACTTCACAACTCCAGCTCCGCAGAAGCGTTTCCATGCCGTCGAGCACGGACGGTTCGTTGTCGATGCAGAGCGCTGTAATGCCCACAAGCTGGCTCGGGTCAATGCGGGTATCCTCCCGCGCCGGCAATTCAACCGGTGTCGCATTTGACAGTGGTACGGTGACCGTGAAGCGCGACCCGCGGCCAGCTTCAGACTCGAGACCAATCGTGCAATCGAGTACGCGCGCAAGCCGCTCCACGATGGAAAGGCCCAGGCCCAGGCCGCGCGCAATCTTGGCGCCCTGATCGAGACGATGAAATTCCACAAATATGTCGCGCCACCGAGATTGCGGAATACCGACACCGGTGTCGTAAACGTCGATGCGCAGATGGTCGCCCCGGCGGCGGCATCCCACGAGCACTCGTCCCTCCGGCGTGTACTTGATGGCATTGGAAACCAGATTCTGAATGAGCCGTCGCAACAGGCGACGATCGGAACGCACCACGAGACCGCAGGACATGAAAGTGAGATCCAGGCCCTTGGCGGCAGCCAACGGCGCGAACTCGAGTTCAATCTGACGCATCAACTCGGCGACGCGAAAACTGGCGAACTCAGGACGCAAAGCGCCGGTGTCGAGGCGCGACATATCAAGCAAGGCACCGAAAATCTCTTCAACGGCTTCGAGAGAAGCATCGATATTGTCGACCAGCCGTCTATCCTCGCGTCCACCACGCTCAATCAGAGTTGTGACGTACAGTCGCGCCGCGTTTAGCGGCTGCAGGATGTCATGGCTCGCTGCCGCCAGGAATTTCGTTTTCGAGATATTGGCGGCATCGGCTTCGCCTTTCGCGCGCTCGAGTGCGGCGTTGAGTCGAGTCAGCTCCTCGGTGCGTTCGTGCACGCGCCGCTCCAGCGTTTCGTTGGAGCGCTCTAGCGCCTCGGCAGCTTCGACGCTTGCCGTAATGTCCGTGTAGGTCGTGACGATGCCGCCGTCTGGCATGCGGTTGGCGCGAACCTCGATCACCAGGCCCTGCGCGAAGCGCTCCAGGAAGGGCTCATTGCTGGAGACGTAGCGCTCGATTTGCATGCGAACGAATTCCTCAACGTTCGCCGAAGCAACGTCGCCGCGCGTGCCATTGAAACGCAGAATGTCGGCGAGCCCAATACCCACGCGAATCAAGCTTGGCGGCAAATCGAGGATTTCGCCGAACTGCCGGTTCCAGCAGATCAGCTGCAATTCCTTGTCAAATACGGCGATGCCTTGACGCACGTGATCAAGTGCCGTCTGCAGAATCTCGCGGTTGTATTGAATTGCTGCATTGGCGTCGTCCAGGAGCTTCAACGCCGCCTTGGTCGAAACAGTACGTTTGCGCAGAAGCAGCGACAGAACCAGCCGCGAAGATGCGCCGCCGATTGCCGAGGCGAGAATATGCTCCGCATACCGGATCAATCGGAAGTCCGCGTCGTCCTTTGGCTCAAGACTGATGCGTTGCGCGCCGGCAAAGCTTTCAAAAGCCGATTGCGTTCGCTCTTCGCCGAGATAGCGCGCAACAGTGGTGGCGAGCTCATCCACCGTTACCGAAGACCGCCACAGCCGGAAGCTGGGAGCAATCGGTGTGAAGTCCGAGGGGACGAAAGTGTTGGCCTGCAGTCGCTCGATCGGCGAGGGTTCGCGGCGTAACGAGAACCCGATGTAGAACAACACGTTTAGCAGCAGACTCCAGGTCACGCCGTGGACCAAAGGAGGCAGCTCGAGTCCCAGAAAATGCTGCGGACGAAACATACCGAGGCTCCAAGGTCCCTCGGTGAGAATGCGTTCGCCGACAATGCCGATGTCCGACAGCGTCGGAAGCAGCAACGTATAGGCCCAAACCAGGAAGCCCGCCGTCATCCCGGCAATAGCCCCCGCCGCAGTCGCGCGCCGCCAGAGGAGTCCGCCGAAGAATGCGGGCGCCAGCTGTGCAATGGCTGCGAACGAAAGCAAGCCTATCGAGGCAAGCTGCGCCTCGCCAGCCGAACGGTAATACACATAAGCGAGAAGCAGGATCGCGAAAATCGCCAGGCGCCGCACGGTCAGGAGCATCGAGCCGATGTTGTCGCGGCGACTGATCAGTCTTTCCCGCCGCTGCAACACGAACGGCATGATCAGGTCATTCGACACCATGATGGATAGGGCGACCGATTCGACGATCACCATCGCCGTGGCCGCCGACAAGCCGCCGACAAAGGCGACAATGGTGAAGAAAATCGAACCGCTTTCGAGGGGCAGCGCCAGCACGAACATGTCGCTGTCGATTTTGCCCGCGGGGAACGTCAAAAGGCCCGCGAGCGCAATCGGCACCACAAACAGATTAATCAGAACAAGATACAAAGGATAAAGCCAGACAGCGCGTTTGATCTCGCCTTCGTTGTTGTTCTCGACAACCGCCACATGGAATTGCCGTGGCAATAGAATGAACGCGACAAACGAAAGCAGCGTCATCGCAATCAATGTATCGGCGCGAGGCTCCCGGCCGAAGATGGCGGCGGTCGAAGGCCTTTGCATTGCTTCCTTGAACAAAGCGACTGGACCGTCGAACATCCAGAATGTCACGAAAATTCCAACGGCGAGGAATGCCAGAAGTTTGACGATCGATTCGGTTGCGACCGCCAACATCAAACCATCTTGATGTTCGGTCGCATCGATGTGGCGTGTACCGAAAAGGACGGCGAACGTCGCCATCGACAAGGCAACGAAAAGTGCGATGTCGCCCAGCAACGGACGAGTAACTTCTGTGCCCGCCGTGACGTGCGAAAGGATGGTTTCGAGCGATGCCGACACCGCCTTCAGCTGCAAGGCGATGTAGGGGATCGTGCCGACGATCGCGATCAAAGCGACTGTCGCGGCGACCGCCTGACCTTTTCCGTAGCGCGCGGCGATGAAATCGGCGATCGACGTAATGTTTTGCGCTTTGGCCAGGCGCACGATCCGGATCAGGAGGGGTCCGCACAGGCCAATCATGATGGCCGGCCCGACATAAATCGTCAGGAAGTCAAAGCCCGTGCGTGAAGCGAAGCCGACAGATCCGAAGAATGTCCACGATGTGCAATAGATTGCGAGCGACAGCGGATAGATCAGCAATCGCGCGCGTCCATCGCGGCCGAGGCCGCGAGTGCGGTCGCCATAGCTCGCGACCAGGAACAACAGCCCGATATACGCAAGCGCAACGGCGATTACGACCCAACCCTGCAACATAGACACTCCAGATCAGGAACAGGCGTCGTTTCACTACGATTTTGCCGACCTAAATCACCACAGAACAACAACCGAGGCACGATTTTTATATGGGACGGGCCCGCGCCTCACCGACGTACCAATTGCTCCATCCAATCATACCGTAAACTATTGTAATACCTGTACTTTTTTCTTAACCCTTGGCGTGTATAGTGCAGAATGTCGTTGGTCCGGTACCCGGCGTCGCCAAAGGGAAGTAATCATGGCTTCGGACAGCAACGATCTCTTCATCGTCGACAACGATGCGATGATGCGTGACGCACTCTCGGTGGTTTTCACGCTTGCCGGCTATCGCGTGACCGGATTCGTGGATGGCGAGACATTTCTGGCAGTGGCGAGCACGCGGACACCGGCTGCCGTGCTGCTCGATCTGCACCTGCCGGCCAAATCTGGTCTAACGGTGCTGAAAGAGCTGAATGCGCGCAGCTATCCCGCCCCGATCTTTATAGTGACGGGTGACGGCGCTGTGAGCTCAGCTGTCGAGGCGGTGAAAAGCGGCGCGTTCGACTATCTCGTCAAGCCGCTTGATGCACGCTCTATCGTCGCGCGCGTACGCAGTGCCGTCAGGGCGTTTGCGAGACGCGACGGAAGTGCAGCCGGGACGATCGGTCTGACGATAGACTTTCCTGGCCAGCGTCGTCTGACGCCGCGTGAGCGCGAAGTTCTCACGCAGCTTGCGGAAGGTGCTTCCAACAAGGAAGTCGGCCGTCACCTTGGAATCAGTCCCCGTACAGTGGAAGTCCATCGGGCTCGCATCATGGAAAAGATTGGTGCGCGAAATGCCGCCGATCTTGTGCGTATTGTGCTCAGCGGCGACGATGGCCGCGCGCTGTCAATCTCTGAAATGACGGCCTGAGGTTTCCGGCCAAAGGCATTTGACGCGAGCAGCGGCGCGCGTCATTGATCCGGCCTGATGAGCCGCGACACCGGGTGCGCCTGGCTCTTTGAGAGCTGAGCCTTTGTCCGCGCCCTCCGCCACCAGTCGACTTGCCGACCTGCGCCATCTGGCGGAGACGCTGGGGGTCGCGGCCGTGGGCGGTGCGGTGCTTGGCCTGGCGGGTGTTCCAGCCGGCTGGCTGTCGGGCTCCATCCTTGCAGTGGCTGGCGCCGCGCTCGCCGGTCGACCGATGTTCATCCCGACGCTGCTGATGCGCGCGATATTCGTGCTCATCGGTATATCGCTCGGCGCAGTGGTCACGCCCGAGACCTTGCACGGCATGGCGACCTACCCACTCAGCATTGTTGTGCTGTTGTTGGCCATGACCGTCATCTCGGTCGGCGGTGCAGGTTATCTGCAGCTTGTTCATGGCTGGGGCAAGGTTGACGCATACCTCGCCGCTGCGCCCGGCGGTATGTCGCAGGTTCTCGCATTGGGGGCCGAACTCGGCGGCGATTTGCGTGCGATTGCAATCGTGCAGAGCATTCGCGTGGTTGTCATTGCCGTCGGATTGCCAGCTGGATTGTCGGTCCTTGGTTTGGTCGGGCATGCACCGCCAAGACCTGCCACCGCGCTGAGCATCGCCGTTCTTGACGAAATCGCAATACTTATTGCGGTTTCGACCGTCGTCGCAGTCATCGCGTACCGATTCCGTTTTCCCGGCGGCCTCTTGTTCGGGGCGATGATGTCATCCGCCGTATTGCACGGCAGCGGTATGATTCACGCGGTCATGCCTTGGTGGGTTGCCAATACGGCCATGATCGCGATGGGCGCGGTTACCGGCTCGCGCTTTGCCAATACGCCGCTGCGGCTATTGCTGAATTTCATTAGCGCGGCATTCGGTTCGTTCGCGGTGGCTGTCGCGATGGCCGCCCTGTTCGCCGCTGTGCTGATGAGCGTGTCGTCACTGCGGGCGGCCGAAGTGATGATCGCATTTGCCCCCGGCGCGGTTGACGCAATGATGCTGCTGGCGCTCGCGCTCAACCTCGACCCGGTCTATGTCGGGGCGCACCATCTCACGCGTATCTTTTTTGTTTCGCTGACCATGCCATTGGTCGCGCGCCGAAGCGCGCGTTCTCTCAAGGTCAAGAGCGACAGCGCGATGCCGCTGACGAAACGGCCTCCTTTTCAGGATTGAGAACCGAGTTTATTCGGCCGCGGCCGCGCGCGACCGCAGCGGAAGGCCGAGCCGCTCCCATGTGTCCACGAGAGCTTCAGCCAGGGCGTCGACCAGCACATCGTCGTGATAGGGAGATGGCGTGATTCGCAGTCGTTCCATGCGACGCGGCACCGTCGGATAATTGATCGGTTGAATGTAGATGCCGTGCTCGGAAAGCAGCAGGTCGCTCGCCGCCTTGCACTTTTCCGGATCCCCGACCAACACTGGTACGATATGTGTGACGCTTGGCATTACCGGCAGGCCCGCGTTGTTGAGGACCGCTTTCACCCGAGCCGCACGTTCCTGGTGGCGTTCGCGTTCCCAACCCGACGTTTTCAGATGGCGGATTGCAGCGGTGGCGGCGGCACAGATTGCCGGGGGTAGTGCCGTCGTGAAAATAAAGCCGGGGGCGTAGGACCGCACCGCGTCGACCAGCTCCGCGCTTGCAGTGATGTAGCCGCCGAGGCAGCCGAAGGCTTTCGCCAACGTGCCTTCGATCACGTCAACGCGATGCATGGCGTTGTCGCGCTCGCAAATACCACCCCCATGCGGGCCATACATGCCCACGGCATGGACCTCATCGCAGTAGGTCATCGCACTGTAGCGCTCGGCTAGATCGCAGATCGCATGCACCGGAGCGATGTCGCCGTCCATTGAATAAAGGCTCTCGAAGACGATCAACTTTGGTCTCGCCGGATCGGCAGTCGTCAGAAGCTCTTCGAGGTGGCCGAGATCATTGTGACGCCAGATTTTCTTTTCGCAGCCCGACTGTCTTACGCCCTCGATCATGGAGTTGTGGTTGAGTGCATCCGACAGCAGCAGACAGTTCGGGAGCAGCTTGGCGATAGTAGAGATGCCGGTTTCGTTGGATACGTAACCCGAGGTGAAGACCAGCCCGGCCGGCTTATTGTGAAGATCCGCGAGCTCTCGCTCGAGCTCGACAAGCGGATGATTGGTGCCCGCGATATTTCGCGTACCGCCGGCGCCGGTGCCCAGGCGGGCGGCCGCTTCAACCATGGCCCCGATCACCTTCGGATGCTGGGCCATTCCGAGGTAGTCGTTGGAGCACCAGATCACGACGTCGCTTGGGCCTTGTAGAGAATGCCAGATAGCGTGCGGGAATCGACCGGCTACGCGCTCAAGGTCCGCAAACACCCGGTACCGCCGTTCATCCCGCAGCCGATCGAGGGCAGACGTGAAATAACCCTTATAATCCATGTGTTTTACTTTCCCGCCCCGCGGCTCACCTTTTAGAAGGGTTCCAGGGTGCTTGTCGAGACGAGATTCGTCGCAACCCAAATTCGCGTAACCGTAGTCCGCGCTTGGGTCCACCCGAGGGGTAAGGCCGTGCTTGGCGAGACCACGGGCCTGGAGTCCGGCGTGCCTTCGGACATAGCTATTCTCGGCAAAGAAACGAATTGCCGAGCGTCCCTGGTGGCTTGCATCCAGGCGCAACGGCTGCAAAAAGTGTTGCTATGAGCGACAAACCGACCGGTATCGCCCGCGGCCTCACAAACTATGGCGATCGCGATTTCTCCCTCTATCTTCGGCGGTCCTTCGCGCAATCGATGGGTTATTCCCGCGAAATGCTTGCGAAGCCGGTGGTCGGCATCGCCTACACCGCGTCCGGCTTCAACAACTGCCATCGCCACTTCCCCGAATTGCTGGAGGCCGTGAAGCGCGGCGTCCTGACAGCGGGCGCGCTGCCGATTGAATTTCCCACCATTTCGTTGGGAGAAGTCTTTCTCAATCCGACCAGTCTCAAGTTTCGTAACCTGATGTCGGTCGACACCGAGGAAATGGTACGGGCACAGCCGATGGACGCTGTGGTCCTGATGGGCGGCTGCGACAAGACGGTTCCGGCGCAATTGATGGGCGCAGTATCGGCCGGCAAGCCAACCATTATGTTGGTGGCTGGACCGATGATGACGGGACGCCACCACGGCGAACGTCTGGGCGCGTGCACGGATTGCCGTCGATTCTGGGCTCAATACCGTGCCGGCAAGATCGATGACCACGAAATTTCTCAGGTCGAAGGAAAGCTTGCCACGACCGCGGGCACATGCGCCGTCATGGGCACGGCCTCGACCATGGCCTGCATCGCCGAGGCGCTCGGCATGATCCTCCCAGGCACCGCTGCGATACCTGCGGTGCACGCGGACCGGCTGCGCGCTGCGGAAGCCACCGGCATTGCCGCCGTCAAATTGATTGGCTCACAGATCACGCCCGATCGCATCGTCAACCAGAAGTCGGTCGAAAATGCGTTGAGGGTGCTTCTTGCTATTGGCGGCTCCACGAATGCGATCATTCATTTAACGGCGATCGCCGGCCGGGCCGGAGTCTCCATTTCGCTGAAACGTCTCAATGAACTGTCTGATACGACACCGGTTCTGGTAAACCTTAAGCCAGTCGGTAACGGCTACATGGACGATTTCTTCGCGGCCGGCGGCATGGGTGCGTTGCTGCGCGAAATCAAAGATCTTCTTCACCTGGACTGTATGACGGTGACGGGCGAATCGCTCGGCGATCGACTTGAACACGAAGGTGCCGGGTGGATTGATCGAACCATCATCGCCGAACGGAAAAATCCGCTTGAGCCCGAAGGCGGGCTGGTCGCGTTATTCGGAAACCTGGCACCGCAAGGTGCGATCCTCAAGCGCTCCGCCGCAGACGCCAATCTGTTTGAGCTCGAAGGCCGCGCGGTCGTATTTTCGTCGCTCGAAGACCTTTCCGCTCGCGTCGATGATCAAAGTCTCGAGGTCGATTCCAAGGATATTCTTGTTTTGCAAAATGCCGGTCCGCATTCCGAATCGGCGATGCCAGAAGCGGGCTACCTGCCAATCCCAAAAAAGCTTGCGACCAAGGGCGTCACGGACATGGTGCGGATTTCAGACGCGCGGATGAGCGGCACTGCTTTCGGTACGATCATCCTGCACGTGACGCCGGATAGCGCGTCTGGCGGACCGCTCGGTCTTGTAAGAACCGGCGACCGCATCAAGCTTTCGGTCAAGCAGCGGCGGGTTGATCTTCTGGTGGACGAGAATGAGCTCGAGCGGCGCAAAGCCGCATCGAAAAAGTCAATACAAACGCCGCCACGTGGTTATGCGCGCCTGTATGCCCAGGAAATCCTGGGCGCCGACCAAGGCTGCGATTTTTCATTTCTTAAACCACGCTGATCGTTGGCCGCGACGGAGCGACAATTCAAGCTTGCCGGTCCGTCGACCGGACGCTCGATTTCTTCTCACCAAAGTCCTATCAGCTATAGTGCTTGCCTTCGTAACGGCGCGCAAAATCGCGATCCTTTACGCAACCTGGAATTCCCGCCAACAACGTGATCGGTTCACATCCTGTGGTCCATGCCCGGCTTGGCATGATCCATTTGACCCGACGTTGCGCCAGTCGCGCCGATGTCTCGTACGTCCAATGTGATGTTGACGTTTCCTGCCTTCTCGAATTTCAGCGTCACGGGGATCTTGTCGCCTTTCTTGAGCGGAGCTTTCAGGTCCATCAACATGAGGTGGTAGCCTCCCGGCGCCAAGGTGACCGATTTCCCAGCGGGAATTGATAATCCATCTTTGACCGGTCGCATCGTCATCACACCGTTGTTCATGGCCATCTCATGAACTTCGACTTTGCCAGCGGCCGGACTTGAGCCGCCGATCAATTTGTCGGCCGCCGAACCTTTGTTGTCGACGGTAAGGTAGCCGCCGCCGACCTTGGCGCCTCCGGGAGTCGCGCGCGACCAGGCATTATCGAGGACAAGATCGCCGGCTTTGGCTTGCTGTGCTGACGCCGATCCGGCGCAGATTAAGGCGAGAACAAGGGCACTGCATGCATGCACCGTAAAACGATTGAACATGGGTCACTCCAATTTTGTCAGGACTTGGGAGATCAGTTGGTCATGACCAATTGCGGAGGACCTCTGGCAAACATGCAACCGAAAACAAAACCAATGCGCGGTGCACTGAGCGAGGGACGAAGAAAGAGCGCGAAAAGCGCAAGCGCTACTATGCTGATGACGACGGATGGCACGAGCGCGGTCGTCGGTATGTTGCACAGGGCGCAATGCACGCAGCTCTGTCTCGGGCGATGACCGTCCGTTTCGCCGGCACCGTCGTTAGATGCGTGGGGTTGACCGTCGCTTCGACAAATGATTAGGAACGGGTCGACCGCGCTTGAGCCAAGACTCGCTAGCGGTGCAATGCTCACCAGAATCGTCTGTAACGCAATCACATAGACCGCTGCGAAGGTGAAAAGCCGCTTCATACCGATGCCCATCGACGGAACTTTGCGCAGCTGAATCTGCCGCGGCAAGCAGGAAAAAACTTAACGCATGCCGAAACGAGACCGTAATCGGCAGCACATCAACAGAGTACCTCCATTAATTATGAGAAAGCACCACGTTTTGATCAAAACAGACATCCGCCACTCCGCATTAAGGTTTCTTCCTTACGGTAAAAACGAAGATACGACCCCGATATACCGTGCATATACGACCGACTCATTGGAAAATGCAGGGGTCGCCTTCGTAACGGCAGTCTACAGAGGAGTACGGAATGAAGGTCGCCGCACTTGTCGTCCTCAGTGTGCTCGTCGCACTTCCGGCCGAAGCCGCGCAGCGTCGCCAGAACAGTGTTTCGCCGTCATGTGACAATGATGGTCGCTGCACGACTCTCAAGGCGGTCTCGTCGGCATCGAGCAAGACATCAAGCTTCCGCGCGCACCGCAGTTCGCACCAGGCCGTCGATGCCAATGGCAATGGCATCATGGTGACGGTGCAAACTGCCTATGGCTTCAACATCACGGTTCATCCGGCCTATGCCAGCAAGTTCCAGAAATTCTATGCCTTGCTGAAGGAGCACGGCTACAAAGTAGATCCCCGCATCAACAAATGTTATGCGCGCGGTGGTCACGTCTCCGGCTCCAACCATTACATCGGGGCTGCTTGCGACAACCAGTATGGTTGGAATAAAGCCCCCGCCTACATGTATCATGTCGGCGATCTGATCAGGCAGGCGGGACTGTACGACGGTTGCCGCTTCGGTGATTGCGGACACGTCGAAGCTGTGCGCGGCACGCACAACAGGCCGCCAAATCTCTACGCCGCGATAGAAAAGTTCAAATCAGAACAATCGACGGCAAACTACCAGCCGTAAGCGTCGTCGAGCTTTGTCAGTAATTTACCCGCAGCGTTCACATGCTGCGGGCAAAACTTGCAGTTCATTCGCAAGCGCCGGAAGACGGTCATGACGTCCTTCCGCCCATCGCGGCTCGAGCGTAATATTTTGGCCCGCGATATATCCTAGTTCTTGCAAGCCTTCGCGGCACGCATCCCAGAGTTGTTGGCCCTCGCGTTCGGTGAATGAAAACAGATAGCCTATCCTTGGAATCCTTGGCTTCTGCCCATATGCCTCAACCGGCCAATTCTCATTTTCGCTCCAGTCATTCCATCGTAGCGGCATAAGACAGGACTGGAAGAGGCCTAGGGCGAGGTCAGCAGGTGTCCGCTTTGGGTCAAAAGCAGACATGTGCAGTTCGCTCGGATGTTGATTTGGAGTGCGGAAGAGTGATTTTATTGCATCGCTTGAGCGCGGATAGCCTGAGGGAAATGCTATGTCACGAGCAGGTTCGAGCAGCTTAGCCAACAAACGCCCTCGCCTTGTGTCGCATAAGTCAGAGTCGCCAGCGACAGCCGATACTCCTAAGAAAGAGCTGGTGTCAGAGGCGCAACAAACCGCGTCTGCGCCTGAGCGACACTCCTACGCACCAACCGCGCTCGGCGAGGTCGTCGACCGAGCCGCGCGCGCCGCACTCGCCCGTTTCACGTTTGGGTTTTCACCGACAGCACTTGCCGAGTGCTATTTGGACTATGCCACGCATCTGGCGTGGTCGCCGGGTAAGCAATTGCAGTTGCTGGAAAAGGCCGTCCAACAATTCGCGCGATTAGCACTCCACGCGAGGGAGTGTGCGATCCGAGCCAGTGAGACCGAACCCTTCATTCATCCTCTACCGCAGGATCGACGTTTCGTCGGGGAGCCGTGGCAACAGTGGCCTTATAATCTAATTTATCAGAGCTTTCTGCTGCAGCAGCAATGGTGGCATAGTGCCACGACAGGTGTGCGCGGCGTCACCAAACAGCATGAGAAAGCCATTGAGTTTGCTGCAAGGCAGATACTCGACGTTTTTGCACCCTCCAATTTTTTACTAACCAACCCCGAGCTGCAGCTACACACGCTTCGCCAAGGCGGCATGAATTTTGTGCGTGGCGCGCAGAATCTTCTGCAAGATTGGGAACGCAGCGTTAGCGGCGAGAAACCCGTCGGTACCGAGGGATTTGAGGTAGGACGCGACGTCGCCGTTACGCCGGGCAAAGTGATCTATCGCAATCGTCTGATCGAATTAATGCAGTACGCACCAGCGACAGATCACGTTCGGCCGGAACCAATCTTGATCGTGCCCGCCTGGATCATGAAGTACTACATTCTGGATTTGTCACCGCAAAATTCGCTGGTGAAATATCTAACCGAACGGGGGTTCACCGTTTTTATGATCTCGTGGAAGAATCCGGGCCCTGAATATCGGGACGTCGGTATGGACGACTATCGCACGTTCGGCGTGATGGCTGCGCTTGACGCGGTAACCGCCATTGTGCCTGACGAGCCCGTTCACGCCGTTGGTTACTGCATCGGCGGGACCCTGCTTTCGATCGCAGCAGCCGCAATGGCGCGAGATGGTGACGAACGGTTCCGGTCCATTTCCTTGTTCGCGGCCCAGACAGACTTCCACGAAGCCGGCGAAATGATGCTGTTCATCAATGAAAGCCAACTCACGTTCCTCGAAGACATGATGTGGGAACAAGGATTACTTGATGGCAGCCAAATGGCCGGTGCGTTCCAACTCTTGCGCTCTAACGATCTCATCTGGTCTCGCACTCTTCATGAGTACTTTATGGGTCAACGCAGGCCGATGATCGACCTTATGGCATGGAATGCCGACACAACACACATGCCCTATCGTATGCACTCAGAATACTTGCGTAACCTTTATCTCAACAATGATCTGGCCGAGGGCAACTGGCTTGTCGATGGGAAAACAATCGCGCTGACCGACATTCGGGCACCAATGTTCGTTGTCGGAACGACACGCGACCACGTCTCGCCCTGGCATTCCGTTTATAAGATTCACCTTTTGGCGGCGGACAGTGAGATCACATTCCTGCTCACCAGTGGCGGCCACAATGCGGGCATTGTGTCAGAGCCCGGCCGCAAAAACCGCAGCTATCAAGTCATGACCAAAAGTCCCACTGACCAGTATGCGGACCCGGATGCTTGGGCGGCTGCTACCCCGCGCCAGGAAGGCTCTTGGTGGCCAGAATGGGTATCATGGCTTGAAAAGCGGTCGAGTGAGCCGGTGCCGCCTCCTCACATGGGCGCCCCTGCGGCCGGGTACAACGTGCTCGCCGACGCGCCAGGCACCTACGTGTTACACTGATAACCCGTCATTTTGCCTGCCGCGCCCGCACGGCGACCGGCCATGCAAAGAGCTCTCGACGTAACCGGATTCGTTTAGCCCCTGCCGAAACGCACTCATGCGCTACGCTTCGGACGCCGTCAATCCGATGCCAAGAAATCCAGCGACCGGCATCGCGTGCAGAGTTGGCTGACGCAAAATTCACGTCTGCTTCGCTATCAAGGAGCTTTGTAATGACTGATCAGCAGAGCAACGCTATGGAAGGCGGCTGCACTTGTGGCGCGGTACGTTATCGCCTCAAGGCGCGACCGTTATTTGTGCATTGCTGCCATTGCACATGGTGCCAGCGCGAGACCGGATCGGCTTTCGCGGTCAATGCCTTGATCGAGGCGTCGCAAGTCGAGCTCCCGAAAGGCAAACCAACTCAAACAACGCTGCCCAGTGCCAGCGGCAAAGGTCAGAACTTCTGGCGCTGTGCCGATTGTGGCGTGACGGTGTGGAGCAACTATCCTCAGGCCGGTCCGAGCATTCATTTTATACGGGTGGGAACGCTCGACGAACCCTCCCGCGTTCAGCCTGACATTCACATCTACACGTCCACGAAGCAGCCTTGGGTGGTCCTGCCCGATGGCGTTCCCACAGTCGCAGAATTCTACCGGCCAGCCGATTATTGGCCGGCAGAGAGCACTGCGCGATTCAAAGCAGCGAGAGCGGTCGCAGGATAAGCCACGCAACTGCCCTTTAGCGGACATTCCATACGACGGTTTCGCTTGGCGGCAGGGTATATCGACCGCATCCTCAAGGGCGAGAAGCACTGCCGACCTTCCAGTGCAGATGCCGACAAAGTTTGAACTGATCATCAATCTCAAGACCGTTAAGGAACTGGGTCTCGATGTGCCATTGCGCCTCCAACAGCTTGCCGACGAGCTGATCGAATAACGACACGCATGTCCGCTTTTGGCCCAAAGCGGCCATCGAGACCGACAATAGATCAGTCCAGAGTTCGCTCGTCGCTAGGGCCGGCGGGCGTGAGCCAATCCTCGTGCAGGTCGATCGACAGCGTGTCACCGCTGCTGCCGCCGAACACATCACGCACCCGGAAGAGCACGCTGCACAGAGGTGGATAGACGTCGCGGTGGTCAATCGGATTGACGATCGAGCCATGCAGCACGGTGACGACGCCGTTCTTGCCGCGAATGTAGTGAGGCGTGCGCGGATTGCCGGTGGGATTCACGCGCTCAACCCGCACGGGGTCGCCGACCCGAAAGCGATGCATGGGATGTGAGGCGGGCATGCGGCGTCAACCCCCTGGTAACGCCGCGGGGTCGACGGCGGGCGCCGTGCCGACCAGGCTCTCGATGGTCACGAGCCGCGCCAGCTGCTCCTCGCTCCAGCCGTCAGTGCCCGCGGGTCGGCACGGCAGCACCATCCAGCGCACGTCGCTGGTGCTGTCGTGGACGCGCACCTCGACATGGTCTGGCAGGCGCAGGTTGAACCGCTCCGACAACATGCCTCGCGCGTCGCGCACGATCCGCTCCTTGTAGCTGTCGTCGCGGTACCACCACGGCGGGTCCCCAAGGAGGTCGTGCGGATAACAGGAGCAGAGCGTGCACACTACGATGTTGTGCAGCGTCGGCGTGTTCTCGGCGACGCCCAGCTTGCCAAGTCGGCCAGGCGGAATGTTCAGCTCCCGCACCGCCTCGCGACCCTTCGTGAGCAGCGCCTGCTTAAAGGCGGGGTCGACCCAGGCGCGGGCGACGATGCGGGCGCCGTGCCAGGCGCCGCGGCCGGCGAGGAAGGCGCGCTGCTGCTCGACCATCTCCGTCGTCAACACGCCTTTGTCCAGCAGCGCGCGCGTGAGCACGTCCAGGAGATGCCGATACTCAGGTAACTGGTGCTCCAGCCGAGCGATGCGCTCTTCCAACGAGCCGTCGTGGGACGGCTTGGCAATGCGGAAGAAGTCGTCATAATCGCCGCGCTCCTTGCGGGTGTCCTCAATCACCGAGGGATAGCCGGGGCCGTCGAGCGAGATGAGGTTGATGCCGCGGATGTAATCGTCGAGACCATCTTCGAGGGCGCGGATGCGGGCTTCGCTGTCGTGCGCGACCGCAGTTGTCGGCGCTTCAGGATGAGCGGTGGCGGTGCGCACAAGGTCGTAGAACGTAAGCACGCCGCGGCGGTGGAGTTGAATGAGACGGGGCTCGAGACGCTTGGCGCGCCAGTACTCGAGATCGGCCTCGACCGCCTCCACGTGGCCCTCGAAGTCGTGCATATGGCTGTGCGCCGCCTGCTTGCTGTGCTCTTGTGCCATCGCTCCGCCTGTTCTGCTTTCGGTATTGGCCCGAAGGCTTAGTCGAGTGTGCGACGGAATCGCGTGACAGCGATAGTCATCGCAATCAGCATCAGCACAGACATCGCGATTGCATCGTAGCGCAAGTCGGAAAGGTTCGAGCCTTTGAGCATGATCGAGCGTATAATTCGTATATAATGCGTGAGCGGCAGCGTCTCACCGATCCATTGTGCCCAGATCGGCATGCCCGCAAACGGAAATATAAATCCGGACAAAAGGATGTTCGGCAGGAAGAACATCATCGACATTTGCATGGCCTGCAATTGATTCTGTGCCACGGTGGAGAACGTGTAGCCAATCGACAAATTGGTGGCGATGAACAGCGTACTTAGGGCGGCGAGCATGGCAAGGCTGCCCACAATCGGCACGCCAAAAAGGGTCACGCCGATGCCGATGATCAATGCCGCCTGCACGAAGCCGACGAGTACATAAGGAATGATCTTGCCGAGCATTATCTCCACCGGCGTGATCGGCATTGACAGCAGATTTTCCATGGTCCCGCGCTCGATTTCCCGCGTGACAGAAAGCGCGGTGAAAATCAGCATGGTCAGCGTGAGAATCGTGCCGACCAACCCGGGGACGATATTAAGTGCCGTAACGGCCGCGGGATTGTACCGGGCATGGGTGCGAATTTCGAACGGCATGGTGGGCTTATCAGGAACAGCGCGGTCGTGTGAGAGCGCGGTCTGCAGGACCATGTTGAGCGTACCGAGGGCGGTGCCGGAGGCGACGGGATCGGTGGCGTCCGCAATCACCAGCATTGCCGGCTTGTCGCCGCGCCGCACCGAACGCTCGAACCTCGTGGGAATCTCGACCGCAAAGAGCACCGTGCCAGAGGCCAGCAACTCGTCGACTTCGGCCTCGCTGTGGGGCAGTTGGGTGACGCGAAAATATTTTGTGTTTTCGAGCGCGGCCAGGATTGAACGCGACAGATCGGTGCTCTCTTGCATCAATACAGCCGTGGGCAGATCGCGGGGGTTGGTGTTGATGGCGTAACCAAACAGCATCAACTGCACGAGTGGAATCATTATGATCATGGCAAACGAGACACGGTCGCGCTTGAGTTGGATGAACTCCTTCACCAACATGGCCCACGTCTTGCGCGAAAAGCCCCCGCCGGGAAGGCGCTGCGCCGTCTGGGGAGGCAGCAGGTGCGTCATCGGAAATTATCCTGCGTGGCGGCTTTCACATTTCGTCGTCGGTTAAGTCATAGCAGTTCCCGTCATAACTGGGACGACTGAAACCCCGCCAAAGTGACATTCCATGACCAAGAATGTCGACTAGTGGGGTAGATGCGCATCCTCAAGGGCGAGAAGCCGGGTGATCTGCAAGTAGCGCAGATGAACAAATTTGAGTTCGTTATCTGCCTACCTCGAGGGTATTTGGCCTGAGTTTGCCATCTTCGCTGTCGGCTCGTGGGGACGAAGTAATCGAATGAAGGGGTGATGTCCGCTTTTGGCCAAAGCGGACATCCCTAGTTGCACCGCACATATCCACTTTTGGGGGGTAAAGCGGACATGAGGTAGCAGTGTGCCGGATAGATCTAATCAGCCCTCAGATCGACACCGAAATCCCAACTCAACTTCTTGATCTTGGCGCGCTGGTGTTCCCAGTGCGTTACAAAACTATCTGCACCAACAATGTTGAGCACATGCTCAGCAGACCTGCGCCACCGCGGGCCGAGGCCATTGAAGAAGGCATGCGCCTCGGCGGGTAGCCGAGGCAAGATTGAAGCCAATGTAATGCGGTCGAATTCTTGCCCGATCACCTCAACCGCGTACTACGACGAGTCTTATCAATCTCTTAACTGCTAAACTAAGGGGCACCGGCCCTACCAACGGCCGCGAAAGTGACGTTGATAGCCCCATCCGTGACGCCAAACCGGACCGGCGTACGCATATACATGAGGTGCGGCGCCGCATAGATCGGATATTCATCAACCACAAAAGTTGACGGCGCCATAATAATAGGTGGGCGAACCACGATTGGAGCCGGCTCCTCAACAACAACAGGTGGCGTGCGCCGTCGCGGGGCATGACGACGATCATCGTATCCCGAAAACAGAAGTTGCTGTTGGCGATTACGCCGCTATCTTGAGTCTCTTGGTAGCGCGGAAGGCCACGTGTTTGCTGGCCTTGATCTTGATTGCCTCGCCGGTGGCTGGATTGCGGCCCTGCGGGCAGCGCGCTTGCGCACTTGCAGGATGCCGAGCCCGGTGATCTTCACCCTCTCGCCTTTCTTCAAGTGCCTGGTGATCATGACAATCAGATCGTCGAGCATCTTCTGGCTAGCGCGCTTGCTTAGGCGGTGTTGCTCCGCAAGTGCGGTGACCAAGTCTTTCTTGTTGATGCTGACATCGGCTTCTGCCGTAGCGGCTGCTGTTGTCCCCATGGGATAGCTCCCTGATAGCGCAGCATGCGCCTTGGCCTTAGCCCTATGAGATTCGTGAGCGTGCGGCAACGCTGTTAAGAGCTACAGCCGTTTGGCGTCGCTGATACGGAGTTTTGCACAGGCAGAAACAGTGATCGAAACGGATTTAATGCTGCGCTAAGAATGCCTCTTCGGCGTTCAGAAGCTCATCGGCGAGGGAGGCAGCGATGGCAAATCCGCTAGCATTGATTACAAGCCTAGCAAACGGCAAAAGCCCGGTGAGTAATGAGTTTAAAGGTGTCGTAAAGCGGGATTGGGTACCCACTGGGCGCATCGACTTCGCCACTAGACTCGACAGCAATGCCGATGCGGACCAACCAAGTGAATTTAAGTTGCTGGTCGAAGAACGTAGAATCATCGAAAGCGTCGCCGGAAATGAAAATCTTGAGATTCAATGGCGGCCGGCGACTCTTAAAGAGGCTAAATTCGTCACGACTCACTACCACAAATACCTGACAGAAAATTCGCTCATAAGAACTCCATTCGAGCCCGAAATTCTTTCGCCGGAACGCCAAGAAAAGAGCACATAGTTATCCGCATTCGCAGTGAAATTGTCTAAAGTCGAACACAACACAAACGCTAGGTGCCAGATACACAGCCGGCACAGGGGCGCAAAGTTTGGCGCCGTCAGAAGCCGGAGTCTACATGCAAGTTCTTAGTGCTGTGCGGTTTGGGGTCACAGCTGTTTGCGTTCTAAGTGTCGGGGGCTGCGGCACCGCGACCAGCGTGGATGCGACCGATTTGGACGCCCAAAACTATCAAAGTTCAGCCGCGGACTATCGCAAATGTGTGGCT
>DATLJR010000047.1:0-1524 GCA_035538755.1 Pseudolabrys sp.
AACAGGGCCTCATCCGCCATGATAGCTGCCGCTATCGGCTGCGAAATGTCGAGGCAGTGCACCTGAAGCATTTCGCCTTCCGCGCTTGTGGGCGAGGTTCCCGGCTGAAGGCTCTGATAGACGAGAAAGGCGTTGCGGGCGACGCCAGGCGGTACGGTCAAGGGGACGGCAACGAATCCAGGACGCAAATCGAGGCGCGGCCGGAGCGCACGTCGAGCAACATCCACGCCCGCGATGATCGAGCTGCTCAGAAAGCGAAGGCTGAGTTTGGCAAGCGCGGCAAGACGTGGACGGAAAACAGTAGGCGGTAAGAGCGCCAGGCTGATCCACAGCGCGAGTGCCGAAGCCACCAGGCCGACCGGAAGATCCTCTTCCTTCCAACTCGCGATCATGAGCCAGACGCCCAGAAAGAAGACGAAACGAACAGCCAAGGTCTTCATCTTCAAAGGTGCGCGAAGGGTCATCGAATGGCTCACCTTCTTTGCGATGTAAAAATCACGCTAACATCCTCGCGTATGAGCGGCAACGCCTTTTTGTTTTTGGTGACCTGGCGGCATTTTTGGATCAGGCAAATGGAAACGAAACGATAGAAGACGTTTTTCTCTTGAGCAGATTCCGCGACTGGTGCGCGGCAAATTTTGGTCTCTCTACGGAGAACAGGCAGGTGGTATAGCGCACGTGACCCGAGTTCAAGAAGTCCTCGGCTGAGCAACTCGAATTCCTCCGGGACATTGATCTAAGTCAACGCTGGCGCAGCCCGTGCAGCCTCAAACGCTGTCAGTGCCGCCGAAACAAGGGCAATCATCGTAATTGTAGAGATACGCTCATGCGCGCGGGGCTCGATTGCGGCGTGCCGTACGCCGATTTACGGCGGCTTGTGAAGCGATTGCTAAAGGTAATCGCGCTGGTGCTATTGGTACCCAATTTCGCTGCCGCCGGACCCGACGAAAAATCAGCCGGTCTTGCAGTCGCCGAGGTCCACGAGGAACTCTGGGGAATTCCGTCGATCATCCCGATGCTGGCGTATATGGTCAGACCCGTTGGAAATGGACCATTTCCGCTTCTGGTGATGAACCATGGCGTTTCGCTCGATCCAAAGGAGCGAAGTTTCTTTCCCGTAATTGAGTTCCGCGACGCAGCTCTTTGGTTCGCGAAGCAGGGTTACGTCGTCGTCGCGCCTGTGCGCCCGGGATACGGCGCTACGGGCATCGAGATTCCCGAGCGCGGCTTGTTCGGGCTGTTCTTCTCGGGTGTCGGCAACTGCTCGGATGCCAATTTCCGGGATGCGGGACTGGCGATTGCCTCGCTCAACATGTGGGTCATCGACTACATGTCGACTCAGCCATTCATCAAGCGCGATGACGTGGTCGTCGTCGGTCAATCAGGTGGCGGCTGGGGCGCGATCGCACTTGCCAGCCAGAATCCGCCCTCGGTTCGGGCGATCATCGGTTTCGAGGCCGGCCGCGGCGGTCACTACAACGGCAAACCCAACAACAATTGCGCGCCGGATCGTCTGGTCGAGAC
>DATLJR010000048.1:0-5550 GCA_035538755.1 Pseudolabrys sp.
CCGAATGGCCGATCTTGACCTCGATCCGAAAGAGGTCGCCCGCCTCGAACCGGCGGCATTCCGCGATCTGCAACGCGTCTGCACGCTGTGCAAATCGCATCGCCGATGTATGTGGGATTTCGCGCGTGGCGCGTCGCCACCGACTTGGGATCGGTATTGCCCCAACACCGGCACGTTGGCGGCGTTGAACGGCATGCCCTGGACCGCACGGCGCGAGTGGTAGCCAGAGGCTGAAGCCTGTTTACCAGCCGCGCTGTGAGCACGCATGCTTGCGCCAATCGGCGATCCGGTTTTCTACGCTGTGGCAATTCCGGCTGTCATCTTCCTGGGGCTTGCCAAAGGCGGCTTTTCCGGCGTTGCGACCGGCGCCACGCCATTGCTTGCGCTTTATCTGCCGCCATTGGAGGCGGCGGCACTGCTTCTACCCATCGTGCTTTGCCAGGACGCGATCTCAGTTCATGCATACTGGCGCGAATGGAGCGGATGGAACTTGAAAATATTGCTGCCCGGCGCCGTGTTTGGCTTGGTGCTCGGCTATCTGTTCGCAGCCCATGTATCGGATGACACGATTCGCATTCTCGTCGGGCTTACCGCCCTTATTTTTGTTGCCACGACTTGGCTAGGCCCGGCGCGTCCAAAGCCCGCGCAAAGCGGCATTGTCTCGGGCCTATTTTGGGGAACGGTCTCCGGTTTTCTGTCCTTCGCCAGTCAAGGCGGCGGACCACCTTTCCAGGTTTTTACGCTGCCGCAACGGTTGTCGAAAATGACTTTCGTCGGCACCACGGCGATCTTCTTTGCCGCGCTGAACATCATCAAGATCGTGCCATACGCTATGCTGGCGCAGTTTACGGTAAAGAATGTCTCAACCTCTCTCGTTCTCCTGCCGCTGGCAGTGTTCGCGAACCTTGTTGGAATTTGGCTGATCAAGGTCGTGCCGACGGCACAGTTCTTTCGCGTTACTTATGTTTTGCTGTTTGTTCTCGGATCAGTCCTGTTCTGCCAGGGCACAGCACACATGCTTCGCGAAACGAGCCTCTCTGATTTGGCGTTAAACGATCCGGCAAGGATGGGCGCTATTCTACTGCAACCGTTCTCCCGGAGCGTGGCTATATGAATTTTTGTGACGCAGATTCTTGCTCATCCTGCGGCTTGGCAGAGGGTGAACCTGCATGCTTGCGCCGCAAGGCGGATTTTTGTCTTTGGTTCGCGCTCAGATTTCCCAAAGCCGGAATTGGTGTCGCCCTTCAGAAGTTGGCTTTCGATCTGATCACAGAATCGGAAGCGTTGGAGCGGGAACGGGCCGTTTTCTCACGCTCCAAATGATCGATTCGCTCTATTGCGACCGCAGCCCGGGGTTACGCCGCGCCGGCAACTAATCTGTTGGCTTCGGCCGGGTTGGTTTCGAGCGCGATATAAAGCGCCTTGGTCGAATCGCGCAGCGAATCCCGGTGCGCGAGATCTTCCGGAGGCAGCGCCGCGACTGTTTTTGCCAAGTCGCGCAGAATATCGGCAAACAGCGCATGATGAAAATGCATGCGCACCGATTTCCGCTGTTCAACCGGGCCCGGCACTTCGAGCGTCAGCGAGATACCTGTCTTATCGATGTGAGCGTCGAATCGCGCGGTGTGCGCGAACGTTCCAATGTAAAGCTTGTCCGGATATTCCACCGCGACTTCGGCTTTATCGGTAATCGGCTTGGTCATGACGGGGGCCTTCTCCAAATCACAGAAACAATAGGATTTTCGCCTCGAAGCGGGTTGATCTGGATCAATCCCGAACGATCCTGCGGGTCATAAAATTGTCATTGACGCGCTACGCGAGGAATTCGATGTACGACCCGGCAAGCCGCCACGCTCCGAACGCCGCTTTTCTGTTGCCGGCGTTGTTTGCGGCATCGGCCAGCGAGATGGCGGCGCATTTTGCCAAACAATTCACCAGCCTCGCTATCAGGTCGGAAACGGGAAAGCCGCCACCGCCGCAATGGGTGACGCCCCACCGGATCGCGCTCCAACTCAAGACCGTACGGTTGCGTGATTTCGCGACGTCGTCGAATGGTCCAGCTTGTCTGTTGTGTACGCCCTTTGCGCTGCACGGTTCAACGCTAAGCGATCTCGCCACCGGGCATAGCCTTGTTGCCGCGCTCCGCGAGGCCGGCGTGACGAACCTGTTTGTCACCGACTGGCACTCGGCCTCTCACGACATGCGATTTCTCGGGATCGACGATTACCTGGCCGACCTCAATGTGCTCGTCGATGAGATTGGCGCGCCGGTCGATCTGATCGGCTTGTGCCAGGGCGGATGGATGGCACTCGTCTATGCTGCGCGTTTTCCAAGCAAGGTTCGCAAACTGGTGCTTGCCGCAGCGCCGGTGGACACCAAAGCTGCCCCCTCAGTGCTGTCGACGCTTGCCGACGGCACCGCAATGGAAGTCTTTCGGGAGGTTGTCCGTCTCGGCGACGGGCTCGTCCTTGGTAACAAAGTGCTCAAGCTGTGGGGACCCGGAACGGTAGAAGCTGAAGAAATCCGACAGTTGCTCGAAAGCGAGGAAGCCCACGGTTCTTCGGCCTTTACGCGTCTGGAAGCCGCGTTCCGCGATTGGTATGCGTGGACCGTCGATCTGCCGGGACCTTATTTTCTCGAAACCGTTGAGAAACTTTACAAGCGAAATGAGATCGCCGACGGGACATTTGTGGCGCTAGGAAAACCGATCGATCTTAGGAACATAGAAACGCCGCTGTTCCTCCTTGCGGCCGGACGTGACGAATTGGTCACGCCGCCGCAGCTATTCGCGGTCGAGCGGCTGGTGGGCACATCGCCCGATGAGCTCTGCAAGCTGACCGCCGACTGCCGTCATCTGGGACTATTCATGGGTAAGCGGGTTCTGCGCGAGGTGTGGCCCGGCATCGTCGAGTGGCTCATCAAGCCCGGCGCGATCACTCGGCACGAACCGGCAGGTGAAATACAGCCAGCGGCGCTAATAGCGCAATGTCGATAAAATCGAGAAGTCCCGCCGGGCTTTAATAGTCCACATGGTGTCTGCGCGCAGCGTTTTTAGCCGAGGCTCAATTGATGTAGATCAAATTGCCTGCGCGCAATGCGCTTAGATTGGACACGTTCAGAAAAAGCGGACAAAACGCTAGGGAGAGAGCAGTGGATTTCTCAAGACCCGATGAATTCGCCCGCCCAGCGCAACCATTGCCGCGTGACTGGGCGCGTCTGATCCAAAAACTGCGCTGGATCGGTCTTGACGACGAGGTAGCGCGCCTCGAATGGGCGGTCAGCAGCCTCCCCGTTGAACAAAGGTGCGAGCTAACTTTGGATCCAGTCGATACTGACTGAGACCAAGTAGCCCAAAATCCAATCGAGTTCTTGCCGTGCGCCTCGCAAAAAACAGCGAATGCTCGGGCCTTTGATTTGGATCAACACGGACCAAGCCACGACGGCGTATAGGTTTGAGGCCGCCCAAGGAGAGCACCCCCAGTGGGCGAGCGGCCCTGACCGAACCGTTGCAGCTCCTAGGCACCTGCGCGGTTCCGGTCTCGGCCGCCTTCCATGATGAGGCGATGGCTACATTTCTTTACCGCTGCCCTAAGACCCGCCTGCGCGTGCAAGGCTGGGTCGCCGACGACCCGAACGAGCCGGAAAAGCAAAGCTATGAGACCGTGAAGTGCCTTGCGTGCGGCGGCGTGCATCTGGTCAACCCGGCCAGCGGCCGAACCATCGATGGCAGCGACAGAAATCTGACCTGAGTTCCAGCCTTCCGTGCATCCTCGTTCTGAGCGACGGCCGTGCTGCGAGCCCCGCCGGCGCGTGACCGTGGTATTCTGACCAAATCCATTTCCTGATTCGTGCAGCGTGCATGCCGGACAAAGAGATTGGCTCGGGTGAACGCCACCAGGCGACTCGCGGTGGCGAGCACATCGTGATCCGCCGATTTCGGCCGGAAGACAAAACGCTATACGCCGATTTTTTACGCGATGTCAGCGCCGAGGATCTGCGGCTTCGGTTCTTTGCACGCGTCCGCGAACTCAGCACCGCGGAGAGCGATAGGCTGAGCCATCTCGACTATAGCCATGAGATGGCCTTCATCGCGCTCGACGAAATAACGGGTCAGATGCTGGGCCTCGTGCGCTTGAGGGATGAGCTTGACGAAAAGACCGCGGAATTCGCGATCCTGGTGCGCTCGCGCCTCAAGGGCCACGGCCTGGGCTGGCTGTTGATGCAGTGCGTTATCGATTATGCCAAGGAGAAAGGCCTCCAGCGGGTCTATGGCGATGTGTTGGCCGAAAACACGAGCATGCTGCAGATGACCGAGGAGCTTGGTTTTCACGCCGAGGACACTGGATCGGGCATCCGGCGCGTCGTGCTCAATCTTCACAGTGTTGGCAATCGATGAGAGGCGTATACGCCTAAGTACGACGGCTCGCTTTCCCGAGCGCCCTCACACAGAGGTTTTTTTGATGATGGCTGAGCTTCAAACAGTAACTGCGCGATGTCCGCACTGTCGCGGTAAAATGCAACTTGTTCGGCACATAAGCCTTGCGGACATGCCAGATCTGTATGTTTTTTATTGCGAGCGGTGCCAGCACGCTGAAACGGTAAAGAAGGAGCCGTCAGCGGCGTGATCATCGCCCTCACCTTGCTATAAGCTCGGATTCGACCGTTTTGATGGTTTGTGGTTCGGCCGTCGCGGCAATATTTTTCAACTTCGCCGTCGTGGGTTCAATAACCCGCGAAATTCGGCAAGCGTCGTTCGAATACCGCTTTCACACCCTCCTTGAAATCTTCTGTCTTTCGTAACCTTGTTTGCTCTTCCAATTCATGGTCGGTTGCCTCGCGCACCCGATCGGCGAGATCGCCGCGTATGGTCATACGCGTGGCGATAAGCCCAAGTGGTGAGTTCTCGCTGATCTCGCTCGCGAGCTTGATCGCCGCGTCGCGCACCTGATGCTGCGGCACCAGCATATCCGCAAGGCCCATCGCGTAGGCTTCCTCGCCGGTCACACGGCGGCTGGTATAGAACATCAGCGCGGCTTTGGTTTGGCCAATCACAGCCGGCAGCGTGACAGTAAGGCCGAAGCCGGGGTGAAAGCCCAGTCGTGTGAAATTGGCGCAGAAGCGCGTCTCCGGACAGGCCACGCGGAAGTCAGCCACCATCGCAAGGCCCAAGCCACCACCGACAGCTGCTCCATGTACCGCTGCGATAATTGGTTTTTTGGTACGAAAGAGCCGGTTGCCCTCGACATAAAGTGGCGCGACACCTGGACCTGGCTCGTTGGGACGGCGGCCCAGCGCGTCAAGCGTTGAACCGTCGCCGAAATTGGCACCGGCGCAAAATGCCTTGCCTTGCGCTGCCAGAACAACAGCGCGGGTATGCGTGTCTTCGTCGAAGCTCTCGAAAGCGTCGGCAAGCTTTTTGATCAAAGGGATGTCGAAGAAATTGTTCGGTGGACGGCGGATCTCGACTAAGGCCACGTGACCGCTCTTTTCGATGCCGATGTCACTCATGCGTGTGCCCTCTTACTCGGCAGCCGTGCGTTCCGCGCGTTG
>DATLJR010000049.1:0-80322 GCA_035538755.1 Pseudolabrys sp.
CAAACAACCTCTTGCATTAGATCCACTGAGAAAAAGTTTTTGCCTTCCCTCATTTCGCGAAGTGCACGGTCGCGCCACCAGGAACGGGATTTTTCGGCGTGGAGACCGGCCACCGAAAAGGGCCGCATGCGCTACCGGAGACCAGACGCAGAAAAATCGACGACAAGAAAGGCCGCCAACCGCGGCCTGAAGTTACCAGTCTCCAGAAATCTAGTGATCGGACGACTGCGTGGTGGGTGCGACAGGGATCGAACCTGTGACCCCTACCATGTCAAGGTAGTGCTCTTCCGCTGAGCTACGCACCCATCAAGCGGGATGGTCTATCGGCTCCAACCCGGTGAAGCAAGGCCGCGCAAAGCGCTAGGCCGCAAGCAGTTTCTGGACTTCGCTTACCAGTTCGCGCAGGTGAACCGGCTTTGACAGCACCTTGGCCTGCTTCGGCGCGTTGGAATCGGCATTGAGCGCGACCGCCGCGAAGCCGGTGATGAACATGATCTTGATATCGGGATCGAGCTCGGCCGCCCGGCGGGCCAACTCTATGCCGTCCATTTCCGGCATCACGATATCGGTCAGCAGCAGCTCGAAGGGTTCCTCGCGCAGCCGGTGATAGGCCGAAAGGCCATTGTCGTAGGAGGTCACCTCAAACCCGGCATTCTGGAGTGCCTTGACCAGAAATCGCCGCATATCGGTATCGTCTTCAGCCAACAGAATCTTGGACATGACTACTCAACACCCCGGTCCGGCTGCCCTTGGCCAACCACACTCAGCCGGCCGATTAAGACTTATGCCCGGTAAATAACGGGTGAACCGAAACCATGACTTGGCTTTATGGCTCAGCCATGAACAATAGACGGTATAATGGGGTCTTAAAGCCCCACTTGACCCCGACAGTGATACCGCTGCTATGGCCTTCTCTTCATGAGCGAAATCCGCGACGAGCTCGATCCGCCGTTTGAAGTCGTTGAGCCCGCGTCATGGCGGGGGCCGGTTCTGTTTAATTCGCCCCATAGCGGTTCGGTATATCCACGCGACTTCCTCGCCAATTGCCGGCTCGACATCGCCACTCTGCGCCGTTCCGAGGACAGCTTCGTCGATGAACTGATCGCGGGCGTGGTTCAAACCGGCTTTCCGATGATGCGCGCGCATTTCCCGCGCTGTTTTGTGGACGCGAACCGCGAGCCCTACGAACTCGATCCGCGCATGTTCGACGGCAGGCTGCCGTCTTTCGCCAACACACGTTCGATGCGTGTCGCAGGCGGCCTAGGAACGGTCGCGCGCGTGGTCGGAGACGCGCAGGAAATCTATGATCAGCGCATCCCGGTCGATGATGCCCTACAGCGCATCGAGAGCCTCTACAAGCCTTACCACCGCGCCCTGCGGCGGCTCTTCACACGGCTGCATCGGGAATTCGGGACCGCCGTGCTTGTCGATTGTCACTCGATGCCGTCGACGACGGGCCATCGTGACGAGAGACCGCGGCCGGAGTTCGTGCTTGGAGATCGCTACGGCACGAGCTGTGTCGGTGTCGTGGCAGAGACTGTCGAGAAAACGTTGCGGACCCTGGGCTATACCGTCAGCCGTAACAAGCCTTACGCTGGCGGCTTCATTACCGAGCACTACGGCAACCCGGCCGTCGGCCTGCACGCCATTCAGCTTGAGATAAACCGCGCCCTCTACATGGATGAACGCCAATACCAGCGTTCTCCGACTTTCACCCGTTTGGCGGAGGATATGGAGACCTTGGCGCGGCGCCTGGGCGAGATCCCCCTTGAGCAACTGCGTCCCTACCGGGCCGCGGCTGAGTAATTTCTCGGCTTGCAAAAAAAGGGCCGCTAGCGGGTGCGAGCGGCCCAAGTCTAGGGAGGAAACGCCCAAGGAGGGCAGCGGCAGCTCTCGCTACCGCACTGCAATAAGGTACATCGCGACGCACAAGAATCAAGGTTTGCGGGGGGCTTTCCCATGCTGATTTTGCATGGCTGCCTTCCAAGATAGGCGCTCTTAAAGGGTCTAATGCGAAAACGAACTAGGTTCAAATTCCGCATCGCAGCAGAAAATCGGCTTGAAAGCACGGTTCTCGCGCTTGATTGCCGGGAGACCAGCTCTCCGATGGTGAGACGCCACACGGGGCAGGCGGCATGACGGCCATCGACTTCAGCAGTTTCGTCGACAAACTCGCGACCGCGTCGGGCGAAACCATCCTTCCCTTTTTTCGTACCGCTCTCGCGATCGAGAACAAGAAAGTCGGCGGGTTCGACCCCGTGACGGCAGCCGACCGCGCCGCCGAACAAAGCATGCGCACGCTCATCCGCAAGCAATTTCCCGATCATGGGATTCTCGGCGAGGAATACGGGTCCGAGCATACCGATGCCGAGTACGTCTGGGTTCTCGATCCGATCGACGGCACCAAATCATTCATATCGGGCATGCTGGCCTGGGGCACTTTGATCGGCCTCATGCGTTTCGGCGAGCCGGTGTTTGGCCTGATGCACCAGCCGTTCGCACGCGAACGTTTTTCCGGCGACGGCGGCGCCGCGCGCTATCGCGGACCGACCGGCAACCGCGACCTGCATGTTCACGAATGCGCGAGCATCGATGACGCGTTGATGTACACGACGAGCCCGCTGCTGATGAATCCAAAGGATCGCGCGGCTTTCGGAAAGCTGGAGAACCAGGTGAAACTGTCGCGCTACGGCGGCGACTGTTATGCCTACTGCATGCTCGCCGCCGGACTGATCGATCTCATCATCGAAACCGAAATCAAGCCGTACGACATCGTCGCCATCATTCCGATCGTTGCCGGCGCCGGAGGTATCGTCACGACGTGGGAGAACGGTCCGGCACAAGGCGGAGGTCGGATCATCGTCGCAGGCGACAGGCGCGTGCATCAGCAGGCGCTCGAAGTCCTCGCCGCTCAGTAGCGCGGCGTCCCCGGCACGAACGCATCGAAGGCCGCCCAGAACTGCATCCGATAGTGATCCTGCTCCTGCAGGATTTCGTGCTTGGCACCGGCAAGAATCAAGTGGCGTCCGGCGAGCAGATTTCGTCCAAAAACTTCGATGGCTGGCGTAGACACGACTTCATCGCGACCAGCTGCGACCATCAGGATGGGCTGACGAATGCTCGCGGAATACGCAGGCTCTGCAAACATATTCATCTGCCGTAGCGCCGCATCCGCCCAGGCCACCGTTGGCGCGCCGAGTCCAAGCTCGGGCTCCGCCTCCAGCACCGCCGCGTTGCGCGCGTAGCGTACCGGGTCCGACGTCAGCACATTGCCGACGAAGTCTTCTGTGCCCATGACGGATGAATCCCCCGACGGAACGTAAGCGCCGCCGCGTCCCAGGAAACGCATGAAACGTGCAAGCGGACCGGCAACGGTGGTCAGACGTCCTTCGGGCAGCGCGATCAGCGGCGCGGACAGCACAACGCGATCGAACCAGCGGCTGCCGTCGTGACAGGAGCGAATGGCCACCGCCGCTCCCATCGAATGGCCGAGCGCAAAAATCGGCGGCGGACAATCGGGCAATACCACCTGCTCCATCACCGCCTCGAGGTCGGTGATGTAATTCGCAAAGTTTCTCACGTAGCCCTTGTGGCGATCGGACAGGCGGCGATCGGAAAGGCCCTGCCCGCGCCAATCGAACGTCGCGACGGCAAAGCCACGCGCACGCAGGTCGCGCACGGTCTCGAAATATTTCTCGATGAATTCCGCGCGCCCCTGCATAACGACAACGGTGCCCTTGCGGCCCGGCGGCGGCGCCCAGCGCGCAAAGCGCAGATTGACCCCGTCGGAGGTCTTGACTGCGCCGGCTACCACGCCATCGGGTACCGGATTGGCAGGAATTGAGACGAGTTTCATGAGGCAGGAGAAGCCGTGCGGCAGCGCTTTCGGCTTATAGCAGGGTGGCGCGCATGCTCAATCCAAAGCCGAATGACCCTTAAAATAACAAGTAAACTCAGAGATTTATGGCTGGACAGCGCGGACCTTGCAGCGCCGGAACGTGTCCCCATATCAGTGCTGCGCAGGCCATATGGCTGCGCACGGTTAGGTTCGGCCATTCCGGCGGACCACCGCATGTCGCTCAACAATGGAGGATATGCCATGCGAACTTTCGATCTTGCTCCCCTTTATCGTTCCACCGTCGGCTTCGACCGTCTGTTTTCAATGCTGGACGGTTTCGAGTCTGCTCCGGGTTACCCGCCCTACAATATCGAGCGCACGGGTGAGAACGAATACCGAGTAACTGTCGCGGTTGCCGGCTTTGGCGAAAACGAGCTTTCGATCGAGGCGAAAGAAAATACGCTGACGATCAAGGGCTCCAAGCAGGTCAAGGAAGAACAGACCGGCGAGGTGCTCTACCAGGGCATCGCCGCGCGCGCTTTTGAGCGCGTCTTCCAGCTTGCCGACCATGTCCAGGTCAAGAACGCCAACCTCGAGAATGGATTGCTGCACGTAGACCTCGTGCGCGAGATCCCCGAGGCGAAAAAGCCGCGTCAGGTCCCGATTGGCAACGGCAAAGGCAAGGCTGAGCTAGAGACCAAAGCCGCGGCCTAACGCCAAAGCGAATAACAGACGTCAGCGCCCCGGAACTCCGGGGCGCTTTCATTTGGTCAGGGGTCTGCCGCAGCGGGCTACCCGTATTGCGGTCCGAACTGAACCCACCGCAACGGTATTGCGTAGATGTCAGTGCCGTGGTCCTGTTCTTGCTTGGCTCAGTAGTGCCGCCGCAACAAAAGGCAAGAATTAACTCATTCCGACGTGGACCAGCCTTGTGCGGCGGGGCAAAATTTGGCATTGTTCATTAGGACAGCATTGCTGTCCTAATGGGTGGCCTCGGTGGCGGCCTGAAAGCGGGCAGACATCGGTGGCGCCCGATAAGGGAACAGCCACGGGCGGCGACAGCCGGACAAGGTTGTCCTTTCTCGAGATCAGTTACGCGTAACCGCGAGCGCTGGCCTCGCGGTGGAGAGTACGCCGGAGCACTCAAGTGCGCCGACGAGGCAGGATGAGATGAGCAAGGAGAAGCGTAGCGCAGGATTCGCCGGCCGCGGTTCGACCGCCGATCCAGGCACACCGCTCGCGCAGGGTCTTTACGATCCGGCGCTCGACAAGGATTCCTGTGGCGTCGGTTTCATTGCCGACATCAAAGGCCGCAAATCACATCAGCTCATCGAAGACGGCTTGCGCATTCTCTGCAATCTCGAGCATCGCGGTGCGGTCGGTGCCGATCCGCGCATGGGTGACGGCGCGGGAATTCTCGTGCAGATGCCGCACAAATTTTTTTCCAAGAAGACAGCCGAACTCGGAATCAAATTGCCGAAGCCCGGCGAGTATGCCGTCGGCTATTTGTTCATGCCGATGGATCCGAACTGGCGCCAGATCGTCCGCGACATCTACGCCGAGGTGATCGCGCGCGAAGGCCTGACCTTGCTCGGCTGGCGCGACGTTCCGACCGACAACTCGACGCTCGGTGAATCGGTCAAGCCGACCGAACCGAAGCACATGCAGGTGTTCATCGGTCAGGGGAAAAAGAAAGTCTCGGAGGAAGAGTTCGAGCGCAGGCTCTACATCCTGCGCAAGTCCATTTCCAATGCGATCTATCGTCGTCGCGAACGGCGCACCGCGGGCTACTATCCCGTATCGATCTCCTGCCGAACGGTGATCTATAAGGGAATGTTCCTCGCCGATCAGCTCGGCACTTATTATCCCGACCTGCACGATCCCGATTTCGAAAGCGCGCTTGCGCTGGTGCACCAGCGCTTTTCGACCAACACTTTCCCGACCTGGTCGTTGGCGCATCCGTACCGCTACATCGCACACAACGGCGAGATCAACACGCTGCGCGGCAACGTCAACTGGATGGCGGCGCGGCAGGCTTCCGTTTCATCGCCGCTGTTCGGCAAGGACATCAACAAGCTCTGGCCTATTTCGTATGAAGGCCAATCCGACACGGCCTGCTTCGACAACGCGCTCGAATTCCTCGTGCAGGGCGGATACTCGCTTGCGCACGCGATGATGATGATGATTCCGGAGGCGTGGGCCGGCAATCCGCTCATGGATGAGGAACGGCGCGCCTTCTACGAATACAATGCCGCACTGATGGAGCCTTGGGACGGCCCGGCAGCGATTGCTTTCACCAACGGCCGCCAGATCGGCGCCACGCTCGACCGCAACGGACTGCGGCCCGCGCGCTATCTGCTGACGCGCGATGATCGCATCGTGATGGCCTCCGAGATGGGCGTCCTGCCCATTCCGGAAAGGGATATCGTCAAGAAATGGCGCCTGCAGCCCGGCAAAATGCTGCTGGTCGATCTCGATCACGGCCGGCTCATTCCGGATGAGGAGCTGAAAGCCACGCTGGCGAAAAGCCACCCGTACAAGGAATGGCTTGCGCGCACGCAGATCGTGCTGGAAGAACTGCCTGGGACAGCGAACGAAGCGCCGATCTCGAATTTGTCCTTGCTCGATCGTCAGCAGGCGTTCGGCTACACCCAGGAAGACCTGAAATTTTTGATGACGCCGATGGCAACGACCGGCGAAGAGGCCGTCGGCTCCATGGGCAATGACACGCCGATTTCGGCCTTGTCCGACAAGCCAAAATCGCTGTTCACGTATTTCAAGCAGAACTTCGCGCAGGTCACGAATCCGCCGATCGACCCGATCCGCGAGGAGCTGGTGATGAGCCTCGTCTCGATCATCGGACCGCGGCCGAACATCTTCGATCTTGAAGGCACGTCGAAGACGAAGCGCCTCGAGGTGCGCCAGCCGATCCTCTCCAACGAGGATCTGGAGAAGATCCGTTCGATTTCGGAAATGAGCGGCGATCACTTCAAGTCGCACACGTTCGATATCACTTTCCCCGCCGAGCACGGCGCGGACGGGATGGGCTGGGCGCTGGCTGAACTCTGCGAGCGCGCGGAAGAGGAAGTGCGCAACGGCTGCAACATCATCATTCTATCGGACCGCAAGGCGGGCGCCGAGCGTATTCCGATTCCTGTCCTGCTCGCCTGCGCCGCCGTGCATCACCACCTGATCCGCAATGGCTTGCGGACCTCGGTCGGCATGGTGCTGGAGACGGGCGAGCCCCGCGAGATTCATCATTTCGCGTGCCTTGCAGGTTACGGCGCGGAAGCGATCAATCCGTATCTCGCCTTCGAGACTTTGGTCGCGATCAAGGGCGAACTGCCTGGCAAGCCGGCCGACGACAAGGACGTCATCAAGAAATACATCAAGGCGATCGGCAAAGGCCTGCTCAAGGTGATGTCCAAGATGGGCATCTCCACCTATCAGTCTTACTGCGGCGCGCAGATTTTCGACGCCGTCGGCTTGCGCCAGGATTTCGTCGACAAATATTTCACCGGGACGCATACGCGTATCGAAGGCGTCGGACTTGCCGAAATAGCCGAGGAGACCGTCCGCCGTCACCGCGATGCGTTCAGCGACGCGCCGATCTATCGCTCGATGCTCGATGTCGGCGGCGACTACGCCGTGCGCGTGCGTGGCGAAGACCACGTCTGGACCGCGGAAACCGTCTCACGCCTGCAACATGCGGTGCGCGGGAATTCGCAAGACCATTACCGCGCCTTCGCGCAGATCGTGAACGAACAGAACGAGCGACTCCTGACCATCCGCGGCATGTTCCGGCTCAAGAAGGCCGAGGAAGACGGCCGCAAACCAGTGCCTCTGGAAGACGTAGAGCCGGCCAAGAATATCGTCCGCCGCTTCTCGACCGGCGCGATGTCGTTCGGCTCCATCTCGCGCGAGGCGCACACGACGCTCGCCATCGCGATGAACAGGATCGGCGGCAAGTCGAACACCGGCGAAGGCGGCGAGGAGTCCGATCGCTTCAAGCCGCTGCCGAACGGCGATTCGATGCGCTCGGCGATCAAGCAGGTCGCATCGGGCCGCTTCGGTGTCACGGCGGAGTATCTCGTCAACTCCGACGTGATGCAGATCAAGATGGCGCAAGGGGCAAAGCCTGGCGAGGGCGGTCAGCTGCCCGGCCACAAGGTCGACAAAACCATTGCCAAGGTGCGCCACTCGACGCCCGGCGTCGGCCTGATTTCGCCGCCGCCGCATCACGATATCTATTCGATCGAGGATCTGGCGCAGCTAATCTTCGATCTCAAGAACGTCAATCCGACCGGCGACGTTTCGGTGAAGCTCGTCTCCGAAGTCGGCGTCGGCACCGTTGCCGCTGGCGTCTCAAAGGCACGCGCGGATCACGTCACCATTGCTGGCTTTGAAGGCGGCACCGGCGCAAGCCCGCTGACCTCGATCAAGCATGCCGGCAGCCCGTGGGAAATTGGTCTCGCCGAGACCCATCAGACGCTGGTCATTAATCGGCTGCGCGGCCGCATCGCCGTGCAAGTTGACGGCGGCATCCGCACCGGCCGCGACGTTGTGGTGGGAGCGCTACTTGGCGCCGACGAGTTCGGCTTCGCGACCGCGCCGCTGATTGCGGCCGGCTGCATCATGATGCGCAAGTGCCACCTGAACACTTGCCCGGTCGGCGTCGCCACACAAGACCCAGTGCTGCGCAAGCGCTTCAAGGGCCAGCCCGAGCACGTCATCAACTACTTCTTCTTCGTCGCCGAGGAAGCCCGCGAACTGATGGCAGAACTCGGATTCCGCAGCTTCGATGAGATGGTCGGGCAGATGCAGATGCTCGATCGCCGCAAGCTGGTCGAGCACTGGAAAGCCAAGGGGCTCGATTTCTCAAAGCTGTTCACGAAACCGCCGGCGGAAAAAGGCACTGCCATCTTCAGGTGCGAGTCGCAGGATCACAAGATCAAGGACATCCTCGATCGCAAGCTGATCGCCGAATCGCAATCGGCTCTCGATCGCGGGGCGCCGGTGCGCCTGCAATCCGCTATCCAGAATACTGACCGCGCCTGCGGCGGCATGCTCTCGGGCGAAATCGCCAAGCATTACGGGCACGAAGGCTTGCCCGACGATACGATCCACGTCCGCTTCACCGGAACCGCCGGTCAAAGCTTCGGCGCGTGGCTCGCGCGCGGCGTCACCTTCGAGCTCGATGGGGATGCCAACGACTATGTCGGCAAGGGCCTGTCAGGCGGGCGCCTCATTATCCGGCCGCCGGCTGATTCCGGGATCGTGCCCGAGGAATCAATCATTGTCGGCAATACGGTGCTGTACGGCGCGATCCAGGGCGAGTGCTATTTCCGCGGCGTGGCCGGCGAACGCTTCGCCGTCCGCAACTCGGGTGCCATTGCCGTCATCGAAGGCGCGGGGGACCACTGCTGCGAATACATGACGGGCGGCATCGTCGTGGTGCTTGGGCGTACCGGACGCAATTTCGCGGCCGGCATGTCGGGCGGCATCGCCTACGTGCTCGACGACGATAACACGTTCAAGTCGCGCTGCAACATGGCGATGGTCGAGCTCGAGCCCGTTCCCGAGGAAGAGCAGGTCGCCGAGCAAGAATACGGTCACTACAACGATCTGGAGAGCCATGGTCGCGTCGACGTGATGTCCGACCTGACCTCGAAGGACGCCGAACGGCTCCGCATGCTGATCGCAAACCACGCGCGCTACACGGGTTCGAAGCGCGCCGCCGAGATTCTCGCCAACTGGGATAGCTATCGACCGCTGTTCCGCAAAGTGATGCCGGTCGAATACCGCCGCGCGCTCGCCGAGATGGCAAAGGAGAAGGCCGCCACGATGCAGGCCGCGGAATAGGTATGGGTAAGGTCACCGGGTTTCTCGAAATCGAGCGTGAGGATCGCGACTATCAACCGGTCGTGGAACGCGTGAAGCATTGGCACGAATTCGTGCTGCCGCTGCCAGAAAAGGAAATCCGGGACCAGGCCGCGCGCTGCATGGACTGCGGCGTGCCTTATTGCCACGGCACCAGCCGCATCACCGGCGCGCCGACGGGCTGTCCCGTCAACAACCAGATCCCGGACTGGAACGACCTCGTCTATCGCGGCAACTGGGAAGAAGCGGCGCGCAATCTGCATTCGACGAACAACTTCCCGGAAGTGACCGGGCGCATCTGTCCGGCACCGTGCGAAGCATCCTGTACGCTCAACATTGACGAGAACCCGGTCACCATCAAATCGATCGAATGCGAGATCGCCGACCGTGCGATCAAGCAGGGACTCGAGCCTGACAAACCGCAGCGCAAGACCGGCAAGAGGGTCGCGGTCATCGGCTCAGGTCCGGCAGGTCTCGCCTGCGCACAACAATTGGCGCGGGCCGGTCATGACGTGCATGTCTACGAGCGCTGGGCGAAGGCGGGCGGGTTGCTTCGTTACGGCATTCCCGATTTCAAGATGGAGAAGATCCACGTCGATCGCCGTGTCGAGCAGATGCAGGGCGAAGGCGTCACCTTTCACTACAACGCGCATGTCGGGGTCTCCGTCCCGGTGGACAAATTGTACAAGCAGCACGATGCCATTGTGCTCACCGGCGGCAGCGAAACGCCGCGCGACCTGCCCATTCCCGGCCGCGAGCTTGCAGGCATTCATTTCGCGATGGATTTCCTGCCGCAGCAGAACCGGCGCGTGAGCAATGAACCGCAGGTTGGCGGCGAGCCGATCCTCGCGACCGGCAAAAAAGTCATCGTTATCGGCGGTGGTGACACCGGTTCGGACTGCATCGGCACTTCGATCCGCCAGGGCGCGGAGTCGGTCACTAATTTCGAGATCATGCCGCAGCCGCCCGAGCACGAGAATAAAATGCTCACCTGGCCGGATTGGCCGCTCAAGCTGCGCATTTCGTCGAGCCACGAGGAAGGCGTCACGCGCGAGTTCGCCGTGCTGACGCAGAAATTCACTGGCGAGAAAGGCCAGGTGAAGAAACTACATTGCACGCACGTCGACTCGAAGTTCAAGGCAGTGCCCGGCACGGAATTCGAGATCGAGGGCAATCTCGTTCTCCTCGCCATGGGCTTCGTGCATCCGGTGCATGAAGGGATGCTGAAAAACCTCGACGTTGCCCTTGATCAGCGCGGCAACGTGTCCGCCGACACCGTCGCGTACCAAACCTCGATACCGAAGGTCTTTGCGGCGGGCGATATGCGGCGCGGACAGTCGCTGGTCGTGTGGGCGATCCGCGAAGGCCGCCAGGCAGCACATGCGGTCGATAAATTCCTGATGGGTACGACGACGCTGCCGCGCTGATCAAAAGCGGAAAAGTCCGAACGGGCTTCCCCCCGACGGGAAAATGCCCCTAGGGGGACGCGGCACGTCATCGCGGTGCTGTGTGCGCTGCTGCTGCGCCTGGGGCTTCGGCTTGGCAGCCTGAGCGGTCTGGGTCGCCTGGGTTTCTGTTTGCGGCTGTGCACCTTGCGCCGCCTTGCGGCCACTCTGCGCGGCAGCGGGCTTCGGCTCAGGCGTAGACTCGATGCGGAGCGGCTCGGGCGGCCCAGAGGCCAGAGCGCCGCTCGCCGGCACTGCTGCCGCTGGGGGTACCGGCTCGTCATTGTTTCGTTGTAGCATGAAATCGTCGGCACGGCCGGCTGGCGCGGGCAGCGGTTCGCCCTTCACAAGAACGCGCGTCGCAATGGCATCGCCGTGAGGCGAGCTGTTTCCGGCACCGCCGAGCAATTCGTCCGTATTGCCGGGCGCCACAGTAAGCGGCACCACTGGACCGGCGACGGGACGTGCAGCCGGCTTGCCGTCCGGCGTTTCCGGCGCCAGCGGACCTGTCGGCAGGGCAACGGGGGTCGCACGGCTGTTCATGTTGCGGCGAATTTCGCGTTCGACGTAGTGGGCGAGCTTGAGCGCACCGGCCTTCGTGAAGAAGACGCCGTCAGCCGATCGCAGGCGGCGCATCTGGCCTTCGTAGTCCGGTCCGAAATTTGAGTATTTTCCGCCCTCGTCAACGAAGCCGTCCCAGATATCGATGAATACAACCCCTGCGCGCTCCGCGCGCGCGCGGTAAAGATCATTTAGATAGACCGCATCGGCAGTCGATTTGGCGCCGCGGAGCGACGGCAGGCCGACCCAGATGACGGGCACGCCCTTGCTCTTCATCGCGGCGATCGTTTCGTCGATGCGCTTGGAATAGACTTCCGCCCACTGATCCGTACGGAACTCGATTGTGCCACCGGTCTTCTTCGCCGGCTGCGTTTCAGGCTGAGCAGCGGGAGCCTGCTCCTGTTCGTCGACCTGTTCCTTGTTCTGCGCGTCCTTTTCGGCGGTTGGCTTCTCTGCCTGGTCCTTGCTTTTTTTCTTGTCGGCGTCCTTGGGGACATCACGTTCGCGAATGCTCGCGCGATCGCTGACGCCCAGCATCATCACGACGTAGTTGGCTTTCTCCTGCGCGAGGATATCGCGTGCAACACGCCACCAATCGAGATCGCTTTTGGGCTCGTAACGCACCAGCCCCGAGTGGAGCTTGTTTTTCCGGACGACCGCGATTTCCGGAGAATCCGAGAACGCATCTTCGAGTCCGTAGCCAAGCCAATCGGCCATGGCGTCACCCAGGACGACAACTGTCGTCGTTGGCGTGACCGGCTCGGCTTTCGGGTCGGGCTTGCGCGGAGGCGGAGCGCGCGAATTGTCTACCGGCGCCTGCTGCTCGGGGTTCTCGTATCGGTCGCCTCCGCCGAAGAATCCTCCGAAGAATCCGCCGCCGCCGCCCGACCGCTGACGCTGCCGTTGGCCGCCGAAAAACGGAAAGCCCTCGTTGCCAAAGAACTGCGCCTGCGCGGGCGATGGCAGGACAACATCAATGGCGGTGACGCCGGCGAAACCCGCAGCCGCCAAAAGGGCCGCTCCGACGACACAGCGCGAAACCTTGTATCTGCCAATCATGCCCAGCCCGATGCGCGGTCGCCTGCAGAACGCGCGAACCTCAACGACCCATGGACCAACAGCGCCAGAAAAATGTCAACTCAAAGGTCGACCAAATACCATCGTTAACGCGCGCGCAGTTGATCGAGGACCCCCGCGGACGCGAAACCATCCGGAATCCGACCATTTTTGGCCTGGAAATCGCGAATCGCGCTGCGAGTCCTGAGGCCAAGCAGACCGTCCGGTTCACCCACATCATACCCGTGACGCGCCAGCAACTGCTGGAGTTCCAGGCGCTCCGTGCGCGACAACACACGCTCATACCGCGGCCAATCCTGTAGGAAGGGCCCGCCGCCTCTTAAACGGTCAGCGAGGTGTCCGATTGCCAGCGCATAAGCCTCGGCCGGGTTGTATTTCATGATGACGCTGAAGTTGTTCAGCATCAGGAAGCCCGGTCCCTGCACGCCCGCCGGTACCAGCAGGAAGGCCTGTTCGTCGGGTCGCGGGAACGGCTGTCCGTTCGCGCGCCTGATTCCCTGTCGCTCCCATTCACGAAGGCTCATCGGGCGTGAGTGATCGGCGAGCAGGAAATTAAACGTCGTGGGCACGACAACCTCGTAACCCCAGGTGTTGCCGGTGGCCCAGCCGTCCTTTTTCAGATTATTCGCGGTGGAAGCGAGGATATCCGGAACCGAGTCGACGACATCGCGGTGTCCGTCGCGATCGAAATCCACAGCATATTTCTTGAAGGCCGTCGGCATGAACTGAGTCGGCCCAAAAGCGCCCGCCCAGGACCCGACGAGTCGGTCAGGCCGCACGTCACCGTGCTGAAGGATTTCCAGCGTCGAAAGGAACTCCTCGCGGAAATAATCCTGCCGGCGGCCGATGCATGCGAGCGTCGCGGTGGAACGCAGGACCGAACGTTCGCCGATCAGCGTGCCGTAGTTGGTTTCGACGCCCCAGATGGCCGCGAGGATATGACGATCAACCCCGAAGGCCCGCTCGACCGAGTCGAAAGCGCTGCGATATTTCTCAAGCAGCGCCCGGCCCTCCTCGATGCGCTCGTTCGTGACCAGGATGTCCAGATAGTCCCAGAAGGATTTGGTGAACTCCGGCTGGTTGTCGAGCAGATCCATGATGCGCAGATCGGGCGTCAGCGAGGTGGTGGAATTGTGAAACACGCTTCGCGAAATGCTGCGGCGCGCCGCTGCGGGCCACATCCGGTCGATGCACGTATGAAAGTGTGCCGCCGCGGTGCGGATTGCCTCGGCTGTCATCAGCGGATGACCCGACGCTCCTGATTCTCCGCTCCAGGGCGGGGCCGGTTGTGAGGTCGGCGGCGGAAGTGCGCCGGTCGTAGCGAGAGAACGGTCCTGCGCGCCTTGCCCGAAGGCAATACTGCAGGTGGCCGCCACAAGCCCCACCGCAATGACGATTGGCCGCGCTCTGTGCATCCCGTTCCCGTCTTCGCCCAGTATCGCAAATTTAAGGGTGACCCGATATCATTTCAGCGGGGTTAATGGTCTAATTTTGTTTGATTTGCAGCTGGACCCTGAGCCGGACCCGTGCTTTCTCGGCCTCAACGCATTCACGATTCGCATAGCTAGAAAAGTCCTGCATGACGCGTATTCGTAAAGCCATTTTTCCGGTGGCCGGGCTTGGAACCCGATTTCTGCCGGCGACCAAAGCCATGCCCAAGGAAATGCTGCCGGTGGTGGACCGCCCGTTGATCCAGCACGTGGTGGATGAGGCACGGCAGGCCGGGATCGAGCACTTCATCTTCGTTACCGGCCGGAACAAGAGCGTGATCGAAGACCACTTCGATCGCCAGTTCGAGCTCGAGTTAACCTTGATGGAGCGCGGCAAGAAAACCGAGCTCGCTTCGCTGTCGGAAGATCTGCCTGCGGCAGGAACGGTCAGTTTCACCCGCCAACAGTCACCGCTCGGCCTCGGGCATGCGGTCTGGTGCGCGCGTGAGCTCGTCGGTCATGAACCTTTTGCGCTGCTTCTGCCGGACGTGCTTGTGCAGCACGGCCGCGGTTGTCTTGCGCAGATGATCGATGCCGCGAATGGGCTGGCCAGCAACGCCAACATCCTCGCTGTCGAGAAGGTGCCAAAGGAGCGCATACATATGTATGGAGTCGTCGGCATCGGCGAACGGAAGGGCAAGGCCTTCGCAATCACCAAAATGGTCGAGAAGCCGAAAGCGAGTGAAGCACCATCCGAACTGACGATCACCGGCCGCTACATCCTGCAACCGCAGATCTTCGAACTACTGGAAAAACAGGCCGCCGGCGCGGGCGGCGAAATCCAGCTCACCGACGCCATGCTGGCGCTGTCAGGCTCGCAGCCGTTTTACGGTCTGGAATTCGAAGGCCGCAGCTTCGACTGCGGTTCGAAGATCGGTTTCCTCGCGGCCAACGCCGCCTATGGGCTGGAACGCGCCGACATCGCCCCCGAGCTGCGCACCGAATTGCGCCGTCTGCTCGGCGACAAGTGATCAGGATTTACTGATCAGCCAACCCTTCAGCTCGCGCATGACGATGTCGCGGATCACCGCCATGCCACCGGGCGTATCGTTCAGGCAAGGAATGGCGGCGAAATTTTCACCGCCGGCATGGCGGAAAATCTCGGCATTTTCCATCGCGATCTCTTCAAGCGTCTCGAGGCAGTCCGACGCAAATCCGGGCGTAACGACGGCGATATTCTTCACGCCCCGCTCGGCCAAGGATTTTACGGTCGCATCGGTATAGGGCTTGATCCATTCGGCCGTGCCGAAGCGCGACTGGAAGGTCATGATCAGCCGCTCTTCGTCGAGCTTGAACTTCTTGCGCAGAAGCATCGTTGTTTCCATACAATGCTGGAGATAGGGATCGCCCCTCTCGACGTACTCTTCCGGCATGCCGTGGTAGGAAGCGATGATCACTTCCGGCTTGAAGTTCAATTTCGCCACCGCCGCGTTGAGCGAATTTGCCAGCGCCTCGATATAGACAGGCTCGGCATAATACGACGCAGCGACCCGCAATGTCGGCTGAAAGCGCATCGTGCTGAGCGAGCGGAACGCCTCGTCGCAGACTGTCGCGGTGGTCGCGGCCGCATATTGCGGATAGAGCGGTACGATGAGAATCCGCCCACAATCCTGCGCCGCCAATGCCTCAAGGCGCGATCGGATCGACGGATTGCCGTAACGCATGGCCCAGTCGACGCGCACATGCCTGTCGACCTTGTCCATGATTTCCTCGAGCTTGTCGGACTGCGAGCGCGTGATCGTCTTGAGCGGCGATTCGTTGCGCTCCTTATTCCAGATCTTGTCGTAGTCACGTCCCTTGCGGCCGGGCCGCACCGTCAGGATGACAAGATTGAGCACCAGCCACCATTTGAGCCGATTTTCCTCGATGACCCGGCGATCGGAGAGAAACTCTTTTAGGTAACGCCGCATGGCCCAGTAGCCGGTCGAGTCTGGCGTGCCGAGATTGACCAGCAGCACCCCAATGCGACCGGTGGCCGGAACTGTGTCCGGACTCATAGTTTGCGCTCATCGGCGATGATCTTGCCGTCGGTCGGCAACGATCCGGGCGCGACCAGTTTCACGGTGCCTTTGAGTTTGGTGACCGACTGCAGGCTGGCGGCAATTGCACTTTCCAGCCCCGCATCCGATGCCGAACTTTCGGCGAGCAAGGTCATCGTGTCCTGTTCGCCTTCCCGGCCGACCACAAGACGCAGGCGCTTGAGTTCAGGATGGCGTCCAGCGATCTCGGCAACCTGCTTTGGGTGCACGAACATGCCTTTAATTTTGGCGGTCTGGTCGGCGCGGCCGATCCAGCCCTTGATGCGCGCATTGGTGCGACCGCATGCAGACACACCCGCCATCAGTGCGGAAAGGTCGCCGGTGCCGAGCCGGATCATCGGATAGTCGGGATTAAAGGACGTCACGACGACTTCACCAACCTCGCCATCAGGCACAGGATCGCCCGTGCCGGGACGGACAATTTCGACAATCACGCTTTCGTTGACAATCATGCCTTGCGGCGGCTCGCTTTCATAAGCGATGACGCCGAGCTCAGCCGTCGCATAGCATTGCAGGACGGCAACCCCGCGGCGGCCGAGTTCTTCGCGCAGCGAGGCCGGAAGCGCGGCTGCCGAAACAAGCCCCCGCTTGATCGATGATGCGTCCTTGCCGGATTTTACGGCAGTATCGAGGATGATCTTCAGAAAGTCGGGAGTGCCAACGTAACCGGACGGCCGGTAGTGCGCGATGGCCTCAAGCTGCTGCTCGGTGTTACCGACGCCACCGGGAATGATCGCGCAGCCGAGGGCGCGCGCCCCCGATTCAAGAATAAACCCGCCGGGCGTGAGGTGATAGGCGAAGGAATTGTGCACGATATCGCCGGCGCGAAATCCCGCGGCGAACAGAGCTCGCGCCGAGCCGTACCAGTCCTTCCCCTCGCCTTCGGGTTCGAAGATCGGGCCGGGGGACATCAGCAGACGCCGGACCTTGCCCGGCACGGTGACATTGAGACCGCCGAACGGCGGGTTTTGCTTCTGCAGCGTCGAGATATCCGATTTGTGCAGGACCGGCAGCTTCGCCAGCGCGGCGCGCGAGATCACCGATTTCGGATCAACGCCCGCGAGATGCTTCGACCAACCGGGAGCACTCATGGCGCGGGCAATCGTCGCACCCAGGCGTGCGAATTGCTCGCGCTCGCGCACGGCGGCATCCCGGGTTTCCAGAGCGTCGTAATATTCCGGCATGGCCTAGGCCAGCCACCTCTTGCGACGGCGGTAGTGCTTGCCCTCGCGGAATGATTTGCGCCGGCCTTCGGAAATACCGAGGTAGAATTCCTTGACATCCTCGTTTTCGGCGAGCGTTTTCGCTTCACCGTCCATCACGACTCGGCCATTTTCGAGGATGTAGCCGTAGCGCGCAAAGCGCAGCGCCATGTGCGTGTTCTGCTCGGCCAACAGGAACGAGACGCCTTCCTTTTCATTGAGATCCTTCACGATCTCGAAGATTTCCTCGACGATCTGCGGCGCCAGACCCATCGACGGTTCGTCGAGCAAAATCATCTTCGGACGCGACATCAGCGCGCGGCCGATTGCGCACATCTGCTGCTCGCCCCCGGACGTGTAGCCCGCAAGCGAATTTTTTCGCTCGCCGAGCTTGGGGAAATAGGAATAGACCAAATCCACATCACGCTTGATTGCCGCCTTGCCGTCGCGCCGGGTGAACGCGCCCGTGAGCAGATTCTCCTCGATGGTGAGGTGACCAAAGCAATGCCGTCCTTCCATCACCTGAATACAGCCCCGCCGCACCAGTTCGTTTGGGGAAAGGTCCTGGACCTGGCCCCCTTCGAACACGATCGAGCCCTTGGTTACATCGCCACGCTCAGCGTGGAGCAGATTGGAAATCGCTTTCAGGGTCGTGGTCTTGCCGGCGCCATTGGCGCCAAGCAGGGCAACGATCCCACCCCTCGGCACGTCTAGGGAAACCCCCTTGAGCACAAGGATGACGTGGTCGTAGATCACCTCGATATTATTCACCGAGAGGATAATCTCGCTTTGCGTGTTGGTCGCCGGATTTTGCTCGACGGCGGACATGGCCATCACTCCGGAACAGAGGAAGCCTCTCCCCAACAGGGGGAGAGGCTCGGTTGTCAGCACATCAAGTTACGATGACTTGTCGCAAGCTTCGGTACGCTTGGGCCATCCAGCGTTCTTTTCGACATATTCCTTGGCCGCTTCTTCCAGCATCGGCCGCACCTTGTCCCTCATGGGCTGGATCCAATCGGAGACCTTGACCCATTTGGCGCCGTCCCATTGTTGCATGTAAGCGGGCGCGTGGCCGTTGTGATCGGTGCAGTTTACGCCCGCGATCGGCGCCCCAAAGCCGGGCAAGCCGAGTTCTTTCCAGCGCGCTTCGCTGATGTTGAGCGTCTCGAGGCCGCGCCGGACGTCCTCGCCGGTTACGACCTTATTGCCCGACAGCCTCTGCGCGTTGCGGATTGCCTCGGCGACCAGAACGGAGTTGTAGACGCCGCGGTTGTAGAAATTCTCGGCGAACTTGTCCTTCTCGACCTGGCTCTTGCCCTTGTCCACGACGTATTTCTTGATGTCCTGGAGGGCGGGATAGTTCGGCCCGAGTCCGTTGAAGTTGAGCGTGAGGTAGCCTTTGGCTTCCTGCCCGCCGCCACGTCCATCATCATCACTGCCTGACCACCAGATTCCGATGAAATGGTCCATCGGATATCCATTCTCCGCGGCGCGCTTGACTGCCGTCGGGTTCATGGCGCCCCAGCCCCACATGATCATCCACGTCGGGCGATCGCGGCGGACCGCCAGCCACTGGGCTGACTGGTCCTGCATTTCCTTGCCGGCGACAGAGTACTCCTTCACCGTGAAGCCATAGTCCTTGGCAAATTGCTGCAGCAGCGGGAGTGGCTCGCGGCCATAGGGGCTTTCCAGGAAAATAAAGCCGATGGTCTTTCCTTTGAGCCTGTCGAGGCCACCCTCCTTGCCGCCAATGTAGCGCATGACTATCGACAAACCGTCCCAATAGGTGGCCGGCGGATTGAACACCCATGGAAAGTCGTTGCCGACTGCGGAGGCTGACAAGCCATAGGCCATCGACAGGATCGGGATCTTATCGACTGCCGCCTTCGGGATGATTTGCAGCGTGATGCCGGTCGAATACGGATTCACCACGGCCGGTTTCTTGCCCTTGATCGATTCCCAGCACTCAACACCCTTCTTGGTGTCGTAGCCGGTTTCGCACTCCTCAATGTTTAGCTTTACGCCGCCAATCCCGCCATCGCGCTCGTTGAGCATGGCCAAATAGTCGTTCATGCCGTTGGCGATCGGAATTCCTGAGCCCGCATACGGCCCTGTACGGTAGGTCAGCAACGGTACATAAATTGAATCCTGCGCCGGCGCCTGGCTTGTGAGTACGGCGGCTCCAACCACGCTCGCACAGGTCACAGCGACCAAAAATTGTCTTGCCTTCATCGCGTTCCTCCCTTCGTTCACTCCCGGCGGCGCACGTCTGGTTATCCATCTCGCCTGGTCCGACTAGCCGGAAGACGATTTTCAGAGCCATGGCTGCGCCATGGTCGGAAACTGGGTCCATCTTGCACCATCAATAAGGAAACGGCCACACCCTCAGTTTTTGCTTGACTATTTGCCACAGGCGGGCAAGTCCCGCGGGCTCCACGATAAGAAAGAACACGATTAGGGCGCCGGTAATCATGAACGTCAGGTGCTCGACCGTCGCGGCGTGCAAAGGCAGGCCGAGCTGCGGAGGCACGAAACGCAGAATGATCGGCAAAATGTAGATCAAAGCCGACCCGAGGAAGGAGCCCAATAAGCTCCCGAGTCCTCCTATAATGATCATGAACAAGACCGTGAAACTCTCATTAATCGAGAACACAGTGGACTCGGCGCCCCCGTACCAGAGGAAGACCAACAGTGCGCCTGCAACTCCGCAGTAAAATGAAGACACAGCGAAGGCGAGCAATTTGGTCGGGAGCAGGCGGATCCCCATCAGCTCAGCGGCAATATCCATGTCGCGTACTGCCATCCACATCCGCCCGATGCGGCCGCGGACGATATTCGAGGCCATCCACGTCATGATCACGACGAATGTCAGCACGATCACGTAACGCGTCCCCGCGGTGGCGCGGGGGCCGGTGACGATAATGCCGAAAAGCTCGCGTTGCGGGACCTCTATCGCCGCGGATACATTGTAGTTGTAGAGCCATGGGATCCGGATGAAGCACCATTCCAGAAAAAACTGTGCGGCGAGTGTCGCAATCGCAAGATAAAACCCTTTGATGCGCAGGGATGGCAGGCCGAACACAACGCCCACGGCAGCAGAGACGAATCCGGATGCGATTACCCAGATAATGATGTTCACATTTGGGAAGACGGTGGTCAGCTTGTAACAGGCGTAGGCTCCGACCCCCATGAAGGCGCCAGTGCCGAGAGAGAGAAGACCCGTGTAGCCCGTGAGCAAATTAAGTCCGATCGCCGCAAGCGAGAAAATAAGGAATGGGGTCATTATCGCGTTGATGAAGAAGTCGTTGCCGGTAAGGGGAATGACGACGAAGGCAATGAAGAGAATGATGATGATTCCGATTCGATCTTGCAGAATCGGGAAAATCGCCTGGTCCGTGGCGTAGTTGGTCTTGAACTGGCCCGCCTCGCGGTAAAGCATCGTCTCTTACACCCGTTCGATGATGCGTTCGCCAAACAAGCCTTGCGGGCGGAACAGCAGGAACACCAGCGCAAGCACAAAGGCGAACCAGGAATCGGTGCCGCCACCGATCAAAGGCCCCCAATAGAATTCCCACAGCTTCTCCCCGACGCCGATGATCAGACCGCCAACGATGGCACCAGGAATTGAAGTTAATCCACCGAGAATAAGAACCGGCAATGCCTTGAGCGCGATCACGTCAAGCGCAAAGGAGACGTCCGAACGCGCGCCCCACATGATGCCTGTAACCAACGCCACAAGGCCTGCGGCAAACCAGACGATTACCCAAATCTGCTCGAGCGAAATGCCGACCGACAGAGCAGCCGAATGGCTGTCCGCGACCGCACGCAGCGCCCGTCCGATTCTCGTTTTGGAGAAGAAAACTGCCAGCCCCGCCACCATGATTGAGGCAATGACGGCGGCGGCGATGTCGAGCTTCTGCAAAGAAACGACGCCCCCTAGGGCTTTGTAAGTGATCGTGCCTTTCGGCAGGTAGAGCTGCTCGGTGATCATCACCTTCGGGTCGCCACCGAAAACGAATTCACCGAAGCCGATAAGAAAGTAGGTCAGGCCGAATGTCGCCATGAACAAAATGATATCCGGCTGATTGATCAGCGGCCGCAGGACGATTCGCTCCACGGCAAAGGCAAGCGCGAACATCACCGCGATGGTAAGCCCGAGCGCCAGAAAGGCAGGGACGCCGGCGTTATACAGCCCAACCAGCGTGAGCGCCGCAAAGACCACCATGATGCCCTGCGCGAAATTGAATACTCCCGACGCCTTGAAAATCAACACGAAACCGAGGGCGATCAACGCGTAAAGCATGCCGCCGACCACGCCTTCCCACAACGTTTGCACGAACAGATCGGGTGCAGTGCCCATCTGCACAAAGGGATCGAGGAAGATTTTGTACAGGATGTCCATGCGTCCTCAGTGTGCCACGCCGAGATAAGCGCCGATAACGGCCTGGTTCCTTTTGACCTCGTCGGGCGTGCCGTCCGCGATCTTGATGCCGTGATCAAGCACCACCACGCGATCCGACAGGTCCATCACCACGCCCATGTCGTGCTCGATCAGTGCGATCGTGGTGCCATAGTGATCGTTCACGTCGAGCACGAAACGCGACATGTCCTCCTTTTCTTCGAGGTTCATCCCGGCCATCGGTTCGTCGAGCAGAAGAAGCTCCGGCTCCATCGCCAGCGCGCGGCCGAGCTCAACGCGTTTCTGCAGCCCATAAGGCAGCCGGCCGACCGGGACGCGACGGATCTCCTGGATCTTCAGGAAATCGATGATTTCCTCGACGTGTTCCCTGTGCTCGACCTCTTCCCGCAGGGCCGGACCGTAGCGCAGCAGTTGCCAGAAGAAGCTGGCATGCATCTTGAGCGTGCGACCGGCCATGATGTTGTCGAGGGCAGTCATGCCGCGGAACAGCGCCACGTTCTGGAACGTGCGCGCGATGCCACCATAGGCGGCGTCGTGCGGACGCATCTTCGCCCGTGTCTGCCCCTTGAATGTGATCCGGCCTTCTTGCGGCTGGTAGAAGCCGTTGATCACGTTGAGCATCGAGGTCTTGCCCGCGCCGTTCGGGCCGATGATCGCGCGGATTTCCCCTTTGCGGATGTCGAACGAGACGTCGCTGACGGCCCGCACGCCGCCGAAGGACAGCGACACGTTCTCGACTGATAGAAGCACATCGCCGACCGCAACGTCCGGTCCGCCCGCGGCTCTCATGCCGCCTTCCCCATGGCGGGGGCGGGATCGGTCTTCATGTCGCGGATCTTCACGCGCGCGCTGATGGTGCCCTTGCGGCCATCCTCGAAAGTCACCTCGGTCGAAATGTCGGCCTCGCTCGATCCGTCGTAAAGGGCCTTGATCAGCGGCGAATAGCGGTCCGCGATGAAGCCGCGGCGAACTTTCAGCGTGCGTGTGATTTCGCCGTCGTCAGGATCAAGCTCCTTGTGCAGGATCAGAAATCGCTTGATCTGCGCCCCGGCCATGACCTTGTCGGCGGCCAGCGAGCGGTTCACCTCGGCGACATGATTTTCAAGCATGTCGTAGACGAGCGGATGGCCGGCGAGTTCCTGGTACGAAGCGTAGACAACGTTGTTTCGCTCGGCCCAGCTCCCGACCGCGGTGAGATCGATGTTGAGCATGACGGTTACAAAATCGTGTTTGTCGCCGATCGCCACCGCTTCCCGAATGTTAGGATAGAACTTGAGTTTGTTCTCGATATATTTCGGCGGGAATATTGTCCCGTCGGTGAGTTTCCCCACATCTCTGGTGCGGTCGATGATCTTCAGATGGCCGGTCTTCTCGTCGAAAAACCCCGCATCGCCGGTTTTGACATAGCCGTCGGGTGTCATCACTTCCGCCGTCTTGGCGTCGTCCTTGAAATAGCCGGAGAACATCCCCGGCGATTTGAACTGCACCTCACCATCTTCGGAAATACGAACGTCCACGTTGGGACAGACAGCGCCGACGGTGTCGCAATAGATTTCGCCGTCCGGCTGGGCCGTCAGGTAGAGGAAGGCTTCGGTCTGCCCGTAGAGTTGCTTCAGGTTCAGACCGATCGAACGGTAGAAACTGAAGAGGTCCGGCCCGACGGCCTCGCCGGCGGTGTATGCGACACGCACGCGTGAAAAGCCGAGTACATTCTTCAGCGGCCCATAAACAAAGACGTTGCCAATCACGTAGAGCAGACGCCCGGACAGCGGAACAGATTCGCCGTTCAGGATGCGCTCGCCATAGCGGCGCGCCACGTCGATAAAATAGTGAAACATTTTGCGCTTGATGACACCTGCGTCTTCCATGCGGATCATCACGCGGGTCAGCAGCAATTCGAGTGTGCGCGGCGGCGCGAAGTAGAAACTCGGCCCGATCTCGCGCAGGTCGGCCATGGCGGTGTCGGGGCTTTCCGGACAGGCGGTGCAGAACCCGGCCACGAGGCCCTGCGCGTAATTGAGGTAATGGTCACCGACCCAGGCGAGCGGCAGATAGGCTAGCGCCACGTCCGTTTCCGTCAGCTTGTCGAAGGTTACCGTGTCGGATGCCGCCTTGATCGAGCGTTCGCCGGTGAGGACGACACCCTTCGAGGTGCCGGTCGTGCCGGATGTATAGAGAATAATCGAGGGATCGGACCCTTTGCCGGCTGCAATCTCCTCGTCGAGCCAGGCGGCCACCGAAGGATCTGCGAGAGCTTTGCGGCCGTCCGCAATCACATCCTCCATCGCGCGCAGCTTTTTGTGGTCGTAATCGCGCAGGCCGCGCTTTTCGTCGTAGACCATCATCTCGAGCCTGGGGACGCGGCTCATCACCGACTGAATCTTGTCGACCTGCTCCTGGTCCTCGACCGCGGCAAAGCGCACGTCGGCGTGCGCAAGCACGAAGGCCAGTTCGTCGGCCACCGCATCGGCATAGACGGGCACCGGAATTGCGCCCAACATCTGCGCGGCCATCACCGACCAATAAAGTCTCGGCCGATTGCCGCCGACGATCGCAACGGTCTCGCCGCGCTTAACGCCGAGATTGTGCAGGCCGACCGCATAGGCGCGCACGATCTCGAGCACTTCGCGCCACGTCCAGGTCTGCCAGATGCCAAGGTCCTTGTGTCGCATGGCCGGACGCGACCCATAAAGCTGGGCGTTCCGGATCAGCACCTTAGGAAACGTGTCCGCGCCAGCGGCGGCATTCGGCGCCACAGCCCAGTCCTCCCGTGCGGCCACGCCCGAGCAAGCGTGGCAAAAACCCCTCGCCGTCTGTCTTTGACGATCTTGTTGTCTCGATATGAAAACACCGCCCGAAGGCGGTCAAGTATCAGATGCTATCTAATTGGTAATAACGCAGCCGACCGCTATTCAGCGGCCCTAAGGAAGGTTGTCGCGCCGGCGCGGAATTGGTCAAGGAGCGTGGCTTCTTCGGCCTTGGCGGCGGCCAGATGCCGCTGTTTGACGGGTCCATACCCCCGGATTTTTTCCGGGACCATCGCAAGCGCCACCGCAAGCTGATGGTTGTTTGGGGTCAGCTGTTCAACGAATTCGCCCAGCAGTTTCTCATAGTCGGCGACAAGCCGCCGTTCGGTTTTACGCTCTGCCGTGTAGCCGAAAGGATCGAACACGGTCCCGCGCAGGAATTTGAGTTTCGCCAGCACGGCGAAGAGCTTCAGAATCCACGGACCGAACGATATTTTCTTCGGCTCGCCGGTAACCGGATTGCGTCGCGCCAGCAAAGGCGGCGCCAGATGAAATTCATACCGCAGCGTTTCGCCGTCGAAAGTCGACCTCACGCGATCGAGGAACGATGTGTCGGTGTAAAGGCGCGCGACTTCGTATTCGTCTTTGTACGCCATCAGCTTGAACAGATAGCGCGCGACCGCTTCGGCGAGGCCACAACGGCCGGGCGCTTTCTCCGCCTCCACCGTGCGGATCTTCTCGACCCAGTTGCGATACCGCCGTGCATAAGCGGCGTTCTGATAGGCGGTCAGGAATTCGATGCGACGGTCGACCGTCTCGGCGAAAGACTGCGACAGCTTGAGCGCGTCGTTGACTGCTTCCGGTTGCGGCTTCATCAGCGCCTTGATCGTAGCCGGATCGGCCGCGGCTCGACGCCCATAACGGAAGGCAGCGAGATTCATCGCAACTTCCTCGCCGTTCAGTTCAATCGCCTTCTCGATCGACTCGGCCGAGAGCGGCAGCGCGCCGATCTGATAGCAGTAGCCGATCATCAGCATGTTGCCGCCAATCGAGCGACCGAGCAGTTCGGTTGCGATCTTTGTCGCATCCACGACATGGCGAAGGTCATGCCCGGCGGCTGTAGCAATGGCGCGCTTGATGCGTTCGAGCGGCAACGAGAAATCGGCGTTACGCGTGAAATCGCCTGGCATGTATTCGAAGCTGTTGATGACAACGTTCGTGCCGGGCTTGAAGGCGCTGAGGACCTTCTTGCTGCCCGCGACGACAACGTCGCCACCGATCACGAGATCGGCGCCACCGGCAGCCACGCGGATGGCGTGAATGTCTCCCGGCTTGTTCGCGATACGGATGTGGCTGTAGACCGCACCACCTTTCTGCGCGAGGCCGGCCATATCGATGACGCCCACGCCCTTGCCTTCAAGATGCGCGGCCATCCCGAGGATTCCGCCGATGGTGACGACGCCGCTCCCGCCGATTCCGGTGACAATGATGCTGTAAGGATGATTGATCAAAGGCACGGACGGTGCCGGCAAGGCCGGCCAATTTTCCGGCTCAGCGGTGCGCTCGCCCGCCTTCAATCTCGCCCCATGCACAGTGACAAATGACGGGCAGAAGCCATTCAGGCAAGAGTAATCCTTGTTGCAGCTCGACTGGTCGATGGTGCGCTTGCGGCCCCATTCAGTTTCGAGCGGCTGCACCGACACGCAATTCGACTTCACGCCGCAGTCGCCGCAGCCTTCGCAGACGAGATCGTTGATGACGACGCGCTTTTCCGGGTCCGGGAACGTGCCGCGCTTGCGGCGGCGACGCTTCTCGGCAGCACAGGTCTGGTCATAAATAAGAACGCTCACGCCCGGGACCGTCGCGAGCTCACGCTGAACGGTGTCGAGCTCGTCCCGGTGATGCACGGTCAGTCCGCGCGGCCATTCTGTATTGTCTGCGTATTTCCAAGGCTCGTCGGTCACGACGACAACCTGCTTCGCCCCTTCGGCGGCAACCTGGGCGGCAATCTGAGGCACCGTCAGGCCTCCGTCGTTCGCCTGGCCACCGGTCATGGCGACGGCGTCGTTGAACAGGATCTTGTAGGTCATCGTCACCCCGGAGGCGATCGCAGCGCGGATCGCCAGGTAGCCGGAGTGGTTGTAGGTGCCGTCGCCGAGATTCTGGAAAACGTGATCGCGCTTCGAGAAGGGCGCTTCGCCGATCCAGTTGGCGCCCTCGCCGCCCATCTGCGTATAGCCGAGCGTCTTGCGGTCCATCCATTGCGCCATGTAATGGCAGCCGATGCCGGCATAGGCGCGGCTGCCTTCAGGCACGCGGGTGGACGTGTTGTGCGGACAGCCCGAGCAGAAATAAGGAATGCGCTGGGCGACGTCTGCGGTCTCGGCGAGCGCGCGTTGCGCGGACTTCAGCCGCGCCACGTTGGCCGCAAGCTCGTCGTTGGCGCCGTAGCGCAGCAGCCGCTCGCCGATGCAGATCGCGATGTCGTTCGGGTCGAGCGCGCCTTTGACCGGGAACAGCCAGTCGCCCTGTTCGTCTTTCTTGCCGATGCAGACAGGCTGATTGGCCGTGCCGTAAAGCTCTTCGCGCACCTGCACTTCGATCAGCGAACGCTTTTCTTCGACGACGATGATGAGATCGAGGCCTTGCGCGAATTCGGCGAGTTCCTGACGACCGATCGGCCAGACGCAAGCGATCTTGAACAGGCGCAAGCCGAGATCGTTGCACTTGATTTCGTCGATCCCGAGCTCATCGAACGCTTGTCGTACGTCGAGATAGGCTTTGCCGGTCGTGATGACGCCGATCTTCGGCGCCCGGCCGCCCGTCGTGATGATCCGGTTGAGCTTGTTGGCGCGCACGAAGGCGAGCATGGCGTCGCGCTTGAAATCATGCAGGCGCGCTTCCTGGCCGAGAAACGTATCGGTCAGACGAATGTTCAGGCCGCCTGGGGGCATGCGGAAGTCTTCGGGCGTAACGATTTTGATGCGATCGAGACTAGCATCGACTACGCCTGTCGACTCGACCGTCTCGTGCATGCATTTGAGCGCTGCCCAGGCGCCGCTGAAACGCGACATCGCCCAGCCGTAGAGTGCGTAGTCGGCAAACTCCTGCACGCCGGCCGGATTGAGGATCGGCATCATCACGTCGACGAAATGGAACTCCGACTGATGCGCGGTGGTCGATGACTCGGCGGTGTGGTCATCGCCCATCAATGCGATGACGCCGCCATGCTTCGATGACCCCGCAAGGTTTGCGTGCCGGAAGGCATCGCCGGTGCGATCGACGCCGGGACCTTTGCCGTACCACATACCGAATACGCCATTGAACTTGCCTTCGCCGCGCAGTTCGGCCTGTTGGGTTCCCCACAGCGCGGTAGCGGCGAGCTCTTCGTTGATGCCCGGCTGAAACTTGATGTCGGACGCAGCAAGCCGGTGTGCGGCGCGGATGAATTGCTGATCGAGACCGCCGAGCGGCGATCCGCGGTAGCCCGTGACGAAACCCGCGGTATTCAGGCTGGCGCGACGATCGAGCTCCTTCTGCATCAGGCAGGCACGGATCAACGCCTGATACCCCGTCACGAATATGTGCGACTGGGAAAGGTCGTATTTATCCTCGAGGCTGACCGGTCGAAGCGGCATGGATTGCCTTGTCACGCGGCGTACGGGGGCGCCAGTCCCACTCATATAGGCTTGCCTCGCACGACGCAAAGCGTCGGATCCGAGATAAAGGCTATACCGCAGGGACTTCCGGTCAATTTCGTAGTTGACGCGCGATCTAGAAGGAAATTTCCGCGAAAGCCCTCCGCGCGCAGTTTGGCGCAATGCAACAGACAGAGCAGACCCACACCGATGTGGGTGGTCAAATTCTGTGCGGCCTGCCAGAAGGGTGGCGCCGGAACTTCATAATGCTGCAATCCCCGCCCTCCTCGATCGAGACCAAGGCATCCTGGGCTGTCGCCACCGTGGCGCTGGTCACGATGCTGATGGCATTCGGCGCTGCGTGGATCACGGCGGTCGCACTTAAGGACATCGCCGCCGAGGTGGACGGCGTGCGCTCGATCCCGGCGCTGGCCAGCGCTCTCGCCTGGCTGGGCTCGGGCTTTGGCGGCATCCTGATGGGACGCATCGCCGACAAGGTCGGCACACGGTGGACCGTTATCTTCGGCGCACTGATGATCGGCCTCGGCCTGACGATCTCGACGTTCGGGCCGGCCTGGCCGCTCTGGATCGGCCATGGGCTTTTCATCGGCCTGACCGGCCTCGGCGGCATTAACGCGCCGATGTACATCTACGTCAGCCGCTGGTTCGATCGCCGGCGCGGTTCAGCCTTGGCGTTGATCTCGAGCGGCAGCTATCTTGCCGGTGCAATGTGGCCGCCCGTCTTCGAGCGCGCCATCGCGAGCCTGGGCTGGCGCGAGACAATGCTCTGGTACGCGCTCACCGAAATTGTCGTGATCATCCCGCTGGCGCTGATTTATTTCCAGGCGCCTCCAGAGCTCGCGCTGCCAGCGGCGCCGTCTGATTCCGCTGCTGGAAAGGCCCGCGTGCTGGGATGGTCGCCGAACGTGGTGTTCGGCGTCATGTGCGTCGCTGCGGTCCTGTGCTGCGTTCCGATGGCAATGCCGCAAGGTCACCTGGTCGCGTTCTGCAGTGACCTTGGCATCAGCGGCTCCATAGGTGCGCTGATGTTGTCGGTCCTGCTGGGCACAGCATTTTTGAGCCGGCAGATCTGGGGCGCCATCTCCGACCGTATCGGCGGCCTCGCTACTGTATTGATCGGCTCGGCGTGGCAGGCCGCATCGATGACCGCGTTTCTCTTCACCCAAAGTGAGGCCGGCCTGTTTACGGTCGCTGCTGCCTTCGGACTCGGATTTTCCGGAATCATTCCGGCCTACGTGCTCGCACTTCGCGAATTGTTTCCCGCTTCCGAAGCGTCGTGGCGCATTCCCACGTTACTTCTGTTCAGCGGCGCTGGAATGGCGCTTGGCGGCTGGCTCGCAGGACTGCTGTACGACCACTTTGCCTACTATGCGCCGGCGTTCGCGACCGGCATCGGCGCCAACATTCTCAATTTACTCTTGGTCGGAATTCTGGTCGGGCGGCAGCGCTTGCGCCTCACGCCCGCGATGGGCTGATCAGCCAGACAACGGCCAGGACGCCAAACGCCACGAACGCGGTACCAGGCGCGGCCCACGATGCCGAAGCCGCGAGCGCGGACGTTGCCGCCCATGCAATACACAGAAAGCGATCAGTTCGCACAAGAAAGGCGGCAAGCCGCAACAACTTGCCGCCACTCTCATCCGTTCGCAGTGAGACTGGGGAGTCGAAGGCGAACGGCTGTCAGAATTCGATCAGCCCCGCGTAACGACTGGAGGCGGAGCCTTACCTTTTCCCAACGGTGCTTTGCCAACGCATCCACTGACGCCAATGGCAAGAACAATTGAGCAAACTGCAATCAGGAATTTTTTCATGGGGCCCCCTTTTGAAACAATTAGCCCGAGGCTTTTTTTTACTACCGGCAAACCCCCTTGTGGTTGTATTTCGGCAACATACTCACAGCTTCGACGATATTTGCGGGTGGTGTTTGAGAATTTTCGGCTGAAAATGCGAGGTAAGGGAACTGCTTCCGGGCCCAGTTACCCCCACCCCCACCCCCGGCGCCACTGAGCGGCTTCGGTACAACCCCCAACGCCATGCACTGTTGGCACTTTACTCGGGGCATTCAAACCCAACGAGGCAGCGGTCGTTATCACGAAGGCCGTCATTATGTTCGATGGTGCTTCGACGGTCCCGAAGATGCGAAGGTATTTCAAGCCGGGTTTGGCGGTGCGCTAATTAGGCTGTGAGAGGGCTCACCATTCTTTCCGCAAGCACATATGTGCGGGCACTAACTTCCTAGTAGGACCTCCGTGGTAGTTGCTCAATCCCACCGCTAAGGAGACCACTATGACCCTTACCCCCGCACATATCTCCCCGATTATCGCCCTCGCCGCTGGCATCTTGATCCTAATTATGCCGAAGGCGCTAAACTACATCATTGCCATCTACCTTATCGTGGTCGGGGTTATAGGGCTGAACGGAATCTATCATTTCATCCGCTGAGCCCCTTCGAGCGAAGGTGAAGATCCATACCTTCAGATTTGCATGCAGATTTGAGGAGGGGGTACGCTTTATCCCCGAAAGCGGACATGTGCGGTGCGGTAGGCCCATGTCAGCTAAGGGCCAATAGCGGACATTGTCGAAACGGTTTTTCGAATTTTATTGCAGGCCCGCCTTACGCAATCCATCGAGGAACTTGCTCATCGGGTGGCTTGTGTAAGGCACGTTACGTTCAATCCATGCAACCGACACGCTCGGATGCAGCTGTCGTAGCTGCGACAGTACCGCCCGCGCCTCCTCAATGTCTTATGCCTGGGCCGACACAACCACTCCGCATGATCGGTTGATGCTGACTGTACTTGGCGGTCTAGCTAAGTTTGAACGTGAGTTGATTAGGGCAAACCGACGAAGGACGTAAGCGTGCTCAGGCCCGAGGAGTCCGGTTTGGTCGGAAGCTTACTCTTACGCCACATCAAATCGCTGAGGCTGTACGCCGGAGGGAGGCGGGAGAGGCGTTGGTTGAGATTGGTCGATCTCACAACGTAAGCCATTCGACGATATCAAGGCTTTGAACGTCACGCCACTAAACACAATTAAAAATAATTGCAGGCCTATTCTGTACCCTGCCAAATCTTATCGCGAATATGTCGTCGCCAAGCGCTTTGGTCTTTAAGGGCGGCAGTGATCGTCCGTCGCCAATTGGCAAGATCGCTGGCGTGACCCCCACAAGCCTGCCAATAGTCCTCACAAGCAGATTGAACGGAGGAGTTGTTAGCGCTGGGAACTCTGTCTTTCACCAGCGTAAAGGCTTCGATCACAATCAGGGCACAAGTGACCCTGCCGGGCTTTCTCGGAGCGCCGGGCTTAGTTGAGATAGTTGCGAGGCTCCTATTGCAAAGCTCAACGATATCACTAAGTACGTCTCTTGCTTTCAGCAAGCTTTGGTCGGCATCCATAGGCAAGTCGATTAGTCGCTTTGAAGCTTGACTTAACGTGATCTCAAAGCGTCTAGCGTCCCGCCTAAGCCGTTCAATGTCCCGCTTAACCTCTCTGGGTTTAGTGATGAAGCCAGCGTTGTGAACTTCGGTACGAACTTCCCGTTTAAGCTGCGCTAGCGGAGCCGCCAATCGCGGGTCACCAATCATATTCGCTACGCTGGCAAAGCTTGGTTGCTGAAGAGCCTCCCTTGGATAATCGATTACGTCACTCATCAAAGCCCCCCGCCCTTGTATCTCCCTCACATAATCAAAGCACCAAACTCTGTGACCCCACTGCAACAGTCCAAAAGAATTCGTAACCGCGACCAACCTGGAGGCTGTGAATTACGGTAATGATGTTGGCTCCGTCAGGCCCAACCTAATCGGTTGGGGACGGGAGAGGGATCGGGGGCTGCACTCATCTGACCCGAGAACGGCCCCCGATTTCTTACTGAATAAGATGGTGGCCCCGACCTCGGGACCATTCGGGGACGGGGAGTGAGATCGGGGCCGCGCTCTCTTGGGGATCGAGAGCGCCCATATCTTATCACTCCTCCAAACCTCCGAACGTGAAGACTTTGTAAGACTCATTGCGCGTCCGTCACGACGTTGTCTTGTCGGGCGTAAAAACAGAGTAAATTTGCGGGGTCGTGTGATTGACATGTACTAGACTAACCATTCACCTCACTTTTGACACGGTCACCTACGGTCCAGTGCGATGGAAAATGGACGTGCCCCATTCGTTTTAGCCGTGGTCGCGGCAGTGTTACTGATGCAGCCGCCAAACGCTCATGCGCAACAACGTCCGCCTGTTCCGCAACAGAGCGAACAAGAAAAAGCTAAGATGCAGGAGAAGGCAGCCTCTCGGAAAGAGATCGACGAGGCCTACAAGGCCACGATTAAAAGAATTCCGGACGTCAAACAATCAGTTGATCCTTGGAGCACTATGCGCACGGCTCCTCAGAAATAGGGTCGCTATGTGCTGATGAAAGTCCGGGCTGGATCCCGCACTAGCGGATCAGCGAGAAACCCCAAATCGCCAGCAGCGCAGCTACGACAAGGCCAGCCCACGACACATTCATGGAAATGGAGTGGGGCCCTATCTGCACAGCCCAGCGATTATAAATCCTCCAGCCGTGCATGATTGCCACTATGGCGAAGATGAGTGAGGTGATTAGCGCATAAGACATCTCAATTCCTCCCCTGAGTTGCCCTACGCAATTTTATCTCGGCTATGCAGAGATTGTGTCAACGTGATTGGCCCATTTGCGATTTAAGCGGGGCTCAAAGCCTGCGGCCTGAAGGACTGGCGATCTTCGAGCTTTGGGTGAATAAACGGGGCGGTTTCAATGGCGCTCTCATACGGACCCTAATCGGCGAACCTTCGTTGCAATAGCCCGCCACCAACGCAGCGAAGCCTCTCAATCGTCCGAGGCGAAAGCTTCGTAAGTGCCGCTAAGTCCCTACCTCACGAAGTCGTTTCAGACGGCGTAAATATTCTAATTGCAGCAATGGCGTTAAGCTTTCAGTCAGCCTATGCCTTGGGCACCATTCGAAACATCGCCTCGCCATAAGTCTTGCGGGCCTCGGCAAGAAGCGGCTGCACGGCCGCGACGAACGCGTCATGTTCCGCCGGCGTGAGCGCGTTGATCTGGCACCCTTCGGCCTCGAGCGCCTTGCGTGACTGTTCGTGCTCTTCGACCGCAAGCTTGCGCTGATGGGTCACCGCCTCGCTGGCCGCCGCCCGCATGGCGCGTTGAAGATCCTGCGGCCAACTTTCGAAAGACGTCCGATGCAGGAAGATCGGTCGTGAAATGTAGAAATGATTGCTGAGCGTGTGGAACTTGTGAAACTTGTGCACGCCATAGGTGACGGTATTGGCAAGCGGATTTTCCTGTGCATCCAGCGTGCCAGCCTCGATCATGGCAATCGCCTCGGTCAGGTCCATGCGCATGGCGATCGCACCAAGCAATTCGAAGGTGCGCTTGTGAATTTCGCTGGGCAGCACGCGGATCTTCATCCCCTTCATGTCGGCGGGTAGATGAATCGGACGCAGCCGGTTTGAGATGTGGCGGAAGCCGTTCTCGAACCAACCGAGAATGCGATAGTTGACGCGCTCCTCCGTTTTACGAGCAAGGAATTCTCCCAGCGTGCCATCCATCGCTCCTCGCGCCTGCGCGTTGCTGGAGAACAGAAACGGCAAGTCGACAAACCCGAGTTCCGGCACGCGATCGGTGAGGTAGCTTGATGACTGGTAACCAAGCGTCATCGAACCATCCTCGACCAGTGTGAGAATGTCCTCGGCCTTGTGGCCGTGATCCATGATGTTGAAGACGTACTCGATCGCGACATCATTGCCGAACCGCGCTTCGAGTTTGTCTCCTATCAATTTCAACGATTTGCTAAAGCCGGTACTCGGCGGGCCGTAGCCGCCCATACGAATCTTGATTGGATTGCTCATTTTCGCTCGCTCGCTGCGGCACTCTCTATACTGACGCGGAGCGATCTGGCCAAGCGCAAGCGTTGTGGTAGATTCCGCCTGCATTGACGGAGGATATGCCCATGAACAAGCTCGCCAGCGTTCCCAAAAGCTCACGGGGTGAAATTTCTCCTGCGGAATGGGAAGCGCGGGTCGATCTTGCGGCCGTCTATCGGCTGACCGCGCATTACGGTTGGGATGATGTCATCTACAACCATTCGTCCATGCGCGTCCCGGGCGAGCCGCGAAAATTCCTGATGAAAAAGCATGATCTGCTTTACACGGAGGTGACCGCTTCCAATCTCGTCAAGGTATCAATGGAGGAGGACCTGGATGAGAAATCCGGCGTCAACCGGCCAGGCTTTACGCTGCACGGCGGCGTTCTGAGCGCGCGATCTGACGTGAATTGCGCGATGCACGTTCATACGAATATCGGCATGGCGATCGCCGGCCTGAAGGGCGGTCTGCGTATGGTGTCGCAGCAGGCGATTCGTTTCTATCAGCGCATCGGCTATCACGCGTATGAGGGCATCACCGAGGACTTCGAAGAGCGCGAACGCCTCAATCGCGATCTCGGCCAAAATCGCGCGATGATCATGCACAATCACGGCCTTCTCACCGTCGGCAAGAGCGCACGTGACGCCTTTGTGCTGATGAAGCATCTCATCGATGCCGCCGAAATCCAGCTTATGCTGGAAGCGACCGGGAAAGAGCTGATTGAAATTCCCGCCGCGGTTTGTGCCAAGACCGCCGAACAGTACGAGCGTCACGATGCCGGCCGCGGCAGCCACGACTGGTCGGCGTATTTACGTGTGCTCGACAAAATCGACACGAACTATCGTAACTGAGACTTTTGTCGTGACTTTCGTAAACCGCATGCAGGAGAAACTTGCGCGCCGCGAAGTCGCATTATGCATGGCGACACGACTCGCCCGCACCGCCGACATCGCGATGATCGTAGACTCCTGCGGCTTCGACGCCTTCTACGTCGATATGGAGCGTTGCACGATCTCGCTCGACGACACGGCGCAGATCTGTGTCGCTGCCTTGCCGATCGGGGTCACACCGCTCGTGCCGTATCGCCGGTCACCAGTTTGACCATGCAGCGCGTCTGCTCGACGCGTGCGCGCTCGGCATCATCTGCCCGTAATGTGAGCACGCGCGCTGAAGCCGAGGCATTTATACGCGCATGTTCCGCCGTTGGGTGAACGCTCTCTCGCCGGCGCCGGTGCGCTGCAAGGCGACGGTCAGGTCCCCCTCGGTGAGGTCAACAAGCAGGGAAATGCCGCGTCATCGCTGATTGCCATGCTGGAAACGCCGGAAGGCATTGCGAACGCCGACGCCATCGCCGCGCTGGCCGGTATAGATGTCTCGCTGATCGGCTCCAATGATCTGTGCACCGCCATGGGCATTCCCGGCGAGCTGAAAAGCCCGAAATTGCGGGTGGCCTATGAGGCCACGGCCAAAGCCTGCAAGGCGCACGGCAGATTCTCGGCATCGGCGGAATTCGCGCGGATGTCGCCCATGTTGCCGAGTTGATAAAGCTGGGCGCACGCTTCGTGATCGCCGGTTCGGACGTGCAGTATCTGACCAAATCAGCACGTCAGGAAGTCGAGTCGCTGCGCAAAGCGACGTAAGCGTCAACGCTCGTTTCGTCGCCCCTCGCCCGGGCCCCATTGCCAGAAATCCCGACCCTCTTGCCGCATGAAACGCGCGAGCACCATCATGTGCACTTCGGACGCGCCATCCACCAGTCGCGCGGCGCGCGCGGCGCGATAGATCCATTGCGCGATCGAATCCTGCGAGAAGCCCCTGGCACCCTGTAGCTGGATCGCCACGTCGGCGGCCTTGTGCAGCGTGTCGGCGACCTGAACTTTCGCCATCGATACTTCCTTGCGCGCGCGGCCGCCCTGATCGAGCATCCAAGCCGCGTGCATGGTGAGCAGCCGACCGATCTGAATCTGCTGCGCCACTTCGCCAAGCTTGATCTGCACGCTTTCCCGATCGCCCAGCTTCATGCCGAAGCCCTCGCGCTCCGCAACGTAGGCCTGCGCTATTTCCATGCAGCGTTTCGACTGGCCAAGCCAGCGCATGCAGTGGGTCAGCCGCGCGGGCCCCAGCCGGATTTGCGTGATCTTCAGCCCATCGCCTTCGCTCAGAAGAATATTTTCGGACGGGATTTCCAGTCCATCGAATTCGAGCTCGCAGTGCCCGCCGTGCTCATGCGGACCCATGATCGGAATGCGGCGTACGATTTGCCAGCCAGGCTGATCCTTGTGAAACAGAAATGCCGTCAAACCCCGACGCTTGTCGTCACTGGTGCGCGCGACAAGGATGAAATGCGCGGCGCCCTGGGCGCCCGTCGCGAACCACTTGCGACCCTTGATGATGTAGCGATCGCCTTTTTTCTCGGCGCGCGTTCTGATCATCGAAGGATCGGAGCCGCCACCCGGCGCGGGCTCGGTCATCGTAAATGACGAACGGACTTTTCCTTCGACGATCGGCCTCAGCCATTTTTCCTTTTGTTCGTGGGTGCCAACGAGCTTGAGCACGTTCATGTTGCCGTCGTCGGGCGCCATGCAATTGACCGCAAGCGGCCCGAAAATCGAGCGCGCAGCCTCTTCGTAAATCGCCGCCCAGGCGACGATCGGCAGGTCCATGCCGCCGAATTCTTTCGGTGACTGTGGGGCCCACAAGCCGGCTTTTTTCGCCTTCTCGCGAACCTTCCCCAGCCTCGCTTCCGGAATGTTTTCATGCTCGGAGAAATTTTCCGGATCGACCTCGAGTGGCAGAACATGTTCTTCCACAAAGGCGCGCACGCGCAGGCGCAGGTCTTCAATGTCGGGCGAAAGCGTGAAGTCCATACTTACCCCTTGATCTGAATTACCTGTCCGCCATCAACGACAATCGTAGCGCCAGTAATATAGCTGCCGGCGTCCGAAGTGAGCAGCAAGAGCGCGCCGTCGAGATCGCCCGAATTGCCGAAACGGCCCATCGGAATCTCACGCTTGATGGCCGTGCCGGCCTCGCTCATCAGATAGTCGTCGTTCATTTCGGTAACGAACCAGCCCGGCGCGATCGCGTTGACCCGCACGCCTTTGAAGGCGAGCTCGACCGCGAGCGCCTTGGTGACTTGCACGACCCCGGCTTTGGCCGCTGCATAGGCGACAGCCCCTTTCGAGACTGCGAGTCCGAGCACGGAGGCAATGTTGACGACCGCACCCTGTTTGTTCGCGGCAAGGATGCGCCGCGCGGCCTCCTGAGCCCAGAAAAAGACGGAGTCGAGATTGGTCGAGAGTACCCGGCGCCATTCTTCCGGTGCCATTTCGACCGCCCGGCCACCGTGCGCAATGCCCGCATTGTTCACCAGAATGGTCACTGTGCCGAAGGCTTTTTCCGCAGAGTCGAAAGTGCGCGTCATCGCCGCGCAATCGGTCACATCGGCCTCGATGGCAATCGCTTTGCCACCTTTGCCTTCGATCTCGGCCTTGAGCGCCTTGAGGCGCTCAGCCCGCCGCGCTACCAGCGCAACTGTCGCGCCATTGTCCGCCAGTGCTTTGGCGAACTGAGTGCCAAGGCCGCTGGACGCGCCGGTCACCAGCGCCACCCTGCCCTTGAGGCTGAACATGTCCGCGGCCTTCATGCCGTAACCTTATACACATGCGAAGCAAGCACATGAATAGACTATGAATCTCAGGCCGCCTATTTTGCCCCGTCAAACATCGGGGCGGGTGAATTTTCGTGAAGAGGCTGTGGCAGGCGGCGATCAACAGCTGGAACGGCCTGGTCGCGGTGACGCAATCGGAAGAGGCGTTCCGCCAGGAGGTCATCGTTCTTGTCATCGGCGTCCCGCTCGCTTTTTTCCTGACGGCGGATGTGGGCGAACGTTTTGCCCTGATCGGCGTAATCGTCTTCATCATGATCGTCGAGTTGCTCAACACGGCAATCGAGAAGCTGTGCGACCGTGTTACACGCGACGACGACCCTGTCATCAAGCGCGTCAAGGACATGGGCTCGGCCGCGGTCGGCCTCTCACTGTTGGCCGCGGGCGCAGTGTGGCTCTGGATCCTGATCGAGAAGCTCTGGTCCTAGTGGCCGTAAAGCGCGTGCGGCAGTGCGGTTGCGAGCCCGGGCGCAAACCAGAGCACCGCGAGTGCAAAGAGCTGGATCAGCACGAACGGGATAATCCCTACGTAGATATGTCGCGTGGTGATCTGCGGTGGCGCGACGCCGCGCAGAAAAAACAGCGTCGGCCCGAGCGGCGGATGCATATACGAAGTCTGCAGGTTTACCGCCATCATGATGCCGAGCCAAACCGGATCGACGCCAGGCATGGTGAGGAGTGTGGGTGCGACGATCGGCACCACGACGAAGATGATCTCGAACGCATCCATCACGAAGCCGAGCAGGAACATCGCCAGCATGACGGCCAGCACAGCGCCGGCCGCCCCGCCCGGCAGATTTGACAAGGCGCGATGCACCATGTCGTCGCCACCGAGTGCGCGGAAAACGAGGCTGAACATCGTGGCACCGATCAGGATCAGGAAAATCATGCTGACGATCTGAGCCGTCGTTTCGCAGACTGGCCGCAGCAGGGTGGCGAGCGTCGTCTTGCGGGTCGCGAGCAGAATTGCGCCGACGGCACCGATTGACGCTGCTTCCGTGGGCGTGGCGATGCCACCAAGGATCGAGCCCAACACGGCAACGATCAGCACAAGGGGCGCAACAAGAACTTCGGCAAGGCGCCGCGCCATCGCAAATCCGCGCGGTGCTTTCGGATCCGGAGGTAACGCTGGTGAGGCTTTCGGCCGGAAAATGGCAACCGCAATAAGGAACAACAGATACAGCAGAACCAGCGTGAAAGCGGGCACCAGCGCGCCGGCAAAAAGATCGCCGACCGTTACCGAACGCGGAGCAAAGGCGCCTTTCGAAAGCTGTGCGGCCTGATAGGCATTGCCCAGTTGGTCGCCCAGAAGAACCAGCACGGTGGCCGGCGGAAATATCTGTGCCAGGGTCGCGGTTGCGGCAACAGTGCCGGCGGCAAGCCGCGGGTCATAGCCAAAGCGCATCATCGCCGGCAGCATGATCAGACCCGTCGTCACCGTCGTGGCGCCGACAACGCCTTTGGCGGCAGCAAGCAGCGTTCCGACGATGACCGCGGAGATTGCGAGTCCGCCGCGCAGCGTGCCGAAGAGACGCCCCATCGTCTCCAGCAGATCTTCGGCGATCCGTGAGCGCTCGAGCATCACTCCCATGAAAATGAACAATGGAATCGCGAGCAGGACCTCGTTGGTCATCACGCCGAAGATCCGCTGCGGCAGCGCACCGAGAATAGCGAAACGCATAACGCCAGCGGCATCGCCGAGAAGCGCGAAAATCAGCGACATCCCGGCGAGCGTCAGCGCAACCTGGTAGCCAGCCATCAGCGCAATGATGACGGCCAGCACCATCAGTATCGCGAGAAGCTCGGCGAGCGACATCAGCGCGCCCTCAGCACCGCGCCGGCGCGGATCGCCTGCGCTATCCCTTGCAACGCCATCAACAGCGCAAAAAGAGGGATAAGCGTCTTGAGCAGGAAAACCAGCGGCAGACCGCTTGCCTCCTGCGAATGCTCGAGGATCAACCAGGAACGCGCCGCGTAAGGTACCGACAGCCAGATCAGGACGAGCATAAACGGCAGCAGCAACAACAATGCCCCAACAAGATCGATCATCGCTTTCGTGAGCGCGGAAGCGCCCGCATAGAAAATATCCACGCGCACATGGCCACCGACTTGCAACGTCCAGGCCGCCGCCAGCATGAACACCGTCGCGTGGGCATAGATCACCGATTCGGTGAGCCAGACCGAGCCGAGCCCGAACAGGTAACGCGCGACCACCAGCGCGAACTGCAGCAAAACGACTGCCAGTGTCAGCCATGCCACGGCACGGCCGAGAGCCGATGTGACGCGGTCAATGCGGTCGGCGACCGCTGTCATATGCGCAAAAGTCATGGCGTCGATGATGGCACAAAGGCGGACCTTTTGCTTACATTGAGGGCATCTGGAGCGCGCCTGCGATGCCGCTAGATCCACGCGCTGGCATGCACGCCTCGATTGCCGTGCCGGGTGTACCGCGCGATGCCGACGGTCCCGTATTCCGCGAGCCTTGGGAAGCGCAAGTCTTCGCCATGACGCTGGCGTTGCACGAACGCGGCGTCTTTACATGGAAAGAATGGGCGGCGGCACTTGCGGACGAAATCAAGCGCGCGCAGGCCGCCGGCGATCCAGACACCGGCGAGACCTATTATTTGCACTGGCTCAACACGCTGGAGAAGCTCGTGGCCGATAAAGGTGTGACGACGCAAGACGCGCTGCACCGTTATCGCCATGCGTGGGACCACGCCTGCGACCGTACTCCGCATGGTCAGCCGATAGAATTGCGGGACGAAGATTTCCGCTAAACGCCCAACAGGCGTTCGCTGACGATGTAACCGGTCAGCAAGGCGGCGCCGAAAAACACGATGACCAGCGCCGCCGCGGTTTCCAATCCGCGCAGCAGAAGCATCCCCGCGCCGGGCCTTGCCTTGGCAAATCGGTCGGCCAGCCCACGCGCGCCGACGGCCAAGGTCGCGATAGCCGCAACGGTGATCGCCGTACCCAATCCCATGACGAAGGTCGACGCAACGCCGATCCAGAACAGACCTTGGGCTAACGCGAAAACAAGAACGATGATCGCGCCCGAACACGGCCGCAGGCCAACCGCGATAATCGCGGCAAGACCGCGCCTGAGCCAATGCTTGCCTGTCAGTTCCTGCGGCTCCGGCGCGTGCGCGTGACCCCAGGCGGATGCGTCGTCCTCATGGTCATGATCGTGGGAATGCGCACAGCCGTGATGATGGTGGTGCCCATGGTCGTGATTATGCGCGTGATGATGATCGTGGTCGTGGTGATGGTCGTGGTCGTGATTGTGATCGTGCGCGTGGTGATGATGGCTATGATCCTGCACATGATGCGCCTGTTGTTCCTCGCGCAACAAACGCAGGAAGGCGCGACCTTTCACCCACAGCAGGCGCAGACCGATCAGCATGATCAGGGCATAACTGACAATCTCGATGACACGGACGGTGTTGCCCATCGCCTTGGCGGTTGCGCCGAGAAGGGCTGCGGCGATGCCGACAACGGCAACGGCGGTAAATGCCTGCAGAATCGCCGATGCAAACGACAGCACGATCCCCCGGCGCCAGGTTTCGTCATTCGCGACCAGGTAGGACGAAATCACCGCCTTTCCGTGGCCTGGTCCGGCGGCGTGAAAAATGCCGTAAAGGAACGAAATACCGAGCAATGTATAGGCCGCGCTCCCGTCAGCCTTGGCGGCGCGGATCAGACCGGACAGCGTGCGGTAGAATTCCGCCTGCTTGGCGAGAATCCAGCCGGCGAACCCTCCCAGTTCAGGTGGCGCCGGTCCGCGCGTTACGCCGAATGGCTGCGCAAAGGCGCAGTCTATCGCCGCGACAAAAAGCAAAATGCAGGCAACCAGCAGGACATATTGTGTCAGGTGAAGTCGCGGGACCTGCGTCAAGGACAGTGCACCAGGAGTTTGTTTGCGAATTGGGCACCCCAGGCCATTGTCGTGTTTTTCTCGTCGGCCGGGATCTCGCTGAGTTTCTTGCCTTCGGCGAATGTCATTTCGCGCGGCAACTGGACGTCGAGCTTGCATTTCGGGGCGCCGACAAGTCGCGCGGGGTTTTGCTTGTCAAAGGAGAAGTCGACGAAGATTGTCGGATCATAGATCTCGATCTTCAGTTCCTTCGCCTTGACCGGTGTTTTGAGCGGCAGCGTGAAATTGAGCGTCAGCACCTGGTCGTTGTAGTCGAGCCAGTAGTCCGGGGTCGGGTCGGCGAGCGCGATCTTCGCCCCGTCTGCGCTGGCATAGGTGAAATAGTCGAACTCCTTGAGCGACTCGACGTTGACCTTGGCCAGCGGAGCGAGTTCCTCGCGGGTAAACTTGCCCTTCTCTTTGCTCTCGAGCCCCTGGACGGCAAAGGTCGAGAACATGTCGTCGAACGACCAGGCGTGACGAATACCTGTGATTCGCCCGTCGGGCGCGTAGACCAGGTCGGTGCGCATGGTGACCCAAACGTGCGGATGCGCTTGCGCCGGAGCGATGATGGAGAGCGTGGCGAGTGCGACGAGAAAAATGCGAAGCATGCAGGGACCATAACACGGACTACGGCCTAAACGTGACGTGTTACTTTGTAGCAATAGCTTTTGCGTAAATATTGCAGTCAAACGCCCGCGGCACCGCCGTCGGCGCGCGGATCATGCCCGCCTTCCAAAGTACCATCAGGATGCAGCACCACCGCGCCGGTGTGACCCATCGTATCGGAATAGGCGTCGTCGAGAACGGCTACGTCGTGGCCGGCCGAGAGCAGCCGATCGACCAGGTTGCCGTCGAAGCGCGATTCCATCCGCAAGTTGGTGTGACTCGAACCCCACGTGCGGCCGAGCAGCCAACGCGGCGCGTCGAGCGCCATCTCGAGTGGTTGCCGAAAACTGACGTAGCGTGTGAAGACCGCTGCCTGGCTTTGCGGTTGACCGTCACCGCCCATCGTTCCGTAGGCGATGAAGCGCCCGTCCCTGAGCGTGGCGAGCGCGGGATTCAACGTGTGGAATGGACGGCGGCCAGGCGAGAGTGCATTCAGTGATTTCGGATCAAGTGAAAAGCTCGCGCCGCGGTTTTGCATGAGGAGGCCGGTCGCGGGCAGCACGCAGCCAGCGCCAAATTCCCAATAGAGGGACTGGATGTAAGAGACGACGAGGCCGCTCGCGTCCGCCGCACCCATCCAGATCGTGTCGCCTTCGCCGTAAGGCGCGGGCCAGCGCGCCGCCTTGTGGGCGTCGATCTTTGACGCCTCGGCATCGAGAAAACCGGGTGAGAGGTATCGGGCGAGGTCGTCGCTGATTTTGTCGGGATCGGTGATCACGCGATCGCGAACTCGAAAGGCGCGTTTCGTCGCCTCGACCAGACCGTGGATGTGCTCGAAGCTTTCCGCCTGCGCCACGCGCAACTGCTCGAACAGCGCAAGGATCACGAGGGAAGCAAGGCCCTGCGTCGGCGGCGGCGAATTGTAGAGCGTGCCGGCCTGCGTCGTGACGCTAAGTGGCTCGGCAATGGTCGCACGATATTTCTCCAGGTCGGCGCGAGTCACCGGGCTCCCGATGCGATCGAGATCGGCGGCAATTTCGCGGCCGACATCGCCGCGATAAAAATCCTCAAGGCCGGCATGGGCCAGATGCTCGAGCGTTGCGGCAAACTCTGTTTGATTGAGACGCGCACCCACCTCTGGCACCTGCCCGTCGAGCAAAAAAGCTTTTCTAAATCCGGTGGCCTTTTCCATTTCCGGCAACTTCTCGGCTGTCAGCCGCGCCTGACTGCGCGTCACCGTGTAGCCCTCTCGTGCGCGCCCCATCGCGGAGGCGAGCAGCAACGCAATTGGCAGTTTTCCGCCCTGCCCTTTGGCCGCCTCCTGCGCCAGGAGGCTCGCGCCGATTGCGCCTGGCACCGTGAGCGCCGCCAATGGGCCACGCGCCGGGATCTCGTCGTAGCCTGCATCACGATAGAATCGCTGTGTTGCTTTGGCCCCGGCCGGGCCGGCGCCCATCAATGCGCGGACGCGGCCAGACGGCTCACGGATGAGCCAGAAACCGTCGCCGCCGAGATGATTCATGTGCGGATAGACAACGGCAATGCTAGCCGCCATTGCCAGCATGGCTTCGATCGCGTTGCCGCCTTCGGCGAGGATCGAGCGACCGTCCTCGACAGCGGCCGAGTGCGGGGCGGCAACCACGCCGCGACGATGCCCGGCGGTGTGGAGGCTCATGCAGAGGTTACGTCGACGAGGCCACGCTTCTTCAAGAGAGCGTCGACCGTCGGCAGGCGCCCGCGGAACGACGTGTAGGCTTCGGAGGGGTCGCGCAGGTTTCCTGCACTATAGACAAAATCGCGCAGGCGTTTCGCCGTGGCCGGATCGAAGGCATTGCCGGTCTCTTCAAAAGCAGCGAAGGCGTCGGCATCGAGCACTTCCGACCACATGTAAGAATAATAGCCGGCCGCATAGCCGCCTCCGGCGAACAGATGTTGAAAATGCGGCAGGCGGTGACGCATCACGATCTCCGCCGGCATTGCGATGCGCTCAAGATCCTTGCGTTCAAAATTGGACACGTCGAGTCCGGACGCGTCTGGAAGCGAGTGCAGGTCGAGATCGACGAGCGCGCAAGCGGTGTATTCGACCGTGGCGAAACCCTCATTGAAAGTCAGTGTCGCGAGCAGCCGATCGAGCAATGCTTTTGGCATGGGCTCGCCGGTGCGAAAATGGCGCGCATACTTTTGCAGGATCTCCGGTACTTCGAGCCAGTGCTCGTAGAGCTGCGAGGGCAGTTCGACGAAATCGTTCGGCACGGCGGTCCCTGAAAGCAACGGATAGGTCACATTGGACAACATGCCGTGCAGCGCGTGACCGAATTCATGAAACAGTGTGCGCGCGTCATCGAACGACAGAAGCGCCGGTTCTCCTGCCGACGGTTTGGAAAAATTGCAGACGTTGAGAACAACTGGGCGGATATCGCCAGACAATCGCTCCTGGTCGCGCAATGACGTCATCCACGCACCGCTGTGCTTGGAGCTGCGAGCGAAATAATCGCCGATAAAGAGCGCGACGTGCCGGCCCTGCGCGTCCGTCACATCCCACGCGCGTGCGTCAGGATTATACAGCGGCATATCGACCGGCTTGAATGAGAGGCCGAACAGACGGCCGGCCGCTTCGAACGCCGCTTCGATCATCTTGTCGAGCTGGAAATACGACTTGATCTCGACCTCGTCGAGGTCGTACTTCGCCTTGCGAAGTTTTTCCGTGTAGTAGCGCCAGTCGTGCGGCGCCAGCGCGAAGTTGCCGCCCTCCTGGGCGATTAATGCCTGCAGGGCGTCGCGCTCGCCGGCCGCCTTCGTCCTGGCGCGGCCCCAGACCTCATCGAGAAGTTTGCGCGCCGCCGCCGGGGTCTTCGCCATCTGATCGTCTAGCCGATAGTCGGAGAAGGTCGCAAAGCCGAGCAACCTTGCGCGTTCGCCCCGTAAGGCCACCATCTCCGCGATCAGTGCCCGGTTGTCTGTTGTTCCACCGTTTTCACCGCGCCTGATCCACGCCTGAAACGCCCTTTCACGCAGATCCCGGCGGGACGAGAACTGCAGGAAGCTTTCGACCGACGAGCGCGCAAGGGTTATCGCGTATTTGCCCGGCTGGCCACGCTCGTCGGCGGCGGCGTGGGCGGCCGCACGGGCGAAGTCAGGCAATCCGGCGAGGTCGTCTTCCTCCAGGATCATGGCGAAGGACTTCTCGTCGGCCAGTACATTCTGCGCGAATTGGGTGCCGAGGCTCGCTAGTCGCTCATTGATGGCGGCGAGACGATCCTGAGCCGGCTTCTCGAGCGCTGCGCCTGCGCGGACGAAGCGGGTGTGGTAGCGTTCGAGAACGCGGGTCTCCTCGGGACTGAGGCCCAGCGAGCCGCGCCTCCCATGGAGAGAAGCAATGCGGGAATAGAGCGCAGGATTGAGGTAGAGCGCATTGTTATGGCGGGCTAGCATCGGCGACACGTCCCGCTCTATCGCCTCGATGTCGTCCGACGTGTCGGCCCCTGCCAGGACGAAGAAGACATTGGCGACCCGCTCAAGCTCCCGCCCGCCTTTCTCCAGCGCCGCGATCGTGTTCTCAAAGCTGGGCTCGGCCGCATTTTGGGCGATCGTCTCGATCTCGGCCCGGTGCTCCGCCAGCGCCCGGTCGAATGCCGGACGGAAGTGCTCAGCCTTGATCGCGGCGAACGGCGGCAGCTCGAAGTGACCGGACCAGGTGGCGAGCAACGGGTTCTCGAGGTCTGTGGAGGAGGATGTGGCGCTCATCCCTTCCATCTAGTCGCAGACCGGCTCCTTGGCGAGGGCCCTGATCAGGCTGCCGGGGTGGCCACATTCCCGCCACGACCCAGACAAGCGCGGCGCGTCACTCGGCGCTCCAGCCTGTGTTAACGATGCTGCGATCCGGACAAGCGCAGCGCGATCGCCAGGTGCCCGACGCTCGCTGCGACAATCCGTGCGGATGAGTGCTTGCGCTATGGACTTGATCTCAAAGCCGGATTCGGAGAGATTGCGCCTCGCAAAGAGAGGCCCGCATGCCCGAAGGCAGCCGCATCAATTGGCTAAACGTCATCACCGTCATCAGCGCCGCGATCCTGATCGGCGCCGAGGTGTTCGGCGCGGCGTTCGCCGGCTCGTGGGCCATCGCCAACTTGTTCGACCTCGGCGGATTTGGCGCGCGCGTGCTCGACGTTGTTTTCGTCCTCTGCGGTCTCGCCGTCATGGTGCAGTTCATCCGCGCTGCGCATCGCATCGAGCCGTTCACCACGCGCGGCTGAGCACGCGTCGTCGATCGCCGAAAAAAGTTAAGAAAGATTTTTGTCACTACGCACTATTCTCTTGCATGTGTCACCAAAATTACTTATTTCCGTAATGCCCAATTTCGCACGTGCCTGTGGCCGTGTGTCGGTCGGTAGGTAGCCGGACAAGAGGCCGGCCAGCCGCCTGGAGAGAAAAGCCAACCTCTCCAAGAAATCTGACCGGCAGCCGGAGGCGAAACCGGCGCACTCTGCTCTCAGCAGGGGACGCGGCTTAAAGCAACGACGATCGGGCTTCCTTGGTCTCTGCCGGCTTCCAACACCGGCGCGGGTCACCGAAGAGGCTTGTTCATCTTTGCCGGCCGTGCGGACGGGGATCTCCCCATCCAATCCAAGGCAGCTGAGCGGCAGCAGAGTGCAGGCGTCGGCGCGTCCCCATCGCGCGCAGGCGACAAGCTCTTAAGCCGCATCATCAAGGGCTTGGAAAGCCCTATAGCCGTGGGGAATAGCGCAATGACTGAGCGCATCCGCGAGTTTCTACGCAAGCGTAAGGACGAGGGCCCCTGCCTGGTCGTCGACCTTGACGTCGTTCGCGACAATTACACCGCCTTCGCCAAGGCGCTGCCGGACACCCGTGTGTTCTATGCTGTGAAGGCGAACCCAGCGCCGGAAGTGCTGACCTTGCTGGCCAAGCTCGGCTCGTGCTTTGACACCGCTTCGATCCCCGAGATCGAGATGGTGCTCGCCGCCGGTGCGACGCCCGACCGCATCTCCTATGGCAACACGATCAAGAAGGTGCGCGATGTCGCGCGCGCCTTTGCGCTCGGCGTTCGCCTGTATGCCGTCGACTGCAAAGCAGAGGTCGACAAGATCGCCCGGGCGGCACCTGGCAGCCGCGTGTTCTGCCGCATCCTCTCCGATTGTGTCGGTGCCGAATGGCCGTTGTCGCGGAAGTTCGGCTGCGAACCGGCCATGGCGGTCGACGTGCTGGAGCATGCCCTCAAGGCCGGTCTTGAGCCGGTCGGCGTGTCGTTCCATGTCGGCTCCCAGCAGCGTAACCAGCATGCCTGGGATCGCGCGCTCGCATCAGCGGCGGCGGTATTCAAGGAATGCGGTGAGCGCGGCATCAACCTCACGATGGTCAACCTCGGCGGCGGCTTCCCGACGAAGTACCTGAAGAACGTTCCGTCGGTGAAGACCTACGGCACGGCTATCTTCAAGGCGCTCCGCAAGCACTTCGGAAATCGTATCCCGGAGACCATCATCGAGCCGGGCCGCGGCATGGTCGGCAATGCCGGCACCATCGAGGCGGAAGTCGTCCTCGTCTCTAAGAAGAGCGAGGAAGACGACGTGCGCTGGGTTTACCTGGACATCGGCAAGTTCGGCGGTCTCGCCGAAACGATGGACGAGTCGATCCGCTACCCGATCCGCACCCCGCGGGACGGCGACGCCCTGGCACCTTGTGTCCTGGCGGGCCCGACCTGCGACTCAGCCGACGTGCTGTACGAAAAGGAGCCCTACATGCTCCCCATCAGTCTCGAGATCGGTGACAAGGTGCTGATCGAGGGCACCGGCGCCTACACGGCGACCTACTCCGCGGTGGCGTTCAACGGCTTCTCGCCGCTGAAGACCTATCACATCTGACATCGCCGGGAGCCGGTCATGCGGGCTCCCCTCACCCACAAGCAACGCCCCTCGCAGCGCGCGCTTGGTCGCGCGCCGGGGCGGGAGCAGGCTGAGATGATATCGATCCGGAAAGAACGTCCCCCCGATGTCGCGGCGCGCGAAGCGCTGCTCGACGAAACTTTCGGCAATCACCGCTGGCGCAAGAGTTCGCAGCGCCTGCGAGACGGCCGATCGCCGGCCGAAGGGCTCGCATTTGTCGCGACCGATGGGAAGCGGGTCATTGGCACCGCCCGTCTCTGGAATGTCATGTGCGGCACCGGTCAATCGGCGCTGCTGCTTGGACCGGTGGCGGTTGCTGCGGATTGCCGCAATCGCGGCGTCGGCGCGGCGCTCGTGGACCATGCGCTTGCCGCAGCCCGCCGGCGCGGCTATCGGGCCGTCGTCCTCGTTGGCGATGCGCCCTACTACAGTCGCTTCGGCTTCTCCACGGAGAAGACTGCGGCCCTGCGCATGCCCGGTCCCTTCGAATGCGACCGGCTGCTGGCCCTCGAACTCGAGCAGGGCTCTCTCGAGGGTGCCCGCGGCCTGCTGCGCGCACCCAGCAAGCAGATGCCGAAATCCGGCCTCGCTGCCTCCGCCGCGTAATTTCTGCCATAATCTCGGGGACGCCGGGCTACATTCGCCCGGCGTCTAGTCCGTTTGCGCCCAACCAAAGATAAGACCTTCCCTTCCTGGAGAAAGCTGACGATGCCTAAATGGCCAGTGCATGCCCGTATCGACGGGCCCATCGTGATGATCGGCTTCGGTTCGATCGGCAAAGGCACATTGCCGCTGATCGAACGTCATTTCAGTTACGACAAGAAGCGCTTTGTGGTCATCGATCCCGAAGACAAAGATCGAAAGATACTCGATCAGCGCGGCATCCGCTTCATTCACCAGGCGGTCACCAAGGACAACTACCGCCACCTGCTGACGCCGCTGCTCACGGCCGGCGGCGGCCAGGGCTTTTGCGTGAACGTCTCGGTCGACACCTCATCGCTCGACATCATGGAGCTGTGCCGGGAGATCGGCGCGCTTTACATCGACACCGTGGTCGAGCCCTGGAAGGGTTTCTATTTCGATCCCAAGCTGGGTCCGGAGGCACGGACGAACTATGCGTTGCGCGAAACGATTCTAGCCGCGCGCCGCAAGCGTCCGGGCGGTCCCACGGCCGTCTCCTGCTGTGGCGCCAATCCCGGCATGGTGTCGTGGTTCGTCAAGCGTGCGCTGCTGACGATCGCAAATGACGTCGGCCTGAAATTCAAGGAGCCGAAGTCACGCGAAGAGTGGGCGCGCCTTGGCAAGAAGGCCGGTATCAAGGGCATCCACATCGCAGAGCGTGACACTCAGCGTGCGAAACAGCCAAAGCCGATGAACGTGTTCGTCAACACCTGGTCGGTAGAAGGTTTCATTGCCGAAGGTCTGCAGCCAGCGGAGCTTGGCTGGGGCACTCACGAAAAATGGACCCCGCCGAACGCCGCCAGACATAAAACCGGTAGTGGCGCGGCAATCTACATGCTCCAGCCCGGTGCAAATACCCGGGTGCGCTCGTGGACGCCCACAGGCCAGGCACAGCAGGGTTTTTTGGTCACCCACAACGAGTCGATTTCGATCGCCGACTATTTCACGCTGCGCAAGGGACGAAAAACGCTCTATCGCCCGACTTGCCACTACGCCTATCACCCCTGCAACGATGCGGTGCTCTCCATGCACGAGATGTTCGGGCGGGCGGGCGCCCCGCAAGAAGATGTGCACATTCTCGACGAGCATGAGATCGCCGACGGAATCGATGAGCTCGGCGTGCTTCTGTACGGGCACAAGAAGAACGCCTACTGGTACGGCTCACAGCTTTCGATCGACGAAACACGAGAGGTCGCGCCCTATCAGAACGCCACCGGCTTGCAGGTCACTTCGGCGGTCCTCGCCGGAATGGTGTGGGCGCTCGAGAACCCGAAAGCCGGCATCGTCGAAGCCGACGAAATGGATTTCAGTCGCTGCCTCGAAGTGCAGATGCCTTATCTCGGCCCGGTCGTCGGCACGTACACGGACTGGACGCCCCTCACCGGCCGACCCGGACTTTTCCCGGAAGACATCGACAAGCGCGATCCGTGGCAGTTCCGAAATGTGCTCATGCACTGATCCGCGGGAAGCGAACAAATGCAAACGGGCGGCCTAAAGCCGCCCGTTCATTTTCGCTTCGCCGCTATTTTTTCTCCTCCTCGCCGGTTTGGGCGGCGGCCCCTTCGGAGGCGGTCCAGGTTTAGCCTGTCCGGACCCACGCGCACCTTGTGGCGGCGGATGTGGACCGGGCTGTGGCGGCGGCTGCGTGCGCTGCTGCTGCGGCGCTGCTATGGCGGCGGCGAAGGCGGCGGCTCCACCTGCGGTGCGGTCGGACTCACGATGTTCGGCTGTTGCGGCGGCGGACCACCGGGTAGGCCACCCGGGCCAAAGCGCTCGTCGACGCTCGTCTCGCTGCGGTGGCGGTCCCGCGGGCGGCTGCGGTGGCTGCACCTGTCCCCATTTTGCTACAGGTGAGAGCCCGCCCGGAGCACGGGCAATGCGTCATAGTGGAGGCATATAGGGCGCTCACAAGGCGAGGAGGCCTGCGTCACCGGATTCTGTGCCGAAGGCGAGCGCCTGGCCCGTTTCATTCCAGCCGAGCGCGCTGACCGGTTGACCGTCAGCCTCGCGCGCGAGAATCAGCGCGTCGTCCTCGACCCGCACCAATCTCACAGCGCCGTCGGCATAGCCCACGGCCACAACGGGCTGGCGCGGATGACAGGCAACGACCACCACGCGCGATTCAGCGCGGGCCAGAATTGTTGGCTGGCGACCCATGGGACCATCCTTGCCGTCGAATGGCCACAGGATCAGTTGCTCGGAGCCCGACGTTGCAAGAAATTCGCCCTCCGCGCTCCAACTCAGCGAGCGCACGCGAGCGGAATAGCCCGACATGCGCATGTGCTTGGCATCGACTAGGCGCCAACCGTGAAGTGTCGGCTCCTGCATGGTGGTGACCAGAAATTTGCCATCCGGGCTGACCGTTACCCCGAGATGCGAACCCTTCCATTCGAGCCGTTCGGGCTGAGCGCCGGCCGCGTTCGGGAACCAGAGCGTCGCGCCGTTGTAATGCGCGATCGCCAGACGAAAACCCTTCGGCAAAAAGCAAAGCCCGGCAACGGTCGAGGCCGCTTCGAATTTGCGCAGTTCGCCTTTTTTCGTGCGAACGTAGGCGGTCTTGCCTGACGACCAGGCAATGGCGCCGTCAGTGCCAATCGCAACGTTGTCGATCCAGCGTTTCTTTTCGTCGGTGGCCAGGACCCGGTGCTCGCCGTCCGAAACGCTTTCGACAACGCGGCCATCATCGCCCCCGGTGATGATGCGCCCTCCATCGCAAGTGCTTGCGAGGATGCCGCCGCCATGAACCGGAACGCGCCGTTCCGCCTCATCAACGAATAGCAATTCCTCTTCGCCGAGCACGAACACTGCTGTCGAACCAAGAAAGTGCACGCCGACGACGGGCTTCGCGCCAGCAGTTACGAGGCGCGTGCGATCGGCGAGTGAGTGAGCCGGCGTGTCGCTCACGTCAGGCGACGCAGCTTTCGAAGCCCTGCCGGATCTTGTCTTCGGGCAGATTGCGGCCAATGAAGACGATACGGCTGTCGCGCTTCTCGTCGGCGCGCCAGGGGCGCTGGTGATCGCCATCAAGAACCATGTGCACACCCTGAAACACAAAACGCTCGGCGTCATCCTTGAACGACAATATGCCCTTGCAGCGCAGGATATTCGGACCATCCTTGGCGACGAGATCCTGAATCCAGGGAAAGAACTTGTCGGGACTGAGCGGCTTGTCGGTCTTTATTGAAACCGACTGCATCTCCTCGTCGTGATAGTGCTTGAGGCCATCGCCGTGATGATGGTGGCCGTGGCCGTGATCATGGTTATGACCGTGGTGGTGGTCATGATCGTGGTCATGATCATGATGGTGTTCATCGGAGTCTAAAAACGATGGCTCGATGTCGAGAATGCGGTCGAGGTCGAAGGCGTTGCGCCCGAGCACTTCATTGATGTCGATCCTGGCGCGCTGAGTGCGGTGCAGCCGCGCGTAGGGATTGAGACCACGAATGCGCGCTTCAAGCTCACCCAATTCTTCCGGCGTCACCAGATCGGTCTTGTTAACGAGGATGACGTCCGCGAACGCAATCTGGTTCTTGGCTTCGGGCGCATCCTTGAGCCGGTCCGCCAGCCACTTGGCATCGGCGACGGTGACGACAGCATCCAACTTGGTTTTTGCCCCGACGGCCTCATCCATGAAGAACGTCTGCGCGACCGGCGCGGGATCTGCCAACCCCGTCGTCTCCACGATGATCGCATCGAATTTGCCCTTGCGCCGCATCAGGCCATCGATGATGCGCACGAGGTCGCCCCGCACGGTGCAACAGATGCACCCGTTATTCATTTCGAACACTTCCTCGTCGGCATTCACCACGAGGTCGTTGTCGATGCCGATCTCGCCGAATTCATTGACGATGACCGCAAATTTCTTGCCGTGCGGTTCGGACAGGATGCGATTGAGAAGCGTGGTCTTGCCGGCGCCGAGATAGCCGGTGAGAACCGTGACGGGTATTTTGGATGCCGAGTCGGGGGCGGGCATTAAGGACCAGATCTCCGTGAGGACGGAGATATAGGCAATCTCGGCGCAACTACAAAGGCCCCGAGGCCATGGTCGATCTCGGCGCCGCCCTTTCCTCGCACCCGCCCCCAGAGCTATGTTTGCCCACAGATGGCCAGGGCGAGCAACGTCCGGTGGACCAAGGGAAAGCGCCCATGAACTATTCGACTGATTTTCCGTCGATCAAGGACCGGGTTTCGCCGCAGGAATGGCAGGCCCGCCTAGAACTCGCCGCCTGCTATCGCCTGGTCGATGTCTACGGCATGACCGACCTCATCTATAACCACATCACCGCGCGTGTTCCCGGCGAAGACGATGTCGTCCTGCTCAATCTTTATGGCCTTCTCTACAAGGAGGTCACCGCCTCGAGCCTGGTCAAAATCCATATCGACGGCGAGATCCTCTGGAAACCGAAGACCGACTACGACATCAACAAATCTGGATATGTGATTCACGGCGCGATTCATAAGGCCCGTCCGGATGTTGCCTGCGTGTTGCACACGCATACCCGTGCCGGAATGGCGGTTTCCGCGATGAAATGCGGCCTCCTGCCTTTGTCGCAGACATCAATCCGCTTCGTCGGCCACATTGGTTATCACGACTATGAAGGTCCGGCCGTCGAACTTGATGAGCGCGAGAGACTTGTACGCGATCTTGGCCCGCACGAAGCGCTGATCATGCGCAACCATGGCCTGCTGACCTGCGGCGCGACCGTACAGCAGGCGTTCAACACGATGTATCAGCTCGAACTGTCGTGCCGTTCGCAGGTGGATGCGATGGCGGCACGAACGGAACTGACAATGCCGGGCGAAAACGTGCTCGCGCACACCGCGCACATGTATCAGCCAGGCACGCGCAGACCCTATGGTGTGCTCGAATGGCCGGCTATGTTGCGCAGGCTCGACGCCGAGCAGAAGAACTCAGCTTACCCACCATACTGGCACTGAAAAAATCTGCACTCCGGAAGGCGTCATGCTGACACTGTTGTCTCGACTCATGATGGCTGCGTCGCTGCTGTTTGCGCTGGCAGCGAGCGCATCGGCCGACGACTATCCGAACCGTCCCGTGCGGTTGATCATTCCGTTCCCGCCGGGCGGCAGCAACGACGTGGTAGGCCGGCTGGTCGCGCAACAGCTCAGCGTAAAACTCGGACAACAGGTCTATGTCGACAACCGCGGCGGTGCCGGCGGGACGATCGGCACCGAGGCTTGCGCGAACGCCGCACCCGATGGCTACACGATCTGCATCATATCGATCGCGCATGCGGTCAATCCGGCGCTCTACACCCTCAAATATGATCCGATCAAATCGTTCACTCCGATCTCGATATTCGCGACGGGGCCGAACGTGCTGGTGGTCAATCCGACATCGCCGATCAGATCGGTGAAAGATCTCATCGCGCTGGCCAAGGAGAAGCCGGGTTCGCTCAACTATGCATCGGCGGGCGTCGGCAGTTTTCAGCATCTGGGCGCCGAATTATTCAAGCTGCAGGCGGGTGTCGATATCGTCCACGTCCCTTACAAAGGCGGCGGACCGGCGATGCAGGACGTGATCGCAGGCCACGTGAAGATCATGTTCTCTTCGCTGGTGCAGACCACCCCGTTCATCAAATCCGGACAACTGGTCGCGCTGGGAACGGGCGGCGCCAAGCGCAGCCCCGTTCTCCCGGATGTGCCGACGATCGCGGAAGGCGGTGTGCCCGGCTATGTCGCCGATAACTGGTGGGGCTTGGCCGCACCCGCAGGACTCCCGCAGCCTCTCGCAGACAAACTTTATGCGGCATCGCAGGAAGCCTTGAAATCGCCGGAACTGCAGGCCGCTTTCGATCGCGAGGGCGCCGCGACAGTGGAGATGCCCCCGGATCAATTCGCCGAGTACATCAAGACCGAAATCGCCAAATGGAGCCGGGTGGTCAAAGAGGGGAACATCCACGCTCAGTGAAGAACTTCGGCGGCCGCTTAAGCTATTTAAACATAAGTTTTTCGGCCCCGGCACGGCCAAGGCTCGTTACCATAGCTTGCTATTCGAATGTTATAATGTTACATTTTCCAAGAAATCATTGGGATACGGGTTCTCCATGAAAGGCACGCTTGCCGGCCTCGCCTTTGCGTTCTGTTTCGGCCACGGCGTTCCCGCGCTGGCCGCTGAAGATCAGATCGCCGTTGTCGCGGCTGAGAATTTCTACGGCGACATCGCGCGCCAGATCGGCGACGACCGTGTGGCCGTCGTCAGCATCATGAACAGTCCGGACCAGGATCCACATCTGTTCGAAACGACGCCCGGCTCGGTCCGCCAGATTGCCAAGGCGCAAATCGTTATCGCCAATGGCGCCAACTACGATCCCTGGATGGAAAAGCTTCTGGCGGCGACGCCGCGCGCGGGTCGCGTTGTGATCAGGGCCGCTGACCTGACCGGACGCAAGGCCGGAGACAATCCGCACCTTTGGTACGATCCCAAAACTATGCCCGCAGTTGCAATCGCCATTGCCGACGCACTCTCCAAGGCCGATGCCGGCCACGCGCCCGACTACGCCGCGCGGCTGAAGACCACACTTGCAACGCTCGAGCGCATTTCGGCGCGCGTTGCGCAACTCAAGACAAAGCACGCAGGTACACACGTCACCGCAACCGAGCCAGTTTTCGGGCCGATGGCTGACGCACTCGGCCTGACCATGCGTAACCAGCGCTTTCAGCTTGCGATGATGAACGACACCGAACCGAGCGCGCGGGATCTTGCGGCGTTCGAGCGCGATCTGCGGGAACGTGCGGTGAAGGTTCTGATCTACAATAGCCAGGTTTCGGAGAAACTGACCGAGCGGTTACGCGACATCGCCATCAAGTCCAAGGTGCCAGTGGTCGGAGTCACGGAGACGATGCCGGCCAACACATCATTCCAGGACTGGGTGCTCGGTGAACTGGACGCGATCGACAAGGCGCTGAGCGGACCAAACTCGTGAGCGTCATCAACTTCGGCCACGCCACGCTGCACATCGGCGGCCGCTCCGTACTCGCCGACGTCAGTTTCGCCATCGAGGCGGGCGAATTCATCGGACTTCTCGGCCCGAACGGCTCCGGCAAGACGACGCTGATGCGCGCCATTCTCGGCCTGCTGCCGCCCAGCGGCGGCCGCATTGAGGTTTTCGGGCGGCAGCCCGAGCGCGGAAATCCGGCAATCGGCTATTTCCCCCAGCTGCGCACCGTATTGCCCGACCTTCGCGTGCGCGGGCGCGATTTCATCGCAAGCTCACTTAACGGTGAACGCTGGGGCCTACCTTCACTCAGTCGCAAGGAGCGCGTTGCCGTCGAAGCGACGCTCGAATCCGTCGGCGCGCGCGATCTTGCCACACGACCGCTCTCTGAAATGTCCGGCGGCGAGCGGCAAAGGCTGTTGTTGGCGCAGGCGCTCATCGGCAATCCGAAGCTCCTGCTACTTGATGAGCCACTGATCAGCCTCGATGCGCGGAATCAGGAAATCGCGATCGATGTGGTGCGCACGGTATGCCGCGAACGCAAGATCACGGTCTTGTTCAGCGCGCATGAGCTTAACCAGCTGCTGGGAACGCTTGACCGCGTGCTCTACCTCGGCAACGGGCAAGCTGTGCTCGGGACGGTCGACGAGGTTGTGAAGGCGCCGGTTCTTTCGCGGCTCTTCGGCGCGGACATACAGGTCGTGCGCGCCGACGGCCATATCTTCGTGATGTCGCGCGGGCGCGATGTAGAACGCGTTGATCACATGCACGACCATGATCATGGTCACGGCCACGATCATGGCCACAGCCATCACCATCACTGACATGTTCGCCTACGAATTCATGACCAACGCTTTCTCCGCCGCCGGCATTGTCGCGGTCGTGTCGGGTCTTGTCGGCTATTTCCTGGTGATGCGCGGGCAAACCTTTGCCGGCCACGCGCTTTCCCATATCGGTTTTGCAGGCGCAACCGGCGCTGGCCTGATCGGAATCGCGCCGCTGTGGGGTCTGCTGGCGTTCACTTTGGCTGCCGGCATCGCGATGGGAGCATTGGGAGAGCGCATCAGCAACCGCGACGTTGCAATCGGCGTGATTCTGGCGCTGGCGCTCGGCTTCGGCCTCCTGTTCCTTCACTACTACACTTCGTTCGCAACGCAGGCCACAGCGCTCCTGTTTGGCAATGTTCTGGCTGTCGATCATTCCATGATCGCCACGTTGGCCGTGCTGGGCGCGATCACGCTCGCCGCCCTCGCCGCGATCACGCGGCCGCTGATATTTTCCAGCCTGCAGCCGGAGCTGGCGGAAGCCAAAGGCGTGCCGCTGCGCTTTATTTCTACGGCCTTTCTCGCGATCGTGGCGCTGGCGGTTTCGGAATGCGCGCAGATTGTCGGCGTGCTGCTGGTGTTCACCTTGATGGTCGGCCCACCGGCCGCCGCGCAACGTGTAACCACCGGGCTGTGGAGCGGACTTGTCGCAGCGGCGGTGTTTGCCTTGGCCGAGTCCTGGCTCGGCCTGACGATGGCCTTCTACACCGACTGGCCGGTGAGCTTCTGCATCGCCGTGCTGAGCGCCTTCGTCTACTTCGCCTGCCTCGCTGTATCGCGAATGGGGCCGGCGCATCCCGTGCCGGCCCTATAGAACGTCGCGAACGCGCGCGTGCGTTATATCTTCACGCTGTGCTTGGGTCATGTATTTTACCGCGCCCGGGGCGGGGGCTCACGCTGGTCCGCAATCTCGCCTGAGCTAGTCCATCGCGTGCAAGCCGAGTTTGTCGAGAAGCGCCATGTCGTGGTCGCGTTCTGGATTTGGCGCCGTCAACAGCTTCGGCCCGTAAAAGATCGAATTAGCGCCGGCAAGAAAGCAGAGTGCCTGCGTTTCTTCGCTCATGTCTTCCCGGCCCGCGGACAGCCGAACCATCGATGCGGGCATCGTTATACGGGCAACAGCAATCGTGCGCACGAAATCGAGCGGATCGATCGTCGCCGTCTCCGCAAGCGGCGTGCCTTCAACATGCACCAGCATGTTGATTGGTACGCTTTCCGGATGGACCGGCAAACTGGCGAGCGTCGCGATCATGCCGACGCGGTCGTCAAGCTTCTCGCCCATGCCGACAATTCCGCCGCAGCACACATTGATCCCCGCAGCGCGGACATGCCCGAGGGTGTCGAGCCGATCCTGGTAGGTGCGGGTCGTAATGATCTCGCCGTAGAATTCGGGCGATGTATCAAGGTTGTGGTTGTAATAGTCGAGACCGCAGGTCTTGAGCCGCTTCGCCTGCTCGCCTGTCAACATGCCGAGCGTAACACATGTTTCCATGCCGAGGGCCTTCACGCCTTCGACCATGTCGCAGACCTTCTCGAGATCGCGGTCCTTGGGCGAACGCCAGGCCGCGCCCATGCAAAACCGCGAAGCGCCGCCGGCCTTGGCGGCACGGGCCTCGGCGAGCACCGCCTCCAGGTCCAACAGTTTTTCAGCCTTCACACCGGTTTCGAACTTCGCCGACTGCGGACAATAGGCACAGTCCTCCGGGCAACCGCCGGTCTTGATCGAGAGCAGAGTGGAAATCTGTACTTCGGAAGGATCAAAATTGTCGCGGTGCACCTGCGCGGCGCGAAATATCAGTTCGGGAAACGGCAGGGCAAAGAGTGCGCGAACCTCTTCCCGCGTCCAGTCATTACGCGGCAGACCTGATGCCACTACCGGCGGAATCTCATGCGACAGCGACATAATCTCGGGTCTCCAGCGGCACGTGCTCTGGCCTTATATACCAAGGCCCGGCAATCTATTGTGCAAGATTTCACCGTAATTGAGCCGCTCTTTTCACCATGATACCCTTGACTGGAATGCCGGGACATATCGCCATGAAAAAACTCGTCGTCACTGCTTTTATGTTGGGAATACTGACAGCACCTGCGTTCGCGCAAAGTAAGGACATGGAGCCCTTGGAACTTCTGGACAGGGATAAAAAGCAGCAGGCCGAGGCAATCGACAAGCAGTACAAGAAGATGATGGATCGAAACCGCAAGGAAGGTGAAACACAGCAGCGGTCGGATCCGTGGTCAAATATGCGGGCCCCAAACGAAGGCAAAGGAAAGTGACGGCGTGAGCCGCGTTGCGCTATTGGCGTCCGGACCGACGTTCAGCGAAAAGCTTAAGAAGCAAAATCCGCTTCAGGTTGCGTCAAACCTGTCCTCGGCGGCGGAGGTTGCGCCGGGCTCGGTGTGGAGCGTTTTTCCTGTTCGCGCCCTAGCACCAGCGAAAGCACCGCCCACCCTGCGACGACCGGCACAGAGCAGAGCGCAATTGCCCCGAGCTTCAGGCCCAATCCCTGCAGCGTGTCGAAGATCCAGCCGGACAATGCGTCCGACCCGCGATACACGACAACGTCGACCAGGTTCTTTGCCTTGTACTTCTCCTCGCGGGTGACGACCGTGAAGAACAGTTGGCGCGCAGGATTTGCGATTGCAAAATTCATCCACCGTTGCACGACCTGAACTGTCACGACGACGATGAGCGTCGGAATCACAGCTAAAACCGCGAAGCCCACGATATAGACCGCCGGCAGCGCCGCGGCTGCTACGCCAGTGCCGACGCGTTTTAGAACCTGCCCGGTGATCAGTAGTTGCGTGATCAATGTGAGCAGACTCACGGCGAGGTCGATGCTGGCAAAAATCCGAGTCTGAAGGCCCGCACTCTTGACTGCATCCGAGACGATATGTGCCTGTTCGAAGTAGACGATGGTCGCGGCATAGGACAGGAGCGCGACCCAGACACCGATGCCTAGAATGTACGGCGACCGTACCAACTCAGGTATCGCTGCGAACGCACTGCCGCCGATGCTCTCTGTCTGCATTTGCTCTTGGGCTCGCGCATGCACGACCACATTGCGCTCGAGGCGGTAGACACAAAACACGGCCAGCTCGAGAAATATGACGCCGGCAATCATCAGGTTTACCGGCCCCAACGGGACGGAAAGCCAGATCGTGATGATCGGGCCCAGAAGCGCACCCGCCGTTCCGCCGGCGCCGATGAACCCGAAAAGCCGCTTGCCTTGTTCGGATGTGAACAGGTCGGCCATGAACGACCAGAATACGGCCACGGCAAAGAGATTGAAAACGCTGACCCAGACGAAAAACACCCGTGCGACGACGGCGGTTTCAATGTCGAAAGTCAGCAGCGCCCAGAACACGAGGAGATTGAAGACGAAGAAGTGATAGACGATCGGGATAAAGCGTGCTCGCGGCAGTCTTGCGACCAGTGCACCGTAAAGGGGTTGCGCCACGAGCAAAGTGAGGAAGGTCGCTGTGAACAGCCACGGAAGATTCTTGACACCGCCGGCGATGCCCATCTGGTCGCGCAAAGGCCGCAGGACGTAGTACCCGGCAAGAAGCGCAAAGAAATAGGCGAAAGACCACAGCGCCGCCGCGCGCTCCTGCGGCGTCGCCGGCATGAGGCGCGCTAGCCAACGTTCCAACATCGTCATGGCAATGAGAGTTTCTGCTTCAGTTCGGCCGCCGAGACTTGCTGCCCGTAGCCGGGTTGGCCGCGCTGAAAACGCCGCGCGTCGGCAAGCGTTCCGACGGTCACCGGATCGAAGCCAGCGTCGCGCACAAGCGCAGCTGCGATCTGCACGGCCTGTGGATCGTCACCGGCAATCGGTATCGCAAGTTTTGGATCAAGCCGGTTGGCCTCGCGCGCAAACACCATGTAGGACATGGTGTTGAATGCGCGGACGATGCGAACGCCCGGGAAATACTTCTGCGTCGTCACACCGATTCCGTTTTGTTCGACTTCGTCGGCAATGGCGCCATCACGCGTCGACACCGCGTTACAGGCGTCGAGCATCACTTTTCCCTTCATCTTCGCGGAATAGTCTTTGCCGATCTGTGGGATCGCTCCGTACGGGACTGCAATGAACAGTACGTCGCCGAACGTTACGGCTTCCTCCACCGTTCCCGCGTTGGCAAGGCTGCCGAGCTTGGCAATCATGTCCTTCAGCTCTTCAGGATGGCGCGACGAAAAAAATACCGGATGGCCTTTCTTGACCCACAGGCCGCCTATCGTTCCACCGATATTCCCTGAGCCAATGACGCCGATTCGTGTCGGCGAACTGCCTTGGGCACGCAACTGGGCCGGCTGTAAAATCGTGGCCACCGCAAGTAATCCGCCGGCGCCCAGTAGCGCGCGCCGGTCGACTGTTGTTGAGCTCTGTTCACGCATCTATCACTCCCGAATGATGATCGCTTTGCATCTTTGCAGGGGATTGTGCCGGGGGCTTCTCACGGTTGCGTGAGGCCGACGCGTTCACATAGCCGGCACGCGTTCGTGCGGAGGCAGGGCGACAAGAGGTTTCATGTTCCGGCAGATGAGCCTTCAGTAGACCAACTGATCGCCTTGTAATCGAAACCCATTTCGATCGTTGGCTTGATGATTGCAAAATACGGAGAAATATCGAAGTCGCGCGGGCAAAAAAGTGAGCTATCGCGAATGCGATAAATCTCCCGTCGCGCACTCGCGCTTTCGACGTGCTCGATAGCCGGCAATATCGGATAGCCAATGGCAGCGAATGCCTTTGCGATCAGCGCGGAACAGATAAGCTTCGTCGGATCGCCGGAACCCAGTGCGATCATGCGGCGCCGAAAGCGCTGCGGTACAGGCAGTGGCACAAGATAGCGGCCCAGATCGACGATGTTCTTCAGATCGTACTGTAAGCCGATGCGTTCGATCGCGTAGTCGCAAACCGCCTGACAATCTTCGGGCGACAAGCCGACGGGGCGACAGATACGCGTGTGGTAATCAAAATAGGTCGACAGAGGGACCGAGATGATGCCGGCTTCCATGTTGGATTCCACCAGATCGTAAGGCTCTCCGCTTGATGTGGCCTGACCATCGATCGGCCCGACATAAAGCGCGGCATGCGACCACGTGGACTGGGTAAGATATTTGATGACGCCCGCGATATGCGTTCGGCCCTCGATCAAGAGGATGTCGCCAGGCTTGATCAATGCCTGCAGCGCCTTCGGATCCGCCGGCGTAAACGGCTCATAGCCTGAGGCAGGCTGTTGCAGATAGGAGGCGATATGCCGCCCGACGCGATCGAGCATCCATGCCATGGGCGAAATCCCAGCAGGTTAATCCCGCGCAAGTCGAACAATATTTTGCGCGGGCAGGCAACACCGTCGGAGCACGTCAGCCACACAGTCAAGAGTTGGATGGAATGGCCTGCTTGAGGTTCACGTAGAGACGAACGCCAGGGCCACTACCCCACAAGAGCCTACAAGAGCCCGCAGCGCCTCGACGTCTCTTTCTGCCGCTATTCAGCCGCTTCCATCTGCGGCCCGATCGCCTCGACTTTCGCTGCGCAGAATTTGAATTCCGGAATCTTCCCGAACGGATCGAGCGCAGGATTGGTCAGAATATTCGCGGCAGCTTCCACATAAGCGAAGGGGATGAACACGACGCCATCAGGTATTGAATCATCCTGACGCGAGTTGAGTTCAACCGTTCCGCGACGGGTAGTCACGCGAACCATGTCGCCGGGTTTAATTCCAAGCTTCACGAACGTGCCGCGTGAAAGCGAAGCGACGGCCGTTGGCTCCAAGGCATCGAGAACGGTTGCGCGACGCGTCATGGCGCCCGTGTGCCAGTGTTCGAGCTGACGGCCGGTCGTGAGGATGAACGGATATTCGTGATCCGGCGTTTCGGCCGGCGGCTGTAGCCTAGCTGACACGAGTTTTGCGAAGCCGCCCGGACGCGGGAAGCCCTTGTCGAACACAACGTCGCGACCCGGCTTGTCGATTGCATCGGCGGGATAGGTCACTGCGCTTTCAGTTTCGACGCGCTCCCACGGGATGTTGTCGAGCGAGGGCATCAATGACGCCATTTCGGTGTAGATTTCGCTGGGGTGTTTGTAGTTCCAGTTGAGTCCGATACGGCGAGCAAGCTCCTGGGTGATCCACCAGTCGGGCCTGGCATCGCCCGGGAGCGGCAGTGCTTGCCATCCCATCTGCACCTGCCGATTGGTATTCGTAACCGTGCCATCCTTCTCCGGCCATGCTGAAGCCGGCAAGAAGACGTCGGCATACACCGCGGTTTCCGTCAGGAAGAGATCCTGCACCACGAGGTGTTCTAAATGCGCGAGCGCCTCGCGCGCGTGGTTGAGATCGGGGTCCGACATCGCCGGATTTTCACCGAGGATGTACATGCCTTTGATCGTGTCCGCGTGGACCGCATCCATAATCTCGACCACCGTGAGGCCCTTCTTTGGATCGAGCTTGGCGTTCCACACGTTCTCGACCTCGGCGCGGATCTCCGGATTTTCGACCGACCTGTAATCGGGGAAGAACATCGGAATGAGGCCGGCGTCTGACGCGCCCTGCACGTTATTCTGGCCGCGCAGCGGATGCAGGCCGGTGCCCGGCCGACCGATCTGGCCGGTGATGAGCGCGAGCGCGATCAGGCAACGCGCATTGTCGGTGCCGTGCGTGTGCTGCGACACGCCCATCCCCCAGAAAATGATCGCGCTTTCTGCGCGTGCATAAGTGCGCGCCACCTCACGCAGAGTGTCGGCAGGAATGCCGCAGACCGGAGCCATCTCCTCTGGCGTGAAATCCTGGATGCTTTCGGAGAAAGGACCAAAACCTTCGACGTAAGTCTGGATATATTGCTGGTCGTAAAGCTTCTCGGTGACGATGACGTTGAGCATGGCGTTGAGCATCGCCACGTCGGCACCGTTCTTGAATTGCATCATGCGCCAGGCGTGTCGCTTGAGCGCCTGACCGCGCGGATCCATCACCACCAGCTTTGCACCGCGTTTGGCAGCCTGCTTGAAGAACGTTGCCGCAACCGGATGATTTTCGGTCGGATTGGCGCCGATGACGATAATGACATCGGAGTTCTTCACTTCGTTGAAGGTGGCCGACACCGCACCCGAACCGACACCCTCCAGCAGTGCCGCAACTGATGACGCGTGGCAAAGGCGCGTGCAGTGGTCGACATTGTTGGAGCCGAAACCCGCTCGCACCAGTTTCTGGAACAGGTAGGCCTCTTCGTTCGAGCATTTCGCCGAACCAAAGCCAGCGAGCGCTTTCGGGCCGTCTCGATCGCGAATCTTCTTGAGGCCGGTGGCCGCCTTGTCGAGCGCCTCTTCCCAGGTCGCCTCACGGAAATGCGTCCACGGGTTCATCGGATCGATGAACTCGTGCGGCACCTTCGGCACGCCCTCCTTGCGGATCATCGGCTTGGTGAGCCGCTGGGGACTATGCACGTAGTCGAAGCCGAACCGACCCTTGACGCACAGCCTGTTCTGGTTCGCCGGGCCGTTTTTGCCAGTGACGTACAGAAGCTTGTCGTCCTTGATCTGGTAAGTGAGCTGACAACCGACACCGCAATACGGGCACACGCTGTGCACTTCGCGGTCCGGATACTCTGTGCGCACGTTTTTGGCGTTGACCAGCGTTGACGGCATCAGCGCGCCGGTCGGACAGGCCTGCACGCATTCGCCACACGCCACGCAGGTCGACTGACCCATCGGATCGTCGAAATCGAAGACAATTTTTTCGCCATGACCGCGGCCAGCCATGCCGATGACGTCATTGACCTGCACTTCGCGGCAGGCCCGGACGCAGAGATTGCATTGAATACATGCATCGAGATTGACCGCCATTGCCGGGTGGCTGCGGTCGGAAGCCGGCATTTTTTCGCGCTCGGGAAAGCGGGCAACGTCGATGCCCATCCGATCGGCCCAACCCCAGAACTTCGATTGCGGATCGCGCGAAGTCGCGCGTTCCGGTTGGTCGGTGACCAGCAGCTCGAAGACCATCCGCCGCGCCGTTTTGGCACGGTCCGAAGTCGCTTTCACTTTCATGCCATCGGTCGGCTTGCGGATGCAGCTTGCCGCCAGCACGCGCTCGCCCTCGATTTCCACCATACAGGCGCGGCAATTGCCGTCGGCGCGATAGCCGGGCTCCGGCAAGTAGCAAAGGTGCGGAATGTCGGTACCGAGGCGCTTTGCCACCTGCCAGATGGTTTCGCCGTCAAGCGCTTCAACCTCTTTGCCGTCGAGGATGAATTTTACCGATTTGGATTTGCCGTTGCACGCACTCATCGCTTTTCGCCTTTCGCCGTCACCAGCTTCCCAATGGCTTGGTCAGTTCATCCGGAAAATATTTTAGCACGCACAAAAGCGGATTCGGCGCCGCCTGGCCCAGTCCGCATATAGACGCGTCCCGCATGGCCGTTGAAAGTTCTTCGAGAAGCTTCACATCCCATGGACCCTTGGCCATAAGCTTGGCCGCTTTTTCGGTCCCCACCCGGCAGGGGGTGCACTGGCCGCAGCTTTCATCCTCGAAGAATTTCATCAGATTCAACGCCGCAGCCTTGATGTCGTCCTTGTCGGAGAGAATTACAACCGCGTGCGAACCCACAAAACAACCGTACTTTTCGAGGGTTCCGAAATCGAGCGGAATATCCGCCATCGATGCCGGAAGAATGCCGCCCGAGGGACCCCCCGGGAGATAGGCCTTGAACGTATGGCCGTCCTGCATGCCGCCGCAGAACTCATCGATCAACTCGCACATGGTGACGCCGGCAGGCGCCAGCTTCACGCCAGGATTCTTCACGCGACCTGAGACCGAAAAACTGCGAAAGCCCTTGCGGTCGTGACGGCCCTGCGACGTCATCCACTTCGCGCCTTTTTCGATGATGTCGCGGATCCAGAACATGGTCTCCACATTCTGTTCGAGTGTCGGTCGGCCGAACAAGCCAACCTGCGCAACGTAAGGCGGACGGTGCCGTGGTAGCCCGCGCTTGCCCTCGATCGACTCGATCATCGCCGACTCTTCGCCGCAGATATAGGCGCCTGCGCCCCGCCGCAGATGCAGTCTGGTATGTGGCGTAAGCCCGGCCTCTTCGACCTTGGCAATTTCATCGGCGAGCATCAGGCGCAACTCGGGGTATTCGTCGCGGAGATAGATGTATGTATCGCGCGCCTCGACAACCCAGGCAGCAATCAGCACGCCTTCAATAAAACGGTGCGGGTCGCGTTCAAGATAGTAGCGATCCTTGAAGGTGCCGGGTTCTCCCTCGTCGGCGTTCACGGCAAACATTCGCGGTGCCGGTTCAGCCCGCACCAGCGACCACTTGCGACCGGTGGGAAAGCCGGCACCGCCGAGGCCGCGCAGGCCCGCATCGCTTACAATCTTGATCAGTTCGTCACGCGTGCGCTTGTCTTCGAGACAAGCTTTCAAAAGTGTGTAACCGCCAGCTTTTTGATATCCGGCAAAATCGGTATCCGGCTTCCACGCATGCGCATGGTCATTTTTTTTGACCGCGGTCGCGACTGTCTCGGGCGTCGACTCAAATGTTTGCAGATGACCGACGGCACAGACCGGTGCACGATCGCACCCGCCCATGCAGGGAGCGCGCACAACGCGAACGTCGCGTCCGAGTTTGCCAGGGAGTTCTTTCAGCAGTTTCTCGGCGCCGGCCATGGCACAGGAGAGTGAATCGCATACGCGCACCGTGATCGGCGGGGGCGGCAATTCGCCTTCCTTCACGACATCGAAATGCGCGTAGAAGGTTGCGACTTCATAGACCTCGGTCAGCGCCATCTTCATTTCCGAGGCCAACGCGGCAAGGTGAGCCGCGGAGATGGAGCCGTATTGATCCTGGATCAGATGAAGGTGCTCGATGAGCAGATCGCGTCGGCGCGGACGATCCGTCAGCAAAGCCCGCACTTCCACGAGTGCCTGCGGGTCGATCTGTCGGCCCTTTGGTGTACGGCGGGTTCGGCGACGCCCGCCAAGGGCGGTCGTCTTTGGGGCGACTTGTTCCGTAATGCTCATCTTGGTCCTCTAAACCCAGAAAAACGCCTCTGAATCAGGCTCGGCAAGCCCTCGGTACCAATCAACCGATAGAAGCCTTCTATCAAAAAACACCGCCTTCTTGTATTTTCCGATTACCTTAACCTTGTCATATGACGCGGGTTTCGCGGACGTAAAGACCGTGAAACTTGTTCATATGGGTGCAAAAGGGAGCAGCCTTGCTCGAAAAGCTCGAATTTCTGCTCGCCTTGGCACGCGAAAAGCATTTCGGCAGGGCCGCCGAAGTCTGTGGCGTAACCCAGCCGACGTTATCGGCCGGCGTGAAACAGCTGGAAGATACATTCGGCGTCCTGCTGGTGAACCGTGGTTCCCGGTTTCAGGGGTTCACGGCCGAAGGTGAGCGTGTGCTCGACTGGGCCCGGCGCATCGTTGGTGATACCAGGGCCATGCGTCAGGAGGTCCATGCTCTCAAGCACGGACTTGCCGGCAGGCTGCGTCTTGCGGCCATTCCCACCGCGCTTGCGATGGTGGAGACATTGACGACACCGTTTCGCGCGCGGCACCCCGAGGTTCAATTCACGATTCTGTCGCGGACCTCGCTGGAGATTCTCGCGCATCTGGAGAACCTCGAAATCGATGCCGGTCTTACGTACCTCGACAACGAACCTCTCGGCCGCGTCACCGCCGTGCCGCTTTACAATGAGCGCTACCGCCTGCTGGTCGCTGCAGATGCTCCTCTTGGCGATCGTCAGAGCGTAACATGGACCGAGGTCGCCCAGATCCCGCTTTGTCTGCTCACCCCCGACATGCAGAACCGTCGCATCATCGAACGGCTGCTGCGTGACACCGGCATCACGCCGAGGATATCTCTCGAGTCGGACTCTATGATTCTTCTGTACTCGCATGTGCGCACCGGACGCTGGGCGAGCGTCATGCCGGCGCGGCTCGCTGCATCGCTTGGATTGACAGATGTGTTGCGCGCGATCCCGATCGTCGAACCGGAGGCAACTCATACCATCGGTCTGGTCGCACCAGCACGCGAGCCGATGACGACGCTGACCGCAGCACTCGTTGCAGAAGCACGACGCGTGGCGCCGCTGTTGTCCGATTAGTCGAACACGATTGACTTAGTCAAAGGTCTAACGCCGGAGAACAGAAATTAACCTCGCGCCCCCAAGAAAACGAAAAATTTTAGGAAATTTGCGTCAAACAAAGCCGCGACAAATGAAAAGGGCCCGCGGCTGGCGGGCCCTTTTTGCCGTCGGCAATGCGGCAAGGATTAGAACAACCCGACAATTTGCCCTTGCTTGTTGACGTCGATTGAATCGGCTGCCGGGACCTTCGGCAGACCCGGCATGGTCATGATTTCCCCGCAGATCGCGACGACGAACTCGGCGCCCGCAGAAAGGCGCACCTCACGCACCGCGATCGTGTGGTCAACGGGGGCTCCCTTGAGATCCGGGTTGGTTGAGAAGCTGTACTGGGTCTTGGCCATGCAGACCGGCAGCTTGCCAAATCCCATCTCCTCCCAGCTCTTGAGCTGATCCTTGACCGACTTGTCGGCGGTCGCATCATTCGCGCGATAGATCTCCTTGGCGATCGTCCTCACTTTTTCGAACAACGGGATGTCATCCGGGTAGAGAAACTTGAGCTTGCCTTTGCCCTCGCCGATCACTTTCACGACGGCGTTGGCGACATCGGCTGCCCCCGCCCCGCCCATCGCCCAGTGGTCCGCCATCAGTGCCTCGACCCCGAGAGCCTTGCACTTTTCCTTTACCAGCGCGATCTCGGCGTCGGTGTCGGCGGAAAAACGGTTGATCGAGACCACGGCCGGCAGGCCGAATTTCTTCACGTTTTCCACGTGCCGTTGAAGGTTGGCCATGCCCGCTTCGAGGGCCTTGAGATTTTCGGACTTGAGATCTTCTTTCTTGACACCGCCGTGCATCTTCAGGGCGCGGATGGTCGCAACCAGGACGACGCAATCGGGCGAAAGGCCCGCCTTGCGGCACTTGATGTCGAGGAATTTCTCGGCGCCGAGATCGGCTCCGAAGCCGGCTTCGGTCACCACGTAATCGGCAAGCTTGAGCGCCGTCGTCGTTGCGACGACCGAATTGCAGCCATGCGCGATATTGGCGAAAGGGCCGCCGTGAATGAATGCGGGCGTCCCCTCGAGTGTCTGCACAAGGTTCGGCGCGATCGCCTCCTTGAGCAGCGCGGCCATCGCGCCGTGCGCCTTCAGATCGCGCGCGCGGATCGGTTTGCGATCCCGAGTATAGGCAACGATGATGTTGCCGAGACGCTCTTTCAGGTCGTCGAGATCCTTGGCCAGGCAGAAAATGGCCATGACTTCGGAAGCAACCGTGATGTCGAAACCGGCTTCGCGCGGGTAGCCATTGGCAACGCCGCCGAGCGAACAGACGATCTCGCGAAGCGCGCGATCGTTCATGTCCAGCACACGACGCCAGGCGACGCGGCGAGAGTCGATCCCGAGTGTATTGCCCCAATAGATGTGATTATCAATCAATGCGGAGAGAAGATTGTGCGCCGAAGTAATGGCGTGGAAGTCGCCGGTGAAGTGCAGGTTGATGTCCTCCATCGGCACCACTTGCGCATAGCCACCACCGGCCGCACCACCCTTCATGCCGAATGACGGACCAAGGCTCGGCTCACGCAGGCACAGCATCGCCTTCTTGCCGATGTGATTGAGCGCATCGGTCAAGCCCACCGTCGTGGTCGTCTTGCCCTCGCCCGCCGGCGTTGGCGAGATCGCTGACACCAGGATCAGCTTGCCACTTTTCTTGCCCTGCAGGGATTTGACGTAGTCCATCGAAACCTTGGCCTTGTAGTGGCCGTAAGGTTCGAGATTCTCCGGAGCAATGCCGAGCTTCTCTTTTGCAATGTCGAGGATCGGACGCTTCTTCGCGGACTGCGAAATTTCAATGTCGGACTTAGGGTTTTGATGCTGCGAGGCGGGCATGGGATTGATCCAATATGCGGGTTATGTGACTCGACGAAGTGAGATCTTCCAATTCTGATTGGAGCACGACGTTCGCTGCGCGGGATGTTCGATGCGGTTGGGAGCTAAATCAGGCGAGAATTGCTCCCTTGACGAGTTTGGCAGTGGAGATGAATTCGGAAGCGTCGATCTTCTTGCCTCCGTCGGGCTGAACGCGCGTAACCTTGAAGCGGCCATCGGCACAAACCACCGTAAAGCTGTCGGCGTCGACCGCGACGACCTCGCCAAGCTTCCCGCCGATGCCCTTCGGATCCTTGGCCGGTAGAGGCTTGGCGTCGAAGATCTTGAAAGTTGTGCCGCCGAGCGAGGTCCAGGCGCCGGGCGCGGGGTTGCAGCCGCGGATGAGGCGATCGATCTGCTCCCAGGGCTTGCCCCAGTCGATCTTCGCGTTTCCGGCGCCGCAGCGACCCTCGTAAGTCGCCTTCGACTCGTCCTGCTTGATGCGTGGCGCCTTGCCGGCCTTCACCAGATCGACCGATTCCAACATCGCTTCGACGCCCATCGGGAAAAGGCGGTCGAAATAGACGGTGCCGAGTGTGTCGGTATTGGAGATCGGTGTTTTCTTCTGAACCAGGACGTCGCCGGTATCTAATCCGTTGTCGGGCCAGAAGATCGACAGCCCGGTTTCCTTCTCGCCCTTGATGATCGGCCAGTTGATCGCACTGGCGCCACGGTAGGCCGGCAACAGCGACGGATGGTACTGGATCGAACCGTGCGTCGGGATGTTGAGAAAATCCTCCGGCACGAACAGCGTAACGAAGGCCATGACCTGAAGATCAGGTTTCAGAGCCTTGAACGCTTCCCAGACTTTCGGATCCTTGTAGGACGCCGGCTGATGCACGGGAAGTTTGGCAGCAAGCGCGGCTTCCTTGAGTGGATCGGCCTTGGCGCCTTCCTTTTCCGGCGCGACATAGACCGCGACGACATTCTCACCGCGCTTGAGCAGCGCCTCTAGCACGGCCTTGCCGAAGGCCTGCTGGCCGTGAACGACAATACGCATTCAACCCCTCCCGAAAATATCAGCGTTCCATCGCCGGAATTAGTCCCGGTTGGACGCCCGGAACGAGCCCGGGCATGAACGTTACGCGGCCTTTTCTTCCTTCTTCGGCGCGCTGAGAGCGCCCGAGTTCTTGATCTCCGCAATCTCCGCGGCCTTGAAGCCCAGCACGTCCTTCAGAATTTCGTCGGTGTGCTCGCCGAGCAGCGGGGAACGCTTCACCTTGGTGACCGAGTCCGACATTTTCACCGGATTTCCGACCGTGAGATATTTGCCACGGCCCGGATGATCGACTTCGACCACGGTGCCCGTATCCCGCAGCGACTTTTCTTCGGCAATTTCTTTCATCGAAAGAATCGGCCCGACAGGAATATCGATCTTGTTGCAGATATCCATGACCTCGAACTTGGTCTTGGTCACGGTCCATTCTTCGATGCTCGCGAAGATCTGTTTCAGACGCGGCAAACGTGCCGGGGGTGTGGCGTAGTTGGGATCGGCCTTCCACTCCGACTTGCCGATGAGATCGCAGATCTCTCCCCAGACGGGGGCCTGGGTGATGAAGTAGATGTATGCGTCGGGATCGCTCTCCCAACCCTTGCACTTCAGAATCCAGCCGGGCTGACCGCCACCGGAATCGTTGCCGGCACGCGGCACCGCATCGCCGAAAGGAATGTTTTCGCCATATTGGCTGTACTCGGTCAGCGGCCCATGCTTGAGGCGCTGCTGATCGCGTAGTTTTACGCGCGCGAGATTGAGCACGCCGTCCTGCATGGCGCACAGAACTTTCTGGCCGCGACCGGTTCGAATGCGTTGATGAAGGGCGCAGACAATGCCGAAAGCGAGATGCAATCCGGTGCCCGAGTCGCCGATCTGTGCACCGGTCACGAGCGGAGGACCTTCACGAAAGCCCGTGGTCGATGCCGAGCCGCCCGCGCACTGCGCGACGTTTTCGTAGACCTTGCAGTCTTCGTAGGGGCCTGGACCGAAGCCCTTGACCGAAGCCACGATCATGCGCGGATTGATCTTGTGAATGTGCTCCCAGGTCAGCCCCATGCGATCGAGTGCGCCGGGCGCAAAGTTCTCGACCAGCACGTCGCAGGTTTTGATCAGCGCGTTGAGAACACGCATCCCCTGCGGGTGTTTAGAATCAATCGTGATCGAGCGCTTGTTGCCGTTGAGCATCGTGAAGTAGAGGCTGTCCTCCCCTTTCACATCGCGCAGCTGCGTGCGTGTGATGTCGCCGACGCCCGGACGCTCGACCTTGATCACGTCGGCGCCCATGTAGCCGAGCAGCTGCGTGCAGGTCGGGCCCGATTGCACATGCGTGAAATCGAGGATGCGCACGCCGGTCAGTGCCTGGCCGTCCTGCCCGAAGGGCTTGGACGACGGACGCGGCAAGCCATTCTGCTTGCCGTTTGACTTGCTCTTCGCCTTGCGCGCGGCCGCAAGTTTCACGACTTTGCGTGACGATTTTTTCGTCGCGGCTTTTGCTCTCTTTTGTTTCTTCTTGGCCATTTCAACTGCTCCATCTTTTCCGCGTATGCCCGCACACGGACATCCGGCGAATATCCAAATGATCTACTTCTTACGAAGCGCGCTTTGTGGGTTGAGGTTGCCGATTCGGCCGCTCTCGCTGCCCGCCGCCGGGTCGATCACCGCATTGATGAGCGTCGGCTTGCCCGAGTCCATCGCCGCGTTCACGGCGCGCTTGAGTTCGTCAGGACTGGTCGCGTTGACGCCGACGCCGCCGAAAGCTTCGATCATCTTGTCGTAACGCGAGCCTTTGACGAAAACCGTCGTCGCAGGATCCGAACCGGCCGAATTGACGTCGGTGCCGCGGTAAATGCCGTCGTTGTTGAAGATGACGACGCAGACCGGCAGCTTGTAGCGGCAGATCGTCTCGACCTCCATTCCAGAGAAGCCGAAGGCACTGTCGCCTTCGACCGCGAGCACAGGCTTACCTGTCTCGATCGCGGCACCGACGGCATAGCCCATGCCGATGCCCATCACGCCCCATGTGCCGACGTCCAGCCGCTTGCGTGGCTGATACATGTCGATGATGCCGCGCGCGAGATCGAGCGTGTTGGCGCCTTCATTGACGAAAACGGCGTCGGGCCGCTCTTTGACGATCGTACGCAGGACCCCGAGTGCCCCGTGATAATCCATCGGCGAATTGTTGTTCATCAGCCGGGGCGCCATCTTGGCAACATTCTCTTCCCGCTTTGAGCTGACGGCCTTGGTCCAATCCGCCGGCGGAGCCGCCCAGTTGCCACCCATGCCCTGAACAAGGGCCGAGACGCACGAGCCGATATCGCCAACGACCGGCGCGGCGATCTCGACGTTGGAGTCCATTTCCTTCGGCTCGATGTCGATCTGGATGAACTTCTTTGGCGCCTCACCCCAGGTCTTGCCCTTGCCGTGCGAGAGGAGCCAGTTCAACCGGGCGCCGATCAGCATCACGACGTCGGAGTCCTTCAGCACGGTCGAGCGTGCCGCACCCGCACATTGCGGGTGTGTGTCGGGCAGAATGCCCTTGGCCATGCTCATCGGCAGGAACGGAACCCCGCTCTTCTCGATGAAGCTGCGGATTGCGTCATCGGCCTGCGCGTAGGCCGCGCCCTTGCCGAGGATGATCAGCGGACGCTTTGCGCTTTTCAGCACATCGAGGGCGCGTTTGATCACTTCCGGGGCAGGAATCTGTGCAGGCGCCGCATCGATCACCTTCACCAGCGATTTCCTTCCGGCTTCGGCGGTCATCACCTGGCCGAACAGTTTAGCGGGCAGATCGAGATAGACACCGCCCGGCCGGCCCGAAACAGCGGCGCGGATCGCGCGGGCGAGACCAATACCAATGTCCTGCGCGTGCAGTACCCGGAACGCCGCCTTGCACAGCGGCTTGGCGATGGCGAGTTGATCCATCTCCTCATAGTCGCCCTGCTGGAGGTCGACGATTTCACGCTCAGAGGATCCCGAAACCAGGATCATCGGGAAACAATTGGTCGTTGCGTGAGCGAGCGCAGTCAGACCATTGAGAAAACCGGGCGCCGAAACCGTGAGGCACACACCGGGCTGCTTGGTCAGAAAGCCGGCAATTGACGCGGCATAGCCAGCGTTTTGTTCGTGACGGAACGAAATCACACGCATGCCGGCGGCCTGCGCCATGCGTCCGAAATCGGTGATCGGAATGCCGGGAACGCCGAAGATCGTCTTGATGCCGTTCAGCTTGAACGCGTCGATGATGAGGTGAAATCCATCGGTCAGTTCCTGCTGCGCGTCAGGCGCCGTGGTTTTTTCTTTCACTGCTGCTTCAGCCATTGGGAGTCCTCCCGGTAATCTAGTTTGTCGTTTCGCGCTTGACCGCGCGGATTTTCGTGCGGCTCGTCAGTCGAGATAGTCAGCATATTGCGACACGTGATCGGCGAGGCCCAGCGCATGGTCGCGCACGAGTTCTTCCGCGCGATCCGTCGCGCGAGCTTCCAGAGCTTCGATGATGTTCATGTGATCGCGGATCGAGCGATCAGCACGATCTTTTTCGCCGATGGTCTTGCGCCGAATCATGCGCATGTGCGTGAAAAGATTTTCGGCGAGATCGATCAGTACATCATTGTGACTCAGCCTGATGATGCTCTGATGGAATTCGATGTTGACGTCGGAATATTCATCGAGATGAGCGCGCAGCTTGCCGTTTTCAAAAGTCGCAAACATCTTGCGCAGTCCGGCGATCTCTTCATCCGTTGCGGTCTGCGTGATCAGCCGGGCCGCCATGCTCTCGAGCGCCGCCCAGGCGGTAATCATCTCGATCACCTCACGCTTTGTCTTGCGCACCACGTAGATTCCGCGGCGGGGCACCGAGCGCACAAAGCCCTCACTCTCGAGCTGGGCCATGGCCTCCCGCACCGGCGTGCGGCTGATGCCGAACTCCTGAGCGAGCTTCCGCTCGTCGAGCCGGATGTCATCGCGGTTGCGATAGATGTCCATCGCGACGATCGCGTTCTTGAGGGCTGTATAGGCTTTCTGCTTGAAACTCGGCGTGACGTCGATCGGCGCAAGCGCCGGGTGAGATGCTAGCGGAGAGTGGGAGACGCCTCCGTTATCGGACACCCCTACGCGACGGGAGCTACTGTGTCGGCTACTCATGCTGGTATACAATATGCCAGAAGCCTAGGCACACGCAACCGGTCGACCGGTTTGTTGTACATCATGAAAAAAACCGCCCGCGGGTCAGACCTGCGGGCGGTCTAAGCTATTCGGCGCGCTCAGCTTCTCGAAATGAACTTGACGCGCATGGGCTTAAGCACGGTCAAAGCCATGAGCGCGGCGATAATATTGAGAATAGCCGCGACATAGAACACCGCGTGCCAGCTGCCGGTGGCTGACGTAAGCACGTTAGCCAAGGGCACCAGGAGAGAGGCCGTGCCTTTCGCCGTGTACAGCATCCCGTAGTTCGTGGTCGCATACTTCTTCCCGTAAATGTCGGTGCACGTCGCCGGGAACAGCGAGTAGATCTCGCCCCAGGCGAAGAACACCAGGCCAGACAGGATCACGAACAGCACCGGATTGGTGCCGAAATACAGCAGCGCGAAGATGCCCAGGCCTTCAAGGAAGAAGGCGATGAACATCGTGTTCTCGCGGCCGATCCGGTCGGATACCCAGCCGAAGAAGGGTCGGCAAATGCCGTTGAGCACCCGGTCAATCGTCAACGCGAAGGTAAGAGCTGGAAGCGTTAGCCCAATCAGGGAGACCGGAACTTTGGCAATCTTGAAGTCATTGGCGATGGGCGCCAGTTGCGCGATCGCCATCAGGCCGCCTGCGCCGACCATCACGAACATTGCGTACATGATGTAAAACGGCGGTGTCTTGAGCACTTCCTTCCATTCATAGTCGCGCCGCGACTGCTGCACGGCCTGACTCGGCGGCACTTCACTGGGCTCTGGCGCTCGTAGCAGCAGACCCACCAGAACCACCACGAGACCTTGTCCGAGACCGAACCAAAGGAAAGCAGCCTGGTAGCCGCTCGATGCGATCATGTTGGCGATCGGAATGACCGTTAGCGCTGAACCGGCACCGAAGCCTGCGGCCGTCAGACCCGCCGCAAGGCCGCGCCGGTCGGGAAACCACTTGAGAGCGTTGCCCACCGCGCCGCCATAGACCACGCCAGCGCCAATACCGCCGATCGCGGCGCCCAGATAGAGCATGGGCAGCGAGTCTGCGACCGAATTAATCACCCAGGCGATTGCGACCAGCACACCCGAACCGCTGATCATCGCGCGTGGGCCGAACTTATCTATGAGATATCCTTCGATCGGGACCAGCCAGGTTTCGGTCAGCACAAAGACCGTAAAGGCGACCTGAATTGCAGCGCGCCCCCAGTGGTATTTCTGGTCGATCGGTCCCACAAACAGCGTCCAGCCGTATTGCAGGTTGGCGATCATCACCATGCATATGATACCGAAGATCAACTGACCCCATCGGGTCGCTTCGGATGCACGGACTTTTTCTGCAGAACTTGCTGCGACTGCCATTACTTCCTCCCCTGTTCGTATGTTATGTTTGTTGTTGTGCTCTTTTAGAGTGAAAGCAGATTTCAAACAACCTGCGTTACGCTCGAAAAGTTCATGACATGCGGGAACAACGCGCGGAACCACTTGCGGGTCCCACCGCCGTCAGCGCCATCTGACTCTGTCGACTATTCTGCTGCCCGCAGGCCGGCGGTCGAGTAACCGGCTAGCCGAACGCCAGCATCATCACTCGGCCACCTGTTCCCAAGCGAAGATCACCGCCGGGCCATGAACGAAATTGCCCAAAAGCCTTTCCAGAACATCTGACGAATAAACACCACTTCCATGTGCCATCGACTACGAGCAGGGATCGGAAGGGAACACCTTGATCTAGTTGGCATTCTTCGGCACCCTACTTGCGGAGGGGGTTTCTCCTAACAGGCACATGAAAAAGCCTGCCAACGCGTTGACGTGGCAGGCTTTTATTTGGTTGCGGGGGTAGGATTTGAACCTACGACCTTCAGGTTATGAGCCCGCTGCAAGACGACGTAAGTTATTGACTGGCTTGGGATTGGCTCTCGTTTTGTGTCCTTGGTGTGCCCGCGCCTTTGGTTGGCCTCACACTATCAATACTGCATAAAAAGAAGCGCAGAGTGGTGTGCTCATTAGTGGTCAAATCTGTCATAGAAATAAACAATGGCCCCAACCTCGGGGGCGAACAGTGAGATCGGGGCCATGGCGATGGTGAACGCGTTCGATTTTGTCAGTTTGTATGTCAATGAAATGTATATTCGGTAGCCATTAACATAAATGACATCAGAACCACTGTGGCCGTGTGTTACTGCGCTAACTGATGACTGTTAGTGGCTTCACCACTTTCTATATCTTCGGTCAGGCACTGGGGGCTGACAACGGCCCCGTTTTTACTCCTCGGCCCATTTCAACAACATGACTTAATTGGCAATGCTGGCTGCAGAGCGTTGCAGCGATGGTGACCAATCGAGTTCGCCTCGATGCAATTCCAAGGTCAGACAGAGATATTCCGACGGAATATTTGAATGATCCTACAGGACGCAGTTCTATCTTTTTTAGTTCAGGGAGAAATTTCCTGGTTAGCTGGCGCTAACACTGCCGAGTTCGATTGAGCTTGCGCTAATCGACAAGCGAAGCACGGCATCGGAGCATTTGCATTTTAGAAGCTATAGGAACGTTCTAGTGCCTCATCTGAAACAAGAGGCTTATGAACACCGACCTTACGAGTCGAGCGCTTTTTAGGCTTGCTTCTCTTCGCAGTCCGCTTGTGTTTGATTTTAGTTTTCTTCGTCTTTTTCTTTTGGGCCATGATTGCCCCTCTGATTTTATTTCAGCTAAGCCCAGAGTACAGCCGATTGAGAAACCGAACCAGACGGAGCCTAGACCCTTCGAAGTCTCCGATCAGGCACCACTCCGATAGGAGTGTCTCCAGCCTTCGGCTGTTAGTCCTCCTCCTCTTCAAGGAGCCTCTTGAACGCATCGGGCGTCTCTCCGGTCTCGCGTAGGCTCGCGACGTGGCAGACAAACACTCCATTGAGCCTGAAGACTTTCCCGTTGCGAATAATGCCGACCATCGCCCTCGTTTTGGCATCGAATACTTTGCCATCCTCGATCCAAGCGAGTTGCACTCCGGTCGCCTTATCCCGAACGTTCTGCATAACGCCAAATCGCTGCCAATTCATTCCCATTCAATGTAATCGCCTCGTTGCTCACCGCCAATGTGCTAAGTCATCTCAATGGCGTACAAAGGACGCATAGGCACTAAAGAAACCGAACGCCACTATCCGCATATTGTTGAGATGATCGTTCCGCTAAAAGGCTTCGGCACGAGGCTCAACGATATGCATAGTTGGCACTCTACTCGTGGCATTCAAAGTCAACGAGGCAGAGGGCGTTATCACAATGGCCGTCATTACGTTCGATGGTGCTTCGCTGATCCGGAAGATGCGAAGGCATTTCAGAAAGAGTTTGGCGGGGAGCTAATTCGCCCATCAACGTAATTCTGGAAAGCTCGCCTACGTCAAATACTTCGCCCTGCGAGAATGTACCGAAGCGACCAACCGATAAACACGATGACTGCCGCCACTCCGTACCCTATCAAATCCTCCCTTGGGTTTAATTCGCCATCAGGTCCGTAAGCGCTGTAAAGCCAGAACGCCGCAACACCGAGGCTCGCCCAAAATAAAACGTTCCCCAATCTCGCAGCCATCACAGGCCTTCGCTTAGCTAAGAGACGTTCTCGGGTAAGGGGCCTACCCGAGAACGTCTGCGCACGGTGAAAAAGCAGCTAAGGAACGCCAACCCCTATAAATCTTTTCCACCGCTCATAAAGAAGGAAACTATGATTTTCCTTCGCTGCAATAATACAGATCAATATTGTCATCGAAATTAACTCATAGCTGCTATTCGCTCATCCCTCTTGTAAGTTTGTTCAGGGCCCCTACGTGAAGGACAATTGGGGTTTTAATGCAATCCAAATCAGCTACGGCGGACGATAGTCCTGAAACTCGGGCTAAGCGAGAATTTGACCGGTGGCGTGTCGCTGTCGATATTATTCGGCGTTTGCGTGAAGCCGGAATAGCTTGCGAATTGAATGACATTCCGCAAATGCACAACTGACTATTTTGCTTTTTGATTGCGCCGCGACTTACGTCACGTAATGAAGCGCCATGCTAAGGATAAACAAGGCAATGCATATAGACATTGCGATGAACCATCGGTGCGTTTGTGCATCCATGGTTTACATCACCAACAAACATATGAAACCCAGCACACAGATACGCGATTAGATTTCAACCTGTAGCAACTACAGAAACAACTTTATTCGGCTGTTTGCGGCGTTGGACCTTGGTCCAACGACACGCGTATTCTTGCTTTGATCTCTGTCTTGGAAATAAGACAGGCGACTGCACTTTGGTGCAGTCGCCTCTGGCGTTTGATCTATCTCAAACGCCCACTGCCGGACACGCGTAGAGCTCAGACCGCGCGTGGTCATTCCTCCACCCACAAAGGCATAACCCGCGTTGCTCCGGGTGACGGAAGCTAGGCAACCGCCCGGAGCATTTTCAGTTTTTGACTTATCGCAAAAAGTCCGTAGCCGAACGTGCGTAGAGTTTTGCCGAGCGCGAACACAGGTTGGGGCTGTGGAAAAAGCTGGCGTAGCATTTGGCTTGGCGACCATGAGCGTTGTGTTGGCTGCGGTCGTATTTTTGGCCGACAACGCCCGCGGCGGACCGATGCGATTTATTGAACGTTACTTGGGCTTCTCGCCAGATCGTGGCAACGGTTCGATGGAAGTTCTAGTCGCTATAGTGCTGGTGGCAATTATCTGCCTGGGAGCATTGCGGCTGGCGACGAAGTGATCGACCTCGCCCATCGTGGACCTTGGGCCAACTCGCATTGGCGATTGAGGCAATAATCCTGTCCCAATCTTAAGGGGACGCTTAACGGTATTGTATTGCAGCTGTCATCTTTGCGGTGATAAATTGCCAAACGTGGGACGGGTCTCGGGGAAAAGGGGCCTGACATGACAACATCGGTCGTTGGACGCGGACGCTACGGCTTTATTGATAGCCCATTGACGTTGTATGGCGCGGCGGCTGTCGCCCTTCTCGTCTTCCTTTTCGCCAGCATCTGCGCAGGTTAAGTAAACATACATTTCTTGATGCAACCACGCGCGACGCGCCAGTTGGTGCAAGTCGGATACTCGATGACGCATTGGCGTAATTGCGCCGCCACACATCGCAACTAAAAATCTGCGCACACCCCTCCGTCCCCTTCCATTTTTTCTTCGAGGATTTTTTCACAGAACGTGCGCGGGAGTACTCCGCCGCGCACGGGCGGCCGACAAAAACTAAAAAATGGCCGCCAAACACAAACACGAAAGGCAAAAGTTCGTTATCGGTTTCGGGCCTGATTGATGAACACGGCGCTTACGATGACCGAAACCACCCTCAGCCTCGTCCACGCCTCGAAAAGT
>DATLJR010000050.1:0-3088 GCA_035538755.1 Pseudolabrys sp.
TTCGATGCGGGCGCCATGTTTGGCCGCGACGCGCGCCATCGCCTGCGTGATCGCACCCATGCCGCCGATGGCGTAGCCCCAAACGCCTGGCTTGCCGTTTACTTCGCCTAGCGCATGATGCAGCAGCATATAGGCGGAACCTGCTGCATAAGGACTCGCGAGATTGCCGACTACTGCATCAAACCCGAGCACTGCCTTGATCGGGTCGGACTCGAACCAGGTATCGAGCATGTCACCCGCTGACTTACGTAGAAGTTGGACGGCTGCCCCAAGGCTCCTCGCTTGCCATAGCTTCTTGCCAATCGTGGCGAACTTGGAGAGTTCACGCGCAGCTACTCTGAGATCGCCCGCGAATAAATTGGGCGGCGCGATGAGTAAAAGGCTCCGCAGTACCTCAACCAAGCGGCGGATCTGGGCCTGATAGGTGGGATAGCGGGCTGCATCCTTGGTGCTGAATTTTGCGATTTCGCGCTCAGTGCGACCGTCCCCGGTGAGCAGATAGCGTCCATCGGGCAGCGGCAGGAAATTCTGAACGCGCCGCTCGATCAAGCGCAGCCCATGTTCGTACAATTTCAGATCACGAATGACCTTGGGCTGCAATAAGCTCACAGCGTAAGCAGCGGTCGAGTTACGAAAGCCCGGGTGAAATTCCTCCGTCACACAAGCGCCGCCGACCATGGCACGCCGTTCGAAAACCCGAACGCGCAATCCTGCCATGCCAAGGTAGGCCGCGCAGGTCAGGCCATTGTGGCCGGCACCGATTATAATTGCATCAATATCGGACATGGCTTCGCCATCCGGCCCCAGCGCTAAACCCTCAGTTTCGGAGATCTGATCAGGAAGCAGAAGCGGCGCCGGGAACGCTACGCTAGCGCATTCCGCCCTCATCTGGCCTAGTCGACTCGATGAAGGCGCTACACCGACTGTGACGTCCGCTTTGGGTTATTAGCGGACATGAAGGCGTGGCCGGGCGATGTCCGCTTTGCCCCCAAAAGCGGACATTGGAACTCAGTCGGGGAATGTCCGCTATGTGCCAAAAGCGGACTCATGCAGTGCGGCATAAACTGATCTATGCGGTCAGCTTTAACGCCCATGCTTGCGCTAGGATGCTCGCCATGTCGAAGTATGCAAGGCTGCTTGGAATCTCTGCCGTTGTACTCGGCTTCGGTCTGTCCGAGGCACTCGCCGCCGGCGATGTCTGGAAAGGCTCCTGGAAATTCGAGCTCGACCGACAGGATCAGCCGGCGCTGAGCTATTACGACACCAAGGGCAGGAGAATATTCGGCATCGCTTGCGGGGCGCATTTCGAGATGAATGCGGTCTATCCGGGCGCGGCGCCGAAAGAAGTTCGATCACGATCGCCAACGGCAAGACGCAGATGGACTTTGCCGGCGACATCTACCCCCACCCCGAAGTCGAAATGCCGACCCATCTGCCGTTTTTCAACCAGGCGGAGCTCGGTCGTCCCGAGCTTGACAAAGATAAGTGGGGCGCGCTGGAAAATCGCGTCTTCGATCTTCTGGACTCCGGGCGGCCGCTGACGATCTCGGCCGAGGGAAAAAGCTACGTGCTGCCGCCGGTCAACGCGCCGCGCTGGCGGGCGCGCTTCCAGAAAATCTGCTGACGCGCCGCAGCGATCAGGCCGTGCTCCGGGGTGTCCAGCATGTGGGGGGTTGTGATCCATGGTTGAACCGCTGCCGAAAGCTGTTCTTGAAGCCGCTGACGTGTCCGCCGTATCGCAATTGATATTGCGTGAACGAGTTAGCCGCGATCTCGGGTTATGGGAGCAGATGCGCGATTGTTACCATGATGACTCGGCGGTGAGAATTAGTTGGATTAACGCGAGTGGTCCTGAGTTTGTCCGACGTTCAAAAGAAATGGCTGAGCGGAATGTGTTGGCAAGCCATCGAATCGGTCCGATTTTGGTCACCCTGGCAGGTGACCGCGCGATCGCCCAACTCGCTGTAATCATCGACGTTCCTTTCGTGCTGAAAGGGACGGAGGTTATGTTGTCGAGTCATACACGACTGCTGCTCCGCGCTGAGCGGCGCGAGCTTGTGTGGCGCCTTTTCGGGTTCGACGCCGTATATCTTCGCGACGAGATCACCCCTGTAATCCCGGGCCAATCGATTGCGATCGACCCTGATGTGTTGAAAAGTTTCCGTCAGAGTTATCGCTATTTGTCCTACTGTTTCGCTTCCGCTGGTTATCCAGTGCCGAACGACCTCGCCGGAGTGGATCGCCCCGATCTTGTCGATACCTTAGTCCGGGAAATCTATGGATGGGCCGATCTGGCGCCGCCCCGCTGAATGAGTCGAATTGCCCGAGCCGATGTCCGCTTTACCCCCGAAAGCAGACATGGTTCGGCACTTTCGTGATGTCCGCCTTGTGCCAAAAGCAGCCATCGTTGTGCTATCGAGGTTCAATCAGAATGCATTATCGGGAATACAAATAATTTTCCGAAAGCCCCTTTGTCGGATCGCGCCTTGGTGGCGTTAGCCGACACCTCGTCCCAATCAGCCCGCGGTTCCTTTGATGCTTAAGAGCTTCCTCGCAATAGTGGACGAGGAGATCATTAAGATATGTGTCGGCCGAAATGATCGGAATGCTCTTTATGGATGGCGAAAATGCCACCTCATCGAGATCTGCACGGAACGTGATTTTGGAACCGAAAAATCTGTTCAATTCTGGCGTCGGCTTTCGCGGATGGGCAAAGGTAATTGACTTGGCCGTCACATGCCGCCTGGTGATTTGACGGCAAGCCCGCATGACTGCGGCAATCCAGAATTCAATTTGGTGGCGATCCGAGTGCCTCGCGACGCCAAAGGGCTCAAAGATGAAGGCAATCCGCCGTTTCCCTTCATGAATCTTTAGTCTGATGCTTTCGTTGACCATGGAGCTGCATGGGACCTGCGCCTCGAAGTGATCCCCGAGCGGCGCGCAGCAGGGCGTGACCTGTCCGATGGGGCACGAAAAGCTGACCATCCGTGAATGACTTCCGCTTTAGGGAGCAAAGCGGACATTAGGTTCGCTACGTCACGCTACCTGGCTTATGAGTACACGGCCTAGTGTCACGCCCAAGGTCTCG
>DATLJR010000051.1:0-3666 GCA_035538755.1 Pseudolabrys sp.
CAACCAGGACACGAGGACCATCCGACCGCGCGCCGACGCTCACAGGCGCTGTAGCTATCGTTTTTGGCAGAGATTTGAGCAGGGAGTCGGCGGGCGCCGCACGAAGTGTCAACGTCACAGTGAAGATGGAACCCGCACCCGGAGTGCTCTCGATTGTGACATCACCGCCCATGATCTGCGCCAGCCGACGGACAATAGAAAGGCCAAGACCGGTCCCGCCAAATTCTCGAGTGATTGAGCTGTCGGCCTGCACGAATGGTTCGAACAGCCTAGCGAGTTGTTCGGCACTTAAACCAATGCCGGTGTCGGTTACAGCGACTGTCGCGCGGGTATTGCCTTCGCCAAGGGGTGTTGTGCTGACGTGCACCCGCACTCCGCCATGTTCGGTAAACTTGATCGCATTGCTGAGCAGATTGAACAGGATTTGCCGAACGCGGGTGGGATCTCCGATCAGAGCGTCCTGCGAATCCGCTTCGATTTCGCCGTCCAGAGTTAAGCCTTTTGCAATCACCAGCGGTCGGAAAGTCTCCAGTGTCGTCGTGATCAAGGTAGTCAACGAGAATTGTATGGCCTCGAGTTCGAGACGGCCGGCCTCGATCTTAGAAAAATCGAGAATATCATCGATGATGCGCAATAAAGCCTTTCCAGAATCTCGTATGGTCGAAACTGTTCGCTGTTGGGGGGCACTGAGGCCCTGCCGCTCCAATACCTCGATCATCCCAAGCACGCCGTTCATAGGCGTTCGGATTTCGTGGCTCATGGTGGCGAGGAAGGTCGATTTGGCCTGATTGGCACCCTCGGCCTCGCGACGCGCCTGCTCAGCTAGATCGCGTGTGCGCTCAACATCGGCACGTGCAGCTGCTGCTTCGGCGCGCGCCCTTTCAGCCGCGTCGCGCGCGGCCTCGGCAGCCGCTTTGGCTGTAGCCTCCTTTTCGAACAGCCGCACGTTCTCAATCGCGATCGCAGCCTGGTCGGCGAGGGTAGTCACCAGCTCGATCTGTTTGTCGGTGAACGGCCGCACCTCAAAACGGGTCAATACCATGACGCCGATTGGAACATCCTCGCGTACCGTTGGAACCCCGAGGACGGTACGAAATCCACCCAGCCTCTTCGCCTGTGTCCAGGTGTAGTCCGGGTCAGCTAGCACGTCGGGAATATGAACAATCTTGCCCTCAAGTAATGCTCGTCCGGCGATCGTCCCACGTCCCGGCTCAACGGGTACGTCTCTCACATAATCCATGAATTCGGACGAAAAACCAAAAGCCTCTGCGCGAAAGAATTTGTCGCCGATCTGCCGTGTTATGATGACTTGATCGGCCTCACATAGTCTGGCGGCGGATTCGACCAGCGTCTGGAGCACCGTTTGGAGGTCGAAGATCGAGCGACTGATGACCTTGAGCACCTCTGCAGTGGCAGTTTGCTGCTGCAGCGATTGGCGCAGTTCGTTAAGAAGACGCGCGTTCTCAATGGCAATGACGGCCTGACTCGCGAAGTTCTGCACCAGCTCGATCTGCTTGTCACTGAAGAGCTGTACCTCCTGGCGGTTGATTGTAATTGCACCGATCAGCGAATCTTCCTTGAGCATGGGAACTGCAGCGACTGTCCGGTAACCACCGAGTTTGACGGCGCTTACAAGGTAGGGGTCGCCCTCGATGTAAGACTTCACTGCTGTAATATCTGCAACTTGAGTAACGCGATGCGTTTTGAGGACTTGCCCGAGAGTCGAATCTGGCGGCGGTCGCACGAGATTGCGCTTGCGTTCTTCGACGTATGGGGTTGGTGCATTATGTGTGGCTACCCCGCGGAAACCATCTGCTTCTCGGAGGTACAGGGTCCCAAATTTGGCTTGGCAAATGCGCGTCGCGTTCGCCAGCATGGACTCGAATAACGGCTGTAACTCTCCAGGCGAACTCGAGACGATGCGCAGCACGTCCGAGGTGGCCGTTTGCTGCTCCAATGATTCAGCCAGCTCGCGTGTGCGCTGCTGCTCAGCCTCGAATAGCCGCGCGTTCTCAATGGCAATGACCGCCTGGGCGGCGAAGTTCTGCACTAACGCGATCTGTTTGTCGGTGAACGGCCGGACCTCCTGGCGATAGATGGCGATTATCCCGAGCAACTCATTCTCTTTCAGCATCGGGACAGCAAGAAACGTGCGGGCTTTCGCTAGCTCAACAGCAGCCACGCGCGCTGGTTCGCGCCCGGCATAGGCCGGTTCTGCGGTAATATCGGTAATGTGGACTGGCCGCTTAGTTCTGAGCACCCGACCAAGCGCATTTCTTGGGTCCGGGCGTGGAGGTTCGCGTCGAAGATAATCGCCAAGGGCCGGCACTGCATCCTGCAAAGCCATGGGGTGGAACACATGGCCGTCGAACCGGTACAGGACGCCAAAGTTAGCTTCGCAGAGTCGCGTCGCGTGTGCCAGCATGGCCTGGAACACCGGCTCAAGCTTGCCTGCTGAACTGGAGATAACCTGTAAAACCTCTGAGGTCGCCGCCTGCTGTTCCAACGCCTGCGAAAGTTCGCGCGTGAGCACCGCAATCTTCGTTTTCGCGTTCCCATCGTAAGGCTTGCGCGAACTTCGGGGCGCTGGCCGCCGAAGGGATCCCGACAGTCGTTGGCGTCTAACCATGATTGCGCAACCTGTCGATGAGCAGGGAATCATGCATGGGCAACAGCATCGTGCAGCCGAAGCAGCTAAGTATTTGCCACGACTGATATGGCGCAGGACGGCCGCGGCAATCCAACACCCGGCAATTACCGTCGGTTTCCAAAAGAACAGCTGCCATAATTCTCGTTCGCAAAGGAGAACGCTGCGAGCTGGCCTTCCGACCGCCTATCATTTTGCCCGTGCAACGTATCGTGCGTGTGTCGCCAGAAGCCTGATTTGTATCGTTCGTATCGCGACGCCGCGCAAGCCCCAATCACGTGCAGGCAGAGCCCGAGGCGCGCGTGCTCGGGTGACGCGCAAACGCTTTGCTGACAGGTTATATCGTGCGTGTTAGGTTGAACTGGACGTGATGAGCATTTCTGAGCGTCACCAAGGGGGCTGAAGGCGCAGAAAATGGAGCCTCGCCCACACATCATCGTAGTCGAGGATGAGCCGGCGCAGCGCCATCTGCTGGTGGATTATCTGGCGCGCCAGAATTTTCGAGTGAGCGGTGTAAGCGGGGGCGCTGAATTGCGGAAGCTCGTCGCGCGCGAGCGTCCAGCGTTGGTCCTTCTTGATGTCGGTTTGCCAGATGAGGATGGCTTCGCCATAGCACGATGGTTACGCGAGAACAGCGCGCGAATCGGTATCATCATGGTAACTGTCGCCTCCGATACAGTGGACCGTGTAATTGGACTAGAGATCGGTGCAGACGACTATATTGCGAAGCCATTTGAGCCCCGCGAACTGTTGGCACGCGTAAAGAGCGTCCTGCGGCGCACGATAAACGCAGCACCGCCGAGTGCAGGACCGCGCATACGCATGGGATGCCGTGTGTTGGATCTCGAGAAGCGAGTGTTAGTTGATCCGACGAATGGCCAAGAAGAAACGCTTACCGCGAGCGAGTTCGATCTCCTGAAGCTTTTTGCTGAACACCCAAACAAGCCACTCCAACGCGACTGGCTGCTCGAAACAACTGCGCATCGTGAGATGGAGGCGTTCGATCGTGCGATCGATTT
>DATLJR010000052.1:0-4854 GCA_035538755.1 Pseudolabrys sp.
TTCAACGTTGCAAATCCAAGTCTGGCTTTTTGTCCAATAATGATTGCCGCCGCATGCGGGGCACCGGGTCAGAGACAACGCCTCCGGCAGCGCGATAAAAGTATCGATATCAGTCTCTATTCCGGCTGGGACGAACTGACCAGTACGTCTACACGCGATCATGATCTGGAGCATCGGAAATTCTCCTTATGCTCCCCCCGCAGCGAGGCTGAACACAAAAACTTAAGAAAAGGCTAACTAAAAATTTTAGGGGATTGGATGATTTCTGTTTTTCGCCTGCGCCGACCACCATCGCCAATCATATCCCACAGACGCGTCAGCCACAGCACGATTCCCTCCCGGCCTAAACCGCGCCGCGAACACCGGTAGTCAAGTGAGCACGAACCAATCGGGGAAGGCCTTTACGCGCCTGTGGCTGGGCCACTGGCCTATCTCCTTAATTATTCCTTGGGCATAAATATCAAGCGGGCAGCGCATGGCCTCAAAGAAACAGGACCGGCCGGAACAATTATTTTAGATTCCGAGTAGGTTTCCGTTCGCCTAAATACGGCCACCGTAATTTGGTTTCCTTGGGTGGACGGAAGGTCGGGGGATGCATCACGACCACCACGAGCACGCCTTTCATCCCGCTCCGTGCTGTCCGAGCTGTGGCGAAGCTATGCGGTTTGTGCGCTCAATCCACACATTTGAGTGCCGCGCGTGTAAAGTGTGGATTACAGAGGCGTGCGAACCCCCGACGGTTTTGGAAGTGCCTGCGCTTAGCTCCATTGCCTGACTGGCGCTCGGCAGTAACTCAAAACCGCAAAGCCGTCAGCGGTACGAGGATGAGCTGGGAACGGCGATTCGGGAACCAAGTTCCTCCCCAAAGACGCGGGCCTTCGTTGCGCATCGTGATAAGCTCGCAGCCGATCCCGATTGGTCGGCATTCAAATTCTGCCTTGGCGCGGTTTCCGCTGTGACCGCGACTAGTATGGCATCGGCTGCAAAAAAGCAAAGCGACTTATGGCAACGAGGAATATGCTCCCGTTGGCCCTACGATCATCGCCAAATACATCATCGAACGGGCAAGGCCGGAGAGCGTGATCCGCGTTTGCTCGCTGACAGCGCGCTCCTTTACTTGTCGCGGCAAAGGTTGAGCAGGACATTGCCGCCGAACCATTTGCCGTAGTCGGGAAGCTTTCGACGTTAAAGCAAGGTTCGAAGAGTGATCCGCTGAGACTGTCGGCCGGGGAGTTGGAACTGAAACGAAGTGTCCGCGTTCCCTAAACGCTCCACGGCGAGAGCCGTTGGATGGATTTGTTTGCACTAGAGTTCCTGCTTTTTGGGTTTAGCGCAGGTCACTTCGCGATCTGCGAATTCAAAGTTGTTGCGTCGATCCAGGGAGGCAACAATGTACATTTCAGGTCAAGGCCTGCTCATCATGCTACTGGTTGGTCTTGTTGCAGGTTGGTTGGCAGGTAAGCTTGTGGCGGGCGGCGGATTTGGTCTCATTGCCGATATTGCAATCGGGATTGTTGGTGCCTTTATTGGCACATGGCTCCTGCCCCAATTGGGGATTCACATTGGTAGTGGGCTCATTAGCGCGATCATTGTTGCCACCATTGGTGCCGTGATCCTTCTTCTGATAGTAGGATTGTTTAGAAGGAGATACCCACCACGACGCTATTGGCGTTGGCGACTTTGAGAAGACCAGAAGTGGAGCACCAGAGTTTGCCTCAAAGGTGGCGTTTACGACGCTATCGCAACTACACCGGATCATGACAACCGCAGTCGAGACAGTTCGCAGGGTCATCAACCTGCGTCTAAGAGTGTTAGTTGGATTTCTTCGGCGGCTGCATAGGAAATCGCCGCCGGACCTCTGGCACTTTGGTCTCGCCGTTCGTGAGGTCATAGCGGCGCGAATGTGGCGCGCGATGACTGGCGAGCTGAGCGCGGCCGAGGCGCACCACATGGTTATGGAAAAGCAGTCGGCGGCCATGCAGGCGCATGTTGCCTACACCGAATCCATTTTGAACGGTGAAGCCGCATCGGCACCAGGCGCTTACTTCGATGTCTATCACCGCGCCGTTCAATCCAATCGCAGGAGGCTCAGCAGCCGTCGCTGGCGCTGGCCGTGGCTACGATAGGACGATAACTACCGAATCCTTTTGATCGAATCGGCGGGCTTCGGTTCGATGCGCTGGAACAATTTCATGTCGCGACGCTCGCGTCCTGTACGGAACCCATCCCAATGCCCGTTATGGTGCAATCGCTGAGGAACCCAGCGACGTCAGGCCCGTTGATCTTCAATGAAACTCCCGCGGATCGCGGTTCTACTCGCCGCTCTGAGCACCACCCCTGCAGTTGCAGCCCATCATAAAACCGCAGCCCATCATAAAAGCTTTTCGACGGCGCCGAAAATTACCGTGAGCTCGGTCAACCAGGCCGCCCCGAGTGGCAATGCTGAGGATCCCGCGCTCATCGTAAGAGCGGAAGTGCTCCTCGCCCGAAGCCATTTTTCGCCTGGCGAAATTGACGGCAAGAACGGCGAGAACTTCCGCAAGGCCGTTAAAGCGTTCCAGCAGGCCAATGACCTTGAAGTGACCGGAAAGATTGATGCTGATACCTGGAACGCGCTGACTTCAAATCTCTCCGAGGCGGTGCTTACGTCTTACACAATCTCAGATGAAGATGTCGCCGAACCGTTTGATAAACGCACCCCGCGCAATTTGGATGAGATGGCGAAGCTGCAAGGCCTTTCCTACAAAGAGCCGTTGGAGGAACTCGCCGAAAAATTCCACATGAGTGAGGATCTGTTACGCAGGCTCAACCCAGGCGCCCATTTCGACCGTGCCGGCGAGAATATCGCGGCGGCGAACGTGGAGCCGATGCAGCTCCGCCAGGGGCGCGACCGCACGGTGGAAGCGATTCCGCCGAAAAAGCACAACGACGAAGGCGGGCGCGTCGCGACCATAGTCGTTGATAAAGCAACAAGTGACGTCCGCGCCTATAATGAGGGCGGAAACCTTGTCGCGTTCTACCCCGCGACGATTGGCAGTGAAGAGAAGCCCGCCCCGACAGGCAGCTTTAAAGTGCGGCGTGTCGCCTGGAACCCGGATTACCACTACAACCCGAAATTCGCATGGAAAGGAGTAAAGGCTGACCACGAGCTGACGATTAAGCCGGGGCCAAACAACCCAGTAGGGCTTGTTTGGATCGATCTAACAGCGCCTTCTTATGGCATCCACGGCACACCAGAACCTAAGAACATCGGCAAGACCCAATCCCACGGCTGCATCCGGCTGACGAACTGGGACGCTCTCGACCTAGCCGGGATGGTTCGCCGCGGCACATTAGTGAAGTTCGAGGATGAGGATACCCCCGTGGTGCCACTCTCGGCCTCAGCTAGAGCAACGAGAACGCGTTAGGCGGTGCCGCCGCCTGCCCCGGCGGGGTTGCGATAGTGAATCCTGCCGAAGTGCAGTCCGCCAGAACTCGACGCTAAAAGCTCGACCGGTGTTCCGTTCAGTAGGATGCTGTTTGCTGGCCTCTGGATTGCGAGCGCCGCCGTGGCAGTTGTTTCGGTGCGCCGGTTCGACGCCAAAGCTGGTTTATAAGAAATTGCGTTATGATTTTTGCGGCGTTCTCCCAACGGCAAAAAGCGACGACGGGTCGTAGAGCAAACCGTCGCCTCCCTCTCAGCTCGCTTGTTTGGGGTCGCAGGCTTAAGGTACTGCGGTTCACGCGCGGAGGATTCAATACATCGAGCACTCTAATCACCAGGAGCAAGGCTAGGCATGATCAAACTGCTCGCGGCTCCGGTAAGGAGCATAGTGAGATTCCCCCTGTTTCAGCTTGCCGTCGTAGTCGCCGTAATTCTTTTTCTACAAGCGGGTAATGAGAATTCGGCGCGCGGCCAAATGTTCAATGGCGTGGACAAATTAGTCGAATCCACCGTGGGATTGCTTTCGGCGGTGTTCAACCTGAAATCCTTCACCAAATCATGGCTCACGACGGGCTTCTGGATTGCATATGTCTACCTCGGCTGTTTGTTGATTTTGTTCCTTCTGCGGTTAGTAATCAGTAAGATGGTAGATTTTGTAGGGTGGAGTAATTTGTTTGGCCTGAGAAACGCAATTGCGCGAGAGCGTGGGGCTGCGGCTTATCGCGCGTGGCTGCCCCTTGAGAGAATTAGACCGGCCAGTATTCCCCAGGAAAAATGGGAAGAGGCGTTTGGTTGGCCCGCTAATAATGAACCGCCGTACCCTCCGCTCGCGCAACGGATTCTGCGCGGGGTGATAAGTTATGTGGCCGTAGTCCTGATAGCCGCCGTGCTGCTCCAAGTGCTTACTCCTTTTCCGGTCCTGACTTGGCTTGGCGAGCTGACCAAAATGTTGGTGGGCTGAGTAACGAGAAGCCCCACGGGTCGAAGAGGGTCACACCGTGTTCATGATCTAAGGCGTGATAATGGAAGTTGTGCCAGGGACGAAAATGCGAAGCGACGGGCGCGCTGGCGTACACGCAAACGGGGCCTCAATGCAATGGGATTTGTTTGGAATTGGCGAGATCGCGCTCTGACCTTTAGTTCCTATCAAGACGCTCGCTCCACTCTCACAATGCTCAATCGGGGGTCAAGGTCTACGTGGATGTTTAAGACCAAGCCGTCCGGCCAAGTCGGCAGCGCGCGAAGGTCCGCCACGGTGCTCGCGGTTACCGCGATACCGGGTTCAATCTCGACTCTCATGTTGTCGCGGTAGCCGAATAGAACTTTTTGCATTTCATCGATTGTATTATGCGTATCGCACGCCAGTTCTCGTTCTAGCTCGATTGTGCGACGCGGCCGGGAAACGCTCACGAATCATTTTCGGGAATTTG
>DATLJR010000053.1:0-1697 GCA_035538755.1 Pseudolabrys sp.
GTGCTGGCAATCGGGACGATGTCGCGCGTGACCGTTACAGTGTTCTTCTCGTAAAGCGTCACGTTGACGGCGTGCGTAGTGGCGACCTGCAGCAGCGTGTAGCCGTCGGCAGGCGCGCGTGCGACCGCCTGTAGCGCAAGAATGCCACCAGCGCCTGGCCGGTTGTCGATGACGATCGACTGGTCGATCCGCTGCGACAGCGATTGACCGACAAGCCGTGCGGCGATGTCAGGCGTGGCGTCGGCCGGAACGAACACGACCAGGTTTACAGGCCGCGTCGGCTTTCCTCGCGCGCGCATCTTACGTTTTGGCAACGCGGGTTGTTCTGACGAGCGTGCCATATTTCGCCACATGAAATATACGGCGGAGGTACGACACTTGGCGGGTATGGCTCGCCAGAAGGCGATGTGCTGAGACGTGTTGTTTCACGGAACCCGGTACGCCGAATTAATTCTGAAGACGAAAGTCTTGTTTCGCACTGGGTTCGGCGATCAAAAGGTCTCCCTAACACGCTCCGCCGAGGTACCCGCCTATTGGGCATTGTTGGATCGTGACGACGATGAAGGCCGCGGAGCGATCTTAATCTTCGATCGACGGTCGCTTGAACGCCGATACAAGGTTGAAGCTGTTCCCGATGCGCGCGAGCAATGAACGTCATGACGGTCAGCTCGCGAATATCGCGGTCCACGACAGAGCGCAGCTGGGCTTCCGAGCAATCCATAGAATGGGTAATATTCGCTTCCTGTCGGGAGTCATCTGGGGAATGCCTGGGTGATTAGACGGCGACATTGCTGGAAAGTCGGGACAACATCCGGCAGATGACATTCTGTGGCGGCTTGTTGAGGCGGACAATCATCCCGGCTTTTCACAGGAAAAGGAGTTCCTTCGATGTGTGACTATAGTCTGCACCATGTCGCGACCCGGGCTGCTAGGATCGAGGACAAGCTGGTGACGACCAAGTTCCGTAATTCCATCACACGCGGTTTTGCGGCGGCCGGCGCGCCGTATGTTGCGGTCTGCCTGCTGCCCGGAACCGAAATTGCGTTCGACGAGAATGTCGAATGCGAGCCGTTGTTTGGCACCGGCATTCTGCGCAACAAGAAGATTGGGCAGCGGCTCGCACGCTTCCGGCAAGTCAACATGCACAACCCCGTGACCCATCACGATGCGTTGGAATTCCCGGACGGGCAGGTGGTATTGCTCACGCGCCTGTGCGAGGGTCAGCGTGCGACCGTGTTGCAATTGCCGATCGCCGCACATCCTGCGGCCGCGGAAGAGGCAGTGAGGCGAGAGGTTCGTGAGCCTTCGCTTTTGGCCTGAACCGGTGACATACCGCGAGACCGAGAGCCACCAGCACACGGTGGCTCTTTTCCCTCGTGCACGTCCGCTTAGAGAGGACCCGCCGGCCGGCCTGCCCATGGCAGGCTGAGTGTGCCACAGACCCGAGCGCGAAGGCCGTCGTCCGCCACCGGGAGGAAGGTCGCATGTTCGACTTGAGGCGGCGCGAGTTCATCACGCTGCTCGGCGGCGCGGCGGCGTGGCCACTGACGGCAAGGGCGGAGCGGGCGACGCGTGTGACCCCGGTGAAACAAATCAGGCTCACCGAGCGGCAAATTCAAGGTTTCATCGCCGCGCAGAAGGAGATGGCGGTGGTCGCTGAATTTGGTCAGCGAGACCCGCGGCTCCAGACCGAGTCC
>DATLJR010000054.1:0-1972 GCA_035538755.1 Pseudolabrys sp.
TACGCACACGCGGGTTGTCTCATGACCTATGGTGTGAATTTCTCCGACCTGTTCCGGCGTGCGGCTTGGTACGTGGACAGGATTTTGAAAGGCACGGCCCCTGGCGATCTGCCGATCACCCAACCCGAGAAGTTCGAGCTGGTGATAAACTTGAAGACGGCAAAAGCGCTCAGCATCACGGTCCCGCAAAGCTTCCTGGTCGCGGCCGACGACGTGATCGAATAGCGACGTCTTTCGCCGCTTTCGGGGGTAAAGCGGACATGGACCTGACACCGCGCAATGTCTGCTTCTGACCCAAAGCGGACATGGGCCGTTCTGTTTTTTGCAGCGCGAATTGTCGGCTGAACCCCATTCCGCCGGTCGCAAATCCCTGCTGTAATCCGCGTCCTAGTCGGCGTAGTCCCGGCCTCGGGTAAGGCAATGCGACGGCGCGATTTCATTAAAGGAATTGTTGGCTCAGCGACCGCATGGCCGCTCGCGGCGCGTGCGCAGCAGGGCGAACACATGCGGCGCATCGGCGTGCTGATGAATTTCGGGGCAGACGATCGGGAAGCACCGGCATCGGTCGAAGCATTCTCTCAAGGATTGGCAGAATCGGGCTGGATCATCGGCCGCGATGCGCGGATCGACTATCGATGGTATCAGGGCAACCCCGAGGCCGCTCGCGCCTACGCGGCGGAATTGCTCACGCTGACACCGGATCTCATCCTCGCCTCTGGCACCCAAGGGGCGATAACAGTCAAGCAGCTCACGCGCACGGTGCCGATCGTGTTTACGCGGGTGGGCGATGCGGTCGGTTCCGGCATCGTCAATAGCTTAGCCCGGCCGGGGGGCAACGTTACCGGCTTCATGAACTACGAATACAGTTTCGGCGGAAAATGGCTGGATCTCCTAAAGGAGATCGCGCCGCACCTGACCCGGGTCGCTGTTTTTCGCGACGATACCAACCCTACCGGGATCGCCCAGTTCGGTGTTATTCAGGCCATGGCGACCACGCTCGGGGTGCAAGTGACCCCGGTCAGCGTTAGCAACAGCGACGAAATTGCCAGCGCTGTAGAGGCCTTTGCCCATAGCCCCAACGGCGGTGCGATTATGACAGGCGGCGCGTTGACCACGGGTCATCGTGATCTGATCTTAAAACTCCTCGCCCGCTATAAGCTGCCTGCCATTTACTACGACCGCGTCAGCGTCGCGGATGGCGGCCTGATCTCCTACGGACCTGATTTTGCCGACCAGTTCCGGCGCGCGGCCGGGTATGTCGATCGCATTCTCAAAGGCGAGAAGCCGGGCATCTCCCCGTGCAGGCGCCGACCAAATATGAACTGGTTATCAACCTCAAAACCGCCAAGACGCTCGGTCTGACCATTCCGCAGTCGCTGCTTGCTCGCGCCGACGAGGTGATCGAATGAGCCGGCGCGAGTTCATCGAAATTTCTGCTGCTTTGTCATGGCATTCAATCGCTGCTCGCCACCGCCGACGAAGTGATCGAATAGACACAATTCTTTGCTGCGTCGCACTTTGTCTGCTTTTGGCACAAAGCAGACATGGCGATCGCGCTCAGCGATGTCCGCTTTTGGGGGTAAAGCGGACATCGAGATTTCAGCGCGTGATGTCTGCTTTTGACCCAAAGCGGACATCGGCCGGCCTGTTTTGCTGCGATGCGCTGCATAGCTCTCGTTCGAAGATCGTATTAGACTTTCACGAAGGTGGTTCTCGGCCACGGGAGTAAATCCCATGAGGCGGCGGGAATTCATCAACCTAATTGGCAGCACAGCAGTTTGGCCGCTCACCGCGCGCACAGCAAACAATGCTGCCGAAAAGCGGGTTTCTCAGCAGCTCATCCCCTGGCCTGCACGCGAGACGTGGCAGTGGTCATCAGAGAACCGGACGAATGTTGACACCAAAGACAGCGGCGTATGGCTCCTGGAAATCACCAATTACCTCTGCTCTCGTCGTCGCGAAGTCCATTACA
>DATLJR010000055.1:0-68995 GCA_035538755.1 Pseudolabrys sp.
CGCGGCTATCGTACTTCAATCTCGGCCGTAGCTGAGTTATGTATTTGGGGAGCCATACGCGGGAGGACCCGCCATGGGCCAATATGACCACCTCATTGACTGGCTCAAAAAGCGCCACGACACGCTCATAGACGATTTCGAGCCGCTTCAGGCTGGCTCGAGAAGAGTCATGGAATTTGATGGCTCCGGATGGCGCGACATAACTCCGAAGATCATTAGGGAAACCAGAAGCAGAATTGAGGAGATGGAGTTCCTCGTCAGGATCTACCAACTCCGCAACGAACACCCGCCCAATCTCGATTCGTCTTCCAGCGAGCAAAAGAAAGCTTCTTCAAGTGAGCAAAAGAAAGTTTCGTAATTTTTGCCAGCAAAAATAGCAGCTAGCCTGCGGTCCACCCGATCTTCCGGCATACAATCGCCCCCGAACCAAACCCATAGGGAGCATACTCATTGGGGCCGCTAACGGTAAGTGAAGGTATGTCCGCTTTGGGCCAAAAGCGGACATTCCACCAGCAGCTACTAACGTATACTGGTCTGATTAGCGTGCTGCGTTTTAGCCTTTACCAACTCGGTGGATGGACGCTAATGCGTGGCTTCGCAGTTTTGCTCGCCTATGTTGTCGGTCTTTCGGCAGTCTTTAGCATCGGCATAATGGGTCTGATGGCACTAAAGCCGTCGACCAATTCGACCCCTTCCGCTGCGACCGCATCGCATAAAGAACATCTTGCGAAGCCGATCAAACAAACAACGACTATGCAGAAAGACGCGCAACCTATTCAGAAGCGCAAGACGGTGCAAACTCGTAAGCGAAAAGAAGAAGCGTCGCCGACGATGGCCCCATGGGGTAACGCATACGGATACGCGCAAGAACCGCGCCGTTCCTATCAGTATCCGTCTTTCTTTTTCCGTTAGCCAGATAACGAAAGATTCGGTGGCCACAGGTGACGGCCACTACGACGTCTTCCAGCAGAATTTGCACGAAATGCGGAAGTCGGTCTGAACTTGTGGCAACGCTTCAAAAAGAAATTACTAAAAGCGAAGACTACGCCAATGTTTCCATGCAAATTCGGACTGCTTCGCCGCATCATACCCGGCGGCTGGGACCGCGTTCTTTCATCACCGCGGCCAACGATGTTTTGGCAATGCCATCTTCATCGAAATTCCCCGGCGCGAGCCATTGTTCCATGATTTCGCGGACCTTTGGCCACTCGTCATCAAGAATCGAGTACCAAGCCGTATCGCGATTTCGGCCCTTGAAGATCATGTGGTTGTAGAAAATTCCCTCAAAGCGAAACCCAAGCCGACGCGCTGCTGCACGAGAAGTTGCATTCAGCGCATTGCAACGCCACTGCACGCGCCGATATCCCAGATCGTTCATCGCATAGCGAAGCATCAGATACATCGATTCAGTTGCGCTTCGCGTGCGTCGCAGCGTCAGACCAAACCAGATCGATCCGATTTCAATGACCCCTTGGTCGGGCTGAATATCAAGAAAGCTTGTCTGCCCGCACGCTTTCCCGCCTGCTGCTGGTCGCACGGCGTAGTAAACTTGATCTTGCCTCGCGGTCTGTTGACGCAAGACGTTCTTGTACTCTGCTTCCGACTTCCAAGGACCCCACGGCAGGTAGTCCCAGATTCGAAGCGAGGCCTCACTTCCATGCGACGCCTCGAACAGATCACCCGCATGCCGCGCAGCGTTAAGCGGCTCCAGTGTCACGTAGCGACCGATGAGAGCGGTACGGGCTGGCACTAGCGCCGATGGCAAATGTTCGACTTTGGCTCCGGACAGTGGTCGTGGATACGGATGTTCAGTATCTTCGATCACTGTCATCAGTCGCTGCCTATGCTTGGTCTGCTGCTTGAGCCATGCTCGCATACGGCCCTTCACGGCGTTCGAAAATGATTTAGCTCAAGCGACGCAGATAAAACTCACAGTCCTAATCCGCCGTTCGGTCACGTTGCGTACTTGGTTGCGTGCCATTACAGGAAAATCATCGCCAAGGAAAAGCTGCCATATGACGGGAGATGTGCCAATTTTTGCCATCTGTGCCGTCATTCTTTCGAAAAAACTCTGGCTCTCTTCCGTCGAGTCTTGAACATCGAGCAGCCTAAAACCCACACCAGTCAAAAGAGTTTTCATTTGATCGGACGTGGCGAGATGGCTGATTGATGGGTCGCGTGCCCAAGGCACCGGATAAAGGACTTTGCCGCCTTCACCTTGCAGCACGTCATAAACGGCGAAAATCCCACCGGGCTTTAGAACCCTGCGAGCTTCCACATACATCTTGTCCTTGGCAGCAATATTCATTGCAACATGGATTGTCGTCGCTGCATCGAAGGTCTGGTTTTCGAAGGGTAAGTTTGTGGCGTCACCTTGCTTGAATGACACGCGATTGCCGAGGCCAACCCAATCGGACATTGCGGTTGCGGCGTCGCAGAACGCTTGGGTCAAATCTATGCCAGTGACTCGGCAGCCGTATGTTTCAGCCAACGTTCGTGCGGGACCACCTAAGCCACTCCCGATGTCAAGGACGTGCGAGTGGGCGTTCAAATTCATTTTCCCGCCCAATTCCAGTGTCGCTTTGCGGCCGCGAATATGAAACTCGTCCACTGCGACGAGATCGGCGGTCGTCAATTTATTGAGGTCTTTGCCCGTGCTTCGCAGCTTGTCCGCGATTGCATCGACCAATTTGAGGTTTTCGCTGTAATGGCTTGCTACGCGGTCAGCCATCGTCCTTACCTCTGAGGTCGTAAGATACAGCCTCGAATTGCGGCAAGCGAGGCCCTCGATGTCCGCTTTGGGTCACAAGCAGACAGGTGCGGTGCAACTGAGGATGTCCGCTTTGGGCCAAAAACGGACATCGACATCCCCTAGACTGGCCGAGAAATGCCGCTTTGAAACGGTATGCATTCGATTTATCCGGTAGAGCTCCGTCCTATTTTTTTGGTTTTAAGGTCGCAATCGCCTCGCGACCCGCAATCCTGCCAAAGACCAAAGCACGCAAGATCGAGACGGCATTCGGCGCAGTCCCATAGAAATGCCCGGTGATCTCACCCGCAGCATACAGCCCGGGAATTGGTCCGCTTGAGCCCATCACCCTGGCGTGCTCATCCGTTGCAAGACCGCCAAATGTGTATGCAATCGCTCCAACCAATGGGTATCCGAGAAAAGGGGGCACTTCGATCGCCCGCGCCCAATTCGACTTGGGTGGATGAAGGTGATTTCGCGCGGACAACCCATCACAACGCGTGGCATCAAAAAGAGCCGGATCACCGATACAACTGGCGTTGTAGTTTCCAACCGTCTCTTCGAGATTCGCTTGATTGACGCCGAGCTGTTTCGCCAGTCCAGCGAGCGTCTCGGCACGCACGGGCGGCACCTCGGAACGGATTGCCCGCTGATAGTCCGAAATTTCTAAAAGGCGACTGTCGAGAATTGCGTAAGCAATCGAGTTCGGGGTCTTGAAATGGATGTTGCGGGCGAACCATTCCCAGGTCTCGTGCACGAGGCCGCTGCCTTCGTCGAAGAAGCGACGACCATTCTGGTCGACGACCACCCCATATGGGTACACCAGAACGACTGGCGCCGAGCCCTTGCTACGAGCATCGACTGGTTCGGCGTGCATTCCGCTCCAGTCGCCAGCGCGCACAGCACCAAGTTCAAACGCCATACGAATTCCGTCGCCGGTATTGAAACAGGTACCCGGCGAAATCAGCCGCATCGTTTCCGCTCCCGGCCCGAAATTCTGGCGCATCATCTCAGCGTTGGCCTGGAAACCGCCGCTAGCGAGGATAATGGCGTCCGCTGATAGAATTTCTTCTGTTTTGTTTCGCGTAACTTTCAGCCCGGTAATCTGCCCATTTTCGGTCAGAAGCGCTTTGGCAGCGCAGTCGTACAGGAATTCCACCCCTGCTTTCTTTGCAGCGTGCGACATCTCTCGTACCAGAGCTGGGCCGCCGCCTTGTGGCTGAATGCGAGGCGGCCCCTTCGCGAGATAGTAGGTTGGCCGCGTAAATTCGATGTTGTGTGCGGTCACCCATTTGATTGTCGCCGGCGCCTCTTGCGCGAGGCGGGTGAAATAACGCCGATCGCCCTTGCATTGCGTCGCCGCAAGCATGTCCTCAATGAAATTTGGTTCAACGCGGTCCGGTGCTGCCATTCGGGTGTAGGAAGGCGACCAGCGTGTATTGCCGCCGGCTGCGTTCTCTGGTGCCTTGTCGATGAGCGTGATGTGGATGGCTTCTTTGATCGCCGCCGCCGACTCCGCCGCCGACAGCGCGGCGGCCAGTCCTGCCGCGCCGTGGCCGACGACGATCAAATGTCTTGATCCTTTTGCCATAAAGTGCGGAGCGAAATTTTCGATTACTTCACGAGATCGCGCCATTCGGGACAGGTACGCTTCTCCACCGGCGTCAACCACGCTTGGTAGTTAGTTTTATCGATGATCTCGGCTGGCAGCATGATCTTTTCCGGCAAAGTCTCGCTTTTGACTTGACGAACTGCGGCGCGCGTCGCCATGCATCCAATCTTGAACATATTGAAGTCGACGGTAGCGAGAATCTCGCCGGTTTCGACCTTTTTCACGGCTGGAAGGATACCGTTGACACTTATGACTGTGGCCGTTCGGTTCGCTTCCTTTAGTGCCTCGAGCACGCCAAGGGACATGCTGTCATTGGCAGAGAGCACGGCGTCGATTTCAGGATGCTCCTTGATTAATTTTTCCATGGCGCGCTTGGCGTCGGGCTGCTGATAGTTGCCGACCTCGGAACCCAGCACCTGAATGCCGGGAAATTCGCCGAAGGCGCGTTTGTAGCCGCGCACGCGTTCGCGGTTGGTTGGCGCTTTTGGAGTGCCTTCGATCACCACGATTTTTCCTTTGCCACCCATTTTCTCAAAGAGGTAGCGGGCCTCGCGGTAGCCAATTTCGAAATCATCGGCGCCCACATAGGTAACAAATTGGCCGGGCAGTGGATTTGAGGCGAGTACGATTGGAATTCTCGCGGCGTTAAGCGCTTTCACTGAGTCAATCATGGCGACATCATCGACGGGGATAAATACGACGACGTCTGGTTTTTCGCTCAGGGCCTTCTCCACCATCGCCTTCTGCTCGTCGACATTATCGGGCTGCTGCGGCACGAAATGCGAAATGCGCAGGCCGGCCTCGCGCCCCACCTGGTCGGCAGCGATACGGAATGCCTCGTAGGCGGGGTTGGTTAAATTCTTGGTGAAGACGGCAATCGTTTTCGTTTCTGCCGTTTTTGCCTGGTGTGCGATGAGTAATGAAAGGCTGGCCGCCGCTACTATGCCGATATTGCGCATCGTCGCTCTCCTCAGATGTCTCGACGGCTGGTGCGCGGATTGCTCACAACCACAAGATTTTCTTTCGATAGGCCAAGTCGTTCAACAAGGGTTTTGCGGGCCCCTGATGGATTATGGCACCGCGTTCGAGGACGAACACGCGGTCAGCAAGTGCCAAGACCAGATCGAGATTATGTTCAACGATCAGAATTGAGACATGTTCGCGTAAAGCGTCAAACGTACTGAACAGCTCCAACACGACGGCCGGCGATAGTCCTTCAAAAGGCTCGTCGAGGAGGAGAAGTTTTGTATTGCCAGAAAGAGCACGGGCTACGGCAACCATTTGCTGTTCGCCCCCTGACAGATAGTCAGCATCGACATCCATGCGGTCTTTAAGGCGGGGGAAAAGGCCAAAGAACTGCTCTTCAGTCCACACAGCGCCGGCGCTGCCATCGGATTTTCGTGCGAGCCGGCCCAGCGCCAGATTGTCGGCGACCGTCATACCGGCAAAAAGGCCGCGCCCTTGCGGCACATAGCCGATTCCCATGCGGGCGATCTCAGGGGTAGGAAGCCCGCCAATTGCCTCTCCGCCGAACTCGATCGTGCCGGATGCAGGCGGCAATAGCCCGCACAAGGTCTTGAGCAATGTAGACTTTCCGGCGCCGTTGCGGCCGAGCAGGGCGACGATTTCGTTGTTGCGTACGTCGAGGCTAGCGTCGTTGAGGATATGACTCTTGCCATAAAAAGCATTCACGTTGTCGAAACGCAGGATGCATTTGTCACCACCTTCTGACGCCATGCGGCCGGTCGCCGCTGGTCGGCCAGTGCCGGTGTAAATCTCCTGCACCTTCTGATCGGCACGAATCTCTTCGGGCGTGCCAGTCATTAGCACCTCGCCCTGGTTCATGACTGTGACGCGCTGGGAAAAGCCCAGCACACGATCGATGTCGTGCTCGACGATCAGCACTGGAAGACTAAGAGCAATGCATTTGATCAGATTCGAGACGCGCTCGCGTTCGGCAGCTGCAAGTCCGGCGAGTGGTTCGTCGAGCAAAAGTATTTGCGGTTTCGAGCCCAGTGCAATTCCAAGATCAACCAGTCGCTGCCCACCGTATGACAGTTCGCCACCCTGAATGTGCTCGATACCCTCCAGTCCAAGAAAACGCATTAGCTCAACGGTTTCCGCGTGTATGTCAGAGTAGCTGTCGACGTCGCGCCAAATGTTAAACCGACCGCTGTGCCGTGCTTGAAGCGACAAACGAATATTCTCGTAAATCGATGAGCCATTGAAGAGGCTGGTGATCTGGAACGACCGCGCCAGGCCGCGCTGGCAGATGTCCTGAACAGGAAGGCCGTGAACATCCTGTCCGTTGAGACGGATCGTACCCTCGTCGGGGCGATACAGGCTGGACACTAAATTGAATAGCGTTGTTTTACCCGCACCGTTGGGCCCAATCAGGGCGTGAATTTCGCCGGACTGGACGGACAGGTTGGCGCCTGAGACGGCTCGAATGCCCCCGAAGTGCTTCGAGACGCCGTTAACGTCAAGCACCGATCCTGTCGATGTCTGTTGACGAAGAAAGTGCGGAAGCGGAAGAGGCTCGTGAAGCTTGCGCGTGCTCATCGCCGCCGCTTCTTTCGTCGATGGACGCCAGCGTTCGCGAAGCTTCGTCCAGATGCCGGCCAAACCGTTCGGCGAGAACAACACGAAACTAACGAACACCAGACCGAACCACAGCAGCCAGTTTGGCGTCCAAATAGAGAACAGCTCACGAAAGACGATGAAGAACAGAGCGCCGAGCGCCGGTCCGAGAATATGTTTCATGCCGCCGATCACGACCATCGCCAGCAACTCGCCGGAGAATGGGACGGAAACGGCTTCCGCAGATACGAGATAGGTCTGAAATCCGAGCAGCGCGCCGGCGATCCCCGTGATCAATGCTGAAAGCACGAATACACCGAGTTTGTAGCGCTCGATCGAATACCCCTGAAATCGTGCTCGCAGTTGGTTCTCGCGGATCGCCACTAGAACATGGCCGAATGGCGAGCGTGTCACGCGCAAGAGCGCGTAAAGGACAGCCAGACCGATCAGAGCCACCAGTATGTAGTAGGCAAGTTGATCATCGAGGTGGATTGGGCCAATGCGGCCGCGCTTAAGGCCGCTTAGCCCGTCTTCCCCGCCCGTCACTTCGGTCCAGCGGAACGCGATGGTGTAACTCAGTGCCGCAAGGGCGAGGGTCAGGAGCGAAAAATAGACGCCACGCCGGCGCAAGATAAGAATTCCGACGACAGTTGATACTGCCGCAACAACCACCATCGATAGGATGATCGGCAGCGAGATTTGGTCGCGAAACCAATGCAGCTGAATCAAGCCGGCTGCGTATGCCCCAAGCCCAAACCAAATGCTGTGTCCGAATGACACCAGTCCGGTGTATCCGACGCACAAGTTGAGAGCGGTCGTCGCGATCGCCAGAATGACGACCGTCGTTGCAGTGTTCGTCGACAAACCGAACGCTCGCAGAACCATCGGCAACGCTAGCAACGCGACAGCGGCTACCCACAGCGGCTGATATCGCGAATGCCGGCTCATTCAAATTTCTCGATGCGTTCGCCGAGCAACCCGCGAGGGCGGAACAGAAGCACCAAAAACATCAGGATATAAATCGATGCTTCACCGGCGGCAGGCGCAAAATGGATTGTGATACCGCGCACGACGCCAACGAGAATTGCGGCAAGCACAACACCCCAAAAACTGCCTAATCCACCGATAACAACGACGACAAATGCAATCGTGATGATTTCGGCACCCATCGCGGGATGCACGATTGTGATTGGAGCAAAAAGCGCACCTGCAACCGCCGCCATTCCAACGCCAAGCACAACAATTGTCGTCATGTAAGGCTGCAGTTTTATTCCGAGCGCTGCGACCATATCTGGCCGCTGAATTCCGGCGCGCACCACACGTCCGAATGACGTCTTTTGCAGGAGCAGCCAAACCCCGAACAAAATCGCTGCGACGATCGCGAGCAACATCAGTCTGTAACGTGAAAACAGAAAATCGCCGATGAGGACTGCACCTTTCAGACTTTGTGGCATCGTCTGAGATAACGGAGCGGCACCCCAAATGATACGCAGCAATTGTTCCGCCACCATGGCGAGACCGAATGTCACCAACAAACTGAGGATCGGATCTGCGTTGTAGAAGCGCCGCAAGATAAAGCGCTCAAACAAAATGCCGAGCAGCCCAACACAGATAGGGGAAACTACGATCGCCGGGCCGAAACCGACATAGTTTGTAAGTTCGACCGCAACATAAGCGCCGAAGGCGTAAAAAGCGCCGTGCGCCAAATTGACTATTCCGCCGACGCTGAAGATCAACGATAAGCCAAGTGCAATGAGCAGGTAGTAGCCTCCAAGAACGAGGCCATTGACCACCTGTTCCAGCAAGAACATGAACGAGATTCTCAGATCATCGAGGTATCATGCCGGCATTCACGGAGATGGCTGGACGCGAACGGTGAAGCGCCCGCGTCCGACGCCGGTCACAAGGTACACGGATTCTGTTCTTTGGTCGGATTGATGATTTCGAGTGGTTCGTTGGCGTTTGGAACTGCCGGTCCGAGAGCGAGGAAGTCCCACTTGTCCTTGGCTTGGCCCTTTGGTTTCACCGTGAATGGGTAGGCCTCCTGAATAAGCTGATGATCCCAGTTTCGGAAATATCCTTTGCGACCTTTGAGAATATCGAACTCTGTCTGCTTCTCGAAGTAGGGGATCAAATTGTCTGTATTGGTTGACTTCGACTCGTTCATGGCCTGGGCCATGACTTTGAAAGAGATGTATTCAATCCAGGCATGGTTTTCGGGAGGTTTGCCGTGCTTTTTAATGAACGCGGCGACAAACTCTTTCGAAGCCGGCACGTCAAGATCGTGATGCCAGACCGTCGGCCACGTGCCGCTCAAGTTACCTTCACCGGCCGCCCAAGCGTCTGCAGTATTGAGATTGAATCCGACGATGGGGTAGGGCAATCCGAACTCTGCGTATTGCTTGATGAGATTGGTGACCTGGTTGCCGGCGAGATTGCAGCACACAACGTCAGGCTTTGCCTGTCGGACCTTCAGCAGATAAGGGCTGAAATCGGTTACGTCGGTGGCGATTAATTCATCGCCTAACAATGTCGCCTGGTTGGCGTCGAAGAACGCCTTGGCGGCTTTGAGCAGGTCATGACCAAAAATGTAGTCAGCTGTCAGGGTGTAGAATTTTTTGCCTTTGACCATGTTGTCCCGCTGTAAGGCTTTGCCAACAGCGTTGACCATCACGGTGTTCGGAATGTCGACGTGGAAAGTGTACTTATTGCAATTCTTGCCGCGAAGTGCATCCGAGCGCGCGCCGATCTGCATGTAGAGGCGTTTATTTCGTTCCGCGACCTGCATGATGGTCACTGCGGAGGCCGAACTAATCTCTCCCATCAGCACCGCCACGCCATCCTGGTCCAGCATGCGTTGTGCTTTCGTCGCGGCCGTAGCTGGATTCACGGAATCCTCCGATATCACTTCGATCGGTCGCCCCATAATGCCGCCGGCCTTGTTGATCTCTTCCTCGGCCATACGCATACCCAGTTGTGCATAGGCGCCGAGCGCTCCGAGAAAACCCGTCAACGGCGTGAGGTGTCCGATTTTGATCTTGTCCGCTTGCGCACGGAGAACGGTTGGAAATCCGAGGGCCGACAGGCCAGCGAAGGCTGCCCCTGCAGTCAGTACACTTCGACGATTGTATTTGGCCATAAGTTGTTTCCCTCCCTGATCGTCGCAGTCTTACAAAGTGCCCCTATGCGACATTGTGAGAGACACTCTTTTATTATTTGACGATGATAGGTTGAGGCGGGCGTCTGTCAACGATGAAGGACACCTGCGTATCTTATTCAGGCTGGAATTTTGCGATGCTTTTTGCCCCGAACGCGGCAGACAATCGTGCGCCGGCGCTCTGGACGGCTTTCGTTTTTGTTTGGAGCGCCTGACTGGATTCGCGCCAGATCGGGCCGGAGATCCCGATTGCACCGATGGTCTGGCCGGTAAAATCTTTGGTCGGAACGGCAATGCAACGCACTTCGAGATTGAATTCGCCTTGATCAAACGCGACCCCGGTGCGCTTGACGTCTGCGATCTCGCGCAAAAGGGCCGGCACCTCGGTAATCGATTTCTTAGTTGATGGTTTCAACTCGGCGCGCTGCACGAATCGTTTGAACTGATCGTCGTCCAGTGACGCAAGGATGACCTTGCCCAGCGCGGTGCAATGAGCTGGCCGCACCACGCCCACCCGGTCGGTCAATTGAAACGCGCCTGAACCGCTGGTCCGTGCGATTACCACCACAGCGTCGCCCATACGTACGGCAAAATGGCCGCTCTCTCCGGTCTCCCGCGACAGTTGCTCAAGTATCGGCGTGGCAATATTCACCATCTCGACTTCATCAAGCGCGCTGGCCGCCAAAGCGAACAACGGGAGGCCGATACGGTAGCGTTTGGAATCTCTTTCCTGACGGATGTAACCGAGGGACACCATTGTCTTGGCGAGGTGAAAGGCGGTTGAGTTGTGCAGACCGACCATTTTGCTCAGTTCAGCCAGTCCGATCCCGTCTCTATGCCGTGCGATCTCCTCAAGGATGGCGAAGGCGCGACCGAGCGATTGTACGGGGACGCGCTGGCGGTCCACCGCACCATGATCGCTAAGGTGTAGCGACTTCGACCGCGGCTCGATCTTGCGAGCAGGGGAGATCGCAGCAGGTTTCAGGCGCGGCTTCGTTTTTGCTGTTCTTCTCAACGCGAAATCTCCACGATGTACGCATCAAGCGCAGCGTCGAACGTCGAAAACGCTCATATCCGCGCTGATTTAAGGCGCCAAAAACCTATCACCGCTCCTACCGGAATGACAAATGGCAACTCACATAGTCGGATACCGGTTGACTCGCGTGCGGAGCGCTTTCAGAGTGCCGCGCGTCGTGAACGGAGAAAGATGAGATGTCGACAAATATGCTGAACGGCGCCCAGGTCATCGTCGACTATCTGATCCAAGAGAAAGTGCCCTACGTCTTCGGGCTTTGCGGACACGGCAATATCCAGTTCATCGACGCGCTGTTCGAGCGTAAAGCGGACATCAAGACCATCTCGGTCCATCACGAGAGCGTCGCCGGCTTCATGGCTGACGTCTACTACCGCGTGGGCGGTCGGCCGACGGCGACCTTTACGTCATGTGGCCCGGGTTCGGCTAATTTGCCGATCGCGCTCGCCAATTCTTTTCTCGACTCGGTGCCGTTTATGGCGGTGACGGGCAATGTGCCGACCAGCCAGTTCAACCGCGGTGCTTTCCAAGAATTGTATCGGCACTATCAGGCCGACTTTCCCTCGACCGTGCGCTCTTACTGCAAAAAAGTTTTCCAGCCCACGCGAGGAGAGATGGTGCCGCTTGCGGTGCGGCAGGCGTGGAAGACGATGGTGACTGGACGCCCGGGGCCGGTCGTTCTCGATGTACCATTCGATGTCTTTATGGAGGCTTCGGCCGATGAGGCGCCCAAACCGGAAGAGTGGAGCGCCAACATCTCCTGCCGCTGCGGCGCCGATCCGGAAGGGGTCGTCAAGGCAGTGGATATGCTGCTGTCGGCGGAACGGCCGACGATTATCGTCGGACAAGGCGTGCGTTGGGGCGGCGCCTGCGGCGAGTTACTGAAGCTTGCTGAGCGCCTGCAAATTCCAGTGGCGGCGTCTGCCAGCGGGCTGGGTGCGATCGACACCAATCATCCGCTTGCACTTGGACTGGTGGCGCGCGGTGGTCACTACCAGGCTAATCACGCGACACGACAGGCTGATGTGCTGCTGGCGCTCGGCGTGCGCTTCGATGATCGCACCTCGAGTTCGTGGATCCCGGGCTACTCATTCACCATCCCGCCGACGAAGTTGATCCATGTTGATATCGATCCGGAAGAGATTGGTCGCAACTATCCCGTGGCGCTCGGCTTGATGGCTGATGTGCGCACGTTCCTCCAGCAGGTCCATACTGAACTTGATCGCCGCGCCGATTTGAACAAGCGAGCCGACGCACGCAAAAAATGGCTCCAGGTAATCGATGGCTATCGCAAGGAATGGGACAAGTTTGTAGCGCCTGGGTTCACCGACGACAGCAAACCAGTCAATCCGCAGCGCGCGGCCTTCGAGATTGATCGCGGCCTGCCGAAGGATGCGATATTGGTCAGCGACATCGGCGTGCACCACAACTGGCTCTTGGGCTACTGTAAGCCGCGCCGTCCGGATTCCTTGATCGGCTCGATGGGCTTCGGGCCAATGGGTTTCGGGGTCGCAGGCGTTCTCGGGGCGAAATTTGCCGCGCCGGATCGGCCGTGCGTCTCGGTATGCGGTGACGGCGCCTTCTTTATGCACGCGAATGTGCTGGGAACCGCGGTGGAATACGATCTGCCGGTGGTCTGGGTCGTGTGGAATAACTACGCGTACGCATCCATCAGGGGCCTGCAGCGCGGCTATCTTGGCGGTCGCGAACTTGCGACCGACTTCCACGATCCAAAAACCGGCGAGCGCTATAACCCCGACTTTGCCGCCATGGCCCGGTCGGCCGGCGTCGAGGGTGTGCGTGTTGATCGCGCCGCCGATCTGGCAGAGGCCGTGCGCGGCGGCATTAACGCCAACCGGCCATATTTGATCGACGTCGATATCGCTGCCGATATCAATCCCGCCGGCGCCGGCGTGTGGGAATTGCCTGGTCTCGGCCAGAGTAAGCCGTCAATCGGTACGCGCTACCAACCGACTTGATGAGATTGGGCTGTTTCGGACGCTTTGAACAATAAAGCTGGAGACGAATTTATGCTGCTCTCAGGTCAGAAGGTTGTTGTTGTTGGCGGCTCCTCCGGCATAGGTCTGTCGACAGCCGAACTCGCAAAAAGCGAGGGTGCTGATGTCGTCATTGCATCGCGTAACGCCGAGCGTTTGAAAAAGGCTGCGGCACAACTGGGCGCGAAAGCAATTCCGACCGATGTCACGAGCGACGAAAGTGTTGGGCAACTTTTCCGGCAATGCGGCCGGGTCGATCATGTGGTCGTCACGGCCGCACAACTGCGCACAGGTCCGATCAAGACAGTGCCAATGGAAGATGTGCGCGCGACCATGGAGGGCAAGTTCTGGGGCGCCTGGCGCGTGGCGCGTGCGGCCGAAATCTGCGCTGGTGGTTCGCTTACGCTGGTTTCCGGATTCTTGAGTGTTCGTCCGCGACCGGCGGCTGCGATTGTGGGTGCGGTAAACGGCGCGCTGGAGTCGCTCGGGCGCAGCTTGGCTCTTGAGTTGGCTCCGGTGAGAGTGAATGTAGTGTCACCCGGCATCATCGACACACCCATCCGAGCGGCTATGCCGGAGGCGGTCCGCAACGAGATGCTAGCCAAAGCTGCTGCCGCGTTGCCGGTTGGTCGCGTTGGGGTGGGTGAGGATATCGCGCGGCAGATCCTGACTTTCATGACAGTGGGTTTTGCCACCGGATCCATCGTCTATCTGGATGGCGGTGGTCTCGTTGTCTGATTTCCTATGGTTTCTTGCAGGGAGGCGCAGCGCCGATGAGCTACGTCATGGTGGCACGCTGGCAACCGCGCGAAGGCGCGACCGAAAAAATCGATGCCGTACTGCGCGAACTGGCCAAGGCAATTCGCAAGGAGCCGGGTAACGTGCAGTTTACGGTGCACCGAAGTTGGAACGATCCCGTTGAGTTTCTGCTCTACGAAGTTTACTCATCGGAAGAAGCCTTCCGGCAGCATCAACAGACCGAACACTTCAAGACGCTCGTGCTTGAACGGGCCGTGCCCCTGCTGAGCGTGCGCGAACGCCGTGCCTACTCTATCGTCGACAACATTTGATGGATTGAGACGACATCAATCTAATTTCCGCTCGGGATGTAGGTATGGCGCGCGCCGCCGTTTCTGAGTACACACCGGCATGGACTTACTTTACACCGTTTCGATATGGCTGCTGCCGGTTCTGATCGCCATCACTTTTCATGAAGCTGCTCACGGATATGTTGCGCGCTTCTTTGGTGACGAGACGGCAGCCCGGCTGGGACGCGTCAGTCTCAATCCTCTGCGGCATATAGACCCTTTTGGCACGATCCTTCTCCCCGGCCTCTTGTTGCTGGCTCGATCGCCATTCCTGTTTGGCTACGCCAAGCCGGTGCCGGTCAATTTTCGCGCACTTCGCAATCCTCGTATCGGCATGGTGCTTGTCGCCGCGGCAGGGCCTGGGATGAATATTGCGTTGGCGATCGTTGCTGCCCTGGGCTTTCATTTAGTCGGCTATCTGCCGGCACCTGCCAATCAGTGGGCCGCGCTGAATCTAAAGAACGCACTAATTATCAATGCCGTACTTGCGGTGTTCAATCTGTTTCCTCTGCCGCCTCTCGATGGCGGGCGGATCGCCCTAGGCCTGCTTCCAAATGTGCTGGGGCGATATCTTGCACGCCTTGAACCCTACGGCATGATCATCCTTATTGGCCTTCTAATTCTTCTACCTTTGCTGGGCTCGCAATTGGGTTTGGATCTCGGCTTTTTGTCACGCCTGATATCCATTTCGACCGATGCAGTTATCGGAGTGATCCTTCGGATAACCGGCAATCTTTAGAGCAGCTAATCGAGATCGCGCTCGACGATCACTTCGATCATCTGTTCGCAAGATCGGCATTGCAAAGTATGCCGGTCAACGTGCGTCCGTTCTGGCGCAATCCATACGAGGCGCATGGTTGCCCCGCACTCAGGACAACTTGGTCGCTCGACCATCTTTGGTACCGAGATTGGAGTAACAGCTACCATCGCCGTCCACCACAAAAAGTCAGCATAAGCAAAATTAAAAACCGGGATTGCGACCGAGCGATGACGCTTTTCTAACGTTCGACTTTTGTCGAAAAGGTTTGCGTGTTGTCGCCTATAAGAACTTGGTCATTTCGTCGCGCGGTCGCCAATTGCTGCGCTTGAGCGCAAAGCGGGGGTATTGCAAAGGAGAAGCGCATGAACCTTCTGCACTTATGGCAATTCCCAAAGAAACAACTGAAAAACCATCGAGCAACGTTCTGCCGCTGGCGAGCAACCAGTAGCAGTAGTGCAGCGCCGTTATAGGCGGTTCGTCTGGCAGCCCAAAGACTGACGCGTTCGACAAAACGGTATTCTGTTGGTCATCGTTCATCTGCGAATTTCCGGCACACGGCGATCGGCACATTCGATCAAAGCTAAAGAAAGATCCGGCATTTGCCTGCGCCGCGCCCGTGAGGAGAGACCTCGGCTAGCGCGACAGTCAGAAGGCGCGTAGCCTCAATGGCGATCATTGGGAGCGCTGATGGTCTTGCCATGACGAGCGAACACGCCGCAGCACCGGAGCAAGCGCCAGCGACCGCGAGCGTCGCTGCTGTGCTCCAACAGGAAAAGACCTCGCGCGCCGGATTATCGTCAGCTGAGGCAGCGCGTCGCCTTGCGCAATACGGCCCGAACACAATCGCCGATCGAACCGAAAGCAAGTGGCACAAGCTTGCAGCATATTTCTGGGGACCGCTGCCGTTTCTGATCGAAGCTGCAGCCATCATCTCAGCGCTGCGTCGCGACTGGGCGGACTTCGTGGTCGTAACCGGACTGCTCATTTACAATGCCGTTGTGGGCTTTTGGCAGGACAACAAAGCCGCGAACGCGTTGGCTGCTCTGAAAAAGGGATTGGCGTTACGTGCCCGCGTAAGCCGCGATGGGAAATGGGACACGATCAACGCGGCAGATCTGGTGCCCGGTGACGTGGTCGACATTGCCGGCGGTCAAGTTGTGCCGGCGGATGTCGTTCTCATCGACGGGGAATATTTGAGCTGCGATCAAGCCGCATTGACAGGAGAATCGCTACCTGTCTCGAAAAAGGTCGGCGACAAGGCGTATTCCGGCAGCATTGCGAAACAGGGCTCCATGGCCGGAGTCGTTACCGCTACGGGCAGCAACACGTTTTTCGGCCGGACCGCCAAACTTGTCGGATCGGCGGGTGCCGTTTCGCACTCTCAGCGTGCCGTCACGCAAGTTGGCGATTTTCTGCTTTTGCTGGCTTTGGTTCTCGCCGCGATCCTTGTCGGCGTTCAAGGCTATCGTCTTGTTCTGTCCGATGAGTGGAGTTGGTCCGAATTCGGAGGCGTTGCGCAGTATGTGCTCGTCCTGCTGATTGCGTCGATCCCGGTAGCGTTGCCGGCCGTGATGTCGGTTACGATGGCGATCGGCGCCTATGCGCTCTCGCTCAAGAAGGCGATTGTCTCGCGATTGTCTGCAATCGAAGAACTCGCAGGCGTCGATATTCTTTGCAGCGACAAGACCGGCACCCTGACGATGAATCAGCTTACGGTCCAGTCCGGCATTCCGTTCGGATCGTCTAAAGCCGACGACGTGCTGCGCGATGCCGCGCTTGCCACACAAAGAAGTAGCCAGGATGCAATCGACGTTGCCATCCTGAAAGCGGCCGAGACGCGGGCCGACCTACAGGGAATAAAGCAGACCGCTTTCGTTCCGTTCGATCCGGTCAACAAGCGCACGATCGCAACCGTGATGGAGCAGGGAGGCCAGGTTCGCCATTACGCGAAAGGCGCGCCGCAGGCGATCGCGGGCCTGGCGAAGCCAGACGCTGAACTACTCGGGCGCTACAAAGCGACGGTGACGGACCTCGCCGAAAAAGGTTATCGCGCATTGGGCGTGGGCCGTTCCGATGACGGCAAGGCCTGGGAGATCGTCGGCCTCGTCTCGCTAATGGATCCGCCGCGCGCCGATGCTAAGGCAACGATCGCCGAAGCGAAGGCCCTCGGGTTGAACGTCAAAATGGTGACCGGTGACGATGTTGCGATTGGAGACCAGATCGCCGCGCAGCTCGGTATTGGCGATCACCTTCTTGTCGCCAGCGATGTATTCGGACAGGGGGACGGGAAGGCTGCGTCACCCAACAACTCAGTTATCGATGCTGTCGAGCGCGCCGATGGGTTTGCGCGGGTCTTTCCGGAGCACAAGTATGAAATCGTCAAAACCCTGCAGAGTCGCGGCCATATCGTCGCAATGACGGGCGATGGCGTGAATGATGCGCCCGCGCTCAAGCAGGCCGATTGCGGTATCGCGGTGAGCGGTGCGACCGATGCTGCCAGAAGTGCGGCCGCGCTGATCCTGACCGCTCCGGGCCTCTCAACGATCATCAACGCCATTCGCGTTTCTCGGCAGATCTTCGAAAGGATTGAAAGCTACGTCTATTATCGCATCGCAATGACACTCGATATCATGGTGCTGGTCGTTGCGTCAGTCGTCTTTTTTGAATTTCAGCCGGTCACGGCGATCATGATCGTGGTCCTTGCGCTGCTTGACGATATTCCGATCATGACCATCGCCTATGACAACGTGCCGGCGGCGTCACGGCCGGTCCGCTGGGACATGCACCACATTCTTATTTTTGCGACGGTTATGGGTCTGCTGTCGGTGGCGGAAACCTTCGGCCTGCTGTTAATCGGCTTGCGGTGGCTAGCCGACCCGCTTTTGCAGTCGATCGTTCCCCTCGACGCACGCCAATTGCAGACCGTGATGTTTTTGCAGCTCGCTGTCGGAGGGCACCTACTGTTGTTCGTCGTTCGCACCAAGAGCTTCCTCTTCAAACCGCCGTATCCCAGTGCACGCCTCTTCTGGGCAATCGTTGCGACCCAGATCGCGGCGCTGATAATTTGTTATACGGGATTAGGCGTCGCACCCATTCCAGCGGCGGCCATTGTGGGCGTGTGGATCTATTGTCTCGTCTGGATGGTCATTCTTGATGTTTTCAAGTTTAGCTACTGGCGCGTCCCCGCACACGACCAAATGGACCAGCGAACATCATTGATCACGTAACGAAAGGGTATTTCCATGAATCTTGCCAAGCGGCTGAAGGTCGAACCAGGCAGCAAGGTCAAGCTCTCCGACATTGACCCCAATTTTCACGGGACGCATGGATCGGAAGACAACGCCAAGGCTGAGCTCCAGCACAACTTAGGTCGCATCACGGAACTGCAGCGAAAGTTCTACGCCGATCGCCGTCATAGTCTGCTGATCGTTCTTCAGGGAATCGATGGAGCCGGCAAGGATGGGACCTGCTGGCATGTCGTCAGTGCGATGGACCCGCAAGGCGTGAGCGTTACGGGATTCAAGCAGCCGACGGCGGAGGAGCGCGACCACGATTTTTTGTGGCGGGTGCATCCGCATGCGCCCGGACTTGGCCAGGTGGCGGTTTTCAATCGCTCGCACTACGAGGACGTGCTTGTTGCGCGAGTGCATGACCTCGTCCCCAAGCACGTGTGGAAGCAGCGCTACGAATTCATCAACAACTGGGAAAGGCTGCTGGTGGAGGAGAAGAACACCACCATTCTCAAGTTCTTTCTCTACATCTCCAAGGACGAACAACTGTCTCGCTTCAAGGACCGTCTCGACGATCCCGCGCGGCAATGGAAAATCAGTGACAGCGACTATTCAGAGCGAAAGCTTTGGGACAAATACATTGACGCGTTCGAGGCGGCGATTTCGAAATGCTCCACCAAGCATGCGCCATGGTTCATCATTCCCGCCAACCACAAGTGGTTCAGGAACTTCGCCGTGTCGGAGATCGTGGCTCGCGCAATGAAAGACATGAGTCTCAGCCTGCCAAAGCCGACAGTCGATCTGCAGAAGATTCGCAAGCTTTACCATCAAGCCGCCGACGACGGCCAGAAGACAAAGAAATCGAAGAAGTGAAGCGATATGAGCTTCCTTTCAACTCAGCCTTTGTGGATTGCGGCAGTCATTCTTATTGTCCCGACAACTCTTCTGGCGATGACCGGTCCGGTCCTGGTGCGCCGCTATTTCGATTTCAAGCAGCTGCGCACCAACAATGAAGTTGCCGGTTTCAAATTTGCAACGGTGGGTGTTCTTTATGCCGTGCTGCTGGCCTTTGCCGTGATCGTGGTTTGGGAAAAATTCAACCAAGCCGAAAGCGAAGTCGCCAAGGAAGCTGGCGCCGCGGCAACCGTTTTTCGCCTGGTACGCGGGATTGATCCCGAACACGCGGCCGCCATTCGCAAAGCAACCACGGACTACCTGAATTCAGCGATTGCAAACGACTGGCCGGCCATGGCGAACGGCAAGCAAAGCCATGCGACGACTGAGGCGCTCAACGAGGTCTACCACGCGACGCTTAAATTCCATTCATTCGGAAGCGACGAGGGGCTTATCCTGGCCGAGATCCTGCGACAGACCGATCGCATCAGCGAGGCTCGACGCGAGCGCCTCGTCATGGCCGATGGCATCGTGCCTATAATCATTTGGCTGGTGCTTTTCGGCGGTGCTTTCCTGACCGTTGGGTTTACCCTCTTCTTTGCTACCGAAAACCTACGGGCTCAGGTGCTGATGACAGGCGCCTTATCGGTCCTGATCTTTTCGGGATTGCTGACCGTCGTTGCCATCGATCATCCTTTCGCCGGAACGGTGAAAGTTGGACCAGATGCCCTAGCATCCGTCGTCAACGACTTTGCTGATATGCCGGCCAAGCAATAGCCAACCAGTCAAGCTAATATTTCTGTGGAACGTATAGCTCGTGGGGAAGCGTTTTTCGTTCGTAGTGGGGATCGAAATTGCGGTGCGGCAAGGCGATTTCGTTATGTGGGACCGCAGTGTACGGCACCTGCTTCAGCAGATGATCGATGCAGTTCAACCGCGCGCGTTTCTTGTCGTTGCCCTCCACTATGAACCACGGCGCCTCGGGAATGTTGGTGCGCGCGAACATGTCTTCTTTCGCCCTGGTGTAATCCTCCCAGCGAACACGTGATTGCAAGTCCATTGGGCTAAGCTTCCACTGCTTCATGGGGTCGTGGATGCGCATGAGGAAGCGCAGTTGCTGCTCTTCGTCGGTGATCGAAAACCAGTATTTCAGGAGAATGACCCCCGAGCGTACGAGCATGCGCTCGAACTCGGGCACGTCGTGAAAGAATTGCTCCACCTGTTCGGGCGTGGCGAATCCCATCACGCGCTCGACTCCGGCGCGATTGTACCAGGAGCGATCGAACAGCACGATTTCGCCGCCCGCCGGCAAATGCGATGTGTAGCGCTGGAAATACCACTGGGTCTTTTCACGTTCGGTCGGTGCGGGGAGCGCGACGACGCGGCAGAGACGTGGATTCAGCCGCTGCATGATGCGCTTGATCACTCCGCCTTTGCCTGCGGCATCGCGCCCTTCGAAGACTATAACGATCTTCGCCTTGGTGTGCTGGACCCAGTCCTGCAACTTGATGAGCTCGGACTGCAGCGTGAGAAGATATTGAAAGTATTGCGCTCTATCGAGCGTTGGCGGGTGACTGCCTTTGTAAATCTTTCGAATTTCTTCCGACAGCGCCGGCTCGGACAATTCGAGCTCAAGGTCCTCGTCCAGCGCGTCAGCCAGCTCCGCCTGAAGCCAATCGTCGCTGCTCGAATTCTTGTTCATCCTTCACTCCACGACGGTAGGCGTTGGGCTGATTTAGCGCGATCTCATAACGTACGTGTGACCTTGCTCAGGTAGGGCGGATTGTCCGGATCGAAACCTCGGCGGCGTGCCACGGCTTCGATCGCGCGATAGGCCGGGACGAGCATAACCACCGGGTCGAAGACCGGATGTCCGTCACCGATCCAGGGAAGCGTGCCTGCGGGGCCTCCGGCCACGAACACGGTTTCTTTTGCGTCGTTGAGGTCTTTAACAAGATCGTCGACGGCAGTGGCGGCCTCGTCGTTCTGGCGTAACAGCAATACCGGCGTTGATGGCGAAATCGATGCGCGTGGCCCATGGCGCAATTCGGCTGCGCTATGTCCGATTGTCGGCACGCGCAAGATTTCCGCCACCTTAAGCGCGATCTCGCGTACGCACCCGAGCCCATAGCCCCGCCCAACGACGAACGCCGCGGCGGCGCGCGCGGCGCTGTCGGCCCAGGTCGTCCAGTCGCATGCGAGAGAGCGGGACAAGCGTTGCGGCAGTTGCCGGAAGCCGGCGGCGAGGTCGTCGTCGTGCGCGAGCGCCGCGACCAGCTGCGCACCGGCGAGCATTGAGAGCAATACGGTCTTCGTCGCGGCGACGGAGTGCTCGGCTCCGGCGCCGATCGGCAAAACCAGCTCCGAAGTCTGGGCTGCCGGAGAATCCGCATCGTTGATGATGGCAAGCGTCAACGCACCGTGCTTGCGCGCCACCTGTGTGGCATTCACGAGATCGGGGCTACGTCCGGACTGTGAGACAACGACAAACAAGGCATCGCGCATTTCCGGGGGACGGCGATAGGCGGTGACCACGGAAGGCGCAGCGGCGGAGGCGAGAAGCCCAAGCCGTGCCTCGAAAAGATAGCGCAGATAGATACCGACGTGGCCGGAGCTGCCGCGCCCGCAGAACACGACGATGCGCGGTCTCGCTTGCTCAATCCGCGCGGCGATCGCGGTAATAGCCTCGGTGCGCGCCAGAAGACGTTCGGCCGCCGCCGGAATTTCGGCAATCTCGCGTCCCATCGCGCTGCCGGTGTGCGGATCAGCCATCGCCGCCCGTGGTTTCTTTGATGGCGGCGCGCAGATTGCCGCCATGGCGTTTGAGCAACTGCGTCGCCTCGTTGCGATTCAATCCCAGGCCGATCAGGACGGCGGTCTTAACGTCGCCTTCTGCGTTTTGGAGATGGCCGGCAGCTTCGCGCTCCGTGCAGCTGACGATCTTGCTGACCATAGCCTCCGCCCGCCGACGCAGCTTGGCGTTCCTCGCCCGCATATCGACCATCATTCCGCGGTAGACGCGGCCGAGCTTTACCATCACCGCGGTCGAGAACAGGTTCAGCACGATTTTGTGGGAGGTGCCTGCTTTCATCCGGGTTGAGCCGGCAACAACCTCACTGCCGGTGTCGGCCAGAATGCGGTGGCGCGCAGCCTCGAACAGCGGCGCGCCCGGGTTATTGGCGACAGCGATCGTCACCGCGCCTGCCGCGGAGGCAGCTCGCAGCGCTCCGATCGTGAAGGGAGTGGTGCCACTCGCCGCAAGGCCGATGACGACGTCATTGGCGCCGATCTGCACATCCGTCATGGCGTTCGCGCCGGCGGCTTCATTGTCCTCGGCTCCCTCGGAGCTGCGCACAAGCGCATCGAGGCCTCCGGCGATCGCAAATACCACGCGGTCCTCAGGCCAATCATAGGTTGGCGCCAGCTCGGCGCCGTCCTGCACGCCGATACGTCCGGACGTGCCGGCTCCGACATAAACGATCCGCCCACCATGCTGTAGCGCCGGCACTGCGTCCTCGACGGCCGCAGCGATCGTACCCAGCGCGCCGCGAACCGCGCCGGCCGCCTCGAGCTGGCCCTCGTACATGGCTGCGATCATCTCAGTCGCCGACCAGGAATCGAGTTCAACGTATCGGGGATCGATTTGCTCGGTGCGCATGGTCCTGTCTCGGTAATGTCGTCTGCCGGCAGTCGCGGACACCTATCCCTTCATGGCCGCTCGCCGCGCGAGATGCAAGGCGCCATCCACTGCATCGCCCTCGACCGGGACCAGACGACGTTGAACATCGGGTGCCAGCCAGGGCTGCATCGATGTCGCCAGCCCGCCAAGGAGCGCAACGCGCGGCGCGCCGAATTCGCAAAGCCGGCGCACTAGTTCGTCGATCTGCTCGGCAGCTTCGCGGATGATCCTGCGCGCCACCGGATCGCCTGAATCCGCGTGACGCATGACCAGCGGCGCGAACGTGGCATAATCCGTGGCGTTCGCGTGATCCATCCAGGCAACGGCCTCGAACGGATCGTTGTGAAAGCGCAGCATCACATCGCGCGTGAGACTCGTGCCGACGGCGCGTTCGTCGTAGGCGCGCAGCGCCATGCGGATCGCATGTAGTCCAAGATCAGCGCCGCTGCCCTCGTCGGAGATGGGGAAGCCATAACCGCCGATCCTGACCTCGCGCCCATCGACCACGGCAAAGCCGACGCTGCCCGTTCCTATGATGACGATGCCGCCGTCGCGCGCGGCATGTGCACCGATGCAGGCGATTGTCGCGTCGTGTGCATAAATGACGGAGCAGAACGGATGCGGCCGCAGCAAGAGCTCCTCGAGCGCGCCTTTGCGTCCGACCCCCGCGAGTCCGACGGCCGCGTGCATGGATCTCAGTGCGTCGGCCTTGAGGCCAGCATCTTCAGCTGCGGCACGGCAAGCCTTCTCGACCTGGGCCAGCGCGCGATCGACGCCGATGCGCAGCGCGGCCGGTCCGGCGATACCGCTGCCAAGCAGATTTCCCTTCGCATCCTCGATGCGCGCGCGACAACCCGTGCCGCCACCGTCGACACCGACGAAAAGCGGTTCGGCTGGCGAGACCGTTGTCATCCAGCGACCCGCTGAATGTCGGCGCCGCATTGCACGAGCTTGTGGTCAAGAGCCTCGTAGCCGCGATCGAGATGGTAGATGCGGTGGACAGTCGTTTCGCCTTCGGCGACCAGAGCGGCGAGAACGAGACTGACCGATGCGCGGAGGTCGGTCGCCATCACTTCAGCGCCATGCAGCTTCTCCACACCGCGTACAAGCGCTGTCGAACCCTGCAGCGAGATATTGGCGCCGAGCCGATTAAGCTCAGGCACATGCATGAATCGACTCTCGTAAATGGTTTCGCGGATAGCCGATGCGCCAGACGCAATAGTCATCAGAGCCATGAACTGCGCCTGCAGATCGGTCGGAAATCCGGGATAGGGTTCGGTCGTCATGTCAGTGCCCTGCAGGGGGCCAGACCGGACAACCATCAAACCGCGGTCGGTCGGCCAAATTTGGACGCCGGCGCTTTCCAGGACGGCACCGACCGATCCGAGGTGTTCGAGATGAGCGCCGAGAATCTCGAGATGACCACCGGTAATCGCGGCGGCGATGGCGTAGGTGCCCGCTTCGATGCGGTCGGTGATCAGATCGTGACGGGCATTGTGAAGAGCATCCGCGCCTTGCACCAGAATCCGATGGGTTCCCTCGCCTTGAATGCGAGCTCCCATGCCAGCCAGACAGAGAGCAAGATCGCAAACCTCGGGATCGCGTGCAGCATTCAGGATTTCGGTCTCGCCGCGGGCGAGCGTCGCGGCCATCAGGGCCGTCTCGGTTGCACCGATTGATGGCGACGACAAAGCGATGCGCCCGCCGCGCAGGCCACCGTCCTTGGCGCGCGCGTGAATGTAACCAGATTCGATATTGACCTCGGCGCCCAGCGCATCGAGGGCCTTGAGATGCAGGTCGATTGGCCGTGCGCCGATTGCACAACCTCCCGGCAGTGACACGCGGGCCGAACCGAAGCGGGCCAGCAGCGGCGCCAAAACAAGAATGCCGGCGCGCATCTTGCGCACCATGTCGTACGGAGCCTGCGCATTGCGGGCGGCGGTCGCGTCCAGCACCAGGTTTCGACCGGCGCCACGCATGGCGACGACGCCGAATTCCTGCATCAAGGCGATCATGGTGTCGACGTCCGTCACTTCGGGGACGTTGGTCAGTTCCAGGCGTCCGGAGCCGAGAAGGGCGGCCGCGATTTGCGGCAAAGCCGCGTTTTTCGCGCCGCGGACTTGGACCGAGCCTTCAATGCGCTTGCCGCCGCGAATGAGCAACCGGTCCATGCTGTTTCTCTCAGTCCTCTGGGTATTCGACGTCCTTTAACTTAGATTGGATTTGTTGCGCTACCAATCCAGCCCCCTGGACATCGATGAGCCCGGTCAAAAACGATCCTCCCAGCGAAAAAGAGCACGCAATCCTGGCGGAGCGTGTCTTCGACGGCCATCGCTGGCATGCCCGGGCCGCGGTCATGATTCGGGATGGACGGATTGCGGGAATTGGGTTCTGGAACGAGGTATCCAAAGATTGGTCGCAGACACGGCTTCCGGGGGCAACCTTTCTTGCTCCCGGCTTTGTCGATCTGCAGGTCAACGGGGGCGGCGGCGTTCTTCTGAACGATCAGCCGACGGCAGATGGCATGCGCGCGATTGCGCGCGCACACCGCCGGTTTGGCACGACGGCCTGTCTTCCGACGTTGATCACGGATACCCGCGAACGCGTACAGACTGCCATCGCAGCGGGGCGTTCGGTCAGCGGTCGTGATGGTGTCATTGGGTTGCATCTCGAAGGGCCGTTCATCAGTCCGAAACGTCCAGGAGTTCATCGACCCGACCGGATTGTGCAACCCACCGGCGGTGACCTTGAGCAATTGTGTGAACTGGCTGGCGCCGGTCAGTCGATGGTCACACTGGCGCCTGAATGTGTCCCGGCAGGCTTCGTCCGCACCGTGGCCGCGTCCGGCGTGAGGGTCTCGATCGGTCACAGCGAGGCATCGGCGGCCGCCGTCATGCAGGCAGCCGCCGATGGGGCAACCGGTATCACTCATCTTTTCAATGCAATGCCGCCGTTGAGTGCGCGCGAACCGGGGATCGTCGGCGCCGCGCTGGCGGACAATCGCCTGACGGCGGGCCTGATCGTCGATGGAATTCACGTCGATCCCATAGCGGTGCGCGCGGCGTTTGCGGCGAAAGGTTGCGAGCGCATTGCTTTTGTCACCGACGCGATGCCGACGGTCGGCGCCTCCAAAGACCGTTTCGAACTCGTCGGGCGAACAATCACGCTGGCGAATGGAAGACTGACTACGCAAGAGGGCACGCTCGCTGGCGCGCACCTCGATATGGCCACGGCGGTACGCAACGCGGTCAAGTTGGCGCAGCTTCCGCTGGAGGACGCACTCCGCGCCGCGTCATTGACACCCGCGCGATTTCTCGGCCTCGACAAGGAGCGCGGAATGCTTGCCGCCGGTGCGCGCGCCGATCTCGTTGCACTGAGCGAGGACCTGAATGTCGTCGGAACCTGGGTCGCCGGCATTAGCGATCTTGTTCAGTAGCGAAGAAATGCCTGTCGCTCGCTCGACCAGGCCTGCTCGTCGACCAAAGTCAGCTTGTCCAGATCCTGTGGTGTCGCTGACCGATCGTCGACCCACTGTCTGAGGAGCGGCCCGCCGTTGATGACATCGATTGCCAACTTGTCTCGCTCGTATTCGTAGGCGAAATCGCGCCAGAGCGGGTAATCCGGATACAGACGACGGATTGCTTTGAAGGCAAGTGCCTGCAGGCGCCATGGCTTGAACGCATGATGATTGTAGGCGGGGCCTTCGGTGTGGATCTGCACACCGTGGCAAAGTTGGCTGGCATGCTTGTGAAACGTGGGTTCGAACCAGCATTCGCGCACGCGACAACCTTCGAGCCACTGCGGTGCGAGTGATCTCATTTCCTTTATGATTGCCCGCGCATCGATATCAGGTGCACCGAACAGCTCAAGCGGTCGTGTGGTGCCGCGCCCTTCCGAGAGCGTCGTTCCTTCGAGCATCACCGTTCCGGCGTAGGCGCGCGCCATCCATAAATTCGGCGCATTGGGACTTGGGTTCACCCAGGCGCGTTCGCCTAATGGCCAGCCGAATCCCCGCGCCGCTTCGGGTCGCCAATCCTTCATCTCAACGACCCGAAAGTCGACATCGAGCTTCAACGTCTTCACGAACCATAGACCCACCTCGCCGAGCGTAAGGCCATGGCGCATCGGCAAAGGGCCTGCGCCGACGAAGCTTTCCCAACCGGTGCGCAGCTTCAGACCCTCGACAGGGCGGCCAATCGGATTGGGCCGGTCAAGCACCCAGACCGCCTTGCCATGCCGAGCCGCAGCTTCGAGGACGTAGCGCAGGGTCGTGATGAACGTATAGATCCGACACCCGAGATCCTGCAGGTCGACAAGCATCACATCGAACGCGTCAATCATCTTGTCCGTCGGCTTGCGCACCTCTCCGTAGAGACTGAAAACCGGAATGCCGTGTACTGGATCGTTGTAGTCCGGCGACTCGATCATGTTGTCCTGCTTGTCGCCGCGCAGACCATGCTGCGGTCCGAAAGCAGCGCTGATTTTAATGTCGCACGCGACAAGCGCATCCAGCGAATGCGTCAGATCCTGTGTGACGGAAGCTGGGTGCGCGAGCAACGCGACGCGGCTGCCTTTGAGCGGCGCACGCAAAGCCGGCTCAGAGATCAGTCGATCGATACCAAAATTCATGGATGCACGGTCGGATAAAGTTCGTAGGCAAAACTGTCCCTGTGATGGAAGTCCGGCTTTCCGGGCGGATGCACCAGTGCCCAATGCGACTTGTTGCCGTTCGTCTCCTCGATCACTGCCGACAGCGCGAGATGCCAGGACCCGTCACGCGGCAAAACCGACAGACGGTCGAGTGCCAGTGCGGTCTGCAAAGTAAAACTCTTGGGGTCCGACCGACGATCAATTGGAGGTGTGTCGACTTCCGTGGCCACACGCATCCCACTTCGGTAGTCGATAAATCGATAGGCCGCCCACTGTGTCGAAGGCGAAAAATTGAACTCGTAATAATCGTTGCCCGATGCGCCGCGAACGAATGCTTCGAAGCATGTGTGCTGCCAAAGTTCGTCCGTACGTGTCGCCCTCGTGACAAGCGGGATAGTGATGTCGCTGATCTTGCCTGTGACTGTATAGGACAACACAAGTTTCTCTGGCTGTGACCGTGTGACCGCTACTTCAACGTGGTCTGCCGCGGAGCTACGCGATTCCGGATGAGGTCTCAGCAATTGGTGCATACCGGCGTCTCAAAAAGCGCTGGGATCAGCGGGATTCCGCTTAGACGTCAAAGTCACAGGGAACACGGTTCGGTGATTGGGTGAAAGTAATCTTGACGCAAATTGCGCTCCAATGGAAAATAAATACCATTGAGATGTCGTTCGGGGGGGTCTTGAATACTCGCATCCTTTCCATTTGCGCCGTCGTATTCCTGAGCGTTCTTGTCGTTGCGGCTTCGCCTGGTGCGGCCCGTGAGACTGTTCGCTTCAAGGGATATTCGGTCGGAACAATCGTAATCAAAACAAACGAACGCCGCCTTTACTATGTGACTGGCGACGGCGAGGCGATTCGTTACCCGGTCGGGGTCGGCAAGGCCGGCCAGGCCTGGGCGGGCAAAGCCACAATCGATGGCAAGTTTATCAGTCCGCCTTGGCAGGCGCCTGAATCGATTCGAAAGGATTACGCCAAATTGCCCCCAGTCGTTCCCGGCGGCAGCCCGGCAAATCCGATGGGTGCGGCCGCGATGACGCTGAGCGGGGGCGGGCAGTATGCAATCCACGGCACCAATAATCCGGGATCCGTTGGTGGGTTCGTTTCCCACGGATGTATCCGCATGTATAACCAGGACATTATGGATCTGTACGCCCGCGTGAGCGTGGGCACCGAGGTTGTTGTTCTGCGGTGAGCATGCGAAGCGGATTTAGTTATACTTGGCTTTAAATTCGGGGACCTGCGAGGGGAGCATGAGACCACGCTTAATTACCTTGGTGAGGGTTGGAATGGCAGTCGCCATAGTCGCTCTTATGGCGACACCCGCAGCTGCCTATTGGCAATTTATCCAGAGGCCCCCCGGCGTGGAGGTGAAGCCGTCGGCGCGCTACGCCTCGCAGAAGCAGTGCGAAGAGGCACTCAAGAAGGTCGAGGCAGCCCTTAAAAAGGCATACCCGGATCGCTACCCCCTGGTCGGAAGCTGTGAAGAATTTCGCTGAGAAATACGCTTCTGACCGTTAGCATTCGACCTATTTATACGCGGGAAATCCGACGGATTGTTGGGGAGTGTGACTTTTCCGCACTAGTCGTTGATCGCGGGGGAGGCTAGTGATTTAGGCGTTATCGCGCAAAAAACCTGGGGAGCGTTATGAAAAAGTTCCTAGTCATTCTATGTTCAGCTGTTCTCGCTTTCGGCTTCGCCGGTTGCGTGGGAAAAGGTCCGATTGGTAAGGGGAAGGCCCCGCCCCCGGTCGTAACTCGAGGCTAAGCTTTAGACGCGGACGATTGCTCGGGGTCGGCATCTGTGCCGACCTTTTGTGGGCTGTGAACCGCAATTCCGACGCTATGCAAGTGCGGTTCTTTGGGGCGCGCCTGAAGCTGCAACAGTTGCTGGTGGAAAGGCTGATATGCGTACTTCCTATCAGTTGCGCAGGAGCATCCGGGTCTTGGTAGCTGCAAGTCTGGCTGCAATCCCGCTTGGGTTGGTGGCCTTTCCCGCTATGGCACAAGACGCCGCCGCGCCCCCGAGCGCGCCTCAAACAAACGCGACTAGGCCCAGCCAAGGCTACAAGCCGTATTTCATTGAGTTCCGTGCGCGAGCTGCCGCGAGCTATGGCCACATGTATGTCCTCTATGGCCAGCTGAACGGTCGAGGCGAAATCGTAAAGAGCGATATTGCCGGGTTGCACCCCGCAGGCGACGCGAACAACTGCGACAATTGCAGCCTCCTTCCCTGGACGCTGGGTCACATTTTGTTTGTCCCTTCCGAAACGGGCGCAAGTGACGGCGACCTTGAAGAGAAATACGTAACTGCGCGTTATCGCGTCATGCTGGACGCTGCTTCCTTCAACAAGATTTCCGCGCACATCAAGCAGAAAAAGGCCGAGAAACAGGCGTGGAATGCACTTATCAATAACTGCGTGACATTCATAAATGAAATCGCCGGCTTCATGGGCCTGAAGACGCCACCAGGGTCCAATCTGATAGAGCCGAAGGATTACGTCGAAAGGCTCCGAGAGATGAATGGCGGCAAGCCACAAAAGGCACTCAGGTTCGCGGCTCCGGCCTCATCGGCGTCTCCGGCTTCGGCGGCTCCGCCAGCGGCGAGCAAGCCGAAAAAGGATTCCACCGCGAATTTATCGGCACGAACGGCTGGCACTTCCGACAGCCCACGCTGACGCGCCCTTCCCTAATCCAACAGTCTGCTGAGTTTGGAGACGTTCGAGCGCGGCTTTATTTGCCGACGTTCGGATTGAGCCGCTTCGCTTCGGCTATGTCCGCGTCCGATCCGGCCTTGTCCCCGATCCGCTGCTTGTCGATGCCCCGATTCAGAAAAAAATCCGCATCGTTCGGGTTGAGACGTATGGCCTCGGTGAAGTCGGCGATCGCGAGGTCGTATTTCTCCTTGCTTTCGTAAGCAAGCGCGCGGTTATAGAAAGCGATGGCCTCGTTTTCTTTCAATTCCGTTCCCGACTGAATAAGTGCCGTGCAGCTCTTTATCTGCGTGTCCCAGTCAATTCCTGGATTTCCCGTGCAGAATTGCCACTGCGATGACAGTTGTGCGACGGCGGATGTCGTGACAAGCGCAATGCTCCCTATCAGCGCACGCATCAACGTCGAGTTCTCCGAACAGGCGACCACACAATCACAATAGCGGCTTATCGCGACGTGTTACAGGTGTGCTGCGAAGGGAACCCCCGAGCGCTGACTGCCACTGGCAGTCAATAAAACTGATCAAGGTCGTCAGAGATGCGAATATAAAGCCCACCAAGTAGCGCGCCCCGGCCACACTCACGATTTCCCGCGCGCTTTGCCGCTGAGACGCTGATTCAGACGAGCAATGTCGACAACCATGCGTTCGTGCGTACCGTTGCCAATTTCCTCGATCTCGTCGCGCGCGCTGACATCGAATTCGATGCGGCGGCCGTCCACTTTGGTAACCACCGCCTCGGCAATGATCTCGTGCCCGACGGGGGTCGCGGCAAGATGACGGATATTGACTTCGGTTCCTACAGCGCTTTCCCCGGAATCGAGATAGCCTCGTACCGCATTCAGCGCCGCGTTCTCCATCGCAGTCACCATCATTGGCGTGGCGAAAACCGGCGGCAGCGCAGCATCCTTGAACTGGTTGGCAAGATGAGCGGGCGTAACGCGCAGTGTGTAGGATCCTTTGGCTCCGACAGGAATCTGACGCATGGCACTAGCTCCCGGTACGTGGGACATGATTGATTGCCGGCGCCAATATGACCAGCAGAATTCCGCACAGAGCGATCGGCAGGAAGGCCATTTTGGCGATGCCGGTCAGGTCCCAGGCAAGCCCGCTGATCACAGGCACAATTACCGCACAGCTGTAGCTGATCGTGAACATTGCCGCAGTCACGCGGTGTACGTCATCTGACTTGCTGAGGAGTGCTGGAAGGGCCAGCACCAGAATCAGAATCGCGGACCCGGCAAAACCCTGCAGCGTTGCGGCCGCGACGATCCACGTGCCGGTCCCGAACACGATTCCAGCAGTCGAGAGGACACACAGTAGTCCGCAGACAATATACGGCCACGTCTTTCGCTCCAGCCGGCCGGAAAATATGAGCAGCAAAAACGACGCCGGCAGTTGTCCGATGTTGAGTCCGGCGAGCGCGGCCCCGATCCATTCGCCCTGTCCCGTGCTTCTAAGATAGTCGGGAACGAAGCTGTTGGTTGCAAAATACGTGGCATTGATGGTGCCAAGCATAATGCCGAGTCGCCAGATAAGCGCATTTTGCCAATCGGGCCACCAGCGTCGCGGCAGCGCCCCTCGGTCGATTGCCGAAGTCGGCGCGGACACCAAGACAATCACCGCGATGATTGCAACCGGTACACTCCAGATGACGAAGCTCCACTGCCAGCTGCCTCCGGCAACGGGCAGAATCAACGGAAACATCAACACGACCGGCAAGATCTCGCCGACCAGCAGGCCGTTCGTGTAGACGGCAGTGGCGAATCCGATTCGGTTCGGTACCCACGCCCGCACGGCCGGCGGCATCGTCACCTGCATGATGGCGACGCCGGCTCCCATGGCGATCGTCATGGCATACAGCCACACAGCATCCGGCAACGCACCGCGCAACGCGCCGCCGACTGCGGTCAGCGCGAGCCCGACAACCAATGCAGCCTTCACGCCGAGCCGAGCGATCAACAGCGAGCCCGGCACAGCCGCGAGGGCGAAAAGCATCGAGGGCAACCCCGTCAAGAAACCGATCTCGGTTGCGCTTAAGTTCAATTCGTCATGAATAAGCGGGATAACAGGCGGAACAGCCAAAATTGTCAGCCGCAGGGCAGTGCCCGCGAGCCAGAGCAGCGCGAGTGCGGTCAGAAAATGCGTCCGCGTGCGCTCCGTACGACTCATGTCTGACGCCGATTTTGCCGACGACTGGCGATTTCACGACGCACCAGATCCGGTAACGAGTCCTCCGGAGAATTGAATCTGACCCCTCGGATGTTGAAAGCGTTCGCTGCGGCCACATCGTCATCCTTGTCGCCGATCAGAAAACTTGCGCCGAGATCGATTGGCCATTCGCTCGCTGCCTGTTCCAGCATGCCTGGGGCAGGCTTACGGCAGCGGCAGGACACGGCCAGAGACTTAATGATGCCCTCGGGATGGTGCGGGCAAAAATAGAAGGCATCGATATGGGCGCCGTGCGCGGCAAGTCCATCCTGCATATGCGCGTGGAATGAATTCACGGCAGCTTCGTCGTAGTAGCCACGCGCAACACCCGACTGGTTTGAAATGACGAATACGTAGTATCCGGCCGAATTCAAAAGCCGGACCGCTTCCTGGGCTCCGTCGATCCATTCGAGCTGTTCCGGTCGGTAAACGTAGCCATGGTCGACATTGAGGACGCCATCACGATCGAGAAAGGCGGCCGGCCTGTGCGTGTCGGTTTTTCCGGAAGAGCTCATAGGAACTTTGATCGCTTGCACGTTGCGGGCATCGCTAACAAACGCAGAACGGCCATAAAACCGCGGGTTTTTTCGCATTAATGACCTCGACAAGCATCGTTTCATATCACCTTATTGGCGTGATAGAAGTTGCACGGAAATCGATCGGGGTATTGCATGCACCTACAACGACGGCTTTTGGTGACGGGAGGGGCGGGGTTCCTCGGCTCCCACCTTTGCGAGCAGCTTCTCTTGGCGGGCGGCGACGTTCTCTGCGTCGACAATTTTTTCACCGGCAGTCGGAAAAATATCGAACACCTTCTCGACCACAAGCATTTTGAATTGACCCGACACGACGTGACATTTCCTTTGTACGTCGAAGTTGACGAAATCTACAACCTCGCTTGTCCCGCCTCACCAATTCACTACCAGCGTGATCCGGTGCAAACGACCAAGACCAGCGTTCACGGTGCGATCAACATGCTCGGTCTTGCAAAGCGGGTGAAGGCGAAGATTCTCCAGGCGTCGACATCGGAAGTCTACGGCGACCCGAACGTCCACCCGCAACACGAGGAATACTGGGGCCACGTCAATCCGACCGGACCCCGGTCCTGTTACGACGAAGGCAAACGGTGCGCTGAAACGCTGTTCTTTGATTATTGGCGTCAGCACAATTTGCGGATCAAGGTCGCGCGCATTTTCAATACTTACGGTCCACGCATGCATCCGAACGATGGACGCGTGGTTTCGAATTTCATCATTCAGGCTCTGCTCGATAAAGATCTGACGGTTTACGGAGACGGTACGCAGACGCGGTCATTCTGCTACGTCGATGATCTCGTCGATGGTTTGATGAAGCTTATGGCGACAAAGGATCCGATTACGGGTCCGATCAACATCGGCAACCCGGGCGAATTCTCGATGCTGCAACTTGCCAGGACGATCATCGAAACGGTCGGTTCGCGTTCGCGCATCGTGCATCGTCCCTTGCCTGAAAATGATCCACGCCAGCGACGACCCGACATTTCGCGCGCGCAGGAATTGCTGTCCTGGGCACCTCGCACCCCTCTGAAAGAGGGGTTGGCCCGGACGATCGCGTACTTCGAAGGCCTCTTAAGTCAGGAAGGGGTGCGGGCAACTTTGACCGCCAATTGATCGGGTGAACGCAGCGGGCGGGCCGAGGGCAATTTGCTAGGATCAAGAAGTTCGGACGACAAGGGGACAAATTGGACATCGCATCGATCAGAGCTACGGATTCCGCTGACGTGACCGCGAGGCATGCGCCCGGCGGCTATTTCGCATGATCCGAATTCCGAGACTGACATCGCGCCAGGTGCTGATCGTGTTACACGATCTGTTGGCCACCATGGCTGCGATTGTCGTCACCTTCCTGATGCGCTTCGAAGGCGCGGCGCTGACGGAACGGCTGCGGGGCCTCGAGCGCTTTCTGCCGTTCTTTCTGATTTATGCCGCCATCGTCTATTTTATCCTCGGCTTGCACCGAAACAAATGGCGTTTCACGTCGATTCCGGATCTCTACAACCTGTTTCGTGCGTCGACTGTGCTGGCAATCTCGCTGCTTGCGCTCGACTATGTGTTGGTGGCGCCGAATATTTACGGGACGTTCTTTTTCGGCAAGGTCACGATTCTCCTGTACTGGTTCCTGCAGATGTTTTTCCTAGGCGGCCTGCGGGTCGTCTATCGTTACTTCCATTATGCGCGAACCCTCCAGCGCGTGAAGGTCGCGGACGCGACGCCCACACTGGTTCTCGGACGTGCCGCCGACGCGGAGGTGCTGCTGCGCGGAATCGAAAGCGGGGCGGTGAAGAAAATCTGGCCGGTCGGCGTCCTGTCGCCGTCGGTGGCCGATCGCGGACAATCGATACGGGGCATTCCCGTTCTCGGAGATATCGACGACCTTGAAGGTGTCGTGGCCGATCTGGAAAGCCGCGGCGATCGGGTGAGGCGCCTTGTCCTTGCACCTTCGGCACTCACCTTGGAAGCCCGCCCGGAAGCGATCCTGATCCGTGCACGCAGGCTTGGCCTGAGCATGAGCCAGATGCCGTCACTCGAGACCGGCGGCTCTGCAGTCCAGCTGTCGCCGGTTGCGGTTGAAGACCTCCTGCTGCGGCCCAGTGTAAAGATTGATTACCGGCGGCTGGAAGATTTTGTCAGCGGCAAAGCGATTGTCGTGACCGGCGGTGGCGGTTCGATCGGTTCCGAGATCTGCGACCGCATTGTGACCTTTGGTGCGGCCCGCCTGCTGGTGATCGAACATTCGGAACCGGCGCTGCATGTCGTCATGGAAGTGCTCAAAGGCAAGCAAAGCCCAGCGGAAATTGTGGGCCGTATCGCGGATATTCGCGACCGGCAGCGCATCATGAGTCTTGTCGGCCAGTTCAAGCCAGACATTGTGTTTCATGCCGCCGCGCTCAAGCACGTGCCGATGCTCGAGCAGGATTGGGACGAAGGCATCAAGACCAATGTGTTCGGGTCGATCAACGTCGCCGATGCAGCTTCGGCGGCGGGTGCAACCGCCATGGTGATGATTTCGACTGACAAGGCGATCGAGCCGGTTTCCGTACTGGGCGCGACCAAGCGTTTGGCCGAAATGTATTGCCAGGCTCTCGATGATGAATTCTCTCGCCGTGCCGTCCCGGGCCACCAACCGATGCGGTTGATTTCGGTGCGCTTCGGGAATGTCCTCGCCTCGAACGGGTCAGTGGTGCCCAAATTCAAGTCGCAGATCGAAGCGGGCGGGCCGGTGACCGTTACGCATCCCGACATGGTGCGCTATTTCATGACCATTCGCGAAGCGTGCGACCTGGTCGTTACGGCGGCGACACATGCACTCGGCAATCGCGCCGGCGACGCCTCGATCTATGTTCTCAACATGGGTCAGCCGGTCAAAATCGTTGATCTTGCCGAGCGGATCATCCGGCTGTCCGGACTAGAGCCTGGACGGGATATTCAGATTTCTTACACCGGTATCCGTCCGGGCGAACGATTGAATGAAATTCTGTTCGCGCGCGGCGAAGAGACCTCCGAGATAGGAATTCCCGGCATCGTTGCCGCAAAGCCGGTGCGGCCGCCACTCGATGCGATACGCGCCTGGGTCGCGACCCTGGAGCAAGCGGTAGCCCGTGGCGAGCGTGCGGCGATCTACAATGTCCTGCGTGATGCCGTTCCGGAATTTCGTGGCGAAGCGGCGTAAGGAAAACGACTGTGGATCTCGGCGCATTTTTCAAGACGGAGTTCGCGGAACATCTCGACGTCGTCCGGAGCACTGAGGCGGCGTTGGCAGACGCCTTCGCGGACCTTGTACGCGCGTGCACGAAATCGGTCCGCGGCGGCGGCAAGTTGATGTTTCTCGGAAACGGAGGAAGTGCCGCCGACGCCCAGCATCTCGCGACGGAACTGACGATCCGCTACAAGAAAAGCCGTGTCGCGATCGCGGCGCTCGCCCTGACTACGGATACGTCGGCACTGACGGCGGCGGGTAACGATCTCGGCTTTGAGCAGGTCTTTGCTCGCCAGATCGAGGCCCTGGGAAAGCCGGGCGATGTAGTCATCGCCATCTCGACCTCCGGCAAAAGTCCGAACGTGATCGCCGCACTCAAGAAAGCCCGATCCATGGGCATCGTCGCGGCTGCGTTCGGCGGGAAAGGTGGGGGCGACATGGCGCCGCTCACCGATCACCTCTTGGCAGTGCCGTCCTCTACGGTCGCCCGCATCCAGGAAATGCATATCCTGCTGGGGCAGATATTGTGTGGCGCCCTGGAAATCGAACTCGGCCTGGTCGGCGAATAGCCCTGAAATCATTGAAAAACGCGACCAACGTCTTTTCATTTGGCGAAAATTGGGTTCTTTATCCTGAAATTTCCTTGACTCGGTCCGGGGCTGCGATTTTCCTTGGCGGCAGGGAGAAACAACAATGGAAGCAACAGTTTTGCCCGGACCGGGTACCAAAGCTCGTCCACGGCGAGCCCAGGGTGACCGTCACAACATCCAATCGGTTGATCGCGCTCTCTACCTGCTGGAAACGATCGCCGAGGCCGGCGGCGAAGCGACGCTGACCGAACTCGCCACACGCACGAATCTCAACATCTCCACCTGTCACCACTTGTTGGCCACGCTTATCCAACGTGGCTTTGCAGCGAAGGTGCCGGGCCGCAGGCTTTATGCACTGGGCCCGCGCATTCTCTACCTCGGACACACCTGTCTGCAGGTCGATCTACCGCGCCGCGCGCAGCGCTATCTGGAAGCGATCAACCAGGCGACCGGAGAGACCGTACATCTTGCAGCTCTGCAAGGTGACGCCGTGATAACGCTCGCGGTGCGCGAGGCGCGCCACGCGGTGCGCGTGGACACCGGCAGAATCGGAAAGATGGAAGCGCCGCACGCGACATCGCTCGGCAAAGCCATATTGGCATGGCTCCCGGAAGATGAAATGCGACGCATCCTTGCGCACGGAATGAAGCGCTTCACGGACAAGACGATCACCGAATTTCCCGCACTGATCGAATCGCTGCGCATCGTCCGCCGCAACGGCTATGCGCTCGATCGCGAGGAATTTCTGCCGGGCGTGATTTGCGTTGGCGCAGCAATTCGCGATCAGGCCGGAACGGTTATCGGCGCTATCAGTGCATCGACACCGGCAATGCGCGCCAGCGACGATCACATTGCCCTGATGCGCGACGAGATCGTGGCTGCGACCCGCGCGCTCTCTGCCGAATTCGGTGATCCAGGCGCACAGAACAATCAACAAGCCGTCGCGAATTGATCGATCGGTCATAATTTTTGGGGGAGGAACATGTACGCACCCACCGGCGTTAAAACCAATCACAACGAATTTCCGATCCCGGATACGCAACGGGCTTGGGTGCTCGGGGAGCCTGGTCAGCTTGACATCACGACCAAGCCGATCCCAGTACCGAAGAAGGCGGAAGTGCTGGTGCGCATCGATGCGGTGGCGATCTGCGCCACCGATCTCGAAATCATCTATCACGGGCCGCCGGCGTCGATTCAGGGCGGCCTGCCGTTCAACAAGAACTTCACGCCTGGCCATGAATACATGGGCACGGTCGTAGCGCTCGGGCCAGGTGTCGATGAATACAAGATCGGTCAGCGTGTCGCCGTCGAAGTTCATGCCGGCTGCGGGCAGTGCAAGCGCTGTCGCGAAGGCATGTACACGTCATGCCACAACTATGGTCTCAATTACGGCGACGTGGACAAAGGTCATCGTGCCAACGGCTTCACCACCGACGGCGGATTCTGCGAATACCAGGTCAACAACATCAATACCCTGGTGGCGCTCGCAGAAGAAATGACCGACGAAGAGGGGACTCTCGTTGTAACTGCCGGCACCGCGATGTACGCGCTCACCGAATTAGGTGGGCTGGTAGCGGGCGAAAGCGTCTGCGTCACCGGTCCAGGCCCGATCGGCCTGATGGCTGTTGCCGTGGCAAAGGCGCTGGGCGCTCACCCCGTCATCCTTACCGGTACACGCGATAACCGCCTGAAAATGGGCCTCGAACTGGGCGCCGATGCCGTGGTCAACATTCGCAAAGAGCCTGATGTCGTTGCCGCCGTGAAAAAGCTCAACGGCGGCAAGGGTGTCGACTATGTGGTCGAATGCTCGGCGGCTACGAGCGCCGTCAACGACGCCGTCCGCATGGTCAATCGTGGCGGGCGCGTCTGCCTAGCCGCGTTTGCGCGTGAGGAAGTGCCGGTCGATGTGGCGCATATCGTGCGCAACAATATTTACCTTTACGGCATCCGCGGCGAAGGCAAGAGCGCGACGCATCGCGCCGAGGCCTTCATGAGGCAGAAGCGGTTCGACGCCACGAAGATTCATACGCACACATTTCCGCTCGATGACCTTCCGACTGCGATTCGTTACGCCAAGGATCGGGTGGAAGACGCCATCAAAGTGGTGGTGAAGGCAAAGACGGACGCCGTCCACAAGCAGGCGGCCGAGTGACGCCTCTCCCTGCCAGCGAAGGAAGGGGATCCGGAGAGCGCGATGCTGACCTGCGATGAGTACATCACGCCGACTTCGCTCGACGAGGCATTCGACGCAATGGCCGCCCATCGCGGCCGGTATCGCATTGTCGCCGGTGCAACCGACACACTGCCCTGGGCGCGCGAAGGACGCGCTGGCGATGTGCACATTGCGGTTTTGGTAGACGTTACAAAAATCCGCCAATTGCAGGATATCTCGGTCGGCGATAAGCGCGTGCGGCTCGGTGCAGTAACCCCGATCCAGCGTTTTCTGGACGATAAGAATCTGGCCCGGTCGCTGCCGGCGATGCCACGCTGCGCGGTCTGGTTCGCCGATGACCAGATCCGGGCACAGGCCACGATTGGCGGAAACATCGTCAATGCTTCGCCGGCGGCGGACGCCACACCTTGCCTGATCGCACACGAGGCAGAGGTGGAACTGGGGAAAAAATCCGGCAGCAAAATTGCACGTCGGCGCGTCAAGCTTGATCAGTTCGTTATTGGTCCGAACCGGACCATACTCGAGGACGGCGAACTGATGCTTGGCGTTGAATGTGATGCTTTGCCGAATTACGGCGGCAGCTTCGAGAAAGTCGGCCATCGACGGTCGCTGGTGATCTCGCTTGTGTGTCTCGCCACTCTCATCAAATTCGACGCAGAAGGACGGCGCATCGCGGATGTCCGCCTGTCGCTTGCTGGGGTCGGCCCGAAGCCGCTGCGTCTAAAAAACGTCGAGGATTTTCTGCGTGGCGGGCCTGTGACTGCTGAACGTCTCGATCAGGCCGCTGAAATGCCGGTTTCACTCGTCGCTTCGCGTACGCGTCAGGAGTACCGCCGTGAAGTGGTGCGCGGTTTCGTGTTACGCGGTTTGATCAATGCGGCCCGTGCCGCTGGCGTGCAGCCAGACGCGCTCGCAGCTGGGCTGGAGGCAGCCTATGCCTGACCTTCAGTTCAAGGCAACGATCAACGGCCGCAAGATTTCCCGCAACGTCAAGCCGCATCAGCGGCTGCTCGATTTCATCCGCGACGACCTCAATCTGACCGGCAACAAGGAAGGTTGCGGCGCCGGTGAATGCGGTACCTGCTCGGTCTTCGTTGACGGTACGCTGATGAAATCCTGCTTATTGCCGGTCGCCAAAGCGCAGGGGACGACAATTGAAACGGTCGAGGCGCTGGCGAAAACGGGAGAACTCAGTGTCCTGCAGAAGGCCTTTCACAAAACGGGCGCGAGCCAGTGCGGCTATTGCATCCCCGGCATGGTCATGGCGGCGACCGCTGCGCTGCGGACAAATCCTTTCGCCGATCGTGAAGAGATCAAGGAGCGACTGGGTGGCAATATCTGCCGCTGCACCGGCTATCAAAAAATCTTCGACGCGGTCGAGCTGGCGCGTGACGTCCAGAACGGCACGCTGCTAGCGGCCGCTCTGTTGGAGGACGAAACCGAAGCCGGCGACTTCATCGGAAAAAACGTGCGCCGCATCGATACGCCGAGCAAAGTGTCGGGCCGGCTGAAATATGCCGGCGACATGACGATGCCCGGGATGCTGCATGTTCAGGTTTTGCGCTCGCAGCATGCCCATGCACGAATCGTGTCGATTGACACCTCGGCGGCTGAGGCGATGGAGGGCGTAGCTGGCGTTATCACAAGCGCCGACGTGCCGGGCGAGGACGGGTTCGGCGTCTTCGTAAACGACCAACCGATCATGGCGCGGGACAAGGTCCGTTACGTTGGTGAGGCGGTTGCGGCCGTCGCCGCTGAAGATCCGCTCACTGCCAAACGCGCGCTGCCTTCAATCAATGTTGTGTACGAACCGCTGCCGGCGGTCTTTGACCCTGACGAAGCCCTGCGCGCTGGCGCTCCGGTGCTGCATGACTATGCGCCGGACAATGTCACCAAGCATATTCCGATCCGCGTGGGCGAAGTCGACAAGGGATTTGCGGAAAGCGATCTCGTGGTCGAGGAATCATATTCGACTCAGCAGATCGAGCACGCGTATCTCGAGCCGGAAGCAGGGCTCGCCTATGTCGACCATGACGGCGTGGTGACGATCGTTTCCCCGGATCAGAACATCACCCACCATCGCCACATGCTGGCCCGCATCATCGCCCAGCCGATCAGCAAAGTCCGCTTCATAATGAGTCCCGTGGGTGGCGGGTTCGGCGGCAAGGAAGATATGATCTACCAGGGCATGCTGGCCCTGCTGGCAATGAAGACGCAGCGGCCGGTCCGGCTGGTGTTCACCCGCGAGGAATCGATTATTTCCACGGCCAAGCGGCATCCGTCTCGCACCGTGCTGCGCATGGGACTGATGCGCGATGGACGCATCCGCTCTCTGCGAATGAAAATGATCTGCGACGGCGGTGCGTACGGTTTGTCGACCGAGGGCGTCATGCGCAAGGCGGCTATTCTGGCGGCCGGGCCCTATGTCATCCCCAACGTGCGAGTCGATACGATCGGCATCTACACTAACAATACGCCATCGGGCGCATTCCGATCTTTTGGCGCCCTGCAGACAGCATTTGCAACGGAATCCCTTCTCGATATTTGCGCTGAGCGGCTCGGACTCGATCCGTTTCTGATCCGGCGGATCAACGCGATGCGCGACGGCGCAGTGACCCACACAAAGGCGAAACTCGGTTCAGTCAGTCTCACGCGTGCACTTGATGCGCTGGAAAAGGCTTCCGGGTGGGACGCAGGTGCACCGACGTCCCGTGGCGAGACGCGGGGCGATCTCAACCCCCCTGATATTCGGCCGCCATGTGCGCTGGGTGCGCGCCTTGCGGCAGCCGAGAATCGGGAAGCGGCGGAGTAACATAATGGCGCGCAAACGCGGGCGAGGAATGGCGGCGTGCTGGTACGGCATTGCGCGCACCGCCGTGATCGATCGCGCGGCCGCCTGGGCCGAAATCGACGATGGCGGCAGCGCGAAAGTCGTCACCGGGGTCACCGAAATTGGCGAGGGGATCCTGACGGTGCTGGCCCAGATCGCCGCGCATGAAATGGGCGTGAAGCCCGAAGACATCGTCATTGGCGACAATGATACGGCACGCGCGCCGGAGGCTTCGCATGCAGGCGCCAGCCGTCAGACGTACATGATTGGTAATGCCGTGGCCCTCGCGTCGCGCGAGGCGCGCAAGAGGCTTGTCGAGGTGATGGCTGAGGTTTGGGATGTCGAGCCCGCTACAATCCAAACCGGCAACGGAGAAATCTGGGCCGAGAACACCAATCATCGCATAACAATGGGTGAGGCCGTTCACACGTCGAAGGGCCGCGGCGTCGTGCCTGTTGGCTCAGCGAGCTTTGGCACTGATACGACCGGCCTTGATCCGGCCGATGGTTCCGGTCGTCCCTGGCAGGCGTACGTGTTCGGCGCCCAGGTCGCCGAAGTCGAGGTCGACACCATAACCGGCGAAGTCCAGGTGCTCGGGATCTGGGCCGCGCACGATGTTGGCCGCGCGGTCAATCCTCAGGGCGTGGAAGGTCAGATCGAGGGCGGCATCGTTCAGGCGCTCGGGCAGGCGTTGATGGAGGATTACAAGCTGCAGGATGGGTGGACGAGCACGTCGGGCTTCGCCAAATATATTCTGCCGACTGCGCTCGACGTGCCGCGGGTCAATTCTATCATCATCGAGGACCCCGATCCGATTGGACCGCTTGGGGTGAAAGGGGTTGGAGAGCCGGCGATGGTTCCGACGATCCCTGCGATCATGAATGCAATCTACGATGCGGTCGGAGTGCGTATTACCGATCTTCCGGCGACGCCCGAGAAAGTACTGATGGCGATCCGCGACAAGGAGCGCCGCGACGCCATACAGGCACCAGGCTAAGTTTGATCAGATTGGGGAAGCTGAAATTCGGCATAAAACAAAGCGAAAAGATCAAGTGGAGGATCCGATGAAGTACTGGGCCAGCCTTGCGTGCGCTTTTGCCGTGCTTATCGTTGCTGGCGCGGCGCATGCGCAGAATTATCCTACTCACGAGATCAAGATGATTGTGCCTTTCCCGGCCGGAGGGCCCAGCGACACGGTCGCGCGCATCGTGGCCGAAGGAATGAGCCGCCATCTCGGCCAGCAGGTCGTTGTCGAAAACGTCGGCGGCGCCGGCGGAACACTCGGTGCGACGCGTGCATCGGAGGCGGCGCCGGACGGCTATACCATCATGGCGGCGAGCATGGGCACCGTCATTGCCGCTCCGTCCTTTTATCCGAACCTGAAATATGACTCGACCAAGGATTTCGAGCCGATCGGTATGACCGCCAACGCTCCGGCCGCTATCGCGATCAAGGCTTCAATCCCGGCGAAGAACGTCAAAGAATTCGTCGAGTGGGCGAAAAAAGAAGGGCCGAACGCCAAACAGGCCTTCGGTGGCGTCGGCGGCACCTCGCACATGGCATGTCTGCTTTTCAACAAGATTTTCGACCTCAAACCGACAGCGGTCGCCTATCGCGGCACCGGGCCGGCCGTGAACGATCTCATCGGCGGACATGTCGACTATCTTTGTGAACAGGTCGTCAGCATGGTTGGACCGATGCAGACCGGCAAGATCCGCGGCATCGTGTTGTCGTCGAACGAACGCCTTGCATCGATTCCGGATGTGCCGGGCGCCAAGGAAGCCGGTGCCGCGGACTATCAGCTGAATGTCTGGAGCGCGGCCTATGCACCGCGCGGGACACCACACGATATCGTCGCAAAGCTCGCGGAGGCGCTCGACAAGACATTGGACGAGCCAGCTACAGCCGAAAAGCTTGAAAAGCTTGGCGGTACGGTGCCTCCGAAGTCGGAGCGTGGACCGGACTATCTGCGCAAGACAGTTGCGTCGGATATCCCGCGCTGGGCGCCAATCCTGAAAGAAGCTGCCGAAACCACAAAGGCGAACTGACGCTCCAATGCTCGACCCAAAAAAGTCGGATTCGTCACTGGACACGCGCGAGCGCGCTCGCGCGATTTCCAAAGCCGGCGGCGTCCAGCAGGCGCTCGAAAAGGGTTTGCCCAAACTGGCCGAGATGACGCTTTCGGAAGCGCTCATCCTGGGTCTGCTGAAACAGGGCGTGCGCAAGTATTTTGCGATCTTCGGCCACGGTTCGACCGATCTCGGCAATATCCTGCGCATCTATGAAGAAGAGGGCGCGACGCGCACCGTCAACTGCCGCAATGAAGTGGAGATGGCGCACGCCGCCACGGCCTTGCGCTGGCAATATGGCGAGCTGTCGGCGGTCGTTACGTCGATCGGCCCCGGCGCGATGCAGGCTTTTGCAGGATCGCTCGCATCGGCGTCGAATGGTGTCGGCGTCTACCACATCTACGGTGACGAGACGACCTTCGGCGAAGGCTACAACATGCAGCAGGTGCCGAAGGAGGAGCAGGGCCTGTTCGGTCGTATGACTGCGGTACTGGGCCAATCTTATGTCCTACACACGCCTGAGGGACTCCGCGATGCTTTGCGCCGCGGCGCCTTGTGCGTGAACCATCCTTACCGTGCTGGCCCGTTCTATTTGCTGCTGCCCTTGAACACACAACCAGCCACGGTGACAGTCAACATCGCCGCATTGCCGAGCCAGCCCGCATTACCAAAACTCGCGCCGGCCGACGATGACGCATTTGATCGCGCCGCTGCGATGATTGCCAAATCAGGCAAGGTCGCGATCAAGGCCGGCGGTGGAACGCGGGGGCACGACGCTGCTGTCAGGCGTCTGGCAGAGGCTGCTGGCGCCGCCGTGGTGCTTTCACCTGGCGCGACGGGAGTATTGCCGGACGCGCACGCGCAGAACATGCACGTCGGCGGCTCGAAAGGATCGATCAGCGGAAATTTTGCAATGGCGGAAGCCGAACTTTTGATCGTCATCGGCTCGCGTGCCGTCTGCCAGGCGGATTGTTCCGGCATCGGCTACAAGAATGCGCAGGCCGTGATTAACATCAACGGCGACCTCGGCGACGCGCTTCACTACAACAAGACCGTTGCTCTGGTCGGCGATATTTCGCCCGTTGCCAGCCGCCTTGCGGCGAAATTGGAAACGGCGGGCGCGACAAAGAACAAGAACGCCTGGCTCGAGGCGTGCGCGGCCAAGAAATCTGAATGGACCACCTACAAGCGTAAACGCTTTGAATGTCCACCGTTGAAAGATGACGTATGGCAGAAGCCGGTGCTTCCGCAGCCGGCAGCGATAAAGATCGTCGCCGATTTTGCGAAAGGGATCGGCGCCGCCAAATTCTTCGATGCTGGCGACGTGCAGGCCAACGGTTTCCAGATCGTCGAAGACGACAGGACGGGAGACACGTTCACGGAAGCTGGTGCTTCCTACATGGGTTTCGCTGTCAGCGCCTTGCTGGCCTCAGCATTGGCCGACAAACCGCGCTTCGGTATTGCGTTTTCCGGTGACGGCTCATTTATGATGAACCCGCAAGTCCTGATCGACGCCGTCGAACATGGCGCGCGCGGGATGATCGTGATCTTCGACAATCGCCGCATGGCAGCTATCACTGGATTGCAGCTTGCACAATACAAGAATGAGTTTCGCACGAACGATCACGTCGCCGTCGACTATCAGAAGCTCGCCAGCTCAGTGGCCGGAATCCTTGCAGTCTCGGGCGGAAGCGACGCCGGCTCGCTCCGCGCCGCAATGAAAACTGCGCACGCGCATAACGGCCTGTCGGTGATCCATGTTCCTGTGTACTCCGGCCCGGACGAATTGGGTGGCCTCGGTGCCTGGGGCGAGTGGAATGTCGGCAACTGGTGCGATGACGTGCAGGCGTCCTGGATCAAGCAGGATCTCTAGCGGTGGTGCCCGTCGAGGGTCGGGCGATGTTCCCGCCCGGTTACGCGCAGTCTCAAGTTCAGCGGCGCTGCGGGGTCGGCCGACGCACCGGTTGCGGGGGCGGTATCTCCGCGTGCGCGGTCGAGCAGGGTGACACTCGTTTGTTGATGCTGCTGTGGTTGTCAGAGAGCTTCGGCGGCTCCAGCCTAGGGCGTTATTTGCCGAGGATGTCATTGTTGGCGCCCTCGTTTTGTGCGTTTCGGATGGTTCGAGGTTGTGTGACAGTGGCGGGTGTCGCCCGCACGGTGTAAAAAGGAACGTCTCCAAGGCGTCGGGAGTTGCTATCGGCAACTGAAATTCACGCGGGCGCGGAACTTCTATCCCGCGACCTTTGGGGAGGCGAAAAATGATCGAATCGAAAAACCGCCGAGTCGACAAAGACACCTCGGTGCGAGACATCATTGAAGAGGAGCGCGAGCGCGACAAGCGCAAGGACGACGAGGTTGCGAACAGCTCGGACGACAGCTTCCCGGCGAGCGACCCGCCAAGCTTCACCGGCGTGACCAGCGCGGCTGATATCGAAAGAAAGAAAAGAGCAAATCCGGACTAGTCAAACCGCATATTCAGCAGCTTCTCGGCATTGCCGCAAAAAAGCTTTCGTTCGTCAGCCGGACCGAGGCCGAGCTCTTTGACAGTGGCTATTGTTGGTGCGATCGGGCCCAGCGGTGTGTCGGTGGCGAAAACCACCTGATCAGGGCCGAAGAATTCCAGGCCACAGCGCGTTGCAGCAGCGCCCCCGCCGAACATCGCTGTATCGGCATAAAAGTCGTACAGGTAATCCATGTGCGGTCGTTTCAGGGACGGAAGAATTTTTGAGTAATCTTCGTCCGATGTCCGCTGGCCCAGCACCTTGAGCCCCGGACCGACGCGGCCATCGTAGTAGGGAATCATTCCGCCAAGATGATGCGTGATGATTTTCAGCTTCGGATAGCGATCGAACAGGCCTGAGAAGACCATGCGCACCATCGCGACCGATGTCTCGTAAGGCCAGTGGAAACACCACCACATCTCGAATCGCGACTTCTTCTCGGAGGGATAGTCGGGCATTGCCGCCGTGCCGACGGGATGGAGCCAAATCGGCAGATCGAGCTCGGCCATCGTTGCGAAAATCGGCTCGAACTCGGGATCATCGAGCGGTCGACCGGCGACATTCGTATAGAGAAGGACGCCGCGCGCACCGATATCTTTCACGGCACGGCGCGCTTCCGCGACCGAGCCTTCGATATCGGTCATACACAGGGCTGCGGCAAATCCCGGAAAGCGCTCGGGGTACTTGCGGCACAGCTCGGCCATTGCGTCATTCGCGATACGGGCAAGGTTCAACCCGACATCCGGCGCAGCGATGTCCTCGATTGCGGGGTTCGGCAGAGAGATGATTTGCCGATAGTTGCCAAACTCGTCCATCTCCTTGAAACGCGCATCGAGATCAAAGAGCTTGGAAACCCCACGCAATCGCTTGCCGATGTTCTCCAGATTCGGCGCAACTCTGGTCATTTCCTGGAAATAGCGGTCAGGAAAGATATGGCAGTAGATGTCGATGATCGCGCTCATGGCTTCTCGTCAACCGGCCGTATAGCCGCCGTCGGCGTAAAGGGTATGGCCGGTATAGAAGTCGGATGCCTTTGACGCGAGAAATAGCAACGGTCCGGCAAGATCCTCCGGTTCACCCAGTCGGCCCTTCGGCACGCGTGCGAGGAACCCCTTCCGCACATTTTGTGCTCGCTCAGTGTCTTCGTACATCCAGGCCGTCAGCGGTGAACGGAAGACGGTGGGCCCCAAAGCATTCACCGTAATGCCGGTTTCACCCCATTCGCAGCCGAGCGCCTTGGTGATTCCATCGACCGCCGACTTCGACGCGCAATAGGCGGTGTAGCCGGCTGGATGGCCGAGCAATCCCCGCGCCGACGACGTGAGGATGACCTTGCCGCCCTGACCTTGCTTGAGCATCTGCTTGCCGGCGGCGCGCGCCATCAGCCAGGACTGATTGACGTTCGCGTCCATAACGTCAAGAAAATCTTCGACTTTCTGATCGACGATCTTGGAAACCTTGTTGAGACCGGAGGCGACGACAAGAATGTCGACACGACCGAACTTGTCGACCGCGGCTTTGACGATTCTATCGCAATTTTCTTCCGAGCTCGGCCGCAATGGGACGATCTCGGTTTTGGCGCCGAGTTTCTCGCATTCTGCCGCGACCTTTTTCAGTTCTTCGGCTTTGCTCGCCGCCAGAACAACGTTGGCGCCGGCACCTGCCAGGGTTTTTGCCGCCAGCGCGCCGAAGGCCCCCGACGCACCGGCGATGATTGCAGTTTTGCCCTTGATATCGAACAAAGACAGCGGGTTTTTGAGAAACGATTCAGGCATCATCTCCTCCCGGTATTTTTGACGGGCCAAAAGGCCCGTCACTTTGGCGGGTTTGCGACTGCGACCACGATCGAGCACACTTCATTGCCGCGGTTGATGATCTCGCGCGTTTCGTTCGGCTCGATCACGCAGGAGTCATTCGCCTTGAGCACCGTCTCCTTTCCGTTAACGACGATGGTCAATTCACCGCGTAGAACGAAATAGACCTTCTCCGGCGGAGAGGCGTCGGGGCCCGCGCCGCCGCCCGGCAGGAAATGCGAGTAGCCGAAGACGAGGCCCTTGGTGCCGCCGGCTTCCGCCCCAAACAGGCGCAGCGAGGTGTAGTTGCGGTGATTGGGTGCGTCGTACGGCTTGGCGTCTGCAAAACGTTTGACGTGCATCAGAATTTCCTCCCGCGCTCGATGCGATATTTTCCGGTGGGGTCGACAATAGCGACCAGCCGCACGATGCAGCCGTCGCCGCGATCCCAATTCCAGGGGAAATAGGCAAAGGTGCACCGCTTCCCCGTGACCTTGTCGATGTCGCCACCGACATTTTCGATTCCCATGATCCCGTTCTTGAAAAGGATCCGGTGGACCGGCTCCCACTCCGGGAAATCGTCCTTCCAGTCGCGTCCTCCGGACCACTCGCGGTATTCCTCGGCCAGATGTGGGTGCAGAGGTCCGTTACGTTGCGGGCCGATAGCGGTGGCGAGCGGGTGATCGTTGGCCTGCGTGTCGTGGCCGACGACCTTGACCTTCTTCTTCACGAACCATTCACCGGCGGACGGGACGAAGCCAGGTGCGCGGCAGAAATAGTCTTCGCTGTCGTCGTACAACTTGTGCCAGCCGGTATTGATGATCACGACATCGCGCGGGCGCACGATTTTTCCGCAAGCCTTTTCCAGGTCATCGCCGGTGATCGGCTCCCATTTATTCTTCGGCAACGACACGACGATGCCCGAGCCGAAGAAATGCGGCAGCGGCACCTCATCGATGAACGGCGTGCCCTGCACGACATGGGCCGGCGCATCGATATGCGTGGTGTTGTGCATCGAGGTCGTGATGCGCTGCGACAGCACGCCCGACTTGGCCATGTAGTGGATGCGCTCGATCTTGACGTCTTCGAAATACGGCCAGTTCGGAGATTGATAGCCGAAGCGATGGGACAGATTGTAGAACTCCAGCCCCATGCTGTTCTTGAGATCTTCCTCGAACATCACGCCGCGAATGCGTTTGGCCACGGCTTCCTCCCTGTGTTTATGCGACTAGCGGATGTACCTTTGACTGCCGGTGACTGCGTCAGGCAGCGGCAGAATTCATGCGGTTCTCCAATGCGTGTTTGGTGGCAATCAAGCGTTCGGCGATCAATGCCTGGCGATTCTGAAAGCGCTGGCTCGGGACCGGCACGGAAATGGCGACCGCGTTACCGAGTGGGTCGTGCAGCGCGACGCCGACGGCGCAGATGCCGAGCGTGTGTTCCTCGCGGTCATACGCAACGCCGCTCCGGCGCGCAGACTTGAGATCGTTGAGCAGCGTGTCGAGTCGCGTGAATGTCTTTGGCGTGCGCGCTTCGTAAGTGCGCCCGACCAGGGCTTCGATCGCGTCGTCGGACAGCTGCGCGAGGTAGGCCTTGCCGTTGGCCGTGCAATATAGGGGAAACGTGTCGCCCACGGCCGACACGGCGCGTAAGCGCTGCGAGCCGATGACCTGGTCGATGAATACGAGATGGTCTTTCTTGATGGTCGAGAGATCGACGGTCTCGTGCAACTCTTCGGACAGCCGTTCAAGGAGCGGCCGCGCCAGCGTTACGAAATCGCTGCGAACCGACGCTGCGAGCCGCAGGATCGCGGGGCCAAGCCGTACACGGCCGTTCGGGGTCGCGGCGATGACGAGCTTTTCGGTCTCAAGTGCCGCGACGATGCGCTGAACCGTTGAACGGGCGAGATTCACACGCTGCGCGATTTGCCCGAGGCTGAGGCCGGCGTTTTCTTCTTCCAGCGCCCGCAGGATGGTGGCGGCTCGCGCAATGACCTGGACCTGACTTTTGTCGTTGGTGACAAGGCGACTCATGACGCTTTCCGCTCACTCGCGCCGGCGATCTAAGCCGCCTTGCATGACGGTACACGTTAGCCCAAAATGCGGTACAGAAAAACAGAAAACATCGCCCTGGTGAGGAGGCGTCATGGTCAAAAAGATCGCACTCGAAGAGCATTTTCTGGACCCTGCGACCGAGGCCTATTGGCGGCCCACAATGGTCGATGTGGCTCCGGCAAAGACTGCTCAGCTTTACGCGAGCCTCACCGATTTCGGTGAACAAAGACTCAAAATGATGGAGCAGCACGGCATCGCGCGGATGGTGCTGGCGATCGCTGGGCCGGGCGTCCAGGTGGAGCGTGATGCGGCAGCGGCGCTGCGGGCCGCGCGCGCCTCGAACGATTTTCTTGCGATGCAAGTAGCAAAACGTCCTGACCGCTATTCCGGCTTCGCTCATCTTCCAATGCAGGATGCCAAAGCGGCTGCTGACGAGCTTGAACGTTGCGTGCGCGATCTGAGGTTTTGTGGCGCCATGATCAACGGACACACGCACGGAAAATATCTCGACGATCGGTCATACGATCCGTTCTGGGAACGTGCGGCGGCATTGGACGCGCCGATCTACCTGCATCCTGCCGATCCGATTGCGCCCCTGCCGGTGCTGGCTGGACACAACGTGCTGGTACGGCCGATGTGGGGTTGGGGCGTTGAAACCGGTTCACACGCGCTGCGCATCATTTCGAGCGGCGTTTTCCATCGTTATCCGAAAGCCAGGCTAGTGCTTGGCCATCTCGGCGAAACATTGCCCTTCCTGCTTTGGCGCTTTGATAGCCGCTCGAAGCCCTATGGCTGGAACCTGCCGAAGCCGCCGTCGCAATACATCAAGGAAAATCTCTGGGTCACGCTCTCCGGAATGTATGATGCCCCACCGCTGCATTGTTCGCTCGATGCGCTGGGACGCGACCGCGTCATGTTTTCGGCGGATTATCCCTTTGACGCGGAAGGGGCCGGACCGTTCCTTGACTCGACGCTCCTCGATGAATCCTTGCGCGTGGACGTCGCTTACAACAACGCCGCAAAATTGCTCAGGTTGAGCTAAGCGTCTGCGATCCTATTTTGCATCAATGACACGCACGGGCTTTCCGTCGAGCCATGCGCGGATATCCTCGACAATGTCGGGAAAGTATTTGCGGTAATTCTGCTCGCTGACATAGCCGAGATGCGGCGTGATCACAGCGTTGTCCATTTTCCGGAAGGGGTGGTCGAGCGGCAACGGTTCGACGTCGAACACGTCGAGCCCGGCACCGGCGATGGACTTCGATTGCAACGCCGCAATGAGCGCCTTCTCATCGACGATGGGCCCGCGCGACGTGTTGATGAGGTAAGCGGTCTTTTTCATCAGGCCGAGTTCCTTGGCCCCAACCAAACCGCGAGAGCGGTCGCTGAGAATGAGGTGAATTGTCACCACGTCGGCGTTGCGGAAGAGGTCTTCCTTTGAGACGAGTTCCGCGCCTCCGGCCCGTGCCTTTTCTCCGGTCAGGTTCTGGCTCCAGGCAATTGTCTTCATGCCGAAAGCCTTGCCGACCGTGGCAGACCGCTGGCCAAGCTTGCCGAGGCCGAGGATGCCGAGCGTGAGGCCTTCGAGGTCGCGCCCGATGGTCACCTGCCAGGGCGCGCCCGTCTTGAGCCGCGCATTCTCGAAACCGATCCGGCGGGTCAATTCCAGTATCAGGCCGAAGGCAATGCCAGTGGTGGGACCGCCCATGACGCCAGTACCGCAGACGGTAATGCCGCGTTCGCTGCAGGCTTTGACATCAAACGAGTTGTTGCGGGCGCCGGTTGTGATCAAAAGCTTCAGGTCGGGGAGGGCTTCGATGACCTTGCGCGGGAAGGGAGTGCGCTCGCGCATACCGACGATGATCGCGAAGCCCTGCAGGGCTTTGATCGCTTCATCCTGGCTGGCGAAAGGCTTGTTGAACACCTTGATCTCGACGTCCTTGGCGACCCGAGACCAGTCGGCGAAAGCCATCGCCACGTTTTGATAATCGTCGAGAATAGCGGCCCGAACCATGCACAAGTCCTTTCACTGCGCCCGGAAGGGTCCGGGCCGCGCCACCTTAGGCATGGAACGGCGAAATGAAAGGGGGTTTCAGCCCAGCGGGGGTAGACCGTGCTTCGCGCGCCAGGCCGGGCCAGGGCCGCGCATATAGTGCAATTCGGGTCGGTAGGGGCGGATCGCGTCGCGGGTCATCTCACGCCAGAGATCCACGAAGATATTGCGGAACGTGACGAAGGGACGGGGCAGCAACGAAACTGCGGAACCCGATATAGCCAATATGGCGCGACCCATGACGCATCTCCCACATCGACCGGCTCGCGGACCGAATTCTGTCCGCTTACTCCTTGGTCGCCCCGACAGGCGGCCAGGTTCATGGCGTTCGATGATGGCTGCGAAGCGGTTAAAAACCGGTACCCAAAGGGCCTGCCAAAAGGCATTTTCACAATCAGGCTTTCCAGAAATTTATCGATACCGCTCAAGCTGGCGGGTACCGCGGCGCTTGCTCTTTGGCAGTTCCACCGCTACATCAGCGCGACTTTCCCCGGAAAAAACGGCTTCAAAACACGATGAACGGTCGGCAATTCATCTATCACATGCAGGGTCTCACCAAGACCTACCCGCCTTCCAAGAAGGTATTGGATAACATCCATCTGTCGTTTTACCCGGACGCCAAGATCGGTGTTCTCGGCGTGAACGGCTCCGGCAAGTCGACGCTGCTGCGCATCATGGCCGGCATTGACAAGGAGTTCACTGGCGATGGCTGGGTCGCGGAAGGGGCGCGCGTCGGCTACCTCGAGCAGGAACCACACCTCGATCCCGCAAAGACGGTACGCGAGAACGTTATGGAGGGAGTCGCTGCCAAGAAGGCGTTGCTCGACCGCTACAACGAAATCGCCTCCAATTATTCGGATGATACCGCCGAGGAGATGGCCAAGCTCCAGGACAAGATCGACAGCCAGAACCTCTGGGATCTCGACAGCCAGGTCGACCAGGCGATGGATGCGCTGCGATGTCCCCCAGACGATGCCGACGTCACCAAGTTGTCAGGCGGCGAGCGCCGTCGTGTGGCCCTGTGCCGGCTCCTCCTCGACCAACCGGAGCTGTTGCTGCTGGACGAACCGACCAATCATCTCGACGCCGAGAGCGTGAACTGGCTTGAAGGCCACCTGCGCAATTATCCCGGCGCAATCCTGATCGTAACCCACGACCGCTACTTCCTCGACAACGTGACGGGGTGGATCCTCGAGCTCGATCATGGCCGCGGAATTCCATACGAGGGCAACTACACCTCGTGGCTTGGCCAGAAACAGAAGCGCATGGAGCAGGAGCAGCGCGAGGACGAAGCGCGCCAGCGTACGCTCCAGCGAGAAAGTGAGTGGATTTCGTCTTCGCCGAAGGCGCGGCAGGCAAAATCGAAGGCGCGCTACCAGCGCTATGAGGATCTGCTCAAGATCGCCAATGCCAAGCAAAACACGGTTGCGCAAATCACCATTCCGGTGGCCGAGCGGCTCGGCCAGAACGTGATCGATTTCGACAACCTGTCGAAGGGCTTCGGCGACAATCTTCTGATCGATGACCTGACTTTCAAATTGCCGCCTGGCGGCATCGTCGGCGTGATTGGTCCGAATGGCGCCGGCAAGACTACTCTGTTCCGCATGATCACCGGACAGGACAAACCCGACAAAGGGACCATCAAGATCGGTGAGTCGGTTCATCTCGGCTATGTCGATCAGTCGCGGGACTCGCTGGACGGCAAGAAGACGGTCTGGGAGGAGATTTCCAACGGCAACGACATGATCCTTCTTGGCAAGAAGGAGATGAATTCGCGCGCCTATTGCGCTTCGTTCAACTTCAAGGGTGCCGACCAGCAGAAAAAGGTCGGCACGTTGTCGGGCGGCGAGCGCAACCGCGTCCATCTCGCCAAGATGCTGCGCTCGGGCGCCAACCTGTTGCTGCTCGACGAACCGACGAACGATCTCGACGTCGAAACGCTGCGGGCGCTCGAAGAAGCCCTGGAAGATTTTGCCGGCTGTGCCGTCATCATCAGTCACGACCGCTGGTTCCTCGACCGGATCGCCACGCATATCCTGTCGTTTGAGGGCGAGAGCCACGTGGAATGGTTCGAGGGGAACTTCCAGGATTACGAAACCGACAAGATGCGTCGTCTGGGGACAGATTCGGTGATCCCGCACCGGCTGAAGTACAAGAAGTTTTCCCGTTAGCGCTACGACGCGGAATAGCCAATTTTGTCCCGCATGCCCGGATATCCGGTCTTTTCGATGTGAGGTTGCGGCGGAATGTTGAGGACAATAGCGCACGCTGTTGCGATCGCATTATTTGCATTCGCAGCCACGACGTCCGGCGAGGCGGCCGATGCTGCCTTCCAACAATGGCTGGCCGCCCAGTGGCCGGCGGCGCAGGCAATGGGTGTTTCTCGCGCGACCTTCGACGCCGCGACGCGCGGGCTTGAACCCGACCTCTCGCTGCCCGATCTCGCCATTCCAGGTCAGGCCGAGAAAGCTCCGCAACAGCCCGAGTTCGTGCAAACGCCGTCGCAGTATCTGCGCGAAACGAGCTTCGACCGTCTTGCCACCCGCGGCAAGCAACTCGCCGTGCAGTACCGCGACACGCTGGCGCGCATCGAAAAGGAATTCGGCGTGCCGGGAAGCGTGGTGCTGGCAATCTGGGGACGCGAAACCGACTATGGCGGATATCAGCTTCCCAATGATGCCATTCGCGTCCTGGCGACCCAAACTTATATCGGCAAGCGCAAGGAGTTCTTCCAGAACGAATTCCTGCATGTGTTGAAGATGTTGCAGGACGGCGTGCCGCGCAGCGACCTGCGCTCGTCATGGGGCGGCGCAATGGGGCTCACTCAATTTCTGCCGTCCGAATACTTCAAATATGCAGTCGACTTCGATGGCGACGGCCGCGCCGACATCTGGCGCTCGGTTCCGGATGCGCTCGCATCCGCGGCAAAGCAACTCGTCGGCAAAGGGTGGCGACCCGGGGAGTTCTGGGCGATTGAGGTGCGGGCGCCGGCCAATGCCGATTGCAGCATCGGCATGCCCGAAGTGACGAAACCAGTCGGCGCGTGGTTGAAGGCGGGGTTCACTCCGACCAATGGACGCAAGCTCAGTGCAGCCGAACTAACCTACGACGCTTCTCTGCTTCAGCCGGAAGGCAGCTATGGACCGTCATTCCTCACGCCGAAAAACTATTTCGTCCTCAAGGACTACAATTTCTCGGATCTCTATGTCCTTTTCGTCGGGCACCTGAGCGACCGCATATCCGGCGGACGCCAATTCGAGACGCCGTGGAGCAAGAATGTTCAACTCAAGACCACGGATGTCGAGCTGATGCAGAAGCGGCTGACCGCGCTTGGTCTCTACAAGGACAAGATCGACGGTAAAGCGGGCATGCTCACACGCGCGGCGCTCGGCGCGTATCAGAAGAAAAACGGATTGAAGGTCGATTGTTGGCCGACCGCCGCGGTGCTTGAGCACATGCGGCGGTGAGTTAGATCAATCGCAAACCTGGACGCGTCTTGTCCGATAGGCGTAGCCGTCCCACACCTGTTGACGCTCGATGTGGCAGATCGGGCCTTCATACGGCGGCGGTGCAACGTAGACTGGAGCGGGCTCGACATAGACCGGGCGGCTGTTTGCGATGGCCGAGCCGACAATGGCCCCGGCAGCAAGCCCGCCGACGACGCCAGCGGCAACACCGCAGCCATTGCAATTAGCTTGCGCCGGATGCGGCAACGCCGCGGCCAGGGTGCCGGCCGCGGCGAGCGCAATGATCATATTCTTCATGGGTGTCCTCTCGGGCCGAGTTCCAATTCGGCGCGATCATCCACCCTAATGGTTACGCGATCTTTAAGGGCAGATGAACCGCGGACGGCTCCAGCCGACGAAATTGCCGTAAGGGTCACGCAGCGGCCGGCGAGCCCAATAACCGCCGGGGCAGGCAACTGGATATGGCGCACCGTAGCCCTGGTACACGACGTAGCCGGGGGCGGGACCGTAGGCTGGGTAAGCGCCAGCGCTATTGGCGATCGCGCCGCCGATGATGGCGCCACCGATCACGCCCGCCGCAACGCCCGCGCCGACCGCGCAGCCATAGCAACGAGCTTCTGCGGTGCTCGGCGCACTCAAGCTACCCGCTGCCAGCACGGCGGCGGTCGCAACCGCGAACATCGTCTTCTTCATAGAAGTTCCCTCCAGGTGAGGTCGGCAGCGCCGACCGCGGATAGTGAGTCTAAGTTGTCCCCGTGCCGAGATAGAGACTGTTCCAATATGTCGGAAATTTGTTGAGCGCTGGCCCGCCCCTCGTTCCGAAAAAAACCCGGCTGCGTCACCGAATCCGGGTTTTTTTCTTCATGCGTTAATTTGTCCGATTTGGCTCGGACCTAACCGCAGACGCGCACAGGGCGAAAGCGCCATCCCCATCCGTCCCAGACTCGTTGGCGGGTCCAGTAGCAACCGCCGTATCCGTAATATGCGGGACCGGCAGCGTAGCCCGGGCCATATCCGTAATAAGGGCCGTTAGCGGCTGCGGCGCCAACAAGCGCGCCGACGGCAAGTCCGCCGATGATGCCGGCGGCGATGGCGCCACCGTTACCTGCTTCGGCTGGCTGCGGTGCGGCTACAGCTGCGAGCCCAATGGTCGCGGCGGCCGCGAGAGCAGTGAGGGTTTTGGTTGTCTTAGTCATGGCTCACCTCTGGTTCGCTGAGTTCGTATTCATTCAACGATGGTCGGGTTTGTTCCCTGCGAATTCGTTCAGTGACAACATCTACCGTGAGCAGGAGGTTCCTGTTTTTCGCGTGAATGGCCGGTGAATAGCCCATTTGGAAATAACCCAACGGCCTGTTTGCGCGGATTAAATTTTGGCAATGCTTGGGGCCGGACAAGGGCAAAATCACTGTTAATGCGCCGTGTTGTGCCGAGCGGCCCGCGACGGAAAAACGGCCCTTGCATCGGCAGACGCAAGGGCCGTTCTGTTGGGCTGTTCCGTTTTTTACTGACGTTGTTCTTGGTTTTTAAACGCAGACTCGTATGCGACGCACATGCCAGCCTCAGCTGTCGAGGACGCGCTGACTTTTCCAGGAGCAGCCGTAGGCCCCGGCGCAAGCGTAGGCTGGGCCGACCGGTGCGACGAAGACGCCAACATGTCTATGGTGGTGATGGTGATGATGGTGCGCCTGCGCGGGTTGCGCAGTCGCGAAAGCCGCGAGACCAAGGGTCGCGGCAGCAGCGAGAGCAGTGAAAGTTTTGGCCATAGCAGTCATGGTGAACCTGTGAGGTTGCTGCTGCCGGCTTGAATGCAGCGTGAAGGGCGCGTTTGGAATTGCGTCTACGACGCTCCGCCGCGAATTAAATTTTGGCAAGACGACGAGACGAGGCTCGAGCGCTTATTGGGAAATTCGTCCCAGCACGCGTTGCAGGATCGTCGGCCGGCCGGCGCGCGCCGCCGAAATCTTGCGCGCCCGATGGCGCGATGTGGAGACGCGGCGCAAGGCTGATTTGTGCCCGCGCGTTTTGGCGGCGCGGTGGCGCGGCTTCCCTTTAGGGGCAAGATGCCCCTTGCGCCGCAGTCTATGTCTCCGACGCCGTAGGGCAGTTCGGCCGACGCTGCGCAGGAACAGTTTTTCGAGAGGATAGCTCAGCCGTCGTACGGCCGCGGCGAGCGGGAGCCACTCCACCGCTACGATGTCCTCCATCACGTCGCGGCTGGCTTTGACTTCGGCCTGCATACGCCAGAATTGCACGACCTTCGGGCGACCGCGCGCGCGATACGTGATTGCGCCGAGGAATTCGCGCACGCGAACGCGATGGCCGGTCTCTTCGACAACCTCGCGCCGCGCCCCCGCCAGCGCGCTTTCATTGGACTTGAGCTTGCCGCGCGGCAGCACCCACAGTTCGTCCTTTGCGCGCTGTACGACGGCAATCAGCGGGCGCGAACCGTTGCGCACCACGATGCCTCCCGCTGCATGAACTGTCTTGCCCGCCATGCCCGTCCAATCTGCCAGTCGTCTCGTTTAGCAAAATTGCGATGACGCATGCAGAGAAATGCACGCACTTCGTCATTGCCTGTGGGGAACTGTTGAATAGCGATTCGCGTCACAATTCTGTCTTGGGCGCCTTCATCCACACTCAAACGCAGCCGAGACGCACGCGGTATCGCGTGGCATCTGCCGCAAGCCCGTGCGACAGCGTACAAAGCGCCACGGAAACACCGGCTTAGTTGAATTTAAGCCCGGCTTCTTTCGCTATCTTGAGATTGAGTGCGATCTCGCGCCGGATCATGGCATCCATTTCGCTCGGACTGAGCGGCGCAGGCTCGACGCCTTGGACGGTCAATTTCTTTTGAACCTCGGGTAATGCGAGTGCCTTAGTCGTTTCAGCATAGAGGCCCGGAGTGCGCAGCCATCGGGATCCGCTTTCGCGACCACTGCTGAACCAAGGCTGTCCCCGGCGCCGCCACGATTTTCCACTACGATCGTCTGGCGGATCTGGCGCGAGAGCGGTTCAAGGACGATGCGTCCGATGATTTCCCGAGAACGGCACGATGGCGCGAATCGGTTTTGCTGCCGGCCATGCTGCCTGCGCCATGCCACGATCTGGCAGTGCCGGGGCTGCAAGCGTGGCGGAGGAAAGCTTCAGAAAATGGCGACGGTTGTTAGCGGTCATGAGTGTTGCCCCCGAACCTGGAAGTCGCGCAAGTATTCACGCTGCGGGGTATGGCGCAAGGCAACCTCTGGTCGCACTTTCTGTTGCCCCGGAGCTTCGTCATGCCTAGTTTCGCGAGGCCATTCAGGGAGAAATGCCAATGCCGAACTTTACCTGGGATCATATCCACCTGCGCACGCCCGATCCGGAGGCGATGGCGCAATGGTTCGAGCGCATGTTCGGCGCCGAGATCATCCGCAGCACCCAGCTTGGAAAACCGCGCATCGACATCAAGCTCGGCGATGCGATGATTTTTACTGCTCAGGTCAACCCCGGCGACGGCGTCAATCCGGCTCCGTCGACGCCGTATCAGGGCCTCGACCACTTCGGCCTGGCAGTTTCCGGGATCGATGCCATAGCGGCCGATCTGAAAAAGAAAGGCGTCGAGTTCACCCAGGAGCCGCACTCACCCCGCCCCGGCATCAAAATATGTTTCCTGCGCGGGCCGCAGGGCATTTCGATCGAACTGCTTGATCGCGACCCGAAATATTCCTGAAATTCCCGACTTGTAGATGCCATTTTTATTTGAGACAAACCGGTAGTGCCGATTTGCCTGACCGGGCGGCGAGCACCTAACGCTATGAAAGCCGTGCCGGCAGGAGGTTGCATGCGTGCGTTCGGATGGGCGGTGATCGCCACGACGATCGCAGCATCGACAGCTGTGGCCGCCGAAGGACGTTTCGAGCGCAGTTTAAAGATGCTGGCGCCCGCAGAGCGGCTGGAGCAGCTCTGCGACTACACGGCAATGAGCCGCATCCGCGAGCAAAACAAGGACTATCGCCCCGACCGCGCAGTGGCGAATGCAATGGCGGAACCGGTTGCGTCAGGCGACACGCTCGAGGTGAGCGGAGGTGCTTTCCGCAGCCGCAAGAAGTGGTTCGCGCTGTCTTATCGATGTACGGCGACGCCCGACCACCTGACCATCGTGAATTTCCGTTTCACCATTGGTGAAGAAATTCCCGAGGGCAAGTGGGCGTCATTCGGTCTCTGGGAGTGACCCTGCGCGGCTATTGATGCTGCACCATGACCTTCGTTCCTATCGGCACTCGGCTATAGAGGTCGATCACATCGTCATTGACGAGCCGGAAGCAGCCTGACGACACCGCCTGTCCGATCGTCTGCGGCGCATTGGTACCGTGAATACGGTAAACAGTCGTGCCGATGTTCATCGCACGCGCACCGAGCGGATTGCCCGGGCCGCCGGCCATCCAGCGCGGCAGATACGGTTGGCGTGCGATCATCTCTGGCGGCGGCACCCAATCCGGCCATTCGCGCTTAAGCGTAATATTGTGGACGCCGCCCCATTGAAAACCGTCTCGGCCGACGCCAACGCCATAACGCATGGCGACGCCGTTACCCATGATGAGATAGAGGAAACGGTCGTGTGTGTTGACGATGATCGTGCCCGGCGCCTGCTCAGTCCGGTAGTAGACCGACTGACGGCGCAGCTCCGGCGGCAGATCCCGATCGCGCGCGGTGTTGTCGATGCCTGGATCGACATCTTCCATGGTCGGAGCGGTCGATGACATCATCCTCTGCGCGAATGCCGGGACAGCCGGCGACACGAGAAGAGCGAGGGCGAAAATTCGCAACCAGATCATTTTTGTAATTCCCCCGATGACGGCGCTTTGATGCGCCTCAGAGTTTGTCCTTGATGTGGGTTTGTGGCCGATCGGAGCCGCGAGCGGTTTCGGTGTGCCAGCGCCCTTTCTCGTCTTCATATTCTATGACTTCGGTGTGTCCAGGCACGGTCTGCTCTTCGGCTGCCGCTTGCGCGGCGGCGAGGGCATCAGCATGCGTTGGATAGGTTTCCGAGAACACGCCGTCCACTTTGTACGCCCACCCGCCATCGTGTTCGACGATCTCGTACGTCACTTGCGCCATCGGAAACCCTCTGGAACTCGAAAGGTGCTTGGATAACGTATCGCTATCTCGGCCCATTGCGCCAGCCACTTATGGACGCCGGAGGCAAAGGTTACCGCCTCCGGACGCAAGCCATGGAACCCGGCATTTGAGGCAGAGACGTGGCGATGAAGGCGCAAAAGTCCAGGCCGAGTCGCCGCATGACGGCCATTCGGTCCTTTGGCCGAGCCGATTGGAGGACGGCGCGTGCGGGACGGATCGAAGGGTTTGACTGTTACTGGCGCCGTTGACGCTTCAGGCGATCGACATAGTCTTCGGCTTCCGGTGGAAGCGCCTGTATTCCGAATTGCCCTGCCGACGCCCGCCCCCGCGAGCCCCTCAGGAAAGCCGGCTCGCGACCGGGTGGACCCATGCGATCGAAGAGCGGACGGCCCGAGCGCCGCGCCAGCGATGCGGTCCGGAACGCTGACGTTGCGAGCTGCCATTCCACTCACGATCCGCCACAGCAGGGCGCTGATCAGCGCACCGGCTACAATGAATATTGCCACGACGACGATTTACGTCTGTGGTTCGGATAGTTCGCGAGGAGGGAGAGGGCCTTCGGGGTCGCTGCAACTGCGATGCCAGCCCCGCAGATATAACCAATGATTGTTGCCAGGCTGCGCAGGAGGCCGGTCATGAATCCCATGACGACTGTTGAATGTCCGGCTGCCCGCGCTAGGCTTTACCGGGTGAGTGAATGGAGACGATTTATGGCTTTTTCAGTGACCAGCAGCAGCTTCAAGGACGGTGATTATCTGCCGAAAGATTTCATCCTTTCCGCGGATTTCGGTTTCGGCTGTGCGGGCGGCAACAAGTCACCGCACCTAAAATGGTCCGACGCGCCTGCAGGAACGAAAAGCTTCGCCGTCACCTGCTACGATCCGGACGCGCCGACCGGCTCGGGATTCTGGCACTGGCTGGTGGTGAACATTCCGGCAAACGTGAGCGAGCTCGAATTGGGCGCCGGCAGCGCCGGCGGCAAGCTGCCGGCCGGCACGCTGCAGACGCGAACCGACTTCGGTGCGCCGGGCTATGGCGGGCCTTGTCCGCCAGAGGGCGATCATCCGCATCGTTACCTGTTCACGGTTTTCGCGGTGAAAGCGGACAAGCTGGATGTGAAGGCGGATACCTCGGCGGCCGTCGTCGGCTTTAATTTGCACTTCAACACGCTGGCGAAGGCCGCCATCATGGGGCTGTTTAAGCGATAGGGCGTTTGGCAATCCACTCGCGGCGCGAGTCTAGTTTGCGCGCGGCCTTGTATACGGGGAACGCAAGATGATGGTTCTGCTGATGATTTTGTTGGTGGTTTTGCCATATGGCACTGCGCTCATTTGTGGCGCAATCACCTACAGGGCCGGCGACATTGTGTCCGGCTGGTGCAGCGTGGGCGGTCTCGCCCTTGGCATCTATTTCTTTCACAAGAGCATGGAGCTGCTTGGCCCGAGCTGAGGTGGTCCGCCAGATATGATTAATTGCGACCCTTATTTTCAGGCGTCTTAACCATTCCGGAATTGGAGACCGACGCGGGCGTTGCGAGCTACAGGCGGCACCACTAGAGACAGGTCCATGACCCGGCGCCCGACATCTGATTCTCGCTCCGAAGCCGAGAAGGCTTTCAAGGCGGTGACGACCAAGCCGGCGGATCTGCCGCCGAAGGCTCCCGGGTTGCCGCACGTGAAGCACACCGTGACGTTGCGCATCGACCAGGATGTGCTCGACTATTTTCAGCAAGATGGCATTGGCTGGCAGGATCGCATCAACGCCGCGTTGCGCAAGGTGGCGGGAAAATAAAACGCTGATGAAAAAGCGCGGTCGGTCAGATCGTCCGGTAGCCGCCGTCCGCCATCACGATCGCGCCAGTGACATAAGCCGACAAATCGGAAGCGAGGAAGATCGCGGGGCCCGCGATGTCTTCTGGCTTGCCGGTGCGGCCGAGCGGCGTGTGATCGAGAAAGATCTTCACCAACTCGGGATTGTTGGCGCGCACCTGTGCGTTGAGCGGCGTCTCAATGAGGCCCGGACCGATCGCGTTCACGCGTACGCCGTGCTTGCCAAGTTCGGCCGCGAGCGCGCGGGTAAAGCCGAGGACGCCATGTTTCGCCGAGGTGTAGGCTGGCGAGTTCGGCGTGCGCACATGCATGAACGACTGGATCGAAGCAATATTGACGATCCGGCCCTTGGTCGAACGCAAGGCATCGAGAAACGCATGGGTTACGTTGAACACCCCGTTGAGATTGATCGCCATGATGTCCTGCCAGTCCTTGATGACGGCGTCGGGATCGGCAGTGAAAGCGTTGCGGCGGTTGATGCCGGCATTGTTGACCAGGACTGAAACCTGGCCGACTTCGCTGGCGACCTTTGCAGCCGTCGTGCGACAGGCCGCCCGGTCGGTGACGTCGAGCGTGAAGTGTTGCGCCTTGCCACCCTCTGCACAGATATCGGCTGCGGTTTTGCCGGCTGTTTCGCCATTGATGTCGAGCACGACCACGTGCGCGCCTTCTCGTCCGTAACCGAGCGCGATACCGCGGCCGATGCCGGAACCCGCGCCGGTGACGACAGCGATGTGATTTTGCAAAAGCCCTGGCATGCGCGATCTCCCTTATAGACGATTATTGCCGCACGGTAGCAAATGTAAGCGCTGGAATGAGTGGAAGCATTGCAATGCAATCGCCATGATTATTGCAAGCACGGTCTCTCAAAATTACCGCGAAGGATAGCGATCTCGGACATGGGTTGCTACATTGGTGGAGAAGGAGCCAGCCCCATGTGCCGCAACATCAAGACGCTGTTCAATTTCGAGCCGCCAGCGACCGAAGATGAAGTGCGCGCTTCCGCGTTGCAGTTTGTCCGCAAGCTCTCAGGGTTCAACAAGCCGTCGCAGGCGAATGCTGCGGCGTTCGAACTTGCCGTGGACGAGGTCTCGCAGGCCGCGCACAAGTTGCTGCACTCCTTGCACACATCCGCGCCCGCGCGCGACCGCGAGGTAGAGGCCGAAAAGGCGCGGGAGCGGGCTCGCGCCCGTTTTGCCTAGACTGCGCGCGCGGACGCGTCAGGGTTCGCCCGAAACTTTCAGAATGTCGATCAACTTTCGGTCGCGCCAGCGCTGAAGGTCGGCCATGTTGCGTCCGGCCGCTTCCTCGGCGACGCCGTCGATGATTTTTTTCTGAACGTCCGGCGTTAGCCGTGTCTGGCCGAGGTCGTCCATCCAGCCCTGGATCGGGCCGCCGAGATGATCCATGAAATGCTTCATGCCGCCTTCGCCGCCCGCCATATGGAACGTCAGATGCGGGCCCATCAGGGCCCAGCGCAGGCCGGGGCCATAGGCGATCGCCGCATCGGCGTCGGCGACGGAAACAACGCCTTCGGCCACGAGATGGACGGCTTCGCGCCACAGCGCCACCTGGAGGCGATTTGCGACATGACCCTTCACTTCCTTCTTGATGTGGATCGGGTACTTGCCGATGTCGCGATAGAACTGCATCGCCTTGGCGATGGCGTCCGGCGAGGTCTTCGCACCGCCGACGACCTCGACCAGCGGAATGAGGTGAGGCGGATTGAACGGATGGCCGATAACACACCGTTCCGGATGTTTGCACTTCGCGCTGACGCGGCTGACGAGAAGACCTGAGGAGCTCGTCGCGATCACGATGTCCGCGGGGAGGGCGGCATCCAGCGTCGCGAACAGCTCGACTTTGAGATCTTCACGTTCGGGTCCGCTTTCCTGGACAAACTCCGCTCCTTTGACGGCGGCGGCCGGATCCTTGAAAAACTCGAAACGCTTGTGGTCGGCGCCCGCCTGCACCACGTTTAGTTTTTCCAGCGTCGGCCAGGCCGTATCGATGAAGCGCCGCACGAAGGCTTCGCTGTTCGGCGCCGGATCGTAGCCGGCCACCTCGAATCCGCGCGCCAGGAAGTAGGCCGCCCAGCTTGCACCGATTGTACCGGCGCCGATGACGCTCACCCTCCGCATTTTTTTCCCCTTGGTCGGTTTCAGTTTTCCGTCGTTTCTAACGCACATGCAGAATTTGTGACAGGCTTTCAGCGGCCAATGTCAGGCCGCGACGTAGCGCGAGAGTTTTGCAATTCCGCTCACGACGGCATTGCGCTATAATTGCGGACCCGGTGCATCGCTGGCGGTTACCGTGCCGGATTGGTTCGCGAAAGGTCAGATCCCATGCGCGCCATGACGATCGTGATTCCCGTTTTGCTGTTCGTGGGCGAAGCTGCTTGGTCGCAGGACCCCGGCAAGACCCTGCCCGGACAGATACCATCCCCGACGGCGCCGCCGACCAGCGGCTCGGTGATACCACAGGCGCCCGTCGGTCACCGGCAGCCGATGCAAAGCGACCTGCCGCCAGCTGCACGCAAGGACGAAGATTCCGCCGGACGCAAGCCCGATCCTTTGGGACCGGCCTTGAATATCTGCAAGAATTGCTGAGAGCCTTTCGCTGTCATTACCGGCCTTATCCCGGTGATATTGCTTTCTAGGTCGGCTGCGCTGTCTCATCGAGGCGCATGACAGCGGCCACGCCGCCAACGACCACGGGAATGGCGAGACACCAGAAGCCTGCTAGCCAGTAGAGCAGAGCTCCCGCGGCGCAGCCCGCGGCGAACAGAAGCACGCTCGCCGCAACGCGCGACAGTCGCGTACGGACCGCAGCGGCATCGCCGGCCGCGGTGCCGGCGAGCAGATCGACCGCATCGATCGTGGCCTGCGTGGTCGAGCCGGTCATCAGTGTCGTTGGCGGCAGGCTTGCAAGGTGCACGCGCTGCAGCGCGTTCTGCAAGGCCATCGCGGCAATTCCCGCGAAGCCGGTGAGCAGCGCCATCGGCCTGTCGGCGTCTTCGAAGGGACCAAAAATCGCGGCAAGGGCGAAGAACGCGGCGAGCAGAACAAACTCGATCGTGAGCATGATGCGCAGCGCGGGCCACCCGCGTTTGCGTGCAACGCCGCCGAGAAGCCGCGCGAGCGCGATCACGGCAACGAATTCGGGCAGTGCCAGAATCTTGTTGAGAATGCCGTGGCTGCCCAGTACGAGCGCCGCGCCGAGCGTAACGAAGTTGCCGGTGACATGGGCGACGAAAAGTCCGCTCAGGCCGAGGAACCCGACGGTGTCCACGAAGCCGCCGTTGAAGGAGAGCAGAGCAGCAACGCTGAAGCGGCCGCGAGGTTGGGTCATGCAAAGCTGCTGTGTGGCGAAATCATCCCGGGGTCACGCCTTTGGCCTTGAACACGTTGACGGCATCCGGTGTCTTGAGAAAGTCGAGAAAAGCCTTGGCGGCGTCCGTATTTTTGCTGTCGGCGCTGACGGCGCCGACAAAGACGAGGTTCTGCTGCAAATCTCCCGGGAAGGGGCCGGCCAATTCGACACCCGGCGCGAGCAAAACATTGGTGAGAAAGACGCCGAGTTCGGCCTCGCCTTTGGCGATCGCCTGTGGGATCTCACCGGGCGCACTTTGCACTCTCAGCTTGTCCTTGATCTGCTCCGCGACGCCGAGGCGCTCGAATATCTTATGCACGAAGGCGCCAGCCGCGCTCGCCGGGAACACGGCGATCGATTGCGCTTTCATCAGCGTCGCCGTCAACGCTTCGGGTGTGCTCACGTCGGGCTTTGCAGTGCCCGCCTTCACCGCGACGCCGTAACCGACGCGTGCGATATTGGCCGGCGTGCCGGAAAACTTCGCGCGCGCGTCGCCGTTCTTCATCACATCGACGGGCACAACGCCGAGATCGAACGGTGCCGACGTCGACATCTTGATCAACTCGGGTGTTGCCGCGAAGGTGATGTCGAGCTTGTGGCCGCTGGCGGCCTCGAACTTCGGCCCGATCTCCTTCAGGCTCGCGGTCATCGAACCGCCCGCCAGTACCTTCAGTTCCGCGCCTGTTGCAGCGGCAATCGGCGGCATGGCCATCGCCAGGCAAAGCAGCGCGGCCGTTATTAAATGCCTGTCCATCGTCGTCTCCCGGTCAGGAGGACGAGACTATAGCGGCATGGCGGGGCTTGTCCCTGCCATGAGCGAAAGGATGGCGTTGGAAACTAGGGTTTGAACGAACGCAAGCCGCGCACGGCGTACACCAGACCGGCGCGCGCGTTGGTCTCCACCATGCTGGCGGCCCTTCGGTAGGCGCGCTCGACAGCCTCGGCGCTTTCCGCCACTGCCAGCACGGCCTCGTTGGCGACCACATTCACATTGTGGGTCACGAACCCAACCGCGCCGACCATCGCGCCTTGCAGCGCGGACTTCGCGTTATCGATCCGCTCGAGCCGGGCCTGCGCGACCATCGCGCGCTGACGCGCGGCTTCGGCCTTCACCAGCAGACGCTGGTGTTCGATCCGTTTGATCTTCACATGCTGGATGACGTAAGCAACGGCCGAGAAGCCCGCCAGCAACGTGACAAAGCTTGCCGACACATAGAACCGCATGTCGATCAGCAGTGCGGCGCCGAAGCACAATGCCAGCACGCCGATCAGCGCGAACAGCTTCTTGCCGCGGCGGGTGATCGCATAAGCGGCAAATTGCCGGACAAAGGCAGCCCACATCGTCGAATCTCCATTGTGGCCAGGCAGACGGCCCGGCTCAGTTCTCAGGTCAGATAGGAAGGGAATGGATGGATCGCAATCGGGACGCCGCTAAGGCAGAAAACCTTTTGCCGCGCGCTAGATATTTGGCGCCGCGGTTGTAGCTCTCGACCAGCTGGTTGTAGTAGCGCAGCAGCCGCGGGGGAGAACCCTCGACCATCCAGCCGCTGCCGGCATTGCTGAGCATCATCTTGTCGCCGGAACTGTACGGCACCTTGTCGCGGATGCGGCGCATCAGTTGCTTAGCCGTGACCATGTACGACTTCGCGTTGCTCATGAAGAACGAGCCAAACGGCCACCAACCCGAGCCAGAGGCCTACATCGAAAGATGATGCCGTGCCGGCAGCAAGGCCGATGATAGAGAAATTGACAGGTACTAGCGTGGTTTCCGGTCGAGCACGGTTACAACGCCTTGTTGCTGTCTTTCACCGCCGCCTGTTCGACATAAATCTCGCTCCCCAGTTGCCGGAATTTCTCCGACATCTGCGCCATCCCTTGCTCCTTGTCGTTCAAGGTCGCCGCATAGTCCCGCACATCCTGCGTGATCTTCATCGAGCAGAATTTCGGGCCGCACATGGAGCAGAAATGCGCCACCTTGTGCGCTTCCTTGGGCAGCGTCTCGTCGTGATATTCGCGCGCGGTGTCCGGGTCGAGTGAGAGGTTGAACTGATCGACCCAGCGGAATTCGAAGCGCGCGCGTGACAGCGCGTCGTCGCGCAACTGGGCCGCCGGATGGCCCTTAGCGAGGTCGGCCGCGTGCGCGGCGATCTTGTAGGCGATCACGCCTTCCTTCACGTCGTCGCGGTCGGGCAGGCCGAGATGTTCCTTCGGCGTCACGTAGCAAAGCATCGCCGTGCCGAACCAGCCGATCATCGCGGCGCCGATGGCCGAGGTGATGTGGTCGTAGCCGGGCGCGATGTCGGTCGTCAGCGGGCCAAGCGTATAGAAGGGCGCTTCGCCGCATTCCTTGAGCTGCTTCTCGACGTTGACCTTGATTTTGTGCATCGGCACGTGGCCGGGGCCCTCGATCATCACCTGGCAGCCCTTGGCCCAGGCGAGTTTCGTGAGTTCGCCGAGGGTCTCCAGCTCGGCGAATTGCGCACGGTCATTGGCATCGGCGATCGAGCCAGGACGCAAGCCATCGCCGAGCGAGAACGACACGTCATATTTGCGCATCAGGTCGCAGATCTCGTCGAAGCGCTCGTAGAGGAAACTCTCCCTGTGATGCGCGAGGCACCACTTGGCCATGATCGAGCCACCGCGCGAAACGATGCCGGTGACGCGGTTGGCGGTTAAATGGATGTAGGGCAGGCGCACGCCGGCATGGATGGTGAAGTAGTCGACGCCCTGTTCGCACTGCTCGATCAGCGTGTCCTTGTACACGTCCCAGTCGAGCTTGACGGGATCGCCGTTTACCTTCTCCAGCGCCTGATAGATCGGCACGGTGCCGATCGGGACCGGCGCGTTGCGGATGATCCATTCGCGCGTGGTGTGGATGTTGCGGCCGGTGGAGAGGTCCATCACCGTGTCGGCGCCCCAGCGGATCGCCCACACCATCTTCTCCACCTCTTCCTCGACCGAAGAGGTCACCGCCGAGTTGCCGATATTGGCGTTGATCTTGGTGAGGAAGTTCCTGCCGATGATCATCGGCTCGAGCTCGGCGTGGTTGATGTTGGAGGG
>DATLJR010000056.1:0-8701 GCA_035538755.1 Pseudolabrys sp.
AAGCCGACAAATCTATTCGCTCGTTTTCGATCGACCAAATTTGGGTAGCCATTCCTCGGTCAATTCATCGTGGAACTCGCTGATGAATAAACTGAGCGCTTTCTTTCCGGCGCGATGGGCCTCAGTCACGGTGCTGAAATAGACCTCTGACTGTTTGACCGGGCTTTTCCTGCCGGCGCGGTAAATCTCCCATTTCCACGGGTTTGGAGGTCGGCCCCTACTTTTCACGACAACAGAAAAATCGGGATGATCCGTCATTGATCTCTCAAAGGAACCGCCGCTTCAGAATGAGGGAGACGGCCGTAACGCAGGGCGTTGCCCGGCGTTCTTTCCGTCCAGCAGCTTCGTCTTGCGCGCGTCGGGAGGAATGAGCCCTTCGCGTTGTGCCTTCTTGCGTGCGAGCTTGCGCGCGCGGCGGATCGCCTCGGACTTTTCCCGGTTTTTGCGCTCCGAGGGTTTCTCATAGGATCGCCGTCGCTTCATTTCACGAAATACCCCTTCACGCTGCATTTTCTTTTTCAAAACACGGAGAGCCTGATCGACATTGTTGTCGCGCACAAAAACCTGCAATCGATGTTCCTTTGGCTAGAGGGACCGCGCAGTGGCCGTTTCAAGCACGGATGATTAAATACCGCAAACACCCGATTGCCAGATGGTGCTTGGCGCGCTGAGTGCCTGAGCCGAGGCCATGACGGCCGCACCGTTCGCCTGAGGGCCCGAAATGATCAGGTTATGCGACGCTTGCAAAGCGCAGATAACGAAGGGCCCGGATGACCCCGGACACCCGGGGCTAAAATTCGTTTTTAAAGGGCCAGGTCGAGAAAAACAGTACCTTTGCATAAACTGTGGCGTGACGATCTTTCATAACCCGGACATAACTCCCGCTTGGCGCGCCGATTAGAATGGCGGCGTCAGGCATCCGCCCTTGGCCAACCGTTACGATGCCTTGCTAGCACCTTGCCGAGGGTCATTGCCGAAAGCGAGGCACTACACGCCAACCGATTACGGTTGCTTCAATGTGTTTAGCGCTTCCAACTTTCCGCCACGCGCCGTCTGACCACTCGCATGGATACGGAATTATGTAAGTCCCGCTCTGATCCTCGCAAAGGATTTGCATAGGGCTATTTTCTTTGGGGACACCTTGGCTGAATTGAGCTAAACGGGACTCTCGCGTTGCCATTTTTCGTCATCTTGATTGCGCCACTAATGACGCAGAGGATTAGCCGCTGGGATCGACCTGCCAGCCTACTTTTCGCTTTGTAGCACGAAGTTCGTTCAGGTGGTGCGAGCCACAATGTCCGCTTTGGGTCATTAGCAGACATTTTCTGATGTCCGCTTTTTCTCAGTCCGCCTTACCCCGAAAGCGGACATGTGCAGTGCAAGAGCGCATGTCTCTTATGGGACATCAACTATGGGACATCAACGGAAATTTCGCGTAGCACTCGTTGTGTCCGCTTTACGAGTCTCCGCGTTGTTCCCAACTTTTTCTACCGCAGCTTCAATTTCTTCTGTCGTCTTATTGAGACGTTTGCGCCAACGTTTCGCCAGGGCTCTCGTGGAAATGGCAATCCGATTTCGCTGCGGCTTTGGCCAGTACGGAGTGACCATGGCAGTGCCCCGTTAGATTGAGAAAAGCCACACAAACCAATTTAACTTCCCAACTGCGCCACCAGGAAGAAGAAAACCTTTGCGGGAATCCGCTTTCGCGGTCGCTATTTGTTTGTATCTTGGAGATAAGCGATTTTCGCCGACGGGGACGTCAGCTCACGCATTAGTTCAAGTCGCTTTCCGACGATTGTCGTGAAAAAGCTCACACCAGTAACGTTCCCGTTCGGTCGACTGAGCGAATTGACAAGACCCATTTCTACCGGGTCATTACCGACCGCAAAGACCACGGGAACGGTCGACGTGGCACGCTTGGCAGCAAGAGCTGATGCGTTTCCGCTTGCGAACAACACTGAGGCCGAACGCTGAATTAATTCATCCGCAAGCGCAGGCAAACGATCGTATTTGCTGTCGGCGTATCGGTACTCGATCGCAACATTGGTGCCTTCGATGAAACCCAATTCAGACAATCCGGCTCGGAATGCAGCAAGACGAAATGCCGCGTCCGATTGCGATGTATTCCTTAGAACGCCGATCAGCGGCATCGCTGTCCGCTGTGCGAACGCGAAAAACGGCCATGCGCCTGCCGAACCCGCAATCAGTTTGATGAAATCGCGCCGCTTCATCTCTGCCCCCGATAGGCGGCATCGTACCGGCTTAGCCTACCGGCATGAAGGGAAATGCCGCTTTGGGTCATAAGCGGGCATTTGCAGTGCAAACAGGCATGTCCGCTTTACCCCCAAAAGCGGACATGTGCAGCGCACAAGCTCATGTGCGCTTTGGGCCAAAAGCGGACTCATGCAGTGCAGCAAAACGACACGCATTAGTGCTTACTCGATCACCTCGTCCGAGGCGCAGTAGGATCGTCGTCAGCGGCTCGATGCACGATCCCGAGGTCATTCGGCTCGGCTAAAGGCGCGCCGCATTGTCAGTTCCGGCACTCTATTTTCGGCAGTAAAAACCACCAAAATCGGCTCGAAACGGCCTCGGAAATGGACAACTAGCCCTTGAGCCGCTTAGGGTGGCCCGGCGGGAAAAAAGACCAGGAAACGGCTTTGCGTTTGCGTACTTTAAACGAAAGGCAGATGATTCATGAACAGAGTACGAGCACCACAAGACGACAATGATCCGAGCGGAAAAAGGGGAGAGCCGTACACCACACCGGTTTCCATCAATATCGTTTTCATCGCCGCGGGAATAATCATGACTCTGGTCTGGACGTTCTCGTGGGCCCAAGCGTTGAACGCACTGGGCGTCGTTTTCTTCGCTGCTGCCCTTCTGTTCATTATCCCCGTCGTTATCTTCGCAAAGTCGCAGGAGGGCGGCACACCGCACTAAAAATGGCATTGATGCGTGTGTGCGAGTTTAATCACACGATGCCGAGCTGCGGATACTGAATTTTCCGGTTGAAGTTGGCCACGGGCGCTTCCGAGCACAGCACTGCTCCTGCCGCAGCATGAGCAGAAGATTTCCGCTTTCGCGGAAAGCCGACATGCCAACGGCCAATCGCCTTCATCTCGGTCATCGACGTCTGGCTCAGGCCTATGTAATCGGCGATCTCACGGCCGCCGCACTCGGGGGTGGCGAGTGAGAAATAGCACGTACCCGACCTCAAATGTTGATCGGGCCCAATGTCCGCTTTGGGTCAAAAGCAGACATGTGCGCTGCAAGACGTCATGTCCGCTTTGCCCCCAATAGCGACCGCGAAAGCGGATTTCCGCAAAAGGTCATGTCTGTTTCACCCCCGAAAGCGGACATTGCGGTGCAACTAGGGATGTCCGCTATGGGCCAATAGCAGACATCGCTCCTTTTATTCGATCCCTCGTCGGCGACGGAGAGCACACTGCGGGCGATTTCCTTTGAAACTTGAGACGACCAACACCATTTATGGCGCGTGCGTGAAAAATTTGACCCAACGGACTATTCGGTCGTTGTAAAGTTGCGAGGCAACCCACCTAAAGCATGGAAGTGGGAGATTTACCGCGCCGGTCGGTGGGGGCCGTTGGAAAGTTCGCCAGTCTTTTTTGAAAGCATGGCGATGGCGGGCAAAGAAGGGAAAAAGGCCCTCGCTCGCTTACTAACGAAAGCAAAACACGCGGCGTAACGGCCATACGATCTGCTAGTGGCGCATGCCGAACGAGTGCATTTTTGCCATGGCCAACCTCAGAGTTACGTGCACCTGCGGCGCGATCTACGAGGTAATCGAAACCAAAGGTCGCCCTAGAGACCGGCGGCCTTCAAAGTGCGTCCTGTGCGACAGGGAGGTATTTTCACCGGATAGAGAATATGTTGGTCAATTGCACCTCGTCTGGCGTCCTGACGAGGATCGAGAGTGATACCAGCCGGCGAAACAGCCATACACTGCGAGAGCCATGTCCGCTTCACCCCCGAAAGCGGACATTCGCGTATTTATTGATCTTCGGTCATGCCCGCTAGCGTTGCCGGTGGCGGAGCAGGCTGCGGCGGTTGTGATGGAGTTGTCGGAGCCGAGGCAGGTTTCGGAGCGCGTTTTTTCGACTTTGCCCGTTTAGCCAACTTCGCCATCTTCATCCCCCTTCTTCTTTCGCGCCGGGGCACCGCGCTTTGCCTTCTTGGATTTCTTCGCCACGTTCAATATCCCGATCAAATTATGCCGTGACGGCGCAGCCACTTATTGTCTTAACTTAATCGCACGCAGCGCCTGACTAATATCGCCATGATCGATTATCCCCAAGATCGTAGCGAGTGGACAGGGTCCCATATCCGCTTTGGGTCAAAAGCAGACATTTGCGCTGCAAAAAGTCATGTCCGCTTTACCCCCGAAAGCGGACTCATGCAGCGCAACAACGCATGTCTGCTTTGGCGCGAGCATTGCTCTGGTCCGTTAACGCAGATTTGTGATCGCCGGGCGCGTGCCAGCGTGTTACAGTCCCTGCATGGCTCATGACGTGACGCGATCAAGAGCCGGCAAAAGTAAGCTCTGATTCCATGCGCCACGCCATCCGGGTTACAAGCCTCGGGAGGTAAAGCATGGCCTTTTCGAACATCTTCCTTGGCGCCGGAACCCGTCCCGCACATCCTGTGGTCCGCAAGATTGGCTTGGCGGACTTGCGCGATGCGCTTGCCAAGGGCGCCGACGATTTCTACGCGATGCCGACACACGCCATATTCCTCTGCATCATCTACCCGTTCGTTGGCTTTGCATTGGCGCGGCTCGCATTCGGCTACTCCATTCTGCCCTTGCTTTATCCATTGGCGAGCGGGTTTGCGCTGGTTGGTCCGATCGCCGCGCTTGGTCTCTACGAGCTGAGCCGTCGCAGGGAAGCAGGCCTCGAAACTTCGGCGACACGCGCCTTCGACGTATTTGAATCCTCGTCGATCGGCGCCGTCGCTGTGTTGGCCATTCTGCTGCTGATTATCTTCGTTGTCTGGGTGGCGGTCGCGGACGCCATCTATGTTGCCAATTTCGGCTACGCATCGCCGCCATCAGTCGGAGCGTTCCTTAAGGACGTGCTCACGACACGCCCTGGATGGAATCTCATAATCGTCGGCAACGGCCTTGGCCTGCTTTTCGCCATCCTTGTCCTGACGATCAGCGTGGTATCGTTTCCGCTACTGCTCGATCGCGATGTCGGCGCCGCGGTTGCTCTTCTGACCTCGATCCGGGCGGTTGCCCATAATCCATTGACCATGATGGTGTGGGGCTTGATCGTCGCGGCCCTGTTAGTGGTCGGTTCGCTGCCGCTCTTTTTCGGTCTGACCGTGGTGATGCCCCTGCTCGGGCATGCGACCTGGCATCTCTACCGCAAGGTCGTCGAGCCGCAGGCGGGTCTGCCACCGACACTGCCGGAAGAGCGGAAAGAACGCCGCTATGCCGCCGACTTCCCGTCGGTTCTGTTTCCGTGGACGAAATAAAAAACCAGGGAGGCCACCATGTTCGTCAAAAACATTTTGGCTGACAAGCGCGGCAACGTCGTCACGATTGAGCCGACCGCCGATCTTGCCGCGGCGGCGAAGTTGCTAGCCGAGCGAGGCATCGGCGCGGTCGTCATCCTCGGCGCCGATCGCCGCACCGTCGGGATCTTGTCGGAGCGCGATATCGTGCGCGCGGTCGCCGAGCATGGGCCGACAGCGCTGAACAAACCGGTCAGTCAACTCATGACGCGTGATGTGAAGACCTGCTCCGAAGACGATACCATCGGAGGCTTGATGGGCCGCATGACAGCGGGAAAATTCCGCCATTTGCCGGTGGTGCAGCAGGGAAAGCTCATCGGTATCGTGTCGATTGGCGACGTCGTGAAGAGCCGCGTCGAAGAGATAGACCACGAAGCCGAAGCTCTGCGCGATTACATCCAGACCGCGTAAGCGGAATTATTTCGGTGCGGCCGGTTGACAATGGGAGACATCCATTCTCGCCGCAATTCGCATGACGTGCTCGCTCCTGAAGCTCAGGATCGGCGTTGCGATCGCGGGGTGCGCGCTGGCCGGGATGGCGGCGGCTGAAGGCCCTGCTAACTCGGTCGCGCAAGCCTCGGCCTTGGCGCTTGCGGTGCTTGGAGCATCAGGCGCTGCGGGTGCGTTCAACCACTACTACGAGCGCGACCTTGACCGGAAGATGCGGCGAACCCGGTCCCGCCCGTTCGCCAGCGGCGCGTTTCAGCCAACCCTGTGGTGGCCAATCTCGTTCCTTGCCTTGCTCGTCGCCTCGCTCGCGTTGGCGGCGGCGGCGAATGGGCTTGTGTCATCGCTCTTCGTTTTTCTCGGGTCCTTCACCTATGGCGTCGTCTACACGGTGTGGCTCAAGTGCCGAAGTGCCTGGAACATCGTGATCGGGGGCTTGGCCGGAAGCTTCGCCGTGCTCGCGGGGGCGGCGGCGGTTGATCCGACGCCGCAAGTCGTCCCCGTCTTACTTGCGCTTGTCCTGTTTCTCTGGACGCCGCCGCATTTCTGGAGCCTCGCCGCTGCCAAAGGCGACGACTATGCCAGGGCTGGGGTGCCGATGTTGCCGGTCACCGCATCGCAGCGGGTATGGACCTGGGCAATTCTTCTGCATGCGGCTGCGTTGGTTGCGATTTCGCTCGTGCCTCTCTGGTACGGCCAAGGCCTCGTCTATGGGCTCGGCGCAGGCGTAGGCGGTGCATACTTTCTCTGGAAAAGTTGGCTGCTTTATATCGCACCGTCGAAGCGCACGGCGATGGACAATTTCTTTGCCTCGTTCATACAGCTTGGGCTCCTGATCTTTGGAGTCGTGCTTGATGCTCTCGTCGGGCTTGCGTAAGGTTATGAAAGCCTTTCTCATTCTGCTTGCGGCTCCCTAGATCACGGCCGATGCAAACGCATCCTCTGAGGTCTCGACTGCGGCCTCGGTCCCAAACGCGGTATCGAGCAGAGCGAATCGGCTATTGGGCGAACGGTTGGTGCATATCGGTTAAAAAAGCTTCGAAGGCATTTGTCAGCCGAGTAAATTGGCGAGTGTGCATCCTCAGATTCAGATTTTGCCGCTCAGCATAGGACGTACTGACATACTTGGGATTAGGATCGATCCTTTTCAAAGAAACTAGAAAACCACACACGTTCAGTTGCGCTCTTCGCGAAGTATTACAATTTTGTTTCCATAAGACGCTACGTACAACACCAGCAATGGCAGCCGGAATTACTAAACGGCTTTGGGAGATTGGTGATATTGTGGGATGTGCTTGAGGCTTGGCAGGCAGCCGCATGAATGATGTTCTTAAAAATCTCCAAATCACCACTTGGTACAAGGCTATAATTGCCGTTTCGAGCCCAGCCTTTCTTAATGCGTTCGCGACACAGTGACGCGCTTACGATGATTTGGTGGAGTTTCGCCCTACGCTAGGCCAATTGGTTCGGAACTCTCTTTCAATTTACCGCGCATTCGGCTTTAGCCCGCCACAATCAAAGTGCCCGCTACCCCTCTTCCTCATGAGTTGTCTAGGACCCACGGAAGTAATAGAATAATCGCGCAGTTCACATCCATGGCCTTCAGAGGCAAAGGGATGGTGACAGCGATCATATTGGTTTTAGTCGCTCTCGGCTCGGTATTGTTTCACATTCTGAGCCCGTGGTGGTGGACGCCGCTTGCCTCAAACTGGGGTTACATCGACTACACAATCAACCTGACATTCTGGATAACCGGGGTCGCTTTCACCGCCATCATCTTGTTCATGGCCTATTGCGTATTCCGCTTCCATCACCAACCGGGAAGACGGGCGGTGTATGAGCCGGAGAGCAAAAAGCTTGAGTGGTGGCTCACCATCGTGACCGCGGTGGGCGTCGGGGCCATGTTGGCTCCCGGCTTGTTTGTATGGAACCAATTTGTCACGGTCCCCGAAGGGGCGTCAGAGGTCGAGGTCATCGGCCAGCAGTGGCAGTGGAGCTTCCGCCTTCCAGGGAACGACGGCCGGCTCGGCACGTCGGATACCAGCAACGTCAGTTCCGACAACCCTTTGGGTTTGAATCCAAACGATCCCAACGGGCACGACGATGTCGTGATCGAAGGCAACGACTTGCACCTGCCGCTCGGCAAGCCAGTCAAGCTATTGCTGCGCTCGATCGACGTCGTGCACAGCTTTTATGTGCCAGAGTTCCGGGCCAAGATGGATCTGGTGCCAGGCATGGTCTCCTATGTCTGGTTCACCCCCACCAGAACCGGGACCTTCGAGATACTCTGTTCTGAGCTATGCGGTGCTGTCCACTATAACATGCGTGCCAAGGTCGTAGTTGATGAGGAGAGCGAATATCAGGCGTGGCTACGAAAACAGAAGACGTTCGCACAATTGTCGGCTCGCAACAGACAAGCGAAGGGAACGCAGTAGACCTGGCATTGAGCTACAGGGCGGCAACGGCGCAAGAGACGATCTGCACGGTGAGACTCAACGTCGTCGTGTCTCATGGGAAAGAGCGAGGGCATTCCAATGGTCGATACCACGTTTGGCGCAGCCGGAGTCATCCAACCCGCAGAAGTGAAAGACGTAGAACTCTATCATCCGAAGAGCTGGGTGACGAAATACGTCTTTTGCCAGGACGCCAAAGTCATCGCCATCCAGTATTCGATCACTGCGCTTTCGATTGGATTGGTGGCTCTGGTGTTGTCGTG
>DATLJR010000057.1:0-3180 GCA_035538755.1 Pseudolabrys sp.
GCGCAGATCGAGCTGTGGACCAATCCCAAGAAGTACGAGAAAAAAGTTTATACCCTGCCGAAGCGTCTCGACGAGAAGGTCGCGCGGCTCCATCTCGCCAAGATCGGCGTCAAGCTGACGAAAATGTCGGACAAGCAAGCGGCCTATATCGGCGTGCCCGCCGACGGCCCGTATAAGCCGGATCAGTACCGATATTGAGCGCCCCAGGGAGGGGGCACGCCATACGATAGGGCGTTTGAGATCACCCCTCCCCCGCAAACGGGGGAGGGAAACAAGACCGAGCGCGTCGCTCATCCTGATTCCCTTTGGCCGAAATTCGCTCTAGCTTTGCGCTGCCACGAGCGCAGCGGGGCAGGCCTTGCGACGTCGGATCATCCTTGCCGTAATCTTGCTGGCGGCCTTCATCGTCTTGTTGCGCGTCGCGGTGCTGGCGGGCGAATTCGACACGGTCATCACCGCCGCCACCTTCGAAGCGGCGCGTGAAAATCGAACGGTGCTGCGGGCTTTCCTCCATCGCATGCCCAAGGGTGGCGACCTTCACACCCACCTCGCCGGCGCCGTCTACGCCGAGCGCTTCATCGCCTGGGCCGCGCAGCAAGAGCTTTGCATCGAGCCCCAAAAAGTCGTGGTGCCGAAACTGCAGTGCGACCGTGCAGGAGCGGTGCCGGTTCCGATGCCATGCACGACCAGCAGCTCTACAACTGGCTTGTCGATGCGTTCTCGATGCGCGCGTTCCTGCCAACTCCCGCCGTGCCGACCGGCCACGACGAATTCTTCGCGGCCTTCGAGAAATTCGGAGCGGTATCCGGCTCGCATTTCGTCGACATGACGATCGACCAGCTCAGGCGTTACGGCAGCGAGAACGTGCAATACGTCGAGTTCATGGTGTCGTCGCCGTGTCCGGACGATCGCGACCGAAACGCACTGCGCAAGTGTGCGCAAGGATTTACGTTGTCAAACCGGCGCTTAGGGGCCTATTGAGTCCCAAAGGATATTTGGCGCACTGTCAAATCGTTTACGCTCGCGCGCGGTGCCAAGCCATGATCCAACTGATTTCTTAAGCGCGCGAGCCACGCATTTCCGCTTCCGAGGAACTCGCGATCAATATCGACAAGCATAAGAAGCAACTGCTTGCATATTAGGCCGGCAATTATAACGATGACATTAAGTTGGTTCTCGTCGGCGCGCGTGGCTACTTCAGCGCGGACCAGGTCACAAAGCCTGCGATTGTGCTCGATATCGACGAAACGTCACTCTTTAGAGGAGCTCGTCGAGGAGGCAAGCGGCGGTCGAGATGTCGGCCGAAGGGCTCGCATACTCAGCCCGAGGTCGGCGCGCCTTGCTTATCCGGCATTGGGCGATGCGGGTGTGCAAGCAGCAGCGCCGAGCCGTGGGATTGCGCGTGAGTTTGCCGCCGGCATCGTGGCCGACTACGGCGGCGAGCATGACCGCGCAGTGGCATGCTTCAGGGACGGCTTCGAGGCGTGCATCGCCCGGCTTGTCAGGCGATGTCTAGCTCCACCCACAGCCCCTTTTTCGCATCATGCTGCAACGCCAAAACCGCCCCAGAGGGAACACCAAATTTGGGCTTGCTGGCTGGTTGCCCAATCCATGGATCATCTGCGCGGATGACGCGTTGGCTGGTTCGTTTTTCGAGGTCCTCGAGGATTGTCTTGAATGGCATTTCTCCCCATTTCACCTTCAAGGCGTCCTTCTCGTTGGTTGGAATAAACGCCGAAAGGTCAGGACTAGTCATCAGTTCAAGGCCGGCCTGCTTCAATGTGGCGTTCTGACTCCCGTGGTGCCCCACCTTGTAAAATATGGTGCGCGCCAAAAGGTCAGCGATCGTCGTATCGTCGTTCGCCCAACTCACGTTTTGCCAACTGAGCCAGTTCCCGACTTGCGCGTCCCCGACAAACAGCATGACGCGCTTGGTGTCGAGGAATTCGAAAGCAAGAACGAGACTCGAATTGTTGGTCCGATCGTCCAACTGCATCGCGAGATCGGCGCTCACTCCAAGCCAGTCATGGTCGATGCGCCGCCATGATTGGTCGACCTCGTTGGGATCGGATGCTTGGTGCTGCTGCAACCGCTTCTTCGTTTCCAGCGATCTTTCTGCAGGCCCATCGTAAAAATCGTGAACGAATTGAGCAGCAGCTCGCACCTGTTTATTTGTCGAGGATGCGGCTTTCACCGAACGAACAACAGACAGGTCGCTTCCCTCAGGCGTGTCGAACGGAGCCGTGGCATCGTCGCCGGTAAGGAGGGTCCCTTTGTTTATCGCAAAGGCGTTGCCCAAAGCCCGAGCGATGGGCCATCCACCAGCGATTCCGATGCCGTACATTTCGGATTGCCGCTCGGTGAGGCCAAGCATCGCGGCATCGCGCGGCGGTCCAAGGACGTAGATTCGCACCGACTTCGCTATTCCAAGCGGACTGATCGGCGGGCTCTTTGGCTCCAGGTATTTAACGTCGCTCCTTTTCGCCAGGCGGGCCGCGGCATCGCGCGCCGATCGGACCCTTTCCCCCTTTGCGCCGAAATTAAATCCGAGAAGGGCCTGCATACCACGCTGAACCGCGGACAAATGTGGCCCGAGGTCGGTGACCTGGTCGAGCTGTTGGCTCGCTTGATGCAAAACCGTGAGTGCGCCGCCTTTGAATTTGTCGAGTTGCCGCGCCTGTAGATCGTCCGGATTCTCCGACCAAGCCATCCAGACTTCACCAACCTCAAAGTCCGTGAATTTGCTTTCTGCCAACAAGAAACCCGAAACGTGGTCCCAGTGTTCGTGCGTCAAAACGATGACGTCCAACCTTTTTGTAACCGATGCGATGTCATCGACGATGGCTTTGATCTTTTCGGTACCGCCTCTAATCGAACTGTGGATTCCACAATCAATCAGCATCCAGAAGTCGCCGCCACCGTCCTTCGGAAACTTGAGCAAGTGACAGTCACCAATACCTTGGCAGTAAAATCTTATCTTCGCTTTTGCTCTGGTGGGCCCTACGCCCGACGAGAAGGCAAGCGCCGCGGTGCCAGGCCCGCCCGAAGACGCAACCGACGGGGTTGCTTCGGGGGATGTCCGCTTGGCGGTGCGGCTGTGTTTCGACGCAGTTCTAGCCGCCTTAGTACGCTTGACCATTACCGTATTCTCCATAAGCGGCGTGCAGCATTGCGAAAGGC
>DATLJR010000058.1:0-3335 GCA_035538755.1 Pseudolabrys sp.
GCCGCGCGCTCGTGCCCGGCAAGGCCGTCGAGGCAACGTTGCAGCTTTGCCCTCTCCTGCGCACCTTGCAGAGCCGCGTCGGCGGTCGGCTTGTCGTCGGCGAGCTCGGCCGCCGTCTCGAGCGGGTCCATGCGCCGGTTCCGTCCGCGCGCGCGCAAATGATCGATGGCACGGTTGCGCGCGATCGCGATCAGCCAGGTCATCGGACTGGACAAGGCGGCATCAAAAGCTGCAGCCTTAGTCCAGACCGTCATGTAGACCTCTTGCAGCACATCCTCGGTCTCGCTGCGATCGCCTAAGATACGTAGGCAGACAGCAAAAAGCTTCGTCGCGGTCAGCCGATAGACCGTTTGCAGGGCATTGGGGTCGCCGCTACCTACCGCGGCAAGGGCAGCGGCTATGAGTTTGCGGTTGTTGTCGAGGTCCATGGCGGTCGGTCTTGGCAGCGGACGCCGAGAGAGTATCAAATAATCCGCGTGGCGCCCGGTGTGTTGGAACAGCCAAGCACCCTGAAGTCGATTTACGGTCCGGTCATCGGCAGCGGCAAGCTCACGAATCTGTGACCGCGCAGCGCATCCGTAACTCTCCTTGCACCGTAGCTAGCAACGTCTCCCCCATGAGGACGAGCAAACAGTTATGAAAGGAGGGAGCCACCGCTGGCGGGACGGAGCTTTGACACATTGCTGTACTCGAAGAAGGAAAAAGATGGTGCAGACCAAATTAATATGGAGCAACCTCGGTCCGATTAGACCTGACATGGCTCTAGATCATGTCCCGAAGCAGGCTGGGCTGTACAAACTGGCTTTTAAGTTGTGGGGCAATACGTACACTTACATTGGCGAAGCTGGCGCTCGCGGCTTGCGGGCACGTATTGGCGACTACGCGAACCATCCTCCTGCGGAGGGCAACAGGGCGGAGCATCTTCTGCATGATCTTCTGCAAGAAGCCGGTGAGGCGGATCTATTCGTCTGCTGCACCGGGGTAACTTTGGACGAGCAAAAGGCAAGGCGTAAATTTGAGAAAGAAGCAGTCGCCGCGACTCAGCAGGAACGCTTGATGTGCCTCAACACCGGCGGTTACTTGGTCGATGTTCCGATGCGGCGTTTTGTACTTGAAAGTGAAGAGAAAATGCTTCTCCGCGATTTAGAAACGCGTTCGCGCAAAGCTGGCTAAGCTTGGTTAGGTCCAATCAAGCGGCCCGACGGAGTTTGAGCCCGAGGACTTTGCGGAGCTGGTTAGGCATCCTCAGGTCGGTGAACAAGCTTGAAGGTGGGATGTTTAGACCGGCGGATGTCCGCTTTACGCCCGAAAGCAGACATTGGTTGGATGCCTACTTTGTGCCATGACGGACACGCACTTCCGCCTTTACAGACCGAGTTTCTCCGCGACCATTTTTTCTACGTTGAAAATAGACGTAGAGCCAGCAAACGCTGTTTCCGCATCGTACGCCATAGCTTCCAACGGACTCTGCCGATAGCCGAAGCATTCCAAACCATTCGCATATGAAAATAGAAAACGATCTGGTCCGAGCAGGCGCCATTCAACGACGTGAACAAGCTCATGAAAGTACATGTTCTCGTTATTGGAATGGATTGGCTTCAGAAAAATAGTGTCAATGTAAGTAATGCCGTCGAAATCACCGCGTTCAAAATCGGCAAAGCGCGCTAACCCCATAGAAGATAGCGGCGGCATTGGCAATGGATCGATTAAAACAACCTTTGTCGCGGCCAGCGTATTTTCGGTGAAATAGAGCGGTAGCCGCGAAAACCGGCGGGAGGCGACGGTTTGCGCTATGTGCATGCTGCCAATCAAAGTGGTTCGAATCCAGTCGAGAAGCGGAGGGTAAAATTTTGCGAATTCTTCTGGGGACATTTCGCAACTTCTGCCGCCCGAACCCGCCGAACTGATTTTGCCAGCGCTGTTCTTGCCAATATATCTGCCCTCGACATAACCAAAATCGCGCTGGTCCTCTTCAGACTTCATGGACGAATTGGGGGCAAAAGCGTCGGCGAATATGACGCCTGGCACATTCTGCGCCTGCGTTCGATGCTCCGCCGCAAGCGTAACGAGGGCGCCTAGCACAGCGGCAATGCTGACAACCCTAAGCATTGCTCCGATACTGTGGCCCTGGCTGCCCAAGGATGATGGCTGCGCTTTGGAGACCGCGTTCCAGGCAGGTGTCAAGAGCGCACTGGCCAAGCCAAGCGTCCAGGAAGCCCGCGTCAAAGGCGTCTCCGCCACCAGTGCGATCCACGATATCAACCTGGTTCGCTTTGCAGAAGAAACGCTGACCCCTGAAATAGGCTTCTGCACCCACATCACCCAATGTGACTGCCACAGTTAAATCGTGCTTCAACGACTTGATCCAAGCATCCGTTACAATCCCTTTATCCTCATACATTTTCAGCTCGACTTCATTCATGAAAATAATGTCAAACAATTCGGCAGTAGGCATGTCCATTCGGCCGTCCGTTTCCCATGACAAAGAAATACCGACCTGTCGCCAATGCCGTAATTGATCGTGCATCTCGTGAAGCAGGGCCCAGCTGAAATGTAGGTGATCACCTTGCTGGACACCTAGAGTTTTCAGGGAATCAAAAACAACACGGACATCAACGACGCCAGCCGTGAGTATGCTCTTATTCTTTCCCATTGAACGAATGGCGGCACATCCCGTTTTCCAATCACTTCGCCTTATAACGTGGGCGGCATTGACACCAGCCGCGATAAGTCCGTTGAGCGCGATGTTGCCGAGATCATCGTTTCCGGTACCGCCGACGATCGTCACCTTTCGACCGAGCCGCGAAAGTTCACAGGCAGTGTTTGCTGCGGCGCCGCCGGTCGCACAAACATAGTCCTCGGCCCGATACTTCTCGTGTTCCGCAGGCCACCTGTCGGCAGCAAAAATAAAGTCAACATTTATGCTCCCAATACAGACAATCATGAAATAGGCTAGATCAGTTGGATGGCGGTCAGTCTTGTTTTCCGTGCGCCAATTCGACAGTCAACGTGCTGCTAATCGGTCGAGAAGTGCGAGCGGTCGGGTCATACTAGCTTCAACGCCTAGATGTTCTCATTTGCACTCAATCGCTGCGGTCACCGTCGTGACGCAATCCTACAGTGACTCGCTTTCCGAAGCGGAATGCTTATTTAAACGTTCGGATTCCGCCAGCAAAGCAGAATGCACTGAAAGAAGCGCCAGAACCAGATTCAATACCTTCAGGCGGAGCACGGCAACGATCGAAGCCTCGCGCAGCGGACAGCGCCATGCTCGAACGGCATGCGCCGCGTTTTGCCGAAGCGCAGGATACCTTCCGGGTTGCCCCATCAGGGGG
>DATLJR010000059.1:0-2308 GCA_035538755.1 Pseudolabrys sp.
GCAATGACCTTTGGCCCGCGCCGCACACTCTGGCTCGACGGTCACCGCGACCCGGACGATTACGAGATCATCCATGCCGACCAGACCATCGGCCGGGGCCTACCGCATGAACAGGACCGGCCGCGAGCTTTGGCGCTGGACGCAGATCGGGCGCCCGCGCCGACGCATGGGCCGAATGGGGTGGCACGGGTAAAGTCCGGTTTCGGAGGAAGCGGACGAGAAAGCCTCGTGGCGACTACTTCTGTTGATGACCCAGCTTGTGTGAAAACCCTCTGTTTCATTATGAACGGCATGATTCCCGCGATATGATTCTGTGCGATTTGCGGGGGATCGAATGGGACGCTTCGTTGAAGGCACGGATCGCGGGCAAACCACGCTCTTTCCTGACTGCTTGGAGGACTGGATTTGCGAGGACAACCCAGTTCGGGCGATCGACGTCTTTGTCGACGAGCTTGAGCTTGCCGAGCACGGGTTCAGCGGCGTCGCTCCCGAAGTGACGGGCCGTCCTTCCTATCATCCGTCGGCGCTGCTCAAGCTTTATGTCTACGGCTATCTCAATCGCGTTCAGTCGAGTCGCCGGCTTGAACGTGAGGCTGGCCGCAACGTCGAAGTGATGTGGCTCACGGGGCGGCTGGTTCCCGATCACAAGACGATTGCCGATTTTCGTAAGGACAACGGGACTGCGATACGCAAGGTCTGCGCGCAGTTCATCGCGCTTTGCCGAGCGATAGGTCTGTTGACGACGGCGAGTGTGGCGATCGATGGCAGCAAGTTCAAGGCTGTCAACAATCGCGACAAGAATTTCACCCGTGCGAAGATGGAGCGCCGTCTTGCTCAGATCGAGGAGAGCGTGGCGCGGTATCTGAGCCAGCTCGATACTGCCGACCTGCAGGAGCCGTCGGAAGCGCTTGCCGTCAAAACCGCCCATCTCAAGGAGAAGCTCGGCAAACTGGCGACTGAGATGGAACGCTTGAAGGGGCTCGAGAAGCAAATGCTTGCCTCGCCTGATCAGCAGATTTCTCTGACCGATCCCGATTCACGTTCGATGGCTACCAGCGGGCGCGGCTCCGGCGTTGTTGGTTACAACGTGCAGCTCGCGGTCGACACGGAGCACCATCTGATCGTGACGCATGAGGTCACGAATATCGGCACGGATCGGGCACACCTTGCCAACGTCGCCTCCCAGGCCAAGGAGGCCCTCGGCGCTGAGCATCTCGATGCCGTTGCCGATCGCGGCTACTTCAACAGTCCCGAAATTCTGGCCTGCGAGCAAGCCGATATTACAGTGACGCTGCCGAAGCCGATGACCTCGTGTGCGAAGTCGAATGGCCGCTTCGGAAAGCAGGACTTCGTCTATTTGTCGGCCGAGGATGCTTATCGTTGCCCAGCGGGGGAGAAGCTGACCTATTACTATACAAACGAGGAGGCTGGGAAAACCCTACGCCGCTATTGGACGAACGCATGCACGAGTTGCCCCCTCAAGCCTAAGTGTACGACGGGACCGCAACGGCGCATCACCCGATGGGAGCACGAGGACGTGCTCGAAGCTGTGCAGCAGCGTCTCGATGCGAACCCACAAGCCATGGGTATGCGCCGCGAGACGGTCGAGCATCCTTTCGGCACGCTCAAGATGCGGATGGGCGCGACACATTTCCTGATGAAACGCCTGCCGAATGTTTCAACCGAGATGGCTCTGCACGTCCTCGCCTACAATCTCACGCGGGTAATGAAAATCATTGGTGTGCAAGCACTCGTGGCAGCGATCAGAGCATGTCTCGGTCGCTGTTCCAGATACGGTCCAGCATTCGCTTAGAAGCGAACCGGAACAAGTGTCGTGCAAAGCCTCCACAGACATTAATAGAATCATTTCCTCGCTCAGCAGACGGGCCGAGCGACCCTACACTCGGCTGAAGTTGCTCGGGGTCAGCCCGAATGCCGAAAGTTTCCACACGGCCTGGACCCATTCCGGACGAAAACCCCGCGTAAGACCCAACCAAAATGTTGCGGTGCAACGGTCTATTTGACGCTCCCTGAGGGTGGTATCGTCATCGAGCACCGGAGGGGGCTGACAGCGCCCCTCGATTCGGAACGATCACGTCTGTCTCGGAGGAAGCCATGTTCGGCATCAGACGGCGCGAATTCATCGCTGGGATCGGCGGCGCCGCGGCGTGGCCGCTCGCGGCGCGCGCGCAGCGACCGGCAATGCCGGTGGTTGGAATCCTCTATAGCGGAACGGCCGAGGGAATGGCACCACAACTTACCGCGTTCCGACTGGCGTTAAACGAAGCCGGCTATGTGGAGGGCCGGA
>DATLJR010000060.1:0-3308 GCA_035538755.1 Pseudolabrys sp.
AACGCAGCGGAAGCGACCGACGAAGCAGATGATGAGAAATATTTTGCAGTCTTGGACCAAGCGGGCAACGCTGCCGAAGCTGCTGCCGCTGAGATCACCGGGTACAAGACTTACGCCGACCTGTTAGAGGCGTTGGACACCCGCCACAAACAGTCCCAGGGCGACGAATACGGCGAGCGTCGACTTCATCGTTAGGCCGCTTCCCGCCGCCCTGGTCTGTCGCGGGAATCATAGCCGCAGTTCCAAGTTATCCACGGGGGTCGCCTCAAAGCCAGTTTTAAGCGGAGTTTTGTTGCTTCGCGGCAACGCTTCACGAGGATTTCGCTCAGGATAGATTGACCGCGTTGAGCCCTGAACGGACGATGCTCGGGTACGGCACCAAGTAATTGGGGGACACACTTGCACGGGATGGTCAAGTTGGAGCGGCAAACCGAGAGTAGCGATGGCGAAATGTCGGGCGAGCATCTCGGCACTTTGCTGCGCCAGGTATCAAAGACTTCGGTGGGCGAAATTGATGGTCTCGTCGGTGAGCTTCAAACGCTCCGGAGAAAACTGCAGACCGATGGCGACCGCATTCAACGTGACATTGCGGAACACGCCGAACTGAGCCAGCAGGTGATGCAACTGACGAAAATCATTTCTGACAGCGTGAAAAAACTCCCCGGCCGCTCCGGATAGAGGCGCGAAAAAATAAGCACGGTAACGGATCGCGGCAAATATCTCCAAGCTGCCCGAGCTATTAAGCCGCCGATTCCACTTTGATCTGGTCGCCTTCGGTAGCTTCAGTTTGTTCTGAACGCCCGCAGTGCCGCATTTCAGAGAAATGAGTGGATATGTGCCGAGAGAAATTGTTCGTGAACTCCATATGCAGATGCGACGGCAGGTGGAAAGCGCTCGCCGCATGCTTGGAGCTGGAAGGCCTGGAATGAACTGGACTAGGTCGTGTCTTGGGAGGCCGCGGAAAATGGAGAAAAGCCGGCCGCTTTTCTCTACTCGTCGCGGCGCACCAGTATCGCCGCTGGCGCGGTCCAATGCCGCACAGTGTGAAACTCATATTCGCTATCGCAATCGTAGACGTTTCGACGACCCGGTTGCGGTTTCGGATGTGGCAGCGATTCGCGCGTCGGCGACTTGGTCACTATAGCCATTACGCAGACTCGAAGTTATCCGTGAAGTATTTGGCGGCGACTAACCATTTATCGGCGTGATTCTTTGGATTACGAGCGATCATATCGCCTGGCATCGGGCTGCCGGCATTGCGATCGACGTCGGATATGGAGACGCAATTCAGGTCATCACCAACCGGATAAGGCCGCATCTCAGCGACCTGTTTTCGACGGTATCATCTCAGAGCTCCGGGAAACGTGATGCAGGCGACCTGCCCGGCTTGTCAGAACCGGATAGGGACGTCCGTGAGAATCATCACGTTTTGGGTGTCGGTATAAACCTCGGACTGCGCTAGCCGGTCTATAGCTCTAAGTGCAAGGTCGGCGTCCACCGCGACCGCAAGAGCAAGAGAGGCAAGCAAGAGCGCAAAGCCAAGGGTGACAAAGTGATTCATGGCAGCCTCATTTTCAGTGAGATGGGGTGCATCTTGCGATCAATCCAATGAGAAATTCAGCAATCAATAATCGGAAAAAACGATGATAAGGCGCTCAAACGGTGGGACCCTTCTTCGCCCGACGCGGTCCCAAAACAATGCGTTTTGGTAGTATCTAAACTTTGGAGACTACACTCAGGCAGCCTCATTCATTTCTGGGGATTGGCAATAGAAGCCGAGGCATTCCCGTGCGCGTGCTTCGCGCTGAACTCAGCGCGTTCCGCGAGTTCTTTGGCAAGGAGCCGGAACTCCTTACGGCGTCCTGTGCCACGCCGCCAAATCAGCGCGATCTTCCGTGCCCGTTCATCGCTGAGCAAGGGACGCGTGACAAGACTGGTGCCCAACAGCAATCCGGCATCGACCGCGAGGGTCGGCAACAACGTAGTGCCGAGCCCGTTGTCGACCATTTGCACCAAGGTTGGAAGGCTTGTCGCCTCGAACTCTGCACGGCGCCGGTCAGCGAGACCACGCAGTGCTACGAGTGCGTGGTTGCGCAGACAGTGACCGTCCTTCAACAACAAGATGTCCTCGCCCCATAAATGTTGAGGTTTGATACCGACCTCATTGGCGAGGGGATGCGTGCGCGGCAATCCGACCACGAAGAGGTCTTCAAACAGAATAACGGTCTCCACCGCACCACATTCGTAAGGGAGCGCTAGCAGTACGACATCAAGCTCGCCCCGGTGCAGCGAAGCGAGAAGTCGATCTGTCAAATCCTCCACAAGATAGAGCTTAAGGTTGCTATAGGCCGCGCGCAGGCTCGGCAGCACTCTTGGTAGGAGAAATGGACCGACGGTCGTGATGGTCCCCATTCGCACGGTCCCGGAAAGAGGCTCGCGCGAAGCCGTTGTGAAGCCGACTAGGTCTTCGACTTCTTTGACGATCCGCCGCGCGCGTTCCACCGCCTCAACCCCGACCGGGGTAAGGACGACGCGACGCTTCGAGCGATCGACCAGCGTCACCTGAAGCACGGATTCGAGTTCCTTGATGCTGGCGCTCAGCGTCGATTGCGTCACATGACAGGCTTCGGCGGCGCGGCCGAAATGGCGGTGATCGTGCAGCGCCACGAGGTGACGCAAATGACGAACCGACGGCAGATTGATCATCGGCCTTTCCGATCACTGTTGACGAAATTACTTGTTGGACCAATAGCGACCAGCGCCGTATTTGACCAATGAGGGCCTCGCTCTAACTGAGTTTTCCATCGTGGGCCCGATTGTAGACCATATCAAGGAGGTACCGATGACTCTCCAGATCGACGTCGCCCCGGATTTCCGAGTGGACACGACTGAAGCCGCGTTGGGAATCCAGACCCGCAAAAGCAATCGACCGAGGCACTTGGTCCAGATAATGGCGCGGGCGACCGCCTGTTCGCCGATGGTATTCGCTGGATTGGTTGCGTGGGCAAGCCGCAACGACCTCGTCGACGACCATCATCCCTGGCAAAATGTCTGATGCCTTGTCTGTACCGTTCAATTGCCCCCAACTGTTGGGCCTGATACGAAGTTGTAAGCACAAAGCACATGGAGTTGGATGCTATGACCAGTTCAGGGCGAGTTCCTGATCCAGTTGCGCTCAGACCAACATGGAAGGGAAATCTTTTAATGCTGGTCGTAGCGCTCGTAGTCCTCTTAGCTGTTGCCAGTTAAGAGTGCCCTCTATTCTTATTATTCGAGGGTGTGCTTGTTGATCCCGCGCTCCCTTTCGA
>DATLJR010000061.1:0-6501 GCA_035538755.1 Pseudolabrys sp.
GTATGGGCCGATCGGCGCGTTCCTGGCCGAATATTTCCCCGGCAGGATCCGCTACACCTCAGTCTCCGTGCCGTATCACATCGGCAATGGCTGGGGCGGCGGCCTAGTCCCGTTCATCACCACGGCGGCTTTCGCCGCCACCGGCAGTCTTGGCTACGCGCTGATCTATCCGATCGCCGTTCCCGCGATCGCTTTCGTCCTCAGCCTGTTCCTGATGCCGGAAACGCGCGAGCGCAGCATCTGGGACGAGGCGGCAACAGCGCAGAAAGCGTAAGCTGCATCTTCGCACAAGAGCGTTGCGGGGCCTTTGCTTCGCCGGCGCCCGGCGTCGCCAGTTTCGCGGAGGCGCGGCGCGGCAAGTGCCCACTCCACGCCAGGATGAAGATCACCGCGTAAAAGGGTAGTGATTCCCCGACCAGCAGGCCGACATCCGTGACGTCCGTCGCCAAGGCGACGATCGCCATGATTGCCGCTGCCGCAAGAAGGTAACAGGCGTAGCGAGGCCGTCGCAGCGCGATGCCGAGCACAAGCAAAATCAGAAGCCCCTGCCCGAGCAGCAGCTGGACAAAAAAATGTTCGGGAAAATTCGGCGACACCAGTCGCGCGACGATAAGCCCGGGATCGATCTGATGTTCATATCCAGTAGTAAAGCCGACGCGCAGCATCAGAAAAAGCAGACAAGCACCAACAAGTAACGCGACGGAGATAACGATGCCGCGCCTGCGGTCCCCGCCCAGCCGCACAGCCATAAACATTGCGAGCGCAAAAATAAGCGTGGTCTCACGCGAAAACAGCGCAAGCGCGCATGCCATGGGGTGATCGCCGCATTGCCTTCAACGAAAGCCACAGCAAACAGTGAACTCGTAAGTCAGCCCCAGCCGATCGTCACCGGCGCAATCACGGCGCTCGGGAAATAGAACCAACCGGCAAAAATTCCAAACAATGCAAGAGTTGATCACGCTATCGGTCGCAGGCTTGCTCCTGAGATAACCCGCCAGAACCGTGGATGCGACCATCTCATCCGTTTCGAGGAATTTGCACAAACGGTTGCGGATTTTGAGCGCTGCCTCAAGCCTGGCGGGTTGTTGATCATTCGCCACAGCAATTTCCGCCTGTGCGACGCCCCTGCTGGCAAAGCTTTCGAGACGATTATGAGGCTACCGACCGACCCCAAAACCCCGATATTCGGGCCGGACAATCGATTGCTCCCGGATCGCGAATATCCAGACACCGCTTTTCGTAAGAAACTCAGTCACTGATCGAGTTCAGCGGCTGCCGACGCCAGCCTTAGATGTTGGCGCTTTTATGTGCATCCATTTACGTGCGTGAGCCTGCGGCAGGACGCCTCCCCCATAAAAGACCGCATGAAAGACGTCGCGGGATGGCTAGCCCACTCTCGGCAAGAAGAGTATGTTTTCAGCCACGCCACATAAACAATAATGACGGCGTCGCCTATTGGACCCTTGGAGGACACGATGAGCCCATCACGCCTGCTCGCCCGATCACGTCCAACCCGCCGCGAAATTATAAAATCGGCGGCACTCGGCTCTGCCGCCGCCATTGCCGCGCCCTATGTGAAGGGGGTCTACGCTGCGGGTTCGCTCGCGCTCGGCTTGTGGGACCACTGGGTTCCCGGCGCCAACAATGCCCTGACCAAGCTTTGCAACGAGTGGGGCTCAAAGAACAGTTGCGAGGTCAGGATCGATTACATCACCTCGCAAGGCGAAAAGGACAAGCTCACCGCGGCGGCTGAAGCGCAAGCCGGCACCGGCCACGACATCATGTCCCATCGCGACTGGAACGTCCGTATTCATCAGAACGTGCTTGAGCCGGTCGATGACGTGATCGGCAAGCTGACGCAGCAATATGGCCCAATCAGCCCGGTCGCGGAATATCTTGCCAAGATCAAGGGCACGTGGCGCGGAATACCGACCGCCGTCGGCAGTCAGGTCAAACCATGCTGCTCGCGCATCGACCTCTACAAGCAACATGCCGGCATCGACGTGACCGACATCTTCCCCGCCGACGAATTGAAATGGGATAAAACAAAGACCGATACCTGGACGTGGGACACCTATTTGGCCTCGGCGGAGAAGCTGTACAAGGCCGGCTATCCGGTCGGCTTGCCGATGGGACAGACCAGCGACGCAGTGGATTGGGTCGGCGCACTGTTCAACTCGTTCGGCGTCGTCATGGTGGACGGCAAAGACAATATCAGGATCAACTCCGATGAGACCCACACAGCGCTCGAATATCTAAAGAAGCTGATGGCGGTGAACCCGCCGGAAGTTTATGCCTGGGATGACGCCGGCAATAACCGCTGGCTCATTTCCGGCAAGGGCTCGAGCATCATGAATCCGCCGAGCGCCTGGGCCGTCGCCAAGCGCGACAATCCGCAGGTCGCCGCGAATTGCTGGACCCATCCAATGCCGAAGGGACCAAAAGGCCGCTTCGTCGGCCAGCTCCCGCAGTTTTACGGCATCTGGAGCTTCTCGAAGAATAAGCAGGCCGCTAAGGATCTTCTGCTGTACATTTCTCAGAAGGAATCCGTCGCCCAGTTGGTTCAAGCGTCGTACGGCTACGATCTGCCATCCTTCAAGAGCATGTACGATCTCGATACTTGGAAAACCGTCGAGCCGCCGGTCGGAACCGTTTACGGCTACCCACCGCGCGGCGACGAGCAGACCTCGATCGCCGGCGCCCCCGCGCGCTCCGAAGTCGGCGCACAAATCTACAACCAGGCGATCAATACCATCATGGTCTCCAAGCTCACGCAGGGAAATGAAAAGCTTGATGACGTCATCAAGTGGGCCGAAAACGAGCTCGAAGGAACTTTACGTGCCTAAGCGCCGTTTCGGTCCATAGAACGCAAATGCGTGCTGGCCGGTTTGGCCGGCACGCCTCAGAGGCAAGCGACGAGGCAAGCGATGGCCGATACCATTCATACCTGGTCGCCCCGGCTGCAGCGAAACCGGCTGCAGGAAACGCTGCTAGCATCATCGGCGGCACGCAGCCTGCATCAGGTGCTGCGCCGCCGTTCCACCATCGCTTTCCTGATGTGCCTGCCGCTGATCCTGATCATCGCCTGCCTCGTTCTCTATCCGGCGTTGTACTCGATCTATCTTTCGATGCTGAACAAGACGCAGACGCGCTTTATCGGACTTGGCAATTTCAGTTTCCTGTTGTCGCGCGACGTGTTCTGGATGGTGGTTCAGCAGTCGGCGATCTTCGCCCTAACCGCGGTGTTCTTCAAAGCGCTAATCGGACTCATTACCGCGCACCTGATCAATAATCTGCCGGCCAAAGGCCAGCGCAAATGGCGTGGCATGCTACTGGTACCATGGGTCATTCCGCTGGCGCTCTCATCGCTGAGCTGGTGGTGGCTATTCGATCCCACGCATTCGGCCTTCAACTATATTCTCGAGAGTTTTGGTCATGGCGACATCGCTTGGCTCAGCAATCCTTATTGGGCACGATTTTCAGTCATCCTCGTCAATGTCTGGTACGGCGCACCGTTCTTCCTAATTATGTATCTGGCCGCGCTCAAATCGGTGCCGGAGCAGCTTTATGAGGCGGCCGCAATCGATGGCGCCAATGCCTGGCAGAAATTCCGGCACATTACGCTGCCGATGATGCGCAATATCATCGCCATCACGGTGCTATTCTCTTTGATCGTCACGTTTGCCAATTTCGACATCGTGCAGATCATGACTGCCGGCGGACCGCGCAACATGACTCACGTGTTCGCCACTTACGCCTTCTTGCTCGGCATCCGATCGGGCGACCTGCCGCTCGGCGCCGCCACGTCGCTGTTCATGTTCCCGATCCTCGCTGTCGCGGCAATTTTCATTTTGCGAGGCGTGCGCAAGCGTGGCAGAGAAATCGGATGAGCACTGCCGCAGTCGCCGCGCGCAGCGCCGGCTTGGGTCTGGGCTTGAAGGGCAGCCTGAGCCGCAATCGGCGTTGGGCTATGATCGCGTCCTACTTTTTCCTGGTTTTGTTCGCGATCTTCTTTCTGATCCCGCCGTATTACATGATCGTCACGGCGTTCAAGAGCGACGCTGAAGTCGCGCATATGGCAACCAATCCATGGATCATTGCCGACGGCGTTACGCTCGATCAGTTCAAAATCCTGCTGACGCAAACCGACTTCCTCAGATTCTTCAGGAATACCGCCATCGTGACGCTTTGCGTCGTCGCAATCACGATGGTGGTCAGTGTCTTGGCCGCATTCTCGCTGGGGCGGATGAGATTTTGGGGTTCGAGCATCCTCGCCACCGGCATTTTTCTCACCTACCTTGTTCCTGACACCTTGTTGTTCATTCCACTATTTCAGATCGTCAAGGCGTTCGGATTGCTCAACTCCTATTGGGGCATGGTGCTCGTTTACCCGACGCTCACGGTGCCGTTTTGCACCTGGATCATGATTGGCTATTTCCAATCGATCCCCAAAGAGCTTGATGAGGCGGCGCTGATCGACGGCGCCGGTCACATGCAGATGCTCACCAAGATCTTCATTCCGGTAGCATTGCCTGGAATTATCGCCGCCATGATTTTCGCCTTTACGGTTTCATGGGCGGCCTTCGTCTATCCGATGGCGTTTCTCTATTCGGCGGACCAGCAGGTTCTCACCGTTGGCACGGTAACGAGCCTGATCCGCGGCGACGTCTACAAATGGGGGATGCTGATGGCGGGTGCTTTGCTTGCCGCTGCGCCGCCGCTCGTGATCTACGCTTTCCTGATGGACTACTATATTGCCGGGCTTACCGCCGGCGCCACGAAGGGGTAACAGAGGTTCGTAATCATGGCCGAAGTCTCGTTGCGTAACGTCGTCAAGCGGTTTGACAACGTCGAGGCGGTCCGCAGCATCAATCTCGACATTCCGGACAATGAATTCGTCGTACTGGTCGGCCCCTCGGGTTGCGGCAAGAGCACGACGTTGCGCATGATCGCCGGCCTCGAGGAGCTCACCTCGGGCGACATTTATATCGGCGGGGAAGTCGTCAACGATCGGCCACCCAAGGATCGCGACATCGCGATGGTGTTTCAGAATTACGCGCTATATCCGCATATGACCGCCTACGAGAACATGTCGTTTGGTCTGAAATTGCGCAAATTTTCCAAGGACGAGATTCGCAGGCGCGTCGACAACGCTGCCCGCATTTTGGACATTACCGAGCTTTTGGAACGAAAGCCGAAAGCGTTATCCGGCGGACAGCGCCAGCGCGTCGCGATGGGGCGCGCTATTGTGCGCAATCCGAAAGTGTTCCTGTTCGACGAGCCGCTGTCGAACCTCGACGCCAAGTTGCGCGTGCAGATGCGCACCGAGATCAAGCGCGTGCACCAGATGGTGAAGACGACCACCGTCTATGTCACGCACGATCAGGTCGAAGCCATGACGCTCGCGGACCGCGTCGTCGTCATGAACGGCGGCGCGATCGAGCAGATCGCAAGTCCGCAAGACCTCTATCATCGCCCGAAAACGCGTTTTGTCGCTGGGTTCATCGGTTCGCCGGCAATGAACTTCATGCGCTGCCGCCTCGAGCAGAATGGCGCCGGACTGCGGGTGCGCGTTTCCGATAAAATCAGCCTGCCGGTGCCGGCGGCGCGAACGGCACGCTACCAGTCGCTAATCGGAAAAGAACTAACGTTGGGCCTGCGCCCCGAACACATCACTGAGCCGCGGCGCAGCGATCGCGATCAAAATTGCGAATTTTCGGTCACCCTCGACGTCGTCGAGCCCATGGGAATGGAGACCATGGTGTTCTTTGGCGTCGACGGGCAGGAAATCTGCGGCCGGGTCGATCCGGGCAGCGCTGCCGGTCCCGGTGAAATCATGCGGCTCTACGCCAATATGGAACACGTGCACCTGATCGATCCGCAGACCCACCAAGTGCTCTAACCGTTCGTCCTTCAGTCGCAGTGAACAAAAAGGCCCGGCTCCGGCGGCGCCGGAACCGGGCTTTGCGGTTTCCGAGACGGACTTTGCGGCCCGCTCCTTCTCTATCCGCGCTAATCCTCGCTGTAAGCGTCGTCCGAAATATCCTTACCGGTGTAGTCGGGCATAAGACAAGTCGCGATAAAACTGATCACCGCGAGAACGGCAATGTAGATCGAGATCGCGTAACCGGTGTGATAGGCGGCAAATAACGCAGTGGCGATGATCGGCGCCGGACCGCCGGCGATGATCGATGCCAATTGATAGCCGAGCGAAGCGCCACTATAGCGCAAGCGGGGCGTGAAGGATTCCGCGATCAACGCCGCTTGTGGTCCATATTGCATATCGTGCGGTATGAGCGACAGCACGATAGCGAGGAAGACCAATGCAGGGGCGGCCGTGTCCACCATTGCGAAGTAAATGAACCCGAACACGCCCATAGTGACGACGCCGAGCAGGTACATGGTCCTGCGACCGATCTTGTCGGACAGGTGCCCGGCGATCGGAATGCTGAAGAACGACACGCAGGCGGCCGCCATGACCGCCGCCAAGACGAAGTCGCG
>DATLJR010000062.1:0-8776 GCA_035538755.1 Pseudolabrys sp.
AAGACCAGCTGGATTGCTGCGTCTCACGGTGCCGCCCTCGGTAGTGCCGATCGTGCTGGAGCCGCTGATTGCATCCTTCTGCCAGGCGTATCCCGAGGTCGAGGTGGAGCTCTCTGCAAACGAGCACTTGATCGATATGGCAGCCGAAGGATTTGATGCCGGCATCCGGTTGGGCCAGTTCATCGCCGCCGACATGATTGCCGTGCGACTGACGCCGCCGTTTCCGTTCGTCGTCGTCGCCAGCCCCAGTTACCTGCGCAGCCGCAAGCGCCCCGAACGAATCGATGACCTGCGCCAGCACGCGTGCCTGCGCCTGCGCCGTTCGGATGGGTCAATCGCGCCATGGTCTTTTGTCAATGGCAATAAGGCCGTTGAGGTGGTTGTCACTGGGCCTGTTATTGCCAGCGACTTTCCGACCCTACTTGGCGCGGCCATGCAAGGTCTGGGTCTTGCGCAGGTGCCTGGACCGGTCGCCGCTGCATCGGTGAAAGCGGGACGACTCGCGCGCGTGCTGGAACCGTTCGCGCCGATGCTGCCGGGCGTGTTTCTTTACTATCCCGGTCGCCGCCAAATCATGCCGAAGCTGCGAGCTTTCATCGATCATGTGAAGCGACGTTCGGACTCCAGTCAAAAAAACCGAATTCATATTGCTGGGCGACAAAGCAGATCCGGCAAGGGAGTCTGATTTTTTAGGGCAGGCACGATACGATCGCTTGTTCGTCCATCTGAATTGATAGTCTAGAGGCATGATCTCTTACGGCATTGACGTCGCCGATTTGTTCTATCGTGCCCGTTGATCATGTGCTCAGAGGGGAGAGCCCGGGCAACCTTCCTTTGCAAACGCCAACCAAATTTCGGCTAATCTTCAATCAAAAAGCGGTCAAATCACTCGGGCTCACTCTGCCTACCGACCTGCTTGCGCAAGCCGACGAGGTGATCGAATAAACCGTAGCGATGTCCGCTATTGGCCCTTAGCGAACATTTCGTTCGATGTTAGTGTTAGTGACGCTTTTTGCGTTTAGTCGTTTTCTTGATACGCGCTTTCTTCGCCTTTGGCTTGCTGGCTGGAAGCTTGACGACTACCTCTCCGGATACTGGGTCGGTAAGTCCGAGTCCGCCACCTTGATCCTCGAGATGCTCGCGAACCGTATCGAGAATCCCAATCATTAGGGGTCGCGCGTCGACTATCTTCTGGAAGCTTGCCCATTCGCCGATGAAGCAGAATGTATTTTCGCCGGTTTTGACCAGTGCGCCCCCGCGGAAGCCTTTGAGACCTGGATTTATGCCACGGTGCTTCGCAATAAATTGCTCCTGTTGGTCAGGTTTGACGCGAAACCGCACGATATTGAATGCCGTCATGTCGTTCTCCCAACGCTAAAGGCGTAAAAATTGCGCTGATTTTCTGTGCTGAGCAAGCCAGCAATGAAGTCCGTTTTGGTGGAGCGGACTTGATTGGGACAGGCGGATAGTCCGCTTATGACGCAACGCGGACATGCCGTACTGCACTGCATATGTCTGCTTTTGACCCAAAGCGGACATCGTAATCGGCACTGTTTCTACATGCCGGTGGGCGATGTCGCTGTTTCTGTTTTTTTGGTGCGACTTCGTCACGACTCGTTCCAAATGCTGATCAATCGGTTCGCCAGATATTGACCGGTCCGGCCGACAGCAGACGTGGAGATGTATGTTGTGGGTGGACGTTCTGGAGTACGCCGCGTCCGCAGCCGTACTCTCGACTTTCTGCATGAGCACGATCCCGATACGTAAAATTTCAATAAATAAATCAGTGCTTGTGAACGACATCACATCGGCGTGCTTTTACGGTCGCGATGTGAAAATTTACGGCACGGATATTTGGAACGGTCCGTTGGCGGCGTTTACGTTGCAAGAAACGGATGGGTTAAATTTAGGGAGGACGAAATGCAAACGGTCACATTACGCGCGTTTGCTACAGCCTTTCTCGTGCTGTCGGCTGTCACGTCGATCGCCAACGCGCAGGGCACTACACGGCTTCGCGGCACCGTCGAGCGGATGGAAGGGCCGATGTACGTGGTGAAATTGCGCGATGGGACGGAGGCAAAAGTGGCGCTTGCCGAAAATGGGGTCGTGGTAGCGATCGTCAAGGCATCGCTGTCGGATATCAAGCAGGGTTCGTTCGTCGGCTCAACTGGAATGCCGCAGGCCGATGGAAGCCAGAAGGCAATCGAGGTGCATATCTTCCCCGAGGCGATGCGCGGAACGGGCGAAGGGCACTACCCCTGGGATCTCCGACCACAAAGTACGATGACCAACGCCAATGTCGAACAGACGGTGGCCGGAGTCGATGGACAGTTGCTGACCCTGAAATACAAAGACGGAGAGAAGAAAATCCTCGTCACCCCCGACACCATCATCGTTACTTACGTGCCGGGCGATAAAGGCGAGATCGCGCCGGGGACGAAAATCTTCATCGCCGCTGCGAAGAAGCAGGAGGACGGAACGTTTCAGACCCCGCGCATCAATTACGGCAAGAACGGACTCGGGCCACCGATGTGAGAGACCAACTTTTCTAGCGGTGCGAATTGTCAGCTTTTGGCCTATAGCGGACATGCGCTAGTGCACTGCACTTCCGCTTTCGGGGGTATGTGGGCCGCGCCCCCTGCCACTAGGAAACGCGGCCCGCCGCCGAGGACTTTTCCAGTGGCAGCGGCTCTCGACAATCGTACACGCGCTTTTCTGTAATAGGCCGCAGCATTTTACCAATGCTGACAAATGGGCACGGCGTCTCGGTGTTGCTGGTAAGTCCCAAACCGTTGCGTCGCTTAAACGTCCCACCTCTTTTGGGGGTAAAGCGGACATGGCGGCGACATGGCGTTTTGTCTGCTTTTGACCCAAAGCGTTCTTTATACCGCTCTTATACCGCCGAATTGCTTCACCTCTCGAAATTATATACCCGCACTCCGATCTCTCGGATGCGACCAAGAAATCGCGATCCAAAAGAGGTCGGAGATCGGCCATGCGTACCATTACACAAAAGCGACCGACTGGTTTCCACAAGTTGCTGTCGAAAAAGGCCGTGCGCTGTGCTGTGCTGCTTTGCAGCCTGGTGCTCGTAAGCACCGCAATTAATGCGCTCATCATTGTTCTTGGCAGCAAAGGTCTTTGACTGGGGCCAGTACCGGATGCCCTTTTCAGCTTATGTTCAGGCAGGCTTGTTCGTGGTCGCCGCGGCCGCCGCATTGTTCGCAGCGGCCGGCACGGTCGCCATCCCGGGCTTTTGGGCCTATCTCGCAATCTTCGCCGCCGTCATGACCATTTCGTTTGCTACGCTCGATTCAGACCTCCTGCGCGAACGCATGCGGCCAGGCGGCAAGAAGCCGCCGCTCGCGCTGAGGCTCTTCTCGCTGGTTCTGTTCGTGCATTGGATCGTTGCTGGGCTCGATCGTGGCCGTTTCCATTGGAGCGACAACGTGCCCGTCTGGCTGCAAGGCGTTGGCCTGTTCGCGGTCGCGGTCGGTTACGGCCTGGCACTATGGGCAATGCGCGTGAACCGGTTTTTCTCCTCAGTTATTCGCATCCAGACCGACCGCGGCCAGCATGTCGTCACCACGGGACCCTATGCCTTTGTCCGCCATCCCGGATACACCGCTGGGATTCTGATCATATTGGCAAGCGGACCCGCGCTCGGATCTTGGCTCGCAGCCGCGCTCCTTGTGATCTTCAGCCTGCCGTTTCTGCTCCATCGCGCCATCACGGAGGACCGAATTCTTCAGGCGGAGCTTGCGGGCTATTCAGATTACGCCGCACGGGTCCGATGGCGGCTTCTCCCGGGCATTTGGTGAGAGTCATTTTTTTTGTTCCGATGTCCGCTTTTGGCCAAAGCAGACATTGCGCTGACGCGCCGTCAAACGCTCCGCAACGTGAGTTTCTATCAAGGACATGGCCATGTGTCGCTCATGGCCTGCATTACTCCTGTTCGTGCGTTTGTGGGCCATTTTTCAAGATGATCGTTTGCCCACTCCTTGAAGGCCTCAACCATCGCGTCATTTGATACGAATGATTTTGGACATGCAGAAGGAATAGACATCGTCGTTAAATCAGGCGGAACGTTACTGTGTTTCAATCCCAGACCATTCGTAAAGACCTGACGTGCTATGCCTGAAACAAATTCCAAACAGAAAATTTTATCCAGACTTCCGTTGTAGTTGCACTGTTTGAATAGTTCTTGAACATCCCAGCTAGTTTTCTCAAATTCTGCAAAAGTTGGAAGTGGCGCAATTGTTGAGAGGATGACGGCCGCTCCCATCAGTATTACATGATGTGGTGTCGCGCTGTTCCCCATCGCTGCCGACTCCCGCCAATTTCGACTGAAATTTGTTCAATTTGCGACGCAACTTCGCAAAATGACCATCCACCAAGCGCGCGGGCTGCTCAGGCGGGTATGACGATCGCGAGTATGAGAAACAGCGCCAACCCGCCGAGCATGATAACTTGTTCAATGCGGTTGGAATCGAATTCGAATGACATTTGATGCTCCCTTTAGTGGGACACCTGGCAGCTAGAATAATGTATTGACCGTGCGGCGCTTTCGAATGTGAGATAGCTCACACAACAACAAACTTTCTTCATGAAAATGGGACGTCACCGCCACTACAGGCTCGCGGTGAAGGACGTCCGCTTTACGAAATTACGATCCTCAAAAAATCGACGGTACCGGATTTGTTGGCCGGCCCGGTGGCGCCGTTTGCGTGTGTTCAACCGTGCGGCCGCGAGCGGATCATGAAGCTGTCGTAGCCGTATTCCGCCACCTGCCACCACAGATACGCGTCATTGCGGAAGGGGACGATTGAGTCCCACACCTTTTTGTAATCGGCGTTCACCGCAGAGGTCTCGGCGTTGACTTCGTTCGAGGCTTTCAGACAGGCTTCCAGGATCGGCTGTGAGAACGAACGTAGTTGTGTGCCGGCGGCAACCAGGCGCTTCAATGCCTGCGGATTGCGCGCATCGTAACGCGCCTGTACTTCCACGTTGGCGTAGGCGGCAGCCGCAGTCACGATCGCCTGGTAGCTTTTCGGCAGCTCATTCCATTTGGCCAAATTTACCAACTGGTGGAGTGTGGTGCCACCTTCCCACCAACCAGGATAATAATAGAATTTTACCACCTTATAGAAGCCGAGCTTCTCATCATCGTAGGGCCCGACCCATTCGGCGGCGTCGACGGTGCCCTTTTCCAACGCCGGATAGATATCGCCGCCGGCGATCTGTTGTGCGACGACGCCGAGCTTACCCAGCGTCTTGCCGGCCCAGCCGCCGATGCGCATTTTGAGACCTTTCAAGTCTGCTGGCTCCTTGAGTTCTTTGTTGAACCAGCCGCCCATTTGACACCCGGTATTGCCAGCAGACAGACAATGCACATTGAATTTCGTCCCGAAGTCATCGATTAACTTCGTGCCCTCGCCATCGTGGTACCAGGCGTTCTGCTGGCGGGCATTAAGGCCAAATGGAGTGGCGCAGAAAAGTGCCCAGGTCGGATCCTTGCCGATAAAATAATACATGGCGGTATGGCCCATCTCGACTGTACCGCTTTGTACCGCGTCGAGCACTTGCAACGCTGGCACAATTTCACCTGCGGCAAAGCTCTGAATTTGGAACTTGCCGTCGGTCGCCTCAGAAATGTATTTGGGGATTGTTTCACAAGCGCCGTAAATTGTATCGAGCGATTTCGGCCAGCTCGCCGCCAAACGCCATTTGATCGTCGGGTTGGATTGCGCGATCGCAGGCTTGGCGATGGTGGTGCTGGCGGCGGCGGCACCAAGGGCGATGAGAAATTTACGGCGTTTCATCGGTATCCTCCCATCAATAACGTTTTGAGCCCACGTTGGGCGAATGTTTGCTTGTTGTAGAATAGCGAACATTCAACGGTGCGAGACTCCGCAATTGCCATATTTTTTGCATAGCTAGTGACGGACATAAGCGAAAACGCGCATCGTGTTGCCGTGCATGTCCTGACAGCGCACGGTGACCGTCTCGCAATAGGTCGCACAGCCTATAGGTTTGCCGTAATACAGAAGGCGGTGAAGCCGAGCCCCGTTGATCTCGCTGAGGACACGCGCATGGCAAAACGCGAGGCTAGCCGTATTACGAATTTCCCAAACGAGCTGATTGAAAGATTTGCGCGAATGTCCGCTATTGGCCCTTAGCGGACCTGCGCTAGTGCACTCCACATGGTTGCTTTCGGGGCAAGAGCGGACATCGTTGAGTGTAAAGGGGACATGTGGCTCCAGCGGACCAAGGCTCGATAAGCGATTGCCTCACGCTGACTCACAGAACGCCGCTGGTGAGTCAGAGAGACACCTTTCACATCGATGCGGATGAATTCGGTGCCGCTGATGCGCTTCTGGGTAGACGGTTTTTGAAAAGGTGCGGCCCTCGGACACGGCTAGATGCAGCATAGCCGCGTGGTCATGTGGGTTTGAAACCTCCCATGGCGCGAAAGCGAGGATCTGCCTAGGATTGAGGATCGTCGTGGATCCGCCTCAGGAGGCGACAGTGCAGCGACGCGGTGGAAGCTCAAAACCGGTCAGAGGACAGCGCACGACTGAGCTCAAGGCTCGCAAAGCGCAAACGGCAAATGCTTCCATTGCCGATCGGGATGAGCTACTTGACCAGCGCACCCGCGAACGCGACGAGGCGCTGGAGCAGCTAGCGGCGACGTCCGGGGTGCTGCGGGTCATCAGTCGCTCGACGTTTGATCTACAGGCTGTGTTCGACACGCTCGTCGAGTCGGCGGCGCGACTCTGCCGTGCCGATAGAGCGTCAATCCGACTTGGCAGGGATGGTTTTTTTCACCACGTCGCAAACTTCGGTTATACGGCAGAACAACACCAATACATGAACGAACATCCGATTCCGGCCAAACCGGACCAAGGCTCGGTCGTTGGCCGTGTTCTCAGCGCGGGTAAGACTGTTCAAATCGAAGACACCAAGGCCGATCCCGAATTCAGGGTGACGAACGTTCCCGGCTTTGAGAACGTGCACACCACCTTAGGCGTTCCGCTGCTTCGCGAAGGGAGGCCGATCGGCATGCTGGTGTTGATGCGCGGCTTCGTTGAGGCGTTCACCGACAAGCAGATCGAACTCGTCGAGACCTTCGCCGCCCAAGCCGTAATCGCCATCGAGAACACGCGGCTGCTCAATGAGCTGCGCGAGTCACTTCAACAGCAGACCGCAACCGCCGACGTACTCAAGGTTATCAGCAGGTCGGTCTTCGACTTACAGCCCGTTCTGGATACGTTGGTCGAAAGCGCCGCGCACATATGCAACTCCGACATGGCGTTCATAATGCGTCGTGAAGGGGAAGTATATCGAGCTGCTGCCAATTTTGGTTTCTCATCCGAGTATGAGACATTTTTACAGGGTCTCTCGCTAACCCCTGGGCGCGACACTATGACTGGGCGAGTTGCCCTCGAAGGTCACGCTGTCCATATCGCCGATGTAACGACAGACCCAGACTATAAAATGCCTGAGACGTTCACCCTCGGGAAAGTGCGAACGCTTCTGGCCGTGCCTCTAATGCGCGACAATGTGCCGATTGGCGTAATCAATCTTGCACGGCGGCGGGTCGAGCCGTTTAACGACAAGCAGATCGACTTAGCTACTACTTTCGCCGATCAGGCTGTGATCGCCATCGAAAACACGCGTCTGCTCAGCGAGCTGCGTGAATCGCTCCAGCAGCAGACCGCCACCGCCGACGTGCTCAAGGTAATCAGCCGCTCGACATTCGATTTGCAGACCGTACTAGACACACTGGTACAATCGGCAGCGCGTCTTTGCGAAGCCGAGATGACGACGATCGCGCGACAGGATGGGGCAAATTATCGGCATGTTGCTTTCTGCGGATATCCGTCTGAATTTCAACACTACATGGAAAATGTGCAGGTCAAGCTCGATCGTGGAAGTGTCATCGGTCGAGCGATCACAGCGCGAGCGCCTGTTCAAATCGTAGATGTTCTTAAGGATGCCGATTATTCAATGACCGAGGCCATCCGCCTCGGCGGGTACCGGACGTTGGCGTGCGTCCCAATGATGCGCGAAGGAATTCCGATCGGCGTATTCACAATGATTCGTACCACTGTTCATCCATTCACCGAAAAACAGATCGAGTTGGCATCAACATTCGCTGACCAAGCTGCTATTGCCATTGAGAACGTGCGGCTGTTCGACAGCGTCGAGGCAAGAACCCGCGAATTGGCAAAATCGCTGGAGGAATTGCGCACCACACAAGACCGCCTGGTGCAGACGCAGAAGCTCGCCTCGCTCGGGCAGCTCACCGCCGGTATCGCGCACGAAATCAAGAACCCGCTCAATTTCGTCAACAATTTCTCGGGGGTCTCCACAGAGTTGATTGATGAATTGCAGGACGCTCTGAAGGGCCTAACGATTGACCAGAAGGCGCGCGCAGAGATCACCGAATTGACTGACACCCTGCGGGGCAATCTCGACAAGGTCGTGCAGCACGGCAAGCGGGCGGATGCCATTGTCAAGAACATGCTGTTGCACTCGCGTGAAGGTTCCGGCGAACACAGAACTGTCGATATCAATGCCATCGTCGAGGAGAGCCTGAACCTCGCCTACCATGGGGCGCGGGCGGAAAAGCAGGGGTTTAACATAACGCTCGAACGATCACTGGATCCGACCGCCGGCGAGGTCGACGTCTTCCCGCAAGACATCACGCGGGTTCTTTTAAACCTCATCTCCAATGGCTTTTATGCCACGACCAAGCGGAAAACCCAGGCCG
>DATLJR010000063.1:0-1521 GCA_035538755.1 Pseudolabrys sp.
AAACAGGCGCAGGAATAGGAATGAGACAAGATCGTAGCGTGGCGGTTCGGGGTTCCTTCCCCACAGAAGCACGCTGACGCGATAAAAGGTCGGTCGGTGCGCCGCGACGAATGCGTAAACCAATTCCGAAATGATCGCGAAACCAGGCAGTCTTCGGTACAGCGCTAGCCAGAAGCCTTTGCCAGACGCGTGGCTCAGGGTCTGGAAACTGGCCTCCGCGGCACTGGAACGATGTCCCCCGGGCGTGATGAATTGCACGGCCCGCTGAAAATCGGCGATTGGGATCGCCGGGTATCGCGCTGCCACTTCCTGATACGGCCTGTAATCGACACGGTCGCCGGTAAGCTTCTTCCAGTAGCGCACCGAGTAGCCGCAGAACCCGCAATCGCCGTCATAAACCAGCAGGGGCCGGGCACCGACAGCCGTCATTTTCACAGCATTAGCGGACGCATCTCCGGATGTTTCTGGCACGACTTTAACCGCAACTGCGCCGACTCACGCGCCTTGGCATATAACGATCCTGAGCGAACTTTATGATCCTGGCAAACAGACGAATGGTTTTCAGCGGCAGCTGGGTATTCGAAAAGATCAAAGGAGAATTATGCGCATTCGCGCCGTACCGGGTCAAATATCGAAATGGCCGGCGGATGTCCGCTTTGCGGTCAGGAACGGAGCACCAAGGACAAGCACTGAGGTCCGCTTTGCCCCTCAAAGCGGACATTGATCGATGGCATTGAGAAGGGCAGGTTAGATTAGGACACTTTGCGGGTTACAACGTGGGCTACGCTAGAGGTCGCAGCAGGACGACCACAGCGACGGAAAGTGGCGTTTAAAAATCAATTTTAGTGCGTGAGGCAGGGAAGCACTTGGGCCGTACAAACGCCAAGCGAGGTGATGCACATGAGTTGACTATTTTGGTTGTCGTTGTCGTCGGCGCAATTCTGTTTTGGGGACATGTGAAGCCCAAGCTTCCCCCGCCCTCGTAAGGAAAGTCCAGCCCTCTTTCTGGTTGTTAGCGAGCCAGTCCTGCGTCCCCGCATAGGCAAGTGCGGAATAGAGTTCTCCGTTCTGCAATCCCATTTCCAGAGCTACTTTCTTAATCCAAGCATCGGCCATCGGCGCGTTGGCATTCGCCCCTGCGGCGACTAAGGCTTGTAAAAGTCGTATGGCGTTCAGGCGATCCACCTGTTCATTATAGTCTCACGTTAACCTACTCGCTCTAAATTCTCGCGCGCGTGAGTCAGGGCCGCGTGGTGAGCTCACTGAGCGGCGACCGGCACCCGCCCGTCGACGCCATGAGCTAGGCCGGTCGAGTCCGCTGACCGCCGGCGCTCCACCGTCCGCAGCCCGCTCCCCGCTGACTCTCTCGCTCTCTGATTTCGGAATTTATTTTTATCCGCTGGCGCGCCAGCGCCGCGCGCCCAATGGCCGCAAGTCGTAAATCCTTGCTCAGCAGCTAAGCTTTTAACCAATGTCTCGATTGCTGCCGACGATTTGTCGGGCTTTTAAGTTGCGGCGGTT
>DATLJR010000064.1:0-10874 GCA_035538755.1 Pseudolabrys sp.
ATGCGCCCATTAAAATCTGTCATCTTCGCCATTCGAATTCGCCATTCGAATGTTTTGCGCATGAACTCCGTGCGGCCTCGTAGCGCGAAACGTGCGAGTACCTACCTTACGTGCTTAAGTTAAGGCCGCCACAGATCCCGCCCGAGTGAATTCCCGTGCGAAAATACTTCTCCCGCATCGTGCTGATGCTCGGCAATGTCGTCACCGGCCTCAGCATCCTTGGGCCGGCCGGGATGCTTGCCGACCTCGCGAGAGGCTTGCACGTCGGCATCCATGACACAGGCTTGCTGGTCACCTACGGCGCCGTCGTGCTCTGCATCGGCTCGCCGGTAATGGCCTGGCTGACGACGCGGATGGACAGGCGCGCTCTTCTGGTCGCGACGCTTGTCATCCTCGCAGCGGGGCAGGCGGCCTCGGCGTTGACGTCGAATTATTCCGTCATCCTGCTGTTGCGAATCGGCATGCTGGCGATCGGCGCGATCTACACTCCGCAGGCCGCGACAACGGTCGCATTGATCGTTCACGATCGCGAGCGGCCGAGCGCGATCGCCTTCGTGTTTCTCGGATGGTCACTAGCTATCGCCGGTGGCCTGCCGCTGGTGACGCTGATCGCGACCCATTTCGGCTGGCAGGCGGTCTACGAAACGCTTGCCGCGATTGCCGCCATCGTCGCCGCGCTGCTGTTCGTAGCGCTGCCGAAAGGACTGCAGGGACATCCGCTCTCGCCGCAGAGCTTTGTGACGATCGCGCGCAGCAAGCGCATTTTGCTCATTCTGCTGGTCACGCTGCTGCAGACTTCCGGTCAGTTCACGGTTTTCATTTATCTTGCCCCGCTGCTTCACGCACTCACGGGCGCGGGGCCTGCCGTTGCCGGCGCGTTCTTCGCGTTCTATGGCGTCGTCGGCCTCCTCGGCAATGTCGTCGCGAGCGGCATTGTGACGAAACTCGGGACGCAGGAGACGCTCGCGCTGTTCATGGCTTCGACGCTTCTCGGCTTGACGCTGTGGTCGATCGGTGCCGGCTGGCTGGTGGCCATGGGCGGCGGAATATTCTTCTGGGCCTTCGGATTTGCCGCGATCAATTCTATGCAGCAGGCACGGCTCGTCGCGGCCGCGCCTCATCTCGCAAGCGCATCGGTCGCGCTCAATACGTCGGTGCTTTACGTCGGCCAGGCCATTGGATCCGGGCTCGGCGGACTACTCTTCGCACACGAATATTTTCGGCTGGTCGGTTATGTCGGCGCAGCCTTTGTCGCACTTGCCTGCGCGCTGCTCGCCGTGACCTGGGAGCCCGCCAAGCGCCGCCAATCCTGATCTTCGATACGTGTGGGCAAACCGGAACGTCCCTTGCCAAGCCTGCTGCACTCGAGAAAATAACGGGCCGGGGCTAAAGCAAGGAGGGAGGCCGCATGGCCCGCATTCGCTTCGATTTCGGCGCGCTGAAGCTCGACGCCGAGTTGCTCGACACCCCGACGGCCAAGGCCATCGTTGCCGCGCTTCCTCTGACGTCAGCGGTGCTGACCTGGGGTGAGGAGGTCTATTTCGACGTACCGGTCGATGTGCCGCGCGAACCCGACGCTCGGGTCGTGATCACGCCCGGAGAAATCGCCTATTGGCCGCAGGGTCCGGCGATCGCGATCGGTTTTGGCCGCACGCCGATCTCGAAGGGTGACGAAACGCGCCTCGCAAGCCCGTGCAATGTCTTTGCCAAGGCCGTGGGCAGCGTGAAGGTTTTGTCCAGAATCAAGACGGGCGTCGAAGTCAAAGTCAGCAAGGTCGATTAACGCGGCGCTCGCTCGCCAGCGTGGCGGCGCACCATCGACAGTGTGAGATCCCAGGCATTGCGGATGTTGACGATGGCGAGCAGGAGCATTCCGCCGGCCAAAACCTCAGGGGCGTAGTCGAGTCCTTTCAGGATCATAATGCCCGCGGTCAACATCGCGAGATAGGCCATGACTGGCAGCACGCCGTAGGCCAAGTAGTCCGGCACGTAGTGGGTCATCTCGGTGCGCACGACCCAGACGGTGATAACGATCGAGACGGCGACACCGAGAACGGCTGTCGCCCCAATCAGCACCGCGAAGAAAAGCGGACCGTGTGACGGCACGAGACATATCGCGGAGACAAAGAACACGCTGGTGAAATGAATCACCACGGGGCTCATGAAGGTCCGGGTCCCGCTTTGATCCTTGGCGTTGAGAAAGCCGGTGCCAAGCGACACGGCGACGAACAAAAGCGCGAGCAACGTGGCCCCGGCCGTGCCGAGTAGAAGATAGAATTCGTGCCACGCGTGCAGCGCCTCCATGAAGATTATCCTCGGCCGACAAACGGCATTTTGTTGGCCATCACTGTCATGAACAGCACGTTGGTATCGAGCGGCAGGCTTGCCATGTAGACCACCGCGTTGCCGACATAATCGGCTTCCATGCGCGGTTCGATCATCTTGCGCCCATCCGGCTGCAGCACGCCTTCGCCCTGCACCATGCGCTCGGTCAGTGGCGTCGCAGCGTTGCCGATATCAACTTGCCCGCAGCAGATGTCGTACTGCCGGCAATCGAGCGACGTCGATTTGGTGAGCCCCGTGACCGCGTGCTTGGTCGAGGTATAGGCAACCGAAAACGGCCGCGGCGCATGCGCCGAGATTGAACCGTTATTGATGATGCGGCCACCACGCGGCGATTGGCTCTTCATGATCTTGATCGCTTCCTGCGTGCACAGGAACATCCCGGTGAGATTTGTCGCGACCACGTTTTGCCAGGTCTCGAAGGACAAATCCTCGAGCGGCACCGCGGGCGCGCCGATGCCCGCATTGTTGAACAGTACATCCAGTCGGCCGAAGCTCGATTTCACGCTGGCAAACAGCGCGAGGATCGACTCGCGCTTGGATACGTCCGTCGGCACAGCCAGGGCCTGCGCACCCACAGCGTTGACCTCGCTGGCGACCTTGTCGAGCATTTCCTTGCGGCGACCCGCCAGCACAATGTTGTAGCCGGCCTTGGCGAGCGCGATCGATACCGCACGCCCTACGCCGGTCCCGGCTCCTGTCACCAACGCGACTTTTGCTGACGCAGCCATTCGGATGTCCTTTCATGACAAAACTTGGAGACGCCCGCATATCATAAAAGCGAGCACGCGCGCCATCGTCGCACACGTAGGGAAGACCGTAGGAATATCTAGCTGGCGAGTGCGGCGACTTCGACGGGCAGGAATGCACCCGGCGATTGCAGGCGCGCGCTGATTTCAACGACCGACTGCTTTTGGTGATCGACGGCAATGACGTCCGCGGCGCTGCGCCGACGACAGCCCCGCCACGACGATGCAAACGATCGCGACGTCAACGATGACGCCAAACGGGACGACCACGCTCAGACGAGCTCGATCTCAACTGTTGTATTGGCGCGCATCGGAAGCGCGCGATCGAGCGCCAGCCGACACGGTTGAAGTCCCTTAAAGCGTCCTGCCCATTGGCTTTTCCCGACCAGAGGCTAGGGACTAATACTTGCTATTCGCTTTCGTTCACCAATGACTCGACGCAGTTTCGCTGAGGAACCTGCAATTCGCCCCGTTCCGTTAACTGCCAGTAAAAGGCTTAAACGCGCCGCGCGAGGGTTAATAAATTGGAAAGCGCAAATTTGTTCGGTGATTTAGCGACCGCGGAATTTCAGTTCGAGCTGCGATAAGGTGGCCGCGGAATCGCGATGTGCGCGGCGCGCAGCGCCGACGACCAGCGTTCGCGCAAGTCCTGGAAGTAGGGCTCACCTGGTTCGATGCGGTAATTGACCTCTGCGGTGCAGGCGTCCCGGCGCACCACCAGGATGTCAATCGGCAGACCGACGCCGAGATTGGAGCGCATCGTCGAGTCCATGGAGATCAAGCCGATCTTCAACGCGTCATAGAGATCGGTATCGAAGGCGATCGCGCGGTCGAGAACCGGTTTGCCGTATTTGTGCTCGCCGATCTGCAGATAGGGCGTATCGATGGTGCACTCGATGAAGTTTCCCGCTGAGTAGATCATGAATAGCTGCAGCCGGCCGCCCTTGATCTGGCCGCCGAACAGAAATGCGACCTCGTGATCCACTTCCGCGGCGGCGAGCGCTTTGCCTTCGGCGACCTGCAGGTTGCGGATGGTTCGTCCGATGCGTTGCGCGGCCTGGAACATCGTCGGCGCGTTCATCAGGGTTTCGACCTCGCCCGTTTCTGGATTTTGTACGCCTTCGGTCAGGGTTGACCGCACTGACTGGCTGAGTGACAAATTGCCGGACGAGGCGATCGCCATGATGCGTTCGCCCGGCTGCGTATAGACATGCAGCTTGCGGAATGTTGAGACGTTATCGAGGCCCGCGTTGGTGCGCGTATCCGCAACCATGACGAGACCGGCCTGGACGAGAATTCCGCAACAATAGGTCATGTGCTTTTTTGATTTTTCTGAAGGTCCCGCCACGAGGTTATAGCGATGCGGATATCCCTTCGGCAATGCATCACCTTCAATTCTGAATCTGTTGACGCGCCTGGGCAACACGTACAGCCACCGTCAGCGTTTCGCCGGCGCCACCGTAGCGCGTGCCGCGCACCGGGGCAGCCCCAAGGTAGTCAAGACCCACCGCCACCCGCACATGGGCGCCGGTGGTGGAGATGCCATTGGTCGGATCGAAGCCGACCCACCCGAGGTTCTCGACATAGGCCTCCGCCCAGGCGTGGCCGGCCTCCTGTGAGGTGACGCCGTCGACGCGGTGAAAGTGGCCGCCCACGTAGCGCGCCGGAATGCCAAGCGACCGTGCCGCCGCCACGAAAATATGGGTGATGTCCTGACAGACGCCTCGCCGGAGCTTGAAGGCTTCCGCGGCGGTGGTGGCGGCGTGGGTCGGATCGGTGTCGAAGGCGATTTCGCGATTGAGCGCGGTGAGGAGCGCATGCAGCAGCGCGAGATTGTCGCCACGTGCATCGGCTCGGGTGGCTGCCGCGAAGCAGATGATCGAGGAGTCCGCCTGGGTCAGCGATGTCTCGCGCAGGAAAAGCTCAGGTGGAAAGCGTTCGACGGCGCCTTTGACGAGGCCGTTGGTGTCCTGGGTGTCAACTTCGCCATTGACCTCGACGCTTAATTTGTCGAACGGCCCCTCGGCCGTGAACGAGTGAATGGTGTTGCCGAACGCATCCTCATGATGATGCAACAGACAATCTTCGGACAGGTCGATCCGCCAGGACAGGACATGCTGTCCTTCATGGTCGCGTGGCGTCAGGCGCAGCAACTGCGTCACGCCGGAGGGTGGCGTGTCATAGGTGTAGGTCGTCGCGTGGGAAATGTGTATTCGCATAACAACGTCAGGTTTCCGGGAGGCGATTGTGGAGAGGGCCTTGATCGTACATGCCCGGGAACGTCCCAAGCATCCACATCTTTTCTCTCAGACTAAAGACGTGGATGGCCGGAACAAGTGCGGCCATGACGAAATTTGGTTGCAAGGTCACACCCGCAAAAGAAGGCAGCCTCTTCGTCGGCCATGACCGATATGCTCATGTCAGAAATTGCTCGGTGATAGAGGCGCCGAGCCGGTTGTTCTCGACAATGAACTCGCCGATGAACTCGTGCAGGCCCCGCTGAAAGATCCCATCCATACGGCTGTCCTGCAACCGCGTGCGAATGCTGCGGGCTTGCCGCTGCGCCGAGCCTTGCCGGCCATAGGCGTCGGCGATCGAATCGAGATTGCGCACGATGGCCTCGTAGCAGGATGAAAGCGAACGCGGCATCTCATCGCGCAAAATCAGAAGATCGGCGACCAGCCACGGCTTCAGACTCTCGCGATAGACCCAGTGGTAGGAGGTGAGTGCGGACACCGAACGTAGGATCGCGGCCCACTGGAAATAGTCGAGTGGGCCACCGACGCGTTCGTTTTCTGGCAGCAGCAAATGATATTTCACGTCAAGGATGCGTGCGGTGTTGTCGGCGCGCTCGACGTAGACACCCAGCCGCGAAAACCAGTAGGCGTCGTTGCGCAACATGGTGCGGTAGGCGGATCCGTCGAAACGCAAGGACGATTCCTGCACCCAACGGAGAAACCGTGAAAATTCTTCGCGAGAGGTTGCGCCGTTGCCATAGCGCTTCAGCTCGAGCCAGGTGCCGTTGATGGCGTCCCACATCTCCATCGTCAGGGCTGTGCGCACGGCGCGCGCATTGCCGCGGGCAAGCTCGAAGCAGGAGCGGATCGATGAGGAATTGGCGGTGGAAAAGGCGAGGAAATCCGTAACGTTTTCCTCGTTGGCTTCGTCATAGAGCTTGAAGAAGGCGTTGGCACAGCCCGCGGTCGCGACCGCGGATTCCCATTCATTGCTTGTGCCGACGTAGGCGAGGGGAAGTGCGGACAGACGCTGCGTGGCGTCCAAAATGCGCGCAAGATATTCCGCGCGTTCGACGTAGCGCGAAAGCCAATAGAGGTTATCGGCGGTCCGCGAAAGCATTACACGTCCGATCTGTCATTGCAGCACGTCGCGAAGCGCTTCATCCGTCCAGTATCCATGTGTCCTTCGTGCCGCCGCCCTGGCTGGAATTCACCACGAGCGAGCCTTCCTTCAATGCGACGCGTGTCAATCCGCCCGGCACGATGCGCACACCGTCGCGCCCGGTGAGCACGAAGGGCCGCAGGTCGACGTGTCGCGGTGCCACGCCTTGCTCGACGCAGGTTGGGCAGGTGGACAGCGCCAATGTCGGCTGGGCGATGAAATTCTTTGGAGCAGTCTTCAGCTTGGCACGGAACTGCTCGATTCCGATCTTGCTCGCGGCGGGCCCGATCAGCATGCCGTAGCCGCCCGAGCCATGGACTTCCTTCACCACCAGTTCATGCAGGTGGTCGAGCACGTAAGCGAGATGGTCTTCCTCGCGGCAGCGCCAGGTCGGCACTGTCTTCAGCAGGGGCTCTTCGCCGAGATAGAATTTCACGATCGCCGGCATGAAACTGTAGATCGCCTTGTCGTCGGCAATCCCGGTGCCAACCGCATTTGCAAGCGTGACGTTTCCCGCCGTGTAGGCGGACATCAGGCCGGGGACACCGAGGGCGGAATCCGGCCGGAAGGTGAGTGGATCGAGAAAGTCGTCATCGATGCGGCGATAGATGACATCGACCCGCTGCGGGCCTTGCGTCGTGCGCATGTAGACGACTTCGTCCTTGACGAAGAGATCGCGCCCCTCGACCAGTTCGACGCCGAGCTTGTCGGCAAGGAAGGAATGTTCGTAGTAGGCGGAATTGAACACGCCGGGCGTGAGCAGTACGACATTCGGATCGCGCGAGGCGACCGAGGGCGCCACCGATTTCAATGTGGCAAGCAACTCGTCCGGATAGTTCTCGACCGGCGCGATGCGATGGCGTGAGAACAATTCGGGGAAAAGCCGCATCATGATCTCGCGGTTCTCCAGCATGTAGGAGACACCGGAGGGCGTGCGCGCGTTGTCTTCAAGCACGTAGAACGTCTCGGCGTCGACGCGCACGATGTCGATGCCGGCGACATGCACGTAGATGTCGTGCGGCACCGTCTGTCCGCTCATCTCAGGACGGAACGCGGGATTGCGGAAGACCATGTCGTCCGGCACGAGGCCCGCGCGCAGGATTTCGCGCATGCCGTAGACGTCCTTGATGAAGGCGTTCAGGGCATTGACGCGCTGGGTCAGGCCTTTTTCCAGAAGTCGCCACTCCGCCGCCGCCATGATGCGCGGGATCACGTCGAACGGGATCAGACGTTCCTGCGCATCGGCTTCGCCGTAGACGGCGAATGTAATGCCGATGCGGCGGAAGATCAGTTCAGCCTCGCGGCGCCGGTAGTCGAGGACGTCGGGCGGCACGGCGGCGAGCCAGCGCGCAAGCTCCCCATAGGCCGGGCGCACGCCGCCGTCGTGTCCCTTCATTTCGTCGAAGGCGGCAACCATTCCCGGCCCCCACTGACAGCCGCTTAAGCGACGCTTGTTCCGACCTTACGTTCGTAGCTTTTCACAGTTCTCCGTTGCAAGCTTCAGGCCAAGCAAAAGTGCAACGAAAACAATACTTTAGGAGGGGCACCCCAATGGCAAAGCGGCCTTTGCCTAATAAATGAGCGGGCACAGGAACCGGCGGCTTGAGCGGGTGCGAGCGTCACGCTACGTCTCGTGCTCTGCCCAAAAGGACCGCGTCATGAGTGCCAAGCCCGACATCGTCACCGCTGCCGTGCTGGTGATTGGCGATGAGATTTTGTCGGGGCGGACCAAGGACAAGAACATCGGCTATATCGCCGACTACCTCACTGCGATCGGCATCGACCTCAAGGAGGTGCGAGTGGTCGCCGACGACGCACCCGCGATCGTCGAAGCGCTCGATGCTCTGCGTGAGAAGTACACGTATGTTTTCACCACCGGCGGCATTGGGCCGACGCACGACGACATCACGGCGGATTGCGTCGCCAAGGCCTTCGGGGTCACCCTGGAATTTCACCCCGAAGCGGTCGCCATTCTGAAGGAACGTCTCCTCAAGACCGGCGGCGAACTCAACGAGGCGCGCCTGCGCATGGCGCGTATCCCGCACGGTGCGACCCTTGTCGTCAACAAGGTCTCGGGCGCACCTGGCTTCTGGATCGGTAATGTCATCACCATGGCGGGGATTCCGTCGGTGATGCAGGCAATGCTGGATGAAGTCGCACCGAAATTGAAAACCGGCACCAAGCTGCTGTCGGAGACGATCCGCGCCGATGCCAAGGAAGGCGATGTCGGCACCGAGCTTGGCGTCATCGCCAAGGCACATCCGGAGACGATCATTGGCAGCTATCCGTTCATCGACGAGAAAAGTGGCCCGAACACCAATATCGTCGTGCGCTCGCGCGATGCGGACAAGCTTGCGGTGGTGAAAGCCGAGGTCGAAGGCATGCTGAAAAAGGTGAAGGCGCAGCTTTCGGGGGCGCGCTAAAATTGCCTATGGCGAAAGCGCAAGCCGAAAACTCACCGCGTCCCGACAAGATCTTTCCCGTTTCCTGGGACCAGTTTCATCGCGACTCGCGCGCGCTCGCATGGCGCCTGCATGAGGCCGGCCCGTTCGAGGCGATCGTCTGCATCACGCGCGGCGGGCTTGTGCCCGCGGCGATCGTCGCACGCGAGTTGAACGTGCGGATGATCGAAACGGTCTCCGTACTGAGCTATCGCGACTACAAGAACCAGGGTGAGATCACGGTGCTCAAGGGAATCGCGCCCGAGGTGAAGGAATTGCAGGCGAAGGGGAAGGGCGTTCTTATTGTCGACGACCTGGTCGACACCGGCAAAACCGCGCGCGTGGTGCGCGACATGCTGCCGAAGGCGCATTTTGCCACGGTCTACGCAAAGCCCATGGGTCGGCCATTGGTCGACACCTTCATCACCGAGGTGTCGCAGGACACCTGGATCTATTTCCCGTGGGATACGGGCCTCGCGTTCCAGCCGCCGATCCGCGAGGGTGGGGACTAGAGGTGCCTTGGCGGCCGGGCTCAGAGTGGTTTCGCAGGTATGCTTCATCGATAGCGCGGGAAGTGGAGTAAACGGAATGTTGACACGACGTCACTTGCTGGCCGGGGCTGCCGCACTTGCCGCAGGCGTTCGGGGCGCTAGCGCCCAATCGAACTACGCGAACCGGCCGATCCATATTCTTGTCGGCTACGCGGCCGGCGGTGGGGTCGATATCGTGGCGCGGCAGTTGCAGGAACCGATGAAGGCAGCGCTTGGCCAGCCGATCGTCATCGAGAATCGCACGGGCGCGAGCGCAATGCTTGCAACCGGCGCCGTTGCGAAGGCGCCGCCCGATGGCTACATGCTGCTCATGGCAGCGTCGGGGGAGGTCGCGATCAATCATTTCCTCTTCAAGGAGAAGATGGCCTACGACCCGGTGAAGGAACTGGTGCCGGTCGCGATGATCGGCAGCGTGCCGTGTGTCGTTGTCGTCGCCGATGCGACGCCGGTGCGCAATCCGAAAGAGCTGATCGCGTATGCCAAGGCTAATCCGGGCAAGCTGTCGTTCTCGTCGTCGGGCATCGGAAATCCGCAGCAACTTGCCGGCGAATTGATGAACAGCATGGCCGGAATCCAGGTGTTGCACGTGCCCTATCGTGGCTCTGCCCCGGCGGTCACCGACGTCGCAACCGGCGCCGTCACCATGAGCTTCTCGAGCCTCGCCGCGGCGCTGCCGTTGATGCAGGCTGGCAAGATCCGCGCAATCGCGGTCACCTCACGCGAACGGATGCCGCAATTGCCCGACGTTGCGCCGTTGAGCGAAGGCTCGCCCGGCCTTGCGGATTACGAATTGCTCAACTGGTTCGCGATGTTTGGCACCGCTGGTACGCCGCCTGAGATCGTCGAGCGTCTCAATTCCATCGTGAACACGGCGCTCAAGGATCAGGCCATCGCCGACAAATTGCTGCCGCAGGGCATCGTGCCGAAGCCGATGAAGGTCGCCGAGTTCAAGGCTTTCGTCGACGCCGAGCGCACGAAATTCGGAAAAATTGTCGAGCAGGCCAATATCAAATTGAGCAACTGATATATAGGCATTTGGTCCTTTCCAACGCCACAGGACTAACGCCTAACTTCTCCCTCTCTCCCAGCTACTTCTGCCTCGTCATGGACCGCCAAGGTCCGACAGGGCACGACAGGATTTCGCTTACTATCTGCTCACGATGTTGAGCGAGATATTCGTAAGCTGGAGCGTTGATGTCTTTGGGCTTGACCAGCGTAAGCCTTACGCCTTGCTCCCTCAGTCGAGTCTTGATGACTTTGGCCGCTTGGCTTCGTGCCAACATCATCACCGCAAAGCGATGTTTTTCGATTTTTGCTTGAGATAGAGTTCGAGTAGCCATTGACGATAACTCCTTATCGTTCGTGGTCAGAACCCGATCACGATCTGAACC
>DATLJR010000065.1:0-2451 GCA_035538755.1 Pseudolabrys sp.
GCTCGGCGGGCGAGTTCATGTGGGCCGGCTATGCCGGAACCTATTTCTGGGTCGACCCCAAGGAGGAGCTCACCGCCGTCTACATGAGCCAAGCGCCCAGCCCGATCCGCGCCTATTACCGCAAGCTGGTCAAGCAGCTGGTTTACGGCGCGCTCACCGACTGATTGCCAGCCGGGCTCGGACGCTGAAAACCAGATCAGCAAAAAGGCAGGAATGCTGGCCTTCGAGCCGACGGCCTAACAGCGCGAGATCTTGAGAAGGCGGCGGATTTGGCTTACCGCACAAGTACATCTGCGACCTGATCATAAACCCGCGCACCGAGCTACCAATCGACATCGACACGCTGCGCAAGGCATTTGAGCTGGATATTACAACACGGTATAGCGAAGGCCCACGCTGCCGTCGCCAACGCGCCCTACGACAACGCGGTCAACAGCAAAAACGTCGCCGCGCAAATCTAGTGGAGCAAAGCGTGCATGCGCTGGTCGGAAACAGTCGGACATCAGACGCTCGACCGGAACGGCAAGCCGACGGCGCCGGTGAGCGCCGCCGTAGAGGCTGATGTCAACGAACAATAGGCCCAATCCCTGAGGAATCAAAACAGGCCCTCGATTCGCGACTAAAGAGCTGGAGGACAATTTATGTGTGTTCGCCGGATAGGACGTTCACGCAACCATTCAGCGTGATCCGTGGTGATGTCCGCGACGCCTACAAGATTTCGCAGGCATCGAGACGCCCGCTTGATTGGCTCAAAATGAAGAACCTGGATGCACTGGCAGTGGAGAAAAAGACAGCGTCAGAGCTAGCCGAAATGGTCGCCACGAGACTCGGCATCAGTGCTGCAGCGATAAAAGTGATGCCAGACCCCGTACATGGATGGCGCGCAATGGTCATTGGCCCACGCACCACTGTGAGCAAATACCAACCGCAGGCTGATAGAACACGGGACGAGCTTTGCACGCAGTACGAGCTTTGAAAGATAGATGGTCACGTTGTCGCCGAGCAGCGTGATGAACTCGCGCCTCCTCACTCGATCACCTCGTCGGCGCGCGCCAGCAGTGTTGGTGGCATTTCAAGGCTCAGCGCGTTCGCGGTCTGCGCTATGAGCGCCAGGGCGCCATCGTCCCGCAGTCTCGGGGTGGTTCACGATGGCCACGAACGATCCGAATTCGGCAGGATGCAAGCGTCACGACGACGGAACCAGCGATAGCGGTTGCGCGCGACCAAGTCATAGATCGCATCGCGGATCACCCGTGGGATGAAGTGGAAGACCCATATCCACTGCCAGCGCGGAAGCTCGCGCGCAATGCGCAGCGCGGCTTTGGATTTTACATAGGCTTGGCCAGTTGCCACGAACGCAAAAGAATCCGGGCGATCAGGATTGATGCCGAGCTGCTCAGCGAGCGGACGTCCCTCGGCCAACGGGATGGGAACGAAGCGAAAATAGCCGCGTCGATCACGTTTGCTGACGAAGTGGCAGCCGCGCGAGCATAGGACGCACACGCCGTCGAACAGGATCAGGCCGTGCGGCGAGTTGATGCCGCCAGGACTTTTTGAATCAACAACGATTGACTACTGGGCTTGCATGGAAAAAGCCAAAGCGACCATCGCGAGCTTGCCTCGATATGTCCGTTCAGTACCGATTCCCGAGGAGCTTGCAGCGAGCGCGGTGGGCCGGAACGCGTCCCGCCCCAGGCGCGCCGGTACCGCAACTAATTCTTCACGAACTTCTTCAGGGTCTGTTTGTCGGTAAATCCGCCGAACACATTGCCGTCTTTGTCAGCCGCGACGCCTTCCGGCATGTTGGGCTTCGGCCCTTCCTCGGTGATGAAGGCCGTCACCTTGCCGTCTTTGACGCTGCCGATCCGGATGCCCTGCCGGAACGGCGCATTGAATTTCTCGCCCGACTGGGAATCGGCGGCGTAGAGAATGTCGTTGCGGTCGATGTAGAGGCCGCTCGGCCGGCCGAACTGCCGCCATTCGGCGAGAAATTTTCCATCCTGGTCGAAGATCTGGATGCGGTCGTTCGAGCGGTCGGCGACGAACAGCCGCCCGCTCGAATCCATGGCAAGAGCATGCGGCACGTCGAATTCGCCTTGTCCCTTGCCCGCTTTGCCCCAGGCCTTGATGAATTTACCGTCCTTGGAGAACTTCACGATGCGCGCGTTCGTCTTCTCGCCATGTCCGTCGGCGACGAAGATGTCGCCATTGGGCGCGACCAAGACATCGGACGGCCCATTGAAGGTGTCGGGCCCATCGCCCGCGACGCCGGGCTTGCCCAGCGTCATCAGCACCTTTCCGTCGGGACTGAACTTGATGACCGTGTGGCCCTTGCCGTTGCCGCCTCTGCCGTCGGTCACCCAGACGTTGCCATCCCGGTCCGCGAACAGGCCGTGTGGCCAATTGATCATGCCGCCGCCGAAGCTCGTCACCCACTTGCCGGAGGCGTCG